>NZ_JASISZ010000088.1 GCF_030063355.1 Streptomyces sp. PH10-H1
GGTGTTGGGTGAGTTGGGCGACGGTGGGGTGTTCGAAGAGGGTGCGGATGGGGAGTTCGGTGTGGAGGGTGGTGCGGATGCGGCTGACGAGGCGGGTGGCGAGGAGGGAGTGTCCGCCGAGGTCGAAGAAGTTGTCGTCGATGGTGACGGTGGGGAGGTCGAGGGTTTGCGCGAAGAGGGTGCAGAGCTGGTCTTCTTGGGGGGTGCGGGGCGGGCGTCCCGCAGGGTTGTGGGGGGTGTGGGGGGCGGGGAGGGCGCGGTGGTCGAGTTTGCCGTTGGGGGTCAGGGGGAGCTGGTCGAGTTGGACGATGTGGGTGGGGAGCATGTAGTCGGGGAGGTGGGCGGCGGCGTGTTTGCGCAGGGTGTGGGGGTCCAGGGTGGTGCCGGGGGCGGGGACGGCGTAGGCGATGAGGCGTCGGGTGCCGTCGGTTCCGGTGGGCGCGGTGACCGCGACCTGGGTGACGTCGGGATGGGTGGCCAGGGCGGTCTCGATCTCGCCGAGTTCGATGCGGAAGCCGCGGATCTTGACCTGCTGGTCGGCCCGCCCGATGTACTCGAGATTGCCCGAGTCGTCGGTGGTCCAGCGGGCAAGGTCCCCCGTGCGATACATCCGGGCACCGGGAACACCGAAGGGATCAGCGACGAAACGCTCCGCCGTCAACCCCGCACGGCGCAGATAACCGCGGGCCACGCCGTGGCCGCCGATGTACAACTCTCCGGTCGCGCCGGCCGGGGACAGGCGCAGCGCCCCGTCCAGGACATAGACCCGCAGGTCGCCGATGCCCGTGCCGATCAAGCTGCCGCCGCAGGCCGCCGCTTGCGCGCCGTCCAGTGGCAGGTAGCTGACGTGCACGGTGGTCTCGGTGATCCCGTACATGTTGACCAGCAGCGGCGCGTTCTGCGGGTGGCGCTGGTACCAGTCCTTCAGGCGGCCGAGTTCCAGTGCCTCGCCGCCGAAGACCACCACACGCAGTGCCAGCTCACCGCTGAGTGCGGGGTTGTCCTGGTCGGCCTGCATCAACTGGTAGAACGCGGACGGGGTCTGGTTGAGCACCGTGACCCGCTCCCGGACCAGCAGTTCCAGGAACTCCTCGGGCGATCGGCTCACACGGAACGGGACGACGACCAGCCGTCCGCCGTGCAGCAGGGGGCCCCAGATCTCCCAGACGGAGAAGTCGAAGGCGTAGGAGTGGAACATCGTCCAGACATCGTCGGGGCCGAAGTCAAACCACTGCTGGGTCTGCTCGAAGAGCCGGACCACGTTGGAGTGGGGGATCACCACGCCCTTGGGGCGCCCGGTGGAGCCGGAGGTGTAGATCACATATGCCGCGTCGGCGGCGGTGAGCGGTGTCGCCCGTTGCGCGTCGGTGGGATCGGCGCCGGGGTATCCGGCGAGCTCTGCCGCCGCTTCGTCGAGCAGCAGGCACGGCAGGCCGGCGACGGCCTGCTCGGTGACCTCCGCGGTTTCGGCCACGGCCAGCACCAGCGCGGGCCGGGCGTCCGCGACCATGAGGGCCAGCCGGTCGGCGGGATAGGCGGGGTCCAACGGCAGATAGGCCGCCCCCGCCTTGAGTACCGCCAGCAAGGCCACCACCATCTCCGCCGACCTGGGCAGCGCCAGCGCGACGAACTGCTCCGGCCGTACGCCTCGGGCCAGAAGGAGATGGGCCAGCCGGTTGGCCCGCACATTGAGCTCGGCATAGGTCAGCGAGCAGTCTTCAGCGACCACCGCGACAGAATCCGGGCACCGGGCAGCCTGCCGCTCGAACAACTCCGGCAACGTGACCACCGGTATGTCCGGCAGCCCCTCCCGTCCGCCCGCACTCCACTCCGCCAGAATCCGCTGCTGCTCAACCGGCTCCACCACATCGACCCGCCCGGCCAACTGTTCCGGATCAGCAGCGGCCAGGCTGTCCACCAGGGCCAGCAGGTCGCGGTGGTGCCGGTCGACCGTATCGGTGGTGTAGAGGTCGGGGTTGGCGGTGAGCTCCACCAGGAAGCCGCCGTCCGCCTGGGCGAAGACGATCACGGACAGGTCGTCGTCCTGTGCGTGGACGAGCCGGTGTGCGGTGGTCGGCAAGCCGTCGAAGGTCACGATGTCGTCGGCGACCAGGATGTTGAGCCGAGGGCCGAGCAACCGCTGGTCGTCACCGAGCAGCAGCAGGTCCCGGCGGATGTCCTCGTACCGGTAGCGCTGGTGGCGGACGGCGGCCCGCATCTGGACCGAGGTCTGCCGCAGCAGGTCTGCCACCGTCATGTCCGGCCGCACCCCCAGCCGCAGGGCGAGCACGTTGGACACCATTCCGGGGATACTCCGGGCGGTCCGCGTGGTCCGCGCGCCGGTCGAGAGGGCAACCAGCACTTCCGGGTTCCCGGAGAGCCGGTTGAGGTAAAGGGCCAGGGCCGCGCACAGCACTACCGGCCAGGACACACCGGCCTGCCGCCCCAGCTCGCGTACGGCATCCGCCCGGTCGGCCTCGACGCGGAGTGTCCGCTTGAGCAGGAACTGCGGCATGGTGGTCGGGCGTTCGGCCAACAGCGTCGGCTCGGGACAGTCCGCCAGCCGACTGGTCCAGAACTCACGGTCGGCGATGAACTGTTCCGATGCCCGGTAGGCCTCGTCATCCTCGATCAGCTCGGCGAGGGGCCCAAAAGCGTCCTCGTCCGACGGCAGGCCCGCCGCCATCGCCGTGTAGACGGCGGCAAGCCGGCGGGTGACGAGCTGCGCGCCGAACCCGTCCATGATCACGTGGTGGTAGCGGTAGTACCAGAAGTACCGGTCCTCCGCGATCTTGATCAGCGCGAACCGGAAGAACGGCCCTCGGGTGAGGTCAACGGCCTCGGCCAGGTCGGCGTGCATCCAATCCCTGGCGGCCGCTTCGGGCTCGGCCGCCATACCGAGATCCAGCGCAGAGACCGGCCACCGGCTCTCATCACCCACCGGCTGGATGAGCTGCGAGGGTTCCGCGGGGCCGTCGACGAAACGCACCCGGAGCGCGTCGGTCTCCCGCACCACCTGCCGGGCAGCCGCCAGGAACAGCGCCGTGTCGACCGCCCCGTGAATCTCCAGATACCCGCCAGCGTTGAACACGGCGTTAGGCCCGGCCAATTGCTGGGCGTACCAGAGACCGGATTGACCCCCGGTCAACTGAATGGGCCTTATTTCCGAATTTGACATCCGCCAACGAACCCTAATCTCTAGAGACTTTCCACACCGACCATCGGATGGGCGAGAGGACTCGGATTACGCGCTACTTCATCGCCGCTGCGAGACTTTTCGGTCGCAGGTCGGTCCAGTTTTCGTTGATGTAGTCCAAGCACTCCTGGCGGGTGCCCTCACCGAGCGCCACGGCCCAGCCGGCGGGCACCTCGGCAAAACCCGGCCACAGCGAGTGCTGTCCCTCGTCATTGACCAGAACGAGGAAGACTCCGTCTTCGGAATCAAAGGGATTGGCCATGTTCTTAATTCCTCCACGCAGCTCTCCGATAAGGCTCCTACATGTCGCAGATTAGGCTCCTGACATTCACTCGGTCCAGCCCTGATGGGGGTTGAGAGAAAGTACCGGTAGTTCGCCAACCGTGGTGCGTCCCGCTATCAGCGGGTGGCTTCGGAAAGTCGCCCATCCTGGTGCACGGTACGGTCGGATATGGCCCGCCGGGGAGGAAACCGGCCTCCCCCGTGCAGGGGAGGCCGGAGGTGCGGGCCGCCTGTCGGGGGAACAGAGCGGCACCGCAGTCAATGGGGCGGGCCCGGTTTCCGAATCCGGCATCTGCCAACCAGCTCTGACCTTGAGAATTCACGGATCAGCCGCCGGACGGACCAGGCATACCTGCGGAGCATTGGGGGGATTACCGGTTACGCTCTCCAGGAGCTGGCCGGGCGGTACCGGGCTCCGGCCTGCCGGTCCCAGCTGACGCCCGACGGTCCGACCGGGGCGGCACCCCGGTGACGCGCCAAAACGTGCAGCACCACCGTGAGAGCCGCGAGTTCCGCGGCATCCGCGACACCTCGTACGATCCGTACGGCGCCGTCATCGGCGCGTGCCGCCGTCATACCGGGGGGTTTCCGTGCTTGCGGGACGGGAGGTCCGCGTACTTGTGCCGCAGCATGGCCAGGGAGCTGATCAGCACCGCCCGGGTCTGCGCGGGGTCGATGACATCGTCGACGAGCCCGCGCTCGGCCGCGTACAGCGGGTGCATCAGCTCGGTGCGGTACTCCTTGATCTTCTGCTCGCGTACCGCCTCGGGGTCGTCCGCCGCCGCGATCTCCCGCCGGAAGATGACATTCGCCGCGCCCTCGGCGCCCATGACGGCGATCTCGTTGCCCGGCCAGGCCAGGGAGAGGTCGGCACCGATGGAGCGGGAGTCCATGACGATGTACGCCCCGCCGTATGCCTTGCGCATGATCACCTGGACGCGCGGCACAGTGGCGTTGCAGTAGGCGTACAGCAGTTTGGCGCCGTGCCGGATGATGCCGCCGTGCTCCTGCTCCACGCCGGGCAGGAAGCCCGGCACATCGACCAGGGTGACCAGCGGGATGTTGAACGCGTCGCAGAACTGCACGAACCGCGCCGCCTTCTCGGAGGCGTGAATGTCCAGCACCCCGGCCACGGCGCCCGGGTTGTTGGCGACGATGCCCACGACGCGGCCGTCGAGCCGGGACAGGGCGCACACGATGTTGGGCGCCCACAGTTCCTGGATCTCCAGGTACTCCCCGTCGTCGACGATCTCCTCGATCACGGCACGCACATCGTAGGCACGGTTGGCATCTGCGGGGACGATGTCGAGCAACGCCCCGGTCGAGCGGTCGGCAGGGTCCGAGGACTGAACCGCCGGGGGCTGTTCGCGGTTGTTCGCCGGAAGCATCGAGAGCAGGTAACGCACGTCCTCCAGGCACTGCACCTCGTCGTCGTAGGCGAACGCCGCCACGCCTGAGATCCCCGCATGGACATCGGCGCCACCGAGTCCGTTCTGCGACACCTTCTCCCCGGTGACCGCCTGCACCACGTCGGGCCCCGTGATGAACATCTGCGAGGTCTCACGGACCATGAAAACGAAGTCCGTCAGCGCGGGTGAGTACGCCGCGCCGCCCGCACACGGGCCGAGCATCACGCTGATCTGCGGAATCACCCCGGAGGCAGCGGTATTGCGCTGGAAGATCCCGCCGTAACCGGCGAGGGCGCTGACACCCTCCTGGATGCGGGCGCCCGCACCGTCATTGAGGCTGACCAGTGGAGCGCCGGCCGCATGCGCCAGGTCCATCACCTTGTGGATCTTCTCCGCGTGGGCCTCGCCCAGTGCGCCGCCGAAGATGCGGAAGTCGTGCGCATAGACGAAAACCGTCCGCCCGTAGACGGTCCCCCAGCCGGTGATGACACCGTCGGAGTACGGACGGCGGTTCTCCAGGCCGAAACCGGTCGCCCGGTGCCGCCTCAGCGCCTCGATCTCGGTGAACGACCCCTCGTCCAGCAGCAGTTCGACGCGCTCGTGCGCGGTCAGCTTGCCCTTGGCGTGCTGGCGCTCGGTGGCCGCCCGGTCGGGGCCCTGTCGGACCGATTCCTTCAGCCCGGCGAGTTGGTCGATCCGCCCGCTCATGGGCCCTTGCATCATCTGCCGGGCGGCAATGGTCTTCACGGGCGCCGGGGCGCCTCGCTCGGACAGGTCCGTGGCGGGTCGGCCGCCTGCTGTTCGCATGATCCACACTCCTCGTCGGCAACACGTTGGTCAGGCGGCGGTCTCGACCGACGCGAACTCCGCGAGCGTCTGGGCCAGCCGGCGCTCGTCGTTCGTCGCGCGGACCGGGACTTCCGGGGCGGTGCGGCGGCACAGGCCGCCCAGGGCCCGGCCCGGCCCGACCTCGATGAACCGGCCGGCGCCGTCGGCGGCCAGGCGCCGCACCGTATCGGTCCACCGCACCCGGCCGGTCAGTTGCCTGCGCAGGCAGGACACGGCGTCCCGCGCACTGGTGACATAGTCCGCCGTGACTCCGGAGACGAACGGGATCCGCGGTTCCCTGAAGGGGATGCGGGAGAGTTCCGCGGCGAACTCCTCCTCGATTCCCGCCATCAGGCTGCAGTGAAACGGGGCCCCCACCGCGAGCTCCACCACCTTCATCGCCCCGCGCCGCTCGGCTTCCCGCCGGACCCACGCCACCGCGTCCGCTTGTCCGGAGACAACGGCCTGCCCTGGCTCGTTGTCGTTGGCGACCTCGACGATCTGGCCGGTCTCGGCCGCGCCCTCGGCGCAGATCTCCTCGACCGTCCCCAGGCCGAGGCCGATCACCGCGGCCATGCTGCCGGGCACGTCCCGGTTGACGGCCTCCATGAGCTCCCCGCGGCGGCGCACCAGGCGCAGGGCGTCGGTCCAGTCGAGTACGCCCGCGGCCACCATCGCCGTGTACTCGCCGAGGCTGTGGCCGGCGACGACGTCGGGCCGGGCACCGCGCCCGCGCAGCACCTCCAGCGTCGCCAGGCTGGTGAGAAAGACCGCGGGCTGGGTGACGGAGGTGTCCCGCAGCACTTCAGCGGGGCCCTCCCAGCAGGTCGCGGACAATGGGAAGGAAAGGATCTCGTCGGCCGGGCGGTAGTACAGGTCGAGCAGGTCGGGCCGCTCCTCGATGAGGTGCAGGCCCATGCCCACCCGCTGTGAGCCCTGGCCGGGGAAGACGAACGCGGTCTTGTCCACTGGGAACTGCCCCTCGTGATGTGGCGTCTGCGCTGCGGTGTCAGACGATCGGTCCAGGCTGCGCCCCGCGGGACGCAGGGACGGCGATCACGGCGGGCTCGGGCACGACGCTCTCACCGTGGGTCTCCCCGCCGCCGCGACGGGAACACAGGTCACAGCACAACCCCGCCGTCGATCTGGATGACCTCGCCAGTGATGTAGGCGGCCTTGTCGGAGACCAGGAACGAGACGAGGTCCGCCACCTCCGCCGCGCCGCCGTACCGCTTGAGCGGGATCGCCTTGAGCGCGGTGGCGCGCACCTTCTCCGGCAGGGCCTTGGTCATGTCGGTCTCGATGAAGCCGGGAGCGACGGCGTTCACGCGGATGCCATAGGGCGCGACCTCCTTGGCCAGCGCGGCGCTCATGCCCTGGATGCCGGCTTTGGAGGCGGAGTAGTTGGTCTGAGTGGGGTTGCCGTACACGCCGGCGATGGAGGACATGTTGACGATGACCCCTTCCTTGCGCTTCATGAAGCTGAAGCACACGGAGCGGCAGAAGTTGAATGTGCCGCTGAGGTTGGTGTCGATGACGGCGCGCCAGTCGTCGACCGGCATCAGGACCAGGGGGTTGTCGCGCACGATGCCCGCCGAGTTGACGAGCACATGGACCGGGCCGAGCTCCTTGGCGGCCTGCGCCACGAACTGCTCCACGGAGTCGAAGTCGGCGACGTCGCACGGCGCGTGGTAGACATCCGCGCCGTTCTCGCGCACGAGTTTCTCGGTCTCGGCGGCCGCTTCGGTGCCGCTGCGGTAGCAGAAGGCGATGTTGTAGCCGTCTGCGGCGAGTTGCACCGCCACGGCCCTGCCGATTCCACGAGATCCACCGGTGACGATGGCCAAACGGCGTTCGGTCACTGTGATTGCCCTTCCTGGGTTGCCGCCACTGGTGCGGAGGTGTTCGGTGTGGTGAGTGCGGTGACCGTGCCGCGGACGCGGCGCGGGAGGCGCGGCTGTCAGCCGCAGCCACCCGCGGTGTCGACATCCATGGCGCCGGGTCGCTCCAGGAGTTCCTGCGGAATCCCGTCCAGCGGGTCCGCACCCCACGCCGTGTCGACCAGCGGGTACGGCACGGGCTCGGTCGTCGCGGTCTGCGTTGTCGTCATGACGGTGCTCCTCATGCCTTACTCGCGGTGGCCAGCGCCTGTTGCAGCGCTGCCAGGAAGTCCTCGAGCCGGTCGCGGCCCCAGAAGCGGTGCCGGCCGATCTTGAAGTAGGGGACGCCGAAGATGTCGTCCTCGTAGATCTGCATGAGCGCCGCCGTGCCCTGCTCGCGGATGTGCGCCTCTTCGGGCGCCATGACCAGCGCGTCCCCAGGGAGCCCGGCTTCGTCGCAGACCCGGCGCAGCAGGTCGCGGTCGCAGATGTTCTCGCCGCGCTCCCAGCGGGCCGTCATGACGGCCTCGTAGTACTCCTTGTGCACGCCGAGTTCCTTGGCCTTGAACCAGGCCAGGTGGGGCAGGTCCCACCACTCGTCGCCCTTGTCGATCGGCCACTTCATCTCGTAGCCGAACTTCGCGGCCAGGCGCTTGGTGTCGTTCAGGATGTACAGGTGCTTGGCCTTGCTCATGGCCACGTAGTGGAACTCGCCGCCCTGCGCCTCCAGCGCTGCCACGCTGTGCTCGTCCGGCTCGGAGAACGGCACGTATTCGATGAGTTCATGGGCGTTGGGCAGGCTCTCCTCCAGCTGGCGCACGGCCATCCAGCTGAACGGGCTGCGCAGGGAGAAGTACAGGCGCGGCGGCTTCCTCATCCTCACTTCGCACCACCCCGCAGCGAGGTCTGCACAGCTTCGTCGAGGACCGCGACGGTGCCGGCCAGTTCGCCGCGGCTGATTGCGTAGCCGTGCATGATGGTGCCGGTCGCGGCGCGTTCCAGGTGGTTCCCGCGGCGTACATAGCAGTCCATCCGCGCGGTGTACATCGTGTCGCGCAGGATCTCGTCCACCGTGAAGACCGTGTGCACGGTCTCCTCCATCCAGACGTCGGAGAGCATCTGCACGCGGGCCCGGGAGACCACCGGAATCCAGCCGCGCTCCTCCAGCAGCCCTCCGACGGACAGGCCCTGGGCGTACAGGTAGCGGTCCACGACCTCCTCGAGGGTGCGCACATAAGCGGAGTGCTGCAGCCGGTCGGAGAAGTGGCAGTAGTAGTACGGAGCCCGCCAGGACCACAGCATCGAGCCGGAGCCTTCCGGCGCCAGTACGTCGGCGACCTCCTGGCCGTCCTCGATCGCCAAGATGGCCTGCTGGGCGTTGTCCAGCGCCCCGATGTCGGGGACGACGTAGGGTTCCAGGAACGCCGGGACCGGCTCGGTGCCCGACCCGTCCTTGACGGTGACGAGTGCGACGCGGACCTTGCCTTTGAGGGCGGTGACCGTCCTGCCGTCGCGCTCCACGGTCAGCGTGACGTTGAACGGTGCGCCCTGACCCGGCTTGGCCTTGGCCTTGGCCGATACGATGGTGGCGTAGACCTGCTCGTCCGCCTCGAGGGCGACCGGCAGCTGGACCGAGGAGTCGACGATCTCCAGGCCCAGGCCGTACGTGTGGTAAAGCGAGCGGGCGCCGACGCCTCGGTCCCTGAAGTACTGCAGGATCCCTTCCTCGACCAGGTACATGAAGTGCTTGAACCCGATCCAGGTGCGGATGTTCGCACCTTCATAGCGCGGCATTCCCACATAGCTCGTGGGCTCTCCGTCGAGCAGCTCGGTCATGGTCGGTTCTCCTTGTGAGTGGTCGGTGGGCCAGGCAGAGGTGTCCCGCAGGAAAGCGCCTGCCTCCTGGCTCATCTCGTGCGCCTGCGCGATGTGGCAGAAGTGCCCGTAGCCCGGCGTCAGCCGTACCGTGGCGGCCGGCATGGCCTTGTCCAGGGCGGCGGCACGCATCGGGGTGAGCCCTTCGTCCCGTGTGCCGGCCAGCACGAGCGTCGGCACGCTGATCCGAGTCAGGTCCAGACCGCCGGAGGCCTCGAACTCCTGGTAGAAGACCGGGAATCCCGCGGGCACCGCCCGCTCCAGGAGCTTTTGCTCCATCAATGAGCGGATCTCCGGGTCCATCCGCGATCCCCTCGGGCCCAGCGACAGGTGCAGCCCGTCCACGAGCACCCTGCGGAACGCCGCCTGGGAACGCAGCCGCAGTGGTTCGGACAGGGCGAATCCGGCGGGCCGGTAGAACGGCGCGGCCAGCACGACAGCGGAGAGTTTCCGATTCGCGCCGTCCTCCATCGTCGACAGATATTCCAGGATGGCGTTCGCGCCGAAGGAGTGGCCGAGCAGGACGTCCGGCTGTTCGGGGACCAGTTCCAGGGCCCGGCGCAGCCACTGTGCCGGGCTGCCCTGCGCACGCCAGGCGTAGGTGTTGCCGCCGTGCCAGGGCATCTGGAGCGCGTAGGTGGTGTAACCCTCCAGCCGCTCGGCCAGGTGATGCCAGTTGCGCCAGGAGTCCTCGATGCCGTGTACGGCAACCAGCGGCGGCCCCTCCCCCGGCCCGCGCCACACCTCCATCCCGTCGGCGGCGGCCACCTGGGTCCACCCGTTCATACCGCCGCTCCCGCGTGAGCGTGGCGGACGAGCTCCAGGCTCGCCCAGCCGTCCTCGGTGTCACCGCAGCCGACGGTGACGGGCGCGGTGTCAGGTCCGCTCCCGGCCAGGCGGGAGGCGGCCACAGCGAGCCGCACGATGCCGGCGGCACCGTACATTTCACCGGGTTCCGGTCCCGCCACGGGTACCGGATCGCTGTGCCGCCCTACCGGTCCGCACAGCAGGCCGCTCGGCTCGGGCCAGGCTCCGGGAACACCGAGCAGGACACATCCGGCCGCGGCCGCCAGCGTCTCCCCCGGTTCCGGACGCAGTGCGGCCAGTCGGGCGGCGACCGGGTCCGCGGGTTCGACCCCGACCACAACGGCCTTGTCCGCGCGTCCGGACAGCAGCAGCAACCGCGCCAGGCGTATCGCGTCCAGACCGGCTGTCGCGCCGCTGCACACGGTCAGATTGGGGCCGGTGAAGCCGTACCAGATGGCGATCGTGCTGGCGATGACGTTGCTGGAGGCGTTCGGGGCGTCCATCGGGCTGACCACGGAACCGGAGCGCTCGCGCATGTCCGTCAGTACGGTGCACACCGTCTCGACGTTGCCGAAGTTGGAGGCGACGACGACCGCGGTGCCCGCGGCGCCGGGCAGCGGCTCGGTGGGGCGCCCCGGCGGAAGACCCAGTGCGCGGTGGACCGCGCACAGCGCCAGCCTGGTAGCGGGTTCTTTGCCCAGCAGCCCTTTTCTACCCAGCACTTCCTTGGCCCGCTCGGGCGGGCAGGCCGGCTCCGCGGGAGAACCCGGAAGGTCGGTCCCGGCCCAGCCGGGGGCATGCACGGCCCAGCCGTCCACCGCGAGCAGTCTGCTGCGCTCAGGCATCACAGGCCTCCAGGATCACCACTGCGTTGACTCCGCCGAACCCGAAGGCGTTCACCTGAGCCATCCGGGGACGCGCCGCCAGCGGCTGCCCGTGAACGAGGTTGAGCTTCTCGGCCTCCGCGATCGGGGTGCGCAGGCCGACAACCGGAGGCACCACGCCGGCGCCCATGGCGCGGAGCGCCACCAGGACGCTCATCAGCGCGGCGCCGCCTGAGGTGTGCCCGATGGCGCCCTTGATCGCGGTGACGGGCGGCCCGTCGGGGCCGAACGTCTCCAGCAGGGCGGCGGCCTCGGTGGGATCATTGAGCCCGGTGGCGGTGCCGTGTGCGAGGACCAGGCCGATCTCCTCCGGGGTCACCCCGGCACGGCGGTGCGCGTCTCGCATCGTGGCGACGATGCCGGAGAGGTCGGGCGCGGTCTCGTGGTGGGCGTCGCAGCCCAGACCGACACCGCGCAGCAGTCCGAGCGGGGCACGGCCGTCACCCGTCCGCTCCACCACGACGGCGACCGCGCCTTCGCCGAGCAACACTCCCTCGCGGTTCGCGTCGAAGGGCCGTACTGTGTCGGCCGTGGTGGTACCCACCCGGCCGATCATGGTGAGCATGGATTCGGTCATCGTGTCGCAGCCCGCAGCCACCACCGCGTCGGCCTCGCCCAGTTCGAGCAGGTCGGCGGCGAGAGCGAGCGCGTAGCCGGAGGCGGCACAAGCGTTGGCGAGGGTGTGTACCTCGGTGACGCCGGGCGCCACCGAGCGGACCGCTTCGGCGAAATGCGTCTGCGCCAGCCGGAGCTCGGCGCCGTCGGCATGCCACTGCTCCACGGCGCGGTGCTCGCGCATGCCGGTGCCGACGATCACGGCGACCCGTCGCACGGCCGGGTCCACCCCCGCGTTGTCGAGGGCTTCGCGCACACAGCGGGCGAGCCACCTGCCGGCCAGCCGCGCGCCACCGGCCGGGACGGCATCCGCGTCATCGATGCTGTACGCGTAACGGACATTGAGCTTGTCCGGGTCGCCGCAGCGCAGCGGGGAGACCCCGCTGCGCCCGGCGAGCAGCGCCTCGAAGGTGTCGTCCAGGCCGCCCACGCAGGTGATCATGGAGCTACCCGTTATCGCCACCGTCACGGCTCCACCCCCTGACGACAGCGGCGCCTGCCGCGCCATCGGCGGAACGCGTGGTGATCACCGATATCTCACCGTCCCGGGCCGGCTCGGCGCGGTGCCGGGCAAGCAGTGCGGCGAGTTGGAAGGCACCTGAGGCGCTGAACGCCTCTCCGGTGGCCTCCTTGACGCGCAGTCGGGGCACCTCGGCGCCGAGCACGGAGGTGATCGCCGCTTCCTCGGCATCGTCGAGGCGGGACATTCCGTTGGCGGCGGTGGCCACAGTGGTGACCTGGTCCGTGGTGACTCCGGCCCGTTCCAGCGCCCGTGCCAGGCAGGTGGCCAAACCCCGGGTGAATGTATCGTCGGGGCCCGGCGGGTCGAAGACCCCGACCTCGACGGCGAGCACTTCGGCGTCGATTCGCCGCCCGGCGGCACGCACCGCGACGGCGTCCTCGACCACGAAGACCGCTGCGCCCTCACCCGGCGGCAGGTTCCCGCCCTCGGTGGACTGCGCGTAGTGCACGGCCCAGGCCGACTGCGGGCTGAACTCCTCGACGGAGCCCACCAGCAGGGCGTCCGCATAACCGCATCCGATGAGGTTGCGGCTGTAGCGCAGCACATTGAGCATGGCCAGCGGACCGCCCGCGATCGTGGCGTTCGCTCCCTGCAGGCCGTACCAGATACCGGCCTGGCCGGCAGCGCAGTTCATCACCGCGTTGGGGAACAACAGCGGGTTGACCAGGTAGGGACGGTCCTGGACGAAGGTGTCGCGGCTGTAGTCGCTGGTCGACTTGGCGCTTCCCGCGGTGGTGCCCAGGGTGATGCCGATCCTGGCGCGGTTGTCGTCGTTGATGTCGAGGTCGGTGTCGGACAGCGCCTCCTTGCACGCGACCATGCTGAGCGCGGTGCTGCGGTCGAAGAACGAAGTGCCCTTGCGGCCGAGGTGATCGCGGACCTTGAAGTCCACCAGCGCGTGGGCGTGGCTGCCCGGCAGCTGCTCCTCGAACATGCCGCTGACGTCGGCGGGTTCGGCGTGCTGCTCGTTGATCGCGGCGGCGAGGGCCCGCGGTCCTATACCGGCACCGGACAGGACGCCGAAGCCGGTGATGGCCAGGACCCGGGGGCCGGCCGGGGCCGGAACGGTTCCGGGCGCGAGTTCCGTGGCGGCGGTCACGAGAACCTCCCCAGCATGACGATGGCGTTGTTGCCGCCGAACGCGAATCCGTTGACTTGGGCGATCCGCACATCGGCGGTCCGCGCCTTGTTGGGGACAGGGTCGATCCTGGGCATGTCCGGGTCCGGGGTGTTGAAGTTGATGGTGGGCGGCAGGAATGATCCGACAATGCCGAGTACCGAGGCGATGGCGGCCAGACCGCTGGCGGCGCCCATGGTGTGACCGAGCATCGACTTGGTGGAGCTGATCGGCGGCGGATTGTCGCCGAAGACATCGACCACCGCGCCGGCCTCTACGATGTCGTTCGTCGGGGTGCCGGTGCCGTGGGCGCAGATGTAGTCCACTTCCGACGCCTTGACTCCGGCGTTGTAGTGAGCCAGGCGCATGCATTCGGCGATGCTGGCCCGGTTCGGAGCGACCATGTGGTTGGCGTCGCAGTTCAGCCCGTAACCGAGAACCTCGGCATGGATGCGGGCACCGCGGGCCTGCGCGGACTCCAGGCTCTCCAGGAACATCGCAGCTCCGCCCTCTCCGGTGATGATCCCGGACCGGTTCTTGTCAAACGGCGAGCAGGCCTTCTCCGTGAGCGCCCCGAGGCGGTAGAAGCCCGCGTGCGACCAGCGGCCGACCGAGTCTGCGCCGCCGGCGATCATGTAGTCGGCTTCGCCGGTCCTGATCAGGTCGTAGGCATAGCCGAGGGCATAGTTGCTGGCGGAGCAGGCAGTGGACAGCGTCACCGCGTCGCCGGTCAGCCGCAGTTCCCGGTTGACCGCATGGGACAGCCGGGCGCTGGACACTTGGCGTACGAGTCTGGAGTCGAGGCCGTCGAGGCCGGCGGTCAGGCTGTCGCCGGTGAGCCGTTCGAGTACCTGCGACTCTCCGCCGGTGGTGCCCATGCTCGATCCGGCTCGGGCCGCAGCCAGTTCGTCCTCGTCGATTCCGGCATCCGCGACCGCAAGGCGGGCCGCGGATGCCGCGAAGAGGCTGGTACGGCCCCACTCATCGATGGACAGCCGCCGGACCATGTCCTCCGGCCGGAAGTCGTGCACTTCGCCGGCCATGTAGTAAGGGAAGCCGCTCGTGTCGAAACACTTGATCGGGGAGACGCCGCTGACGCCCTCGCGCAGCGCCGTGCCATAGGCGAGCGCTCCGATCCCGATGCTCGACACAGGCCCCAGGCCGGTGATGACTACCCGTCGCATGGTTTCAGCCCAGCCAGCCGGCGTGCTGCGCCAGGATGTTGTAGACCTCGGTCAGATTAACCATCTTGGGCAGCTCCGACTGCGGTATCTCGACCTTGTACTTCTTCTCGAGGCGGGCGAGGATCTCGATCGCACGGAGCGAATCGGCCTCGTACTCCTCGACGAAGAGACCGGCGTCGGCGATCTCCTCGGGCTCCAACTCGAGCACCTCCGCGACAATCTCGCGGATTTCATCGAGCTGCTCCTGCTTGTTAGCGACAGTCGTCATTTCCTGTACACCTTCCATTAGTTGCCCCAGCCGACTTGAATTTCTCATTCGGCCGCTATTCACATTAGCCGCCGAGTGGCGCCTGTTCCACCTGTCATGGGCGTTCACTATGAGAGCGGGAGAATCGTCGTGCGAATGCCATGGCACCTTGCGATGCGGAATTCCCGAATACGGCGGCGGGAGAGCGGGGCTTCGCGCTCAGGGAGCGGCCCGTACGTCCGCCCGCGGGCGGTTGACCGCGATGAGCTGGTCGACCACGGCCACACATTGCGCACCCGCCCAGATCTCTCCCGACAGGAAGGCCGCACCGGAGGACAGTTGTTCCAGCCGGACCACATGCCGCATCGTCTCACCGGGCTGTACGCCACCTGCGAAGCGACAGCCCCGCATCGCCGCGAGCATCAGGACGCCGTCCGGGACACCCGCTCCGGTACTGGCGAGCCACAGCAATGCCGCGCTCTGCCCGAACGACTCGAAGACCAGCGAGCGGGGGTAGGCGTACCCGGCCGCTGACAGTCCTTCGGGCAGTGACTGATAGCAGGGTTCGCTTCCGGTGACCGCTTTCACGGTGGAGATTCGCCGGCCGGGGTCGAGCGAATCCACCCGGTCCACCAGCAGCATCGGATGCCGTACCGGCAGCAGCTCGCGGATGCGGACGTGATCGATCACCGGTGCGCCGTCCACCGGTTCCGGGGGCGCGGTGGGCGCCGTGATCGCGTCCGCCTCTCCTGGGACTCCGACCAGCACCTTCAACCTCGCCACCGGCGTGCCGTCCGCCCGCGTGCACCGCGCGTCGATCGCCCAGCGCGCCCCATCGGGCTGCGGTTCGACCGCCGCGTCGAGAGTGATCTCGTCACCGCCCAGCATGGGGGCGAGGAGTCTGGCCGAGCGCACCTGGAGCAGTTCCGGTGGATCCGCGAGATCGAAGGCCCGGGCCACCGCCTGCCGAAGCCCCTCGAGCAGGAAGACCGCCGGCAGCATGGTCAGCCCAGGGAAGTGGCCGGCCATGTACGGATCCTCGATGGTGACGAGCTTGGAGGCGCGCAGCCGCGGTCCGGCCCCCTGCTCCAGCAGTTCGACGCGGTCCACCGCTAGCAACGGTGCGGCGAATGGCAGTTCACGTACGGCCGCCGTCATATCAGCACCTGTGTAAGAGGGTTCAGGACCCCGCTGGGACGCAGAGCGGTCATCACGCTGTCCACGGCAAGCACCTCCCGTCCGTCCAGAGCGGTAGTCGTTCCCTCGAAGAACCACGTCCCCTGCAGTGCGCGGCTGATCCGTACCTCGTGGCGCAGCAGCTCACCGGGGAACACCTCTCCGTGTATACGGATCCCTGAGATGCCGCCGAACAAGGCCACTTGCCCTTCCACCACGTCACGCGGCTGGTCCCATGCGGCCAGCAGCGCGGCGCTCTGGCACCAGGACTCGACCACGAGCGCCGTCGGATAGGCGTAGCCGGCGTCCGGGGTGTGCTCGGGCAGTTCCTGGTACCACGGCTCGTTACAGGTCACCGCCTTGACGCAGACGATCCGGTCCCCTGGCTCGATCTCGAGCACCCGGTCCACGAGGAGAACGGGAAAGCGGTGCGGGATGAGCGCCTTGAGCGTTCCAACGCCGTTCATACGAACCACACTCCGTCGTACTCGGACCAGCGGGCAGCCAGTTCATTGGTGTCCAGACAGTCCACACCCGGTACCAGATCCAGCGGTCCGAAGCCCAGGGCGCGCAGGTCCGGCTCATCGACCATGACGGGGACGCCCTCGGCGACCAGCTGACGTACCGAGTTCCGGTAGTCCGGCAGTGTCTCCAGGCGCAGCGGCCCGAACTCGACGACCGGCAGGTAGGCGTCCTCGTCCACCGCCAGGGTGACCGCCGCGCCGCGCAGCGCGAGGGCCACCCCGCCCAGTTGGGCACGGAAGTCGAGGATGCCGTACAGGGCATCGAAGAACTGCACCTCGACAGAGCCCCGGTAGGCCCGGTCGATCACTCCGAGCACGCGGTAGCCGGACATCAGGCACCTCCGATGAAGACGGTGTTCTCCGCGCCCTGGATGGTGGAGACAAAGCGCATGGGCGAACGGAAGCGCACCTCGTCGATGTGCTGCGTGGCGCCGCGCTCCGCGCTGCAGGCTGTGCACGCGATCCAGGCGAACCGCCCGGGATTGGCCGCCAGCATGTCCCGCACGATGCGTGAGCTGGAGGGGTAGACACCCTCCGGGTCGCGGGTGTTCACCAGTTTCGTCTCGCCGTGCGTGGTCTGCGTCAGCATGTTGGCGTAGCCGCAGGCCCACAGCCGGACGGTTCTGCCCTCGT
This sequence comes from Streptomyces sp. PH10-H1, assembly GCF_030063355.1. Lineage (GTDB taxonomy): Bacteria > Actinomycetota > Actinomycetes > Streptomycetales > Streptomycetaceae > Actinacidiphila. The sequence continues at coordinate 17,181 of NZ_JASISZ010000088.1, forward strand.
CGAGCACGGCCTGGGCCAGCCGCAGGGCCGAGGTGATCACGTCGTTGGAATGCGGGGCGGCGGTGACGACGAGCAGCAGGTCCCAGCGGCGCTGGGTGATCGTGGCGGCCATCAGTGCCACACATTCCGGCAGCCCTCGGACAGCAGCAGCCGTGCCGCAGAGTCCATGCCTGTCACGGTCACGTGGGGCGACAGTTTCCGGGCGCTGAGCGCGCGTTGTGCCGCAGAGAAGTCGTCCACCCAGACCTGGGCGCCCAGTTCGGCCAGGCGCTCCAGCTGGGGCGCTCCTGGCGCCGCGGCGAAGACACCGTCCTGCACCAGGAACACGCAGACCTCGTGGCCTGCTTCCGCGAGCACGCGGGCATCGTCCAGGAACCGGCCGGCGTTCGGTCCGGCCCATGGTCCCTGGCTTTCAATCAGCAGGTAACGTGACGGATCGTTCACGAGCTGTACAGCCTCCTCCCGGTCATTGCGGCGCCGCGGCATCGCGTTCGGCCAGCGCCTTCAGGGTCAGCAGTTGTTTGCGCATGATGACGGTGTCGCCGACCGCGAGCACCGATGCCCGGATCCGCGCCAGGCCCGTCGGTGCGGCCGCGTTGAGCCGTACGACCAGCCGACTGGCCCCAGTTGCCCGGGGAACGACCTGGTAGGTCACCGCGATCACGCCATAGGCGCGGCGCGCCGCGGGGTAGGTGACACCGGTGAGGTGGCTGCCGGGTTCGAAGTCGACGAGGTCGAAGGCGAGGAAGCGCTGGCCGATCGCCAGGTTCTCCGCACCGGGGGTGAGCGTCCGGCTGCTGCTGTGCAGCCGGCCATAGGTGTACGCACCGGTCCTCACCTGGCACAGCCACCGGAATGTCAGCGGGACCGGCGCGTCGACGTCGATAGCACGGTGGAAGCTGAGGTACGGCTTCGGCAGGTGTTCGTCGCACGGGTAACTGGCCGCACATTCCTGCTCGGTGGCTCCCCACGAGTGTGTACTGAACATCAGAACTCCTACGTCGGATCGCGGTACTGCAACCGCAGGGTCGCGGTCTTCCCCCGGCCGGTCCGGCAACGCGCACGCACGTCCCGGACTCCTTCGGCGCGAGTGATCACGCAGTCGATGGCGAGCAAGTCTCCCGGAAAGACCGGAGAGGCGAAGCGCACGGAACGGATCTCCTCCAGCTCGGGACGTACACCGTGCTGCTCATCGGCGTGCAGGAGTACTGCCTGGTGCACCGCGTCCAGCGTGAAGACCCCGGGCAGGAGCGGGAACGCAGGGTAGTGGCCGGCGAAAACGGGGGCTTCGGGGTCCACCGGGATTTCTATGTCAATACCGGCGTCATCCAGGTGCAGCACCCGTGCCCCCGGCAGCAGCATGACCGCGCTCATTCAGGCGGCCAGCTTCTGTACCAGCAGATCGTGGACATCCGGAAGCCGGCGGACCTGCATGATCTCCGCCTCGTTGATCTTTACCTGGTAGTTGCGCTCAAGTGTGACCGCCAGTTCCAGAGCGACCAGCGAATCGACGTCCAGGTCCTCGATGAAGAGGGCTTCGTCCGTGAGCGACTCGGGATTTACATCGAGTATGTCGGCGACGAGTTCACGCAACTCGTCCTGGTTGAAAGTGGTATCGATGGTCATCGAATCTCCCTTTCCGTCAGGAGGAAAACAGAGGGTCCGCCGGCCGCCTTGATGCACGGCGGCCCGCTCATTTCAGACGCTACGCGAGTTCATGTTTAAAACGCGTACACCCATGGGTGTTGGGAAAGGCCGGGATTTCCGGACCGCGCTCCGGCGGCGGGTCACAGTGCGAGCGAACCGCGGATGACAAGTTCCGCAGGACCCAGCACTGCCTTGGCCTGCAACATGCGGTCGTGGGCGGAATAGGTGAGCCGCAGCCCCAGCTCCTGGAAAACGGAGGCCTGCTCCTCTCCCCCGGACTCCCGCAGCCTCCGCACACGGCGAGCGGCCGCCACGATCGCCGCCTCGTGGTGGGCGCCGAATCGTGTGGTGGAGACCAGCTGCGTGAGACGGCCACGCGCACAGGACTCGCGCAGCCATGAGGTGAGCGGGCCGACGACCGACTGCTCCCGTAGGTACACATTCCGCGGATGGTCGATCTCGTTGGCGCTGGCGTACTCGGCCGGGAACCGGCAGCGGTAGTAGGGCTCGTCGTTGTTCCAGGTGCCCTGCATCAGCCGGTTGCAACGGGCGCAGCGCACGAGGCCGCGCAGCGCGTAGAACCGTTCGGCCGAGCCCGCGTTCGCAGCGGACACCGTCCTGCGCAGATCGAACATTCGCTGCACCCGATCGAAGACTTCGGGTGCCACGATCGTCACGGACTCCGACTTCTCACCGCCCGGGTCCCCGATCGCGGTGCGTTCCGCGTAGCGGCTGTTCACCAGGATCGCCCGCACGGCGCTCTTGGACCAGGCCGCTGCCCGGCATTCCAGACCGCGCCTGGCCGCACCGGGGCTGGAGATCCCGTCCAGGGTGAGACCCTCGGCGATGCTCAGCAGCCCCTTGTCCGCCAGGTATTCGTGGAAGATGCGCACGACGACGGGCGCGGTCCGGTCATCGGGAACGAGGCGCTGTCGCTGCCTCCCGTCAACGGTGCCGGTGACCGCCCGGTAACCGTAGGGCGGTCTGCCACGGAGCCGGGAGGCTGGAGCGGCTCGGGTCAGCGTCTCCTGGACCGGCAGGTCGGATGGTGCGGGGCGCTGGTGCGGATGTCGGCGCAGCTGGGAAACCCCTCCGGCCTCCGCGGCGCCGGCCGCCTGATATGTGGTCCGGCCGCGGCACGACCACATCGGATAGGTCCCGTTATGTAGAGAAGCGTGCATGTTTTGTAATCCCCCGTGTTGGTTCTCATGCTCGTGCCGGGCCTCCTCGCGCGGCCCCTAGCAGGGTCACCGCGGCGAGATGCCCGTCATCCGACACCGCGACGACAAGACCTGGACCGGGCTCCTCCAGCAGCCCGGCCAGTTGCAACAGTGCGGACACCGTGCCGAAACGTGCGTCGCCCCCGGTGAAAGCGGTGGTCCTCAGTGCGATGCCGGCGGCGGCGAAAGCTTTCTGTACCGACTCGTCAACGGGCGCGGCGACCGCCGACCCGCAGAAGGCGTACCGCACCGTGTGTTCGCCTGCGCCCAGTGCGGCGATCCGATCGGCCGCAGTCGTCAGAGCCGCGGGTTCCCAGCCGCCGTGTGCGGCACGCGGGACGAACCGCGAGAGCCCGCCGGTGAGTTGTGGCGAACCCTGATCGGCGTCGATGTCCAGCATCAGCGCCGCCGCTCCGCCCAGCGTCCCGGCTGCCGCGCAGGCGTCCTCGGTGGCGGTGGCGAGCACCCGGTCGGCCCGCCCGCGGCGCAGCGCGGACATCGCGAACAGTACGGCGTCCAGACCGCCCACGACCGGGTTCGTCAAGGTGACGGAGAAGGCCCGGCAGGCCATGGAGATCGCGAGCTGACTGGCCGGCATGTTCACCGAGAAGCCCGGCAGTTCGGCCGGGCTGAGTCCAGCCGGGCCCTGCTCCCGAATGGTGCGGTCCAGACGGGCGTGCATGGCGCCGATGGAGTGGTGGGTACCGGCGCAGACACCGAGGCGTGTCGCATCGTGGGCGTGCGGCGGCTTCTCGCCCGGGCTCCGCCCGGTTGCCGCGTTGGCCGCGGCCAGCAGATAGCGGGTGGCCGGAGTCATGTACTTCCAGCCACGCGGACCCAGGTGGAGCACCGGGTCGAACCAGTCCCGGTCGGCTTCCGCCGGATCCGGTGCGTCGGTGAGAACGAGGTCTCTCGCGCCCCGCACCCCGGGGGCCACCAGCCCTACGCCTGTGACGGAAAGGTTCACGATGCCGCTCCCAGCACGAGAACGGCGTTGTTGCCGCCGAACCCTGTGGCGCTGACCAGCACCCGGGGCTCGGTGAGCGGCACCGGACCGGCCACAGGGACATCGAGCGGGCAGTCCGGATCGAGCGTGGCCACGTGCGCGTTGGGCGGTACCGTCCGGTGACGCAGTATCAGGGCGGCAGTGACGCATCCGAAGACCCCGGCGGCGCCCGCCGTATGTCCGATGACCGCCTTGATGCCGAGCGCGGGGGTACGGTCCACACGCTCGCCGAGCGCCGCGGCGACGACGTTGCTCTCGACGATGTCATTGACCGTGATTCCCGCACGGTGCAGCACCAGGGCGCCGGGCGGGCCGGAGGCACGGTTCAGTGCCTCGGCCACAGCGCGCCCGAGCTGTGCTCCTCCCGGCTCGGGCGCCGTCGGATGATAGCCGTCACAGCTCCATCCGTAGCTCTCGACGACGGCGTACGGAACGGCGCCGCGGCGGGCGGCGTGTGCGGCGGACTCGAGGACCACCGCGGCGGCGCCGTCGCCGGTCACCATGCCCTGTCGGCCGGCGTCGAACGGCCTGCACACCAGGTGGTCCAGCAGCCCGAAGCGGTCCAGCGAGGCGAGCGCGACACGTGAATACCCGTCGGTTCCGCAGGCGATCACCACGTCGGCCTGGCCGCTGTCGATCAGCTCGGCGGCCCAGCTCACGGCGTACGCCCCTGCTGAACAGGCAGTGCTCAGGCTCTGGTTCGGCCCGCCCAGGCCGTACCGGCCGGCGATGGCGGAGGCGACCCGGAAGGAGCCGGAACCGGCAGCCACACCGGGGGCGGAGCCCGCTTCGGCCAGGTCGATATCGCCGAGCGTGGTCCCCACGGTCAGACCGGCGTCGGCGCATTGCTCCCGGCCCAGGCCCGCGTCGGAGAGCGCTTCCCCGACCGCGTGGCAGGCCATCACGCTGGCTCTGCCGATGAGCCGTCCGTCCCACTCGGATCGCTCCTGGGCGGTACCGCTGACCTGGTAGACCGGCGGGCGCCGGGACAGACCGCAGTCCTCCGGCGCCGGAGTGGGCTTCCCGGTCGCGAGCAGTAGCCCTTCCCAGAGTTCCGCGGCCGAATTCCCCAGACGACTGATCGCGCCCAGGCCGGTAATCACCACAGAAGCCGGCTCCTGTGATCTCTGGAAGACCGGCCGATCTCCGCACCGATGGCGATGGCTCATATGGCGATACACAAAACAGTCCGTTTCCTCGTGCGAACACGACTGACCTGATGGAGCCGAAGGGGATCCGCTGCGGCCCCGTCCGGCGCATACTCCGGTCGCCGCGGCCGACACCACCATGCGGACGCCCTCTTGCGTCCGGCACAGGTACACCATCAGGATGGAAGTTCCTCGCCTCCGGAGACACGGGCGGTTCCTCCCGATCAGCTCTTCGCGAGGCATCGTCAAGCTATGGCTGCTACTCCTGCCCGGGCAACGCGCAAGCCACTAGTGGACAGGGGTGCCGCGCCACCGTCCTGCGCACCCGACGGATCTGTCATATTGCTGTACGACTCCCAAGGAACAACTCCCTTTACCACCAGAGAGTTGGGGGGACCAAGCCCCAATACTGCAACGAGACTGTACAAAATCGCGGTGGAACTGCCGATCAAGGGAGTAACACCGCATGACTGATGTGGCCGAGCGCGAGAACATGTGCCAGCAGGACGTGGACTCGACTGCCGTGGATGACGAGTTGATCCGGATGCTGGTCGATCTGGCTCGCTCCGAGGGCCTGCGCAGGTGACCGGCTGGGCGGGCTGCTCCAGTAGCTGACCAAGCAGGTGCGGTGCCGCTGTGGCTCACCGGGTGAATTCCTGGCCGCGACATCGGTCCATTGTCAGGATATTGACAGACCGCCCTGCGCCGCCCGCCGGGGCCGCACCCGCCCCTCTCCTCCCCGTGTCACCTTGGTGACACCTCCGGGGAAGGAAGCAGGCTTGCCCATAGGTTTCATTGACGTGAGCTATCTGCAAGCGCCAGCCTTCCAAACGTCGTCCGCTTCACGCTGGTTGCTGTCCCGCGGCACAGACGTCTGGTGGTGGCCGATCACCGGCACCGCCGATCCGGCCGACGTCGCGCTACTCCAGCCTTCCGACCATGAACGGCTCTCACACACCCGGTCCCCGGCCCGGGCAGCGGAGTTCATCACCTCACGGGCGCGGATCCGTACAATCCTGTCAACGGTGCTGGATGTCCCGCCGGACCTCATCGAGTTGGGGCGCAGAAACTGCCCGTGCTGTGGCGACCCGGAACACGGGCCGCCAGCCGTGCTACGGCCGGAGACCCCGCTGTGGATCAGCAACTCGCACACCGAGGGGTGCAGCATGCTCGCGGTCTCGGACTCTCCGGTCGGCGTCGACGTCGAGCACATGCGCGCTGTGCGCACCGACGCGCTGGCATCCGCGGTGCTCACCCGCTCCGAGGACACATACCTGCGCACCGTGCTCGAAGGGACGGCCCGGACAAAGTCGTTCCTGCGGATGTGGACGCGCAAGGAAGCGGTGCTCAAGGCGGTTGGCATCGGCATCACCACCGATCTCACCGCGATAGAGACGCATCCGCGGTCCGAGGGGACCGCCAGGATCGTGGCAGGCCTGTCCGGCAGGCCGCTTACCTGGTCAGTATCGGATCTGTCGCTGCCCGGCCCATGGGTAGCCTCCGTCGCCCATCGCGACGGCCTGCCAGGCACAGTGAACCTGCACCGGGCCGGCTGACGCCGGACGCCGGACGCCGGACGAGACACGGGCGCGCCCTGGTGCGCAGGATCGGGTGTGAGGCGGGTCGGATTGCGTACGCTGACCCGGCCGTCGGATCGACGGCTGGTTCGCCATTCGATCAGTACAACGGGAGTACACGGTGACGCTTTCCGCCCCTGCGGAATCCGGCTCTCAGGGCAGAACAACGCGGCGTTTGCGTACGTGGCTGCTGGAGGGCCTGGCCGACATGGGCAAGCAGGAGCCGGGACAGCAGGCGAAGGCCCCCGGCGCGCATCGCGGGCAGCGGTGGTGGCGGGTGATGTGCCTGACGGGGCTGGACTACTTCTCGACCCTGGGTTACCAGCCGGGCATCGCCGCCCTGGCGGCGGGACTGCTGTCCCCGCTGGCCACAGTCGTGCTGGTGGCCGTGACGCTCGCGGGTGCGCTGCCGGTGTACCGGCGGGTGGCGGAGGAGAGCCCGCACGGTGAGGGCTCGATCGCGATGCTGGAGCGGCTGTTGTCGTTCTGGAAGGGCAAGTTGTTCGTGCTGGCTCTCCTGGGGTTCGCCGCGACGGACTTCCTGATCACGATCACGCTGTCGGCCGCCGACGCCACTGCGCACCTGGTGGAGAACCCGCACTTCACCGGCACCCTGCACGGCCATCAGACGGCCATCACCTTGGTGCTGGTCGGGCTGCTCGGCGCGGTGTTCCTCAAGGGATTCACCGAGGCCATCGGGATTTCGGTGGCGCTGGTGGGGGTCTACCTGGCGCTGAATGTCGTGGTCGCGGTGGTGGGGCTGTGGCACGTGATCAGAGCGCCGCACCTCATCACTGACTGGTCCTCGGCACTCACCACCGAACACGGCAACCCGCTGGCCATGATCGGTCTGGCTCTGCTGATCTTCCCGAAGCTCGCGCTGGGCCTGTCCGGGTTCGAGACGGGCGTGGCGGTCATGCCCCATATCGAGGGCGATGCCGGCGACACCGAGGCTCAACCCGCCGGGCGCATCCGGGATGCCAAGAAGCTGCTGACCACGGCGGCGGTGATCATGAGCGTCTTCCTCATCGTGACCAGCGTGATCACGACCCTGCTCATCCCGCAGCACGAGTTCAAGGCCGGGGGCCAGGCCAACGGACGGGCCCTGGCCTACCTGGCCCACCAGTACCTGGGCTCCGGCTTCGGCAGCGTCTACGACGCCTCCACCATCGCCATCCTGTGGTTCGCCGGGGCCTCGGCAATGGCCGGCCTGCTCAACCTGATGCCCCGCTACCTGCCGCGCTACGGCATGGCACCCCACTGGGCACGCGCGGTGCGCCCCATGGTGCTGGTCTTCATCGCCGTCGCCTTCCTGGTGACGTGGATCTTCAACGCCGATGTAGACGCCCAGAGCGGCGCCTACGCCACCGGTGTCCTCGTGCTCATCACCTCCGCCGCGGTCGCCGTCACCATCGCCGCACGGCGCGCCGGGCAGCGCGGCTGGACGGCCGGTTTCGCCGCCATCGCGCTGGTCTTCCTGTACACGACAGGGGCGAATATCGTCGAACGACCCGACGGTGTGAAGATCGGCGCCTGCTTCATCGCGGGGATCATCGCCATCTCATTACTGTCCCGCATCGCCCGCGCCTTCGAACTGCGGGTCACCGATGTGGTGCTCGACGAGGCGGCCGAGCGATTCGTACGTGACAACGCCAGCCGCAAGATCCGGTTCATCGCCAACGAACCGGACCGCCGCGACGAGGCCGAGTACCGAGACAAACTCCAGCAGATCCGCGCCGACAACGACCTCTCCGAACAGGAGGACTTCGTCTTCGTCGAGGTCACCGTCCTCGACCCCTCCGACTTCGAAAGCGAGGTGAGAGTGGCCGGCGAACTGCTCCACGGCCGCTACCGTGTGCTCGCTCTGGAGAGCTCCACCATCCCCAACGCCCTCGCGGCGCTGATGCTGCAGGTACGGGACCTGACCGGCCAGCGGCCGCACATCTACTTCGAATGGACCGAGGGCAACCCCTTCGCCCAATTCCTCCGGTTCTTCCTCTTCGGCCAGGGCGAAGTAGCACCCGTCACCCGCGAAGTGCTGCGTGAAGCCGAACCGGACCGCGACCGGCGACCCCGCGTCCACGTCGGATGAACCCCGTCCGCGTACGCCCAGCGACGCCACCCGGAGGATCCCCGCCACACTTCTCTGCACTAAGAGCACCTAACAGAAAGCCTGGTTTCTTGGCTGAGTCGGCAGTGCTGCGGGAGGCGCTCGGGCCCGAGTTGTACGAGGCCGTACTGGCCGTCCGCCGCGCGGAGGCGGAGCTGTTCGCGATGTTCACCGACGCGGACGTCATCAAGGCCGTCCGCTGGCGGTATTGACTGGCTACTCCTCGGGCTCCCAGGCGATCAGCTGCTCGAACACCTGCTGGTCGCCCTCGATCTTCAGGTCGCTCAGCGTGAGGCGGCCCCAGACGAAGAGGAGCAGCTGCTCGGCCGTGCCCGTGGCTGAAGCGGAGGCGGGCGCGGCGTCGTCCGTGAGGGGTGCGGGCCAGGCGCCGGTGCCGTCCAACGCGAGGAGCCAGGAGCGGCCCTCGGTGGCGTGGTAGTGGATGGTGGCGGCCTCGTGCGGCCAGGGCGCCGGGGTGGAGTTGCAGGTGTCGAGAAACTCGGCCACGCCGTCGATCGCGACGTCCGTCGGCATCGGCTGCACGGCGCCTGCGGCGAGCTGGGCGTCGTAGGTGTGTACCAGCACCTCGTGCACCCGGCGTCGGGCAACGCCCCGGGCATTCGCCGGCGACACGCCGGCGCCCCACCACGCCCAGCACTCGCGCTCCGGGCCAGCCCCGCGCAGCGCACTCAGCAGCAGCTCGTTCGACTCGGCGTACCAGGCCAGCAGCGCCTCGGGCTCGCGCGGCACCTGCGCGGCATCCTTGGCCGGCGGAGCCTCGGCCGGGCCCGCGGCGACGATCGCGGCCCACCAGCGCTGGCCCGTACCCAGGTGCTGCACCAGATCGAACAACGTCCACTCGGGGCAGGACGGCACCGGCGCGTCAAGGCTGGGCGCGGCGGCAACCGCACTCCGGAACGCGGCCGACCGCTCGTCGATCAGTTGCAGCAGGGCGGAAAACTCAAGATTCTCTGTCACATCGCTTACCTATCACCCCAACTCAGCCGACCGCACCCTATTTTCCAGGGCATCAGCTGCGGAAGCCAGCCCCGGGCCCAGGTTGAGTGGTTAGGGCATCTGGAACCCGATCTCAGCAAGCAGGTCGCGTGTCGTGAGGACTTCGATCCCGCGGTCTCGCGATCGATTGGTGAGGCGCTTCTCGTTCGTGACGAGGGCGCATTTCTCAAAGTCCGCTGTGACGGCGATCAGAGCGTCGCGCGTGTGGTCGATGTTGCCGGACCGCAGGGCCTCGGTGACTTCCTCGTCGTCGTGGAAGCGACAGAAGTTCAGTCGCGAGTAGTCCAGGGCGGCAGCGCCCGTGGCGACAAGGGTGCCGAGGTCACAGAGCAGCAGGAGCAGGAACGAGCGGCGATTCAGGTCCGGGATTGCGGCGAGCTCATCGATGTTGACGTGCGTAATCAGGAGTTCGATCTTGCCGTCGTCGATCGCGGCGCGCGCAGCCTCGTAGGCCCCGGCGGTGTCGGCTATGGGATCGATGGCGTTGGAGTCGAGCACGAAACGGCGCATGTCGCAGACCGTACTGGTCGGCACCAGATGGTTCGAGGGAGTTCGCGATGATCTCAAACGAGCAGGTTGCGATGCTGGCGACCTTCGGGGCGGTGTGGGGGTTCTCTCCGTCGGTCACAACCTCGCGGACCACGTGATCGGGCAGACCGACCGCCAGGCCGCCGGGAAGGCGGCGCCGTCGGCGACCGAGGTCGCCGACGGCGTGAGCCCACGGCGGGGCTGGGGTGCCTGCCTCGGACACGTCGCTCAGTACCACCTGGTGATGGCCGTGATGCTGAGCCTGGTGTGGGCCGTTCTCCCGCTTCAGATGTTCTGGCCCGGGCTGGCGGCGGGGCTCGCTGTGTCGGCGGTGACGCACGCGTTCGTCGATCGCCGGTGACCGGTGCGGTGGCTGTTGGAGCACATCGGGTCGAAGGGCTTCGCGGAGCTGAAGGCGGCGGGGATGAACGGCATGTTTTTGACCGATCAGGCCCTGCATCAGACCGCGCTTCTTGTCTCCGCTCTCCTGATCACCTTCTGTGAGCTGGGGATTCTGGTGAGGGAGTGTGGGGAGCCCGAGCGGGACCGGGCCGGTCCGCTCGAAGCGGCATGCTTGTTCGCGCTTGCTGCGCAGGAAGGTGAGGGTGAGGTCGAGGCCGTCGATTTCCCCTCGCCAGTCTTCGGCGACGGCGCGTTCGCGGCGGGCGAGGAGGTCTTCCTCCAGTTCGTCCAGGCGGGGCAGCATCTTCGGGTTGATGCTCAGCATGGGGGCAGCGGATGCAGGGCGTGTTCGTGCTGGCAGGGGAGTTCCGTAGGGGCGTCCGCAGGAGCCGAGTTCGACGCGACGCTTGTCGAAGTGCTCGTTGAACTCCGACCATTCCGTCTTGGTCGGCTCGCGGTACTCGCTCTCGGGCCGCTGGGCCCGTCGGCGGTCGAGGAACTGCTGGTAGTGGCGGACGACGTCGTCGTCGAAGACGGCGACGTAGCCGCGGGTGGTCTGGATATTCAGGTGACCGAGCAGGGCGGCGCCGATGTGGATGGGGAGGCCGCCGTTGATGACGTCCGTTGCGAACAGGCGGCTTGTGTCCGCAGAGGCCGTGTGCGGATGACCCTGTGTAGCGATTGAGCAGGCGTGCCGATGTGGATTCTTTC
>NZ_JASISZ010000089.1 GCF_030063355.1 Streptomyces sp. PH10-H1
GTCGACGATCACGTCCGCGGTGCACTTGCGCGGTGTACGAGGACGGCAAGCGGTTCGCGACCCTCCCGCCGCGTGAGGCGCTGGCGGCGGCCAGGGAGCGGCCGGGCGGTTTCGCCTGGATCGGGCTCTATCAGCCGGACGCCGAGCACCTGGTGGAGATCGCCGATGTGTTCGGCCTGCATCCGCTCGCCGTGGAGGACGCCGTCAAGGCGCACCAGCGGCCCAAGCTGGAGAGCTACGGCGACACGCTCTTCCTGGTGCTGAAGACGATCGTGTTCGTGGAGCACGAGAAGCTGACGGCGACCAGCGAGGTGGTCGACACCGGCGAGATCATGATGTTCCTGGGCGAGGACTTCGTCGTGGTGGTCCGGCACGGCAGCGCGCCGGGCCTGTCCCGGGTGCGGCAGAACCTGGAGGCGCGGCCCGATCTGCTGGCACAGGGCCCGGCGTCCGTCCTGCACGCGATCGCGGACCAGGTCGTCGACGACTACCTGGATGTCGCGGACGCGGTGGAGCTGGATGTGGACCAGCTGGAGTCCGATGTGTTCTCGGCCGGGCACGGCGACGACGCCGAGCGGATCTACCAGCTCAAGCGCGAGCTGATCGAGTTCAAGCGGGCCGTCCATCCGATGGCCCGCCCGCTGCAGCGGCTGGCGGAGGACCCGCACCACCTCATCGGTCCCGAGGTGGCGCGCTATCTGCGGGACGTCTCCGACCATCTGTCCCATGTACGGGAGCGGCTGGCCGGTTACACCGAGCTGGTGGATGGGCTGTTGTCGGCCAATCTCAGCCAGCTCGCCGTGCAGCAGAACACCGATATGCGGCGGATCAGCGCCGCCGCCGCGATCCTGGCGATCCCGACGATGATCGCCGGTTTCTACGGGATGAACTTCGACAACATGCCCGAGCTGCACTGGAGCTTCGGCTATCCGCTGATGATGGGCGTGACGGCCGCGCTGTCGGCGCTCTGCTACCGGGCCTTCCGGCGCTACGGCTGGCTCTGATTCCCGAGGTCGCCGAGGTCGCTGGGGACACCGGGGTCGCCGGGGCCACCGTGTTCGTCGGCTGCGGGCGGCCAGGCGTCGCCCCAGTCCGCGTCCCGGGCGGCGCGGTACAGATCGCCGTGCCGCTTCTTGGTGATGATGCTGCGGGACAGCCCGTCGTCCCGGGTGCACAGGTCGAGCAGTACCTGTCCCTTGCGGATCTGCGGGTGCCGGACGACGCGCCCGGCGGCGGGCGTGGCCGGGAAGCGGGCGGCCGCGACGTAGCTGAATTTCTCGTCCTCGTACGGCAGTGAGCCGCCCTTGACCTGGCGGTGCAGCGAGGACCGGTTGACGCGGGCCGCGAAGTGGCACCAGTCGTTGCCCTCGATGGGGCAGGTCCCGTTGTGCGGACAGGGGGCGAGGACGGTGTATCCGGCGGCGAGGAGCTGGTCGCGGGCCGCGATGACACGGGCGTAGCCGTCGGGGGTGCCGGGCTCGACGATCACCACGGCGCCCCGTGCGGCGCGGGCCGCCTCGGCGACGACGGACGTACGGTCCGCGGGGGCGAGCTCGCCGAGCACGTACGAAATGGTGACGAGATCGGACTCGGGCAGGCTAACGGCGCCGCCCAGCGGGGCCCCGCGCCACTCGGCGGCGCGCACCGCCGGGGAGTCGGCGCCGCCGGCCAGTTCGCGGCCGAGGGTGAGGGCGGCCTCGGACCAGTCCAGGACGGTGCTGGTGTGGGTGTCCTGCTGCCAGGTGTCGGCGACCGCCCAGACCGCCGCTCCGGTGCCGCCGCCCACATCGAGGTGGGTAACCGGAGTCCATGAGCCCGCCCGCGCCTGGAACTCCGCGAGTGCGGAGCGAACGGCGGCGTAGGTGGCGGGCATCCGGTACGCGGCGTACGCGGCGACGTCGGAGGCGTCGCGCAGAATCGGGGCGTCGGTCGGCGTCGCGCCTCGGTAGGCGGCGATCAGCCGGTCGACGGCTTGGGCCGCCTGGGTCGGCGGCAGGCCGTCGAGCAGGCCGTTCAGTGCGGCGCGCAGATCATCGGGGGCTTGCAAGGTGGACACAAGCGACAACTGTAAGGGGCGGCGCCCAGGGTCCCGGACCCTTACCCGCCCTACTGGTGCGACCCGGCACCGCACCCGTCCCGGACGGGATTCCCGCGCCGCCGCGGCGGGCGCCACCGGAGGGCCTCAGCGCTGAAGTGGACGCCTGCCATACTCCGCATGACCATCTGTGCGCAGCCAAGATTTTAACTTGGACAGAACATCGGCTCGAATATACGTAAACCGCAGCGGATGACCACTCATGTGGCCTAGCGTTCCGGGTTATCACGGCGCATTGCTGCTTGGGGAAGTGGCATCCGCGCCCAGTCGGTCGCGATGTGCCAGGGGGGTCCATGCGGCGTGTCGAAGTACCCAATGGTCTGATCGAAGCAGAATCGATACCCGTGCGGAGCAAAGCTCCGCACGGGCTCAGTGACAAGGCGACGTGGTACCTGCCGGTGGCGCTTGCCGCCGATCTGGTAGGCGTCGCACTGCCCGTGACGCTCGTGTTCCACGCGACGCGTCAGCCACATCCATTGGCGTGCGCGCTGGCAGCCGCGGTCGCCTGGCTGTGCGTTCAGACCTGCCGGCGCCGTTACTCGGCGCAGGCCCTGGGCGAGTCCCGGGCCGCTCTGCCGGTGCTTTACGACTGGCTGATTCTGCTCGGGGTCCTGGCGGTGGCGCGCACCGGGCTCAACGAGATCTCCGAGCCCTCGCTCGCGCTGCTCGGGCTGGCCCCCGGGCTGCTGCTGACCGCCTCCTGCCGCAAGGTGACGCACCGTCATCTCGTGGCCGCCCGGCGCGAGGCGCACGCGGTGCGCAAGGTGCTGGTGATCGGCGAGCCGAGCGCGGCGGACCATGTGGTCGGCCATCTGGCCGGACGCACCGACCACGCCTATGTGGTCGTCGGTGTCGTCCCGGTCGGCAACGCCAACCTCGAATGCGGCGCCCCGGTCAGCGCCCGGCTCGGCTCCGTGTCACCGGCCGCCCCGAGCCACGACTCCGCCCTGGTGCTGGGCGCCGCCCGGGACCACCGCGCGGAACTCGTGCTGGTGGCAGCGGGACCCCGGATGGCCGGTGAGCGGCTGAAACGTTTGTCCTGGGCGCTGCACGACGCCGGACTGCCGCTGGCCGTACTGCCGGGGCTCGTCGATGTGGCCGTGCGCCGCGTCCAGCTCGCCGCGCCCGCCGGGCTGGCGATGCTCCATATCGCCCCGCCCACCCGGCGCGGGGTCCAGATCCAGCTCAAGGCCGCCTTCGACCGGGCCGGAGCAGCCGCCGGGCTCCTGCTGCTGGCACCGCTGTTCGGCCTGGTCGCCGCCGCCATCCGGCTCGGGTCGCCGGGCCCGGCCTTCCACCGGCAGATCCGGCACGGTCAGAACTGCGCGCCTTTCACCATGTGGAAGTTCCGCACCATGGTCGTCGACGCCGAGGCCCGCAAGGCCGAACTCACGGCCTCCAACGAGAACGACGGCCTGATGTTCAAGATGCGCCGCGACCCCCGGGTCACCCGCGTCGGCCGGCTGTTACGCCGCTGCTCACTCGATGAACTGCCGCAGCTCGTCAATGTGCTGCGGGGCGAGATGTCGCTGGTCGGTCCTCGTCCGCCGCTGCCGGAAGAGGTCGCCCGCTACGACGAGATCGAACTGCGCCGGCTGGCCGTCAAGCCGGGCATCACCGGCCTCTGGCAGGTCAGCGGCCGCTCCGACCTGTCCTGGGACGAGACGCTCGCACTCGATCTGCAGTACGTCGACAACTGGTCGTTCACCAGTGACGTCGACGTGATGGCCCGCACGCTCCGTGCCGTGGTCGACGGGCGAGGGGCGTATTAGACCTGTGCCTGTTGTTCCCTCACCCGCAGACCCCTCACGCCTCTGGCCGCCACTGGGTGTACACCGAGGCGAGCCGTCCCGCAGCGGGATCACCGGCTTCCAGCCGAGATCCGTCAGCCGGGACACGTCCAGCAGTTTGCGCGGAGTGCCATCGGGCTTGGCCGAGTCCCAGGCGATGGCACCCTCATAGCCGACGACGTCCCTGACGGTCTCCGCGAGTACGTCCAGCACCCAATGGCACCCTCATAGCCGACGACGTCCCTGACGGTCTCCGCGAGTACGTCCAGCACCCAGTTGCGCCGGGCACTGGACGTACTCACCCGGCCCGTCACCCCGGACGGAGCCGAGCGGCACGGCTGATCGGCGGGAACCGGGCTGAGCGGCGGGGACAGAACAGCCAGGTCGTTACCGCGGGACGACATCATGTCAGCCGACTCCGCCACGCGCCGCGCCCCAATAACATCAAAACATCGGGCATTCCGTTCTAAAGTGATCCTCAATGTCCATGACCCGCCGTAACGTGCTGCAGGTCGCCGCCGCCGGAGCGATGCTCACCGGCTGTGCGGACGGCCGGCCCCCCGCCACCGAGGTCTCCCCGGCTCCCGCCGCCAGCAAGGCGCCGCTCGCACGCCCGTCCGACGCACCTTCCTCCGCGCCGGCCGCCGTGCCGGCCTCCCCGCCGCCGCTTCCGCGCGGCCTGCCCGCGCAGATCGAGCACGGGCCCAGGAACCGACCCCAGGTCGCCCTCACCTTCCACGGCCGGGGCGAACCGGCCATCGCCACCGCCCTGCTGACCGAGGCCGAGAAGGCCGGAGCGCGTCTCACGGTGCTGGCCGTGGGCGAGTGGCTCGACGCCTGTCCCCAGCTGGCCCGCCGGGTGCTCGACGGCGGTCATGAGCTGGGGAATCACACCCAGACCCACGGCGACATCTGCGGGATGGGCGCGGCCGCCGCGGCCGCCGAGATCACCGGCTGCGCGGACCGGCTGCGCAGGCTCACCGGTACGCCCGGCCGCTGGTTCCGCCCCTCCCGGACCCGGCTCGCCACCCCGCTCGTGGTACGTCTCGCCCAGGAGGCGGGGTACGAGCACGTCCTCTCGTACGACGTGGACTCTCTCGACTTCACCGAACCCGGTACCGGGGCCGTCCGGGCCAATGTGGCCCGGGACGTCGGCCCCGGATCCGTGGTGAGCCTGCACTTCGGGTACGCCGGCACGATCGCCGCACTGCCCGGGATCCTCGACGACCTGAAAAGGCGCGGGCTGCGCGCCGTGACCACGACGGAGCTACTGACCTGATGCGTCCCTTGTACAGCGCACGCCGCGCCGCCCTGCTCGCCGCCGCCGTCGCCCTCGTGACCGCCACCGCCGGCTGTGGAAAGGGCGGCACCGAGCAGCACGTACCCGCCCCTGCCGTGACCAAGGCCGTCGTGAAGACGGCCGTGCCTCTAGGCCTGCCGGGCATGCCCCCCGTGCTCAACCCCAAGGACGTCTACGCGGCGGACCGCCCCAACGCGCTCTCGCCGGTGGTGAAGGGCTTCCCGTCCCGGGTGTACGTGCCGAACAGCAACGACAACACGGTGTCGGTGATCGACCCGAAAACGTACAAGGTCATCGAGACGATCCCGGTCGACGAGCAGCCGCAGCACGTCGTGCCCTCCTGGGACCTGAAGACCCTGTGGGTCAACAACAACCGGGGCCACACGCTCACCCCGATCAACCCGGCCAACGGCGCGGTCGGCGCGCCGGTCGCGGTGCACGATCCGTACAACCTCTACTTCACGCCGAACGGCAAGTACGCGGTGGTGATGGCCTCCCTCGACCGCGAGCTGGTCTTCCGTGACGCCCACACGATGGCCGTCAAGAAGACCGTCCCCGTCTCCTGCTACGGCGTCAATCACGCGGACTTCTCGCCCGACGGCAGGTACTTCATCGTCTCCTGCGAGTTCTCCGGCGAGCTGCTCAAGGTCGACACCGAGAAGATGGAGGTGATCGGCCAGCAGCGGCTGCCCTTCGACGGGGCGATGCCGCAGGACGTGAAGATGTCACCGGACGGCAGCACCTGGTACGTGGCCGACATGATGGCCGACGGCATGTGGGTGCTGAACGGTGACACGTTCGGCAAGCCGACGCTGATGCCCACCGGCAAGGGCACCCACGGCCTCTACGTCAGCCGCGACTCCCGGTCGATGTACATCTCCAACCGCGGCGAGGGATCGGTGTCGGTCCTGGACTTCGCCACCGGCAAACTCGTCCACAAGTGGGAGATCCCCGGCGGCGGCAGCCCCGACATGGGCGGCGTGTCCGCGGACGGCAAGGTCCTCTGGCTGTCGGGGCGCTACAACTCCGAGGTCTACGCGATGGACACCAGCGACGGCCACACCATCGCCAAGATCCCGGTCGGCTCGGGACCGCACGGCCTGGCCGTCTACCCGCAGCCCGGCCGCTACTCGCTGGGTCACACCGGCATCTTCCGCTAGCCGCCGGGGCATCGAGAGCGCCTCAGGAGGGCAGCACGCTCCGGGCCAGGCACGTCGCCGCCGCGGCCCGGGGCGCGCTGCCCTCCCGCCACGTGCGGCTGGGGTGCACCGAGTTGGTGAGCAGCACCAGGAACGTGTCGGTGGCGGGGTCGATCACCAGGCTCGTACCGGTGAAGCCGGTGTGCCCGACGGCGCCGCGCCCGGCCAGCTCGCCCATGAAGCCCGGCTGGTCGGTCTCGAAGCCGGGGTACGGGCCGCCGCCGTCGAGCAGCGCCCGGCACAGCAGGGCCAGGTCCCACGCGGTGGAGAAGAGCCCGGCGTGCCCGCTGACGCCGCCCGCCGCGTAGGCGTTCTCGTCATGGACGACGCCGCGCACCATCCCGCGGTCGAGCTTGCCCCAGGGCCGCCGCTGGTCCTCGGTCGCGGCGATCCGCGGCAGCAGGGCGGCGGGCGGGTTGTAACCCGTGTCGGTCATGCCGAGCGGCCCGGTGATCCCGTCCCTGACCAGGACGTCCAGCGGCTGTCCCGTGACCCGCTCCAGTACCTGCTGCAGCGCGATCAGATTGAGGTCGGAGTAGCCGCGTACGGCGCCGGGCGCGCACAGCGGCGCCTCGTCCCACAGCAGCCGCCGCCGGGCCTTCGCGGTGGGCAGGTCGTAGAAGGGCAGCTCCGGCCGGAACCCGGAGGTGTGGTCGAGCAGCTGCCGGACGGTGATGTCCGCCTTGCCGGCTGCCGCGAACTCCGGCACGTACGCCGCGACCGCGCGGTCCAGGTCCAGGTACCGCGGCGCGATGACCGCCGCGAAGAGCTTGCTGACCGATGCCAGGTCGAAGACGGTGTCGGGCCGCATCGGCACCCGCTGCTCCGGAGGCAGCTCGACCCCCCGGTCGGCCGCCTCGTCGTAGGCCCCGTAGCGCACCGCCCAGCCGACCGCCTCGTGCAGCGCGACGACGTGGCCGCGCCCGGCGAGCACGACCGCTCCCGCGCACCAGGGGTGGACGGGAGCGGGTTCCAGGGCCGTCCTCAGCCCGGGGACGATCCGCCGCAGTTCTCCGGCGTGGAGGCCCGCCTCAGGGCAGGTACCTCTCGATAGCCGCGGCGCCATGCTCCTCCATCGCCTTGCGGGCCTTCTCGATCAGCTCAGGGGTGGGTTCGCGGCCGGAGAGCATCACCAGGTCCTCCGGGTCCACCGGATTCTCGGATCCGGTGTGCAGCATGCTGTCGGCGGTCTTGAACGCCCAGCGCTGCCCGTCGGTCGGCTCGGTCATTGCTGCCTCCTGACGTCTTACGGTGCCTCCACAGTACGTCGCCACGGGCGGCACAGCCCGGCGAAGCACCCCACCGCGATCAGCGCGCAGACCAGCTGGACCAGGGCCATCGGCACCGCCGTCCCCTCCCCCGCGATCCCGACCAGCGGCGAGGCGACCGCGCCGATGAGGAACGAGGTCGTGCCGAGCAGCGCGGACGCGGAGCCGGCCGAATGCTTGGTGCGCATCAGCGCCAGCGCGTTCGTATTGGGCAGGGCCAGGCCCATCGCGGACATCAGCACGAACAGGCCCGCCGCCATCGGCACCAGCCCCACCCCGCCGAACACTCCCGAGGCCATGACCAGCAGTGCGGCGGCCGCGAGGGTGATCACCGCGAGGCCCGCGCCGAGCGCCGCGTCGAGGCTGAACCGGCCGATCAGCACCTTGCCGTTGAACTGGCCGGCCGCGACCAGGCCGATCGAGTTCAGGCCGAAGAGCAGGCTGAACGTCTGCGGGGACGCGCCGTAGAGGTCCTGCACGACGAAGGCCGAGCCGGAGATGTACGCGAAGAGGGCGGCGAAGGCGAAGCCGCCCGCGAGCATATAGCCGGTGAAGACCCGGTCGGCGAGCAGCCGGCGCATCGCGGACAACGTCTCGCCCAGGCCGCCGCTGTGCCGGTCCTCCGGCGGCAGCGTCTCGTCCAGCCGCCGCCAGACGAGAAGGGTGAGCAGCACCCCGATCACGGTGAGGACGCCGAAGACGCCGCGCCAGTCGGTGAGCCGCAGCACCTGGCCGCCGATGACGGGCGCGATGACCGGCGCCACCCCGGAGACGAGCATCAGGGTCGAGAAGAACCGGGCCATCTCGACGCCGTCGTACAGGTCGCGGACGACCGCCCGGGCGATGACGATGCCCGCGGCGCCCGCCAGGCCCTGGAACAGCCGGAACGCGATCAGCAGCTCGGCGCTGGGCGCGAAGGCGCAGACGGCGGTGGCGAAGACGTAGACCACCATGCCGGCCAGCAGCGGACGGCGGCGCCCCCACTTGTCGCTCATCGGCCCGACGACCAGCTGCCCGAGCGCCATTCCGGCCAGGCAGGCGGTCAGAGTGAGCTGGATGGTCGCGGCGGGGCTGTGCAGCGCGTGGGTGACCTTCGGCAGGGCCGGCAGGTACATGTCCATCGAGAGCGGTGCCAGCGCGGTCAACCCGCCCAGCACCAGCGTGACGATCCACCCCGTACGGCGCTGCTCGGTGAGCTGCCGCGCACCGGATATTCGGGTGGGGGTGGTCGGACCGGCTTCCTGCATGGGTCCCTCCGAGTCATCGTCGAACAGCTGCCTATTCTTTCAGGCATTCGCAAGTGGTCGAGACCTGATGGGGCGGACGCATGGTGCACGGCGCGAACGGCGACGACAAGATCCGATGGGGCATCCTGGCGACCGGCGGCATCGCCGCCACGTTCACCGAGGCTCTGCTGACCCTGCCGGACGCGGAGGTCGCCGCGGTGGCCTCGCGGAGCATCGGCTCCGCCGAGACCTTCGCGGACCGCTACGGCATCCCCCGCGCCTACGGGAGCTGGGCGGAGCTGGCCCAGGACGACAGCCTCGACGTCGTCTACGTCGCCACCCCGCACTCGGCGCACCGCGCCGCCGCCGGTCTGTGCCTGGAGGCCGGGCGGGCCGTGCTGTGTGAGAAGGCGTTCACGGTGAACTCCCGCGAGGCCGGAGAACTCACCGTCCTCGCCGCCGACCGCCGCAGCTTCCTCATGGAAGCGATGTGGATGTACTGCAACCCGCTGATCCTGCGCATGCTCGACCTCGTGCGGGACGGCGCCATCGGCGATATCCGCGCCATCCACGCGGACTTCGGCATCGCCGGCCCGTTCACCGCCGACCACCGGCTCCGCGACCCCGCCCTCGCCGGCGGCGCCCTCCTCGACCTCGGTGTGTACCCCGTCTCCTTCGCCCACCTGCTGCTCGGCGAGCCCGACACCGTCCAGGCCACCGCCCATCTCACCCCCGAGGGCGTCGACGACACCACCGGCATCGTCCTGGGCTGGGACGGCGGCGCCCTCGCCCTCCTCAGCTGCTCCATCAGCTCCGACGCGCCCGTCACCGCCTCCGTGACCGGCACCACCGGACGCATCGAGATCCCGCACGGTTTCTTCTATCCCGACCGCTTCACCCTTCACCGCTCCGGCCACGACCCGGAGGAGTTCCGGCTGGCCGACGTCACCGCCGTCCCGGAACGGGACAGCCTGCGCCACGAGGCCGCCGAGGTCATGCGGTGCCTGCGGGCGGGCGAGACCGAGTCACCGCTCGTGCCGCTGGCGGGCAGCCTCGCCGTGATGCGCACCCTGGACGCCGTCCGCGAGCGCATCGGGGTGCGGTACCCCGGCGAGTAACGGTCCGGGGCCGGGGTTCTGGGTCCGGGCTCTTCGGGTCCGGTGCTCTTCTGGAACTCCTGGAGGGCCCGGCGGGCGGCGCTTAGGATCGGGAGCATGGCAGAGCTGCTGACGCGCGACGGCATACTCACCGACGAGGAGTTCTCCGCCGCCAAGGCGGTCCTGCTGCGCCGCTTCGGCTGAGCGCCGGGCATGAGGTGAGGGGTGGGGGTGGGGCTACTCCGCCCCGTGGGCCGGCGCGAGGGCCGCGATACGGGCGGCCAGCCCGAAATCCTTCCACGTCAGCCGGCCACCCGCCGAATGGGTGGTGATCGCCACGCCGAGTGTGTTGTAGCCGAGGGTGAGATCGGAATGGTGGTCCAGCTCGTTCTGCACCTGAGCGATGTGCACCGCGAAAATCGCCGCGGGCAGATGCGCCAGCCGGTAGGTGCGGACGAGGGCGGCACCGTCGGCGGAGAGC
The DNA here is from genome assembly GCF_030063355.1 of Streptomyces sp. PH10-H1. GTDB lineage: Bacteria > Actinomycetota > Actinomycetes > Streptomycetales > Streptomycetaceae > Actinacidiphila. The sequence goes on from NZ_JASISZ010000089.1 coordinate 10,457, forward strand.
TCCCAGCCGGGGAGTTCCGCGAGGCGGTCCGCGATCTCCTTGTTCGACAGCGGGTCGGCGGTCGGCATATCCCGTGGCCTCCTTCGGAGCGGCGATCCCCTTCGGGGCGGCGCTGATCTCCATCGTCGCACCGCATACCCTGCGATGCCATGAGTGAGATCGAGAAGGTGGCAGTGGTGACGGGCGCCGGTTCCGGCGTGGGGCGCGCGGTGGCGCTGGCGCTGGCCGGGGCCGGATGGTCGGTGGCGCTGGCGGGCCGGCGGGTGGAAGCGCTGGAGGAGACGGCCGGTCTGGCGGGTCAGCCGGCGATCGGGGCGGCGATCGGGGCGGCGATCGGGCGCACGCTTGTCGTGCCCGCGGACGTGACCCGGCCCGATGACGTCGACCGGCTCTTCGCGAAGGTACGGAACAGCTTCGGGCGGCTCGGCCTGCTGTTCAACAACGCCGGGATGTTCGGTCCGCCGGTGCCGCTGGAGGACATCACGTACGAGCAGTGGCGCTCCGTCGTCGACGTCAACCTCACCGGCGCGTTCCTGTGCGCGCAGGGGGCGTTCCGGGCGATGAAGGGGCAGGACCCGCAGGGCGGACGGATCATCAACAACGGATCGATCTCGGCACATGTGCCCCGCCCGAACAGCGTCGCGTACACCGCCACCAAGCACGCGATGACCGGCCTGACGAGGTCTCTGTCGCTGGACGGCCGCCCGTACCGGATCGCCTGCGGCCAGATCGACATCGGCAACGCGGCGACCGAGATGACCGTCCGGATGAAGACCGGGATCCAGCAGGCCAACGGCACGACGGCGGTGGAACCGGTGATGGACGTGGCGGACGTGGCGCGCACGGTGCTGCACATGGCCGAGCTGCCGCTGGAGGCGAACGTGCAGTTCGCGACGGTGATGGCGACGACGATGCCGTACATCGGGCGCGGCTGACCGGGCTGCCGGCCTGTTCGGCACCGGGGCCATTCCACCGGCCAGGCCGCCCGGCCGCTTCGGGAACGCCGCCCCGGGAACACCACGGCGGCCAACGTCGTTGGTGCAGGTCATGACGTTGAATTCCGGTATCGAAGTCCTCCGCTACACCGCCTTCTCCAGCGACCCGGCCGGGGGCAACCCGGCCGGTGTCGTGCTGGACGCCTCCGCCCTCGACGAGGCCACGATGCTCGCCATCGCGGCCGAGGTCGGCTACTCGGAGTCGGCCTTCATCACCGCCTCGCAAGGGCGGTCCCTCACCGTCCGCTACTTCAGCCCGAAGGCCGAAGTGCCGTTCTGCGGCCATGCCACGGTCGCCACGGCGATCGCGCTCGCCGAGCGGATCGGCACGGGCGACCTGCTCTTCTCGACCGCCGCCGGCGAGGTCCCCGTCACGGTCGCCGCCGACGCCTCCGGCAGCCTGCGTGCCACCCTCACCAGCGTCGAGCCGCACATCGAGGAGATCTCCGCCGCGGCCCTCACCGAGGCGCTCGACGCCCTCGGCTGGCCGGCCGCCGACCTCGATCCGGCCTTCACCCCCCGGATCGCCTACGCCGGCGCCCGCCACCTCGTGCTCGCCGCCGCCACCCGCGAGCGGCTGGCCGGGCTCGACTACGACTTCGAGCGGCTGGCCGCCTTCATGACCGGCCTGGAACTGACCACCGTCCAACTGGTGTGGCGCGCCTCCGACTCCGTCTTCCACGTCCGCGATCCGTTCCCGATCGGCGGTGTCGTCGAGGACCCCGCCACCGGCGCGGCCGCCCTCGCGCTGGGCGCGTACCTGCGCGACCAGGGCCTCGTCACCGCCCCCGCCACCCTCACCCTCCACCAGGGCGAGGACCTCGGCCGCCCCGGCATCCTCACGGTCGAGCTGCGCGAGGGCGACTCCCGGATCCGCGTCACCGGAACGGGAGCCACCATCCCGGACACCGTCTGACGGAACGTCATGCCCTGACAGGACGCGGCCTGACGGCTTTCAGGCCGCGTCTGCCAGGGCCATACGGCGTCGCGGCCGCCGCCGACCACGCCTTCACCCACGCGGTCGCGCACACCAGCCTGATCGGCGGCATCATCCCTCGCCGCCGGCACCGTCCTGGTGGCGCTGGTGCTGCCCCGCCACCACGCCGCGCCCGAATCCGGGCAGCCGAAGACACCGCAGATCACCGAGGCTTCGACGCTCCAGCCCTACGGACACGGCGTCAGGTACGCCCCCTCCCAGGTCAATCCAGGCCGGGTAGGGGGCGTCGGGCGATGTCCCGGACTTCGTCGCACAGGACTCCGAGCATGCGCAGGATCATCTCGGCCATGTCTTCGGCGGACTCCTCGCCATTGATGCCGCGTTGGGCGAACCTCAGTCCAGCAGCGGTCCGGCGACCGAGGACGCGGTGCGCGCGTTCCAGAAGCTGATCGAGGCCGGTATCGACGGGGTGGCGGGCAACCGGACCTGGAACCAGCTGTGCGCGTCAGTGGCGCAGGGCGCGAGCGGGAGCGCGGTGACGGCGGTGCAGTACCGGCTCTCCGGGCTCGGGTTCCCGACGTCGGTGCATTACAGGCGGCGGACGAGTCGGCCTGTACGCCGGGTTCTGTCTCCCGTGGTCCTTGCGGGCCATGGGGAGGCGGCCATCCATCTGGGACCGACGTTGCCGCCGGCCTCGTGCGGTCTACCCGCGGACTCGGGCGGGCAGCCCTCAGTCATCCGCGCAGAGCTGCCTTTCGGCGGCCCATTCTTGACCTTGCTCCAGGTGTGGTTTACCAAGCCGTCCAGGTCACCCTGGACGCTGGTGGTCTCTTACACCACCGTTTCACCCTTACCGGGCGCCTTGCGGCTCCCGGCGGTCTATTTTCTGTGGCACTGGCACGCGGGTCACCCCGGGTGGGCGTTACCCACCACCTTGCCCTGTGGAGCCCGGACGTTCCTCGGAAGGATCCGAAGATCCCGCCGCGGCCGCCCGGCCGGCTCGTCCGCCGTGCCGCTCATCCTAGTCGACCTGCTCAGGTGAGCTCGTCCGTCTCCAGCCAGAACGAGAACGGCTCGGGAAGTTTCACCGGCTTGCCGAAGGGACGCATGTCCGCCTGCCGGTACTCGTCGTCCTCGGGGTCGCTGAAGAGCGTGACCGATGCGTTGTCACGGTCGACGAGCAGGTAGAGCGGGATACCACCGAGGGCGTAGCAGTGCCGCTTGGATTTTCGGTGGCTGTCCGGCTTGGTGGATGTCACTTCGACCACCATGGCCACGCCCTCGCAGGGCATCCACGGTTCGGCGCCCCGGAAGAGTCGTGCCTCGGCAGGGGCGAACGTCGCGTCCGGGATCAGGTGGTTCTTGGGACACAGGCCACCGCGGGGCACTTTCAGCCCCTTGTTGCCCGACGCCCTCATACGTGTCGTGGAACGGGTGAACACCTGCTCCACGATCGCGCTGAAGTAGTCCTCGTGATCCCCGTCCGGCGGCGGCGTCACACCAATCTCCCCCTCGATCAACTCGGCCCGGAAACCCTCAGGGGTATCCAGGGCCAAGAAGCCCTCCAACAGGGCTTCCTCCTGCGCGAGCGGCTCATGTGCCATGGCGCTCATCTCACGCCCCTTCCTTGTCTGAGGACCAACGCAGGAGCCGAGGGGGCCGGTGTTGATCAGTCGGGAGTACTTCATTCGATCGTGGCACACCGGCGCCCGGCGCGGGACTACGCCGGGGCGAACAGCACCTTGGCGGTGCCCGGGTCGGCCGCGGTGAGGCGGACGCGGAGGTGGCGGCCCAGGGGGAGGCGGGCGGCGGGGGCCCGCTCCCTACCGCGCACCAGGTCGTAAGGGGGCCCGTAGGCTGCACCAAGGTCGTTGTTGGTCCGTATGGGTTCGTATGGGTTCGTATGAGGGAGAACTGCTGTGCTCGTCCTGCTTCCGCCGTCCGAGGGCAAGGCCACCGGGGGCGCCGGTCCAGCCGTCGAGCTGGGGTCGCTCTCGCTGTCCGGGCTGAACGAGGCGCGGTCCGTGGTGCTGGCGGAGCTGGTGGAGCTGTGCGCGGGCGACGAGGAGAAGGCAGCCGAGGTGCTCGGGCTGAGCCCGGGGCTGCGCGGCGAGGTCGCCAAGGACGCGGGGCTGCTCACGGCGCCGACACTGCCGGCCGGGGAGTTGTACACCGGCGTGCTCTACGACGCCCTGGGACTCGCCACGCTGAGCAGGGCCGCCCACAAGCGCGCGGAGGCCTCTCTCCTGGTGTTCTCCGGACTGTGGGGCGCGGTGCGGATCACGGACCGGATTCCGTCGTACCGCTGCTCGATGGGCGTGAAGCTGCCCGCGCTGGGCGCGCTCGGCGCGTACTGGCGGGGGCCGATGGCCGATGTCGTTCCGGAGGCGGCGGGGGACGGGCTGGTGCTGGACCTGCGGTCCGCGGCGTACGCGAGCGCGTGGAAGCCGAAGCCGAGGAGCGAGCAGGCCGCCCGGAGGGCCACCGTACGGGTGCTGCAGGTGATGGTGGTCGACGGCGTCGAGAAGCGGTCGGTGGTGAGCCACTTCAACAAGGCCACCAAGGGCCGGCTGGTGCGGGCCCTCCTGGAGTCGGGCGCGCGGCCGAGAACTCCGGCGAAGCTGGCGGGGACGCTGCGGGAGTTGGGCTTTCTGGTGGAGGAGCAGGCGCCGGGGAAGCTCGATGTGCTGGTGACCGAGATCCACTGACACCACTCGCCCATCGCCCGTTGCATCATGTGCAACGGGCGTTGCGCATGATGCTGGGCCGCGGGCAGGATGGCGGGCATGACTTCCGTCCTCGACCTCGCCCCCGTCATCCCCGTCGTCGTTCTTGAGGACGCCGCCGACGCCGTGCCGCTGGCCCGCGCCCTCGTCTCGGGCGGCCTGCCCGCGATCGAGGTCACCCTGCGGACGCCGGCCGCGCTCGAGGCCATCGCCGCGATCGCGGCCGACGTCCCGGACGCGGTCGTGGGCGCGGGAACGGTCCTGACGCCCGGGCAGGTCGGTGCGGCGGTCGCGGCCGGGGCCCGCTTCCTGGTGAGCCCGGGATGGACGGACCTGCTGCTGGAGGCGATGCGCGCGTCGGGGCTGCCGTTTCTGCCCGGTGTCTCGACGACGTCGGAGGTGGTCACCCTGCTCGAACGCGGCATAACGGAGATGAAGTTCTTCCCGGCCGAAGCCGCCGGCGGCACCGCGTATCTGACGTCGCTCGCCGCACCGCTGCCGCTCGCGCGGTTCTGCCCCACGGGCGGGATCGACGCCGCGGCCGCGCCGCGGTATCTGGCACTGCCCAACGTGGGCTGCGTCGGGGGCACCTGGATGCTGCCCGCCGAGGCGCTCCGCGCCAAGGACTGGGGACGCGTCGAGGCCCTCGCCCGCGAGGCCGCCGCCCTGCACGGCTGAACGGCCCCGCGGGACGGCGGACAAGCGGCGGACAAGCGGCGGACAAGCGGACCGGACCAGCCCTACCCGCGGCTACCGCAGGTGCGACGTGTCGTTCAGCAGGCGCACGGACGCGTTGCCGTCGGCGTAGTAGGCCACCGCCGATACGGAGGCCGCCGAAAGCTCCATACGGAACAGGGACTCGGGCGGAGCGCCGAGGGCGAGCCGGACGAGGGTCTTGACCGGGGTGACGTGCGTGACGAGAAGAACCGTCTTTCCGGCGTACCGCGCGAGGAGCTTGTCGCGGGACAGCGCGACCCGGCGGGCGACGGCCGCGAAGCTCTCGCCGCCGGGCGGGGCGGTCTTGGCCGACGCGAGCCAGGCGTCCAGCTCGGCCGGGTGACGTTCCCGCGCCTCGGCGAAGGTGAGCCCCTCGAAGACGCCGAAGTCGGTCTCGCGCAGGCCCTCGTCGATCCGTACCTCGAGGCCGAGGCGCGTCGCGACGGCTTCGGCGGTCTGGCGGCAGCGGGCCAGCGGGGAGCTGACGACGGCCTGGACGGTGCCACGGGCCGCGAACGCGGCCGCGGCCTGCTGGGCCTGCCGGCGGCCCTTCTCCGACAGTTCGGGATCGGAGCCGCCGCTGCCCGAGAACCGCTTCTCGGGCGTGAGGGCGGTCTCGCCGTGCCGGAGCAGGACGAAGGTGGTGGGCGTCCCGAGGTCGGCAGCCGCCGACCAGCCGGCCGCGGCGGCGGCCGCCGGAGCCGGGTCCTGGGATGCGCCGGCGAGGGTCGGCGCCGGATCCACAACCTCGCCCGTACCACCGCCGGAACCGCTGCCAAGACCGAGTTCGCTGCGCACGATGGCAGCCTTCGGCTCCCACTGCAGGCCCTTCTTGCCCGCGTCCATCGCCTCGTTCGCGAGCCGGTCCGCGTGCTTGTTCTTCTCGCGCGGGATCCACTCGTACGTCACCTGCCCCGGCGGCAGCACGGACTTCGCCTCGGCGGCGAGCGGGCGCATGTCCGGGTGCTTGATCTTCCAGCGCCCCGACATCTGCTCGACGACGAGCTTGGAGTCCATCCGGACCCGGATCACGGCCTCGGGATCGAGCGCTTTCGCGGCCCGCAGACCGGCGATCAGGCCCCGGTACTCGGCGACGTTGTTCGTGGCGTGGCCGATGTACTCGGCGGCCTCGGCGAGGGTCTCACCGGTGACCGGGTCGAGGACGACGGCGCCGTAGCCCGCGGGGCCCGGGTTGCCCCGGGACCCGCCGTCGGCCTCGACGACGAAACTACGAGCCATCAGAGGCCGGAGTCCGCGGTGCGGACCAGGATGCGCATGCAGTTCTCGCAGCGGACCACGGTGTCGGCGGGAGCCGCCCGCACCTCGCCCAGCTCGGTGATGTTGAGCTCCAGACGGCAGCCCTCGCAGCGCTTCTGGTAGAGTCGGGCGGCGCCGACGCCGCCCTGCTGCGCGCGCAGCTTGTCGTAGAGCTTCAGGAGGTCGGCGGGGACGGCCCCGGCGACGATCTCGCGCTCCCTGACCGCCTTGGAACTGTCGGCGTCGATCTCCTTCAGGGCGGCCGCCTTACGGGTCTCGGCCTCAGCGGCCTTGGCCTGTACGGACTCAAGCCGGTGGGTCAGCTCCTTGACCCGCTCCTGCATGGTCTCGCGGCGCTCCATGACCTCCAGGACGACGTCCTCGAGGTCGCTCTGCCGCTTGGCGAGCGAGACGATCTCGCGCTGCAGGTTCTCCAGGTCCTTCGGGGAGGCCGCGGCGCCGGAGTCGAGCCGCTGCTGGTCGCGGGCGGCGCGCTGGCGCACCTGGTCCACGTCCTGCTCGGACTTGACCTGCTCGCGGGCGGTGTCGCTCTCCTCGGTCTGCGCGGCGACGAGGAGGTCGCGCAGCTGCGTGACATCGGCGTTGAGGCGGTCGAGCTCGGCGTGCTCGGGGAGGTGGTGCCGCTTGTGGTCCAGCTGCCCGATGCGCGAGTCGAGGGCCTGGACTTCGAGGAGGCGGATCTGGTCGGCGGGGGCGGCGTTCAGCGGGGGGCTCCTGGGTGAGACTGCGGGCGCGAAGCGCTCGTTGGAAGGGTGGCGGCGGGCGTCTGGCTGGACGAAGAGGTGCGGGACGAAGAGGCGGTGGACAGAGCTTCCGGCGCGAGGGCGTGGGCCGTCCACGGGTCGGTGACCTGGTGCGACACATACGTCCGCAGGGCCCAGCCGTGCCGGTCGGAGACCTCGTCGAGCTGACCCGCGGCCTGCTCGCACCACGGCCACTCGGTTGCCCAGTGTGCGGCATCCACCAGGGAAGGCCTACCGTCCGACGACAGTCCCTGCTGCTGGGCCTCGGAGGCCGGGTGGTGCCGGAGGTCCGCGGTGAGATAGGCGTCGACGCCCGCCCGGCGTACGTCGTCGAAGAGACCGTCGCCCGAGCCGCCGCAGACGGCCACGGTGCGGACCAGTTGCTCCGGGTCGCCCGCGATGCGCAGCCCGGTCGCGGTACGCGGCAGGCCGCGGGCGGCCCGCGCCGCGAACTCGGCCAGCGTGAGCGGGGTCTCCAGCTCGCCGATCCGGCCGAGCCCGCGGCGTCCCGCCGGGTCGGTGTCGTCCGGTACGAGGGGCCCGGTGATCCGCAGTCCGACGGCGGCGGCGAGGGCGTCGGAGACGCCGGGGTCGGCACGGTCGGCGTTGGTGTGGGCGACGTGCAGGGCCACATCGTTCTTGATCAGTGTGTGCACGACGCGGCCCTTGAAGCCGGTGGCCGCGACCGTCGTCGTACCGCGCAGGTACAGCGGATGGTGGGTGACCAGCAGGTCGGCGCCGATTCGTACCGCCTCATCGGCGACCTCCTGCACGGGGTCGACGGCGAACAGCACCCGCGAGACCTCCGCCCCGGGATCGCCGCAGACCAGGCCCACGGCATCCCACGGCTCGGCCCGGTGAGCGGGCCACAGGGTTTCGAGCGCGGCGATGACGTCGGACAGTGAGGGCACGGGAGGAAGGTTACCGCTCTCCCCCGCGCCGACCGGAATCGCGGGCAGGCCGCGGGCAGTGGGGGACCGACTTCGGCCACGTGACCCCCGCTGCGTGACGAGGCGCGACCGCGGCCCCGCCGAGCGACGTCCGCCAAGTCCGGAAGGTGTGGTTCCGGTCACGGATCACAGCAGCTGCCCGATCTTCCGGTAAACGGAGAAAGTGCCACCCTTACGTGTGAACTGCACCGACTCGCGTTGATCATCCGGAAGTGCGAAAACTAGCGTCGTCATCCGGAGGTGAACCAACACATGACGGCTTGTGCCATCGAAAAGGCCACGGTGTTGCGGGCAGGGTTCACGATCGCGGCCGATGGCTCCTACGCGGCCTGCCTCACCGAGTCGGGTGACGGCGGCTGGTACCCCGAGCGCTGGACGCTGGCCGGCCCCGAGCCGTACACCGTCCCGCTGCCCGGCAACCAGCCGGAGGAACCCGGCACCGAGGTGCTGCCGCTGCCCGACGGGCGGGTCCTCATCCGCCGCCTCGTCGCGGAGCGGTACGACCTCGCGCTGCTCTACCCGACCGGACCCGGCACCGGTGAACTGCCGCTCGGCTCGCTGGAGGGCCGGGAGGTACGGCTGCTGCCGCCCGTGGCCGGCGCCGCCTTCGCGCTCGTCCAGGTCGAAGGAGCCACCCAGGTGTGGCTCGCCTGCGGCAGCGGCGGCGGCAACCACAGCGGCGGACCGCAGCTGCTCGCCACCCTGCCGGGCCGCTGCACGGGCGGCGTCTGGCTGGACCGGGCCGGCCGGATGCTCGCCCTCGACCGCGTCGGCGCGGACGACGGGCACACCAAGGCGGTGGCGGTCGATCTGCGGCAGGGCGAGGTGACCCCGCTGTTGCAGATCGCCGAGGACAGCAACGACCGGGTCCTGCTCGCCGAACCCGACAGCGGACTGCTCCTGCTGCGCAGCGACGCCCCCGGCACCGACCGGCTCGGCTGGGGCGTCCTGGGCAGCAGGCGGCCCGTGCGGTTCCCGGAGGCGCTGCGCATGGACGACACGGTCCTCACGCCGTTCGCCGCGCAGTCCGGCCAGATACTGATGCCGGAGGGGTCGGCGGTGGCGCTGCGCGCCGAGGGGCCGCACGGAGCCTCGCCCGTGGTCTGGCGGCCGGGCGAACGGACGGTCAGCTGGCTCACCGCCCCCGAGGGCTGGCTCGCGGGCACCGGACTGTGGTCCGGGCGCGGGTCGCTGCGGCTGCCCTACGCGTGCGAGCGCTGGCCGTTCGGCCTGGCCGAGTACGAGGCACCGCCCGCCGCCCCCGCTCCGGCCGTCACGGCCGCCGAGCGGGCGGCGATCGCGGCCGCCGGGCCGGACAGCGGGCCGGAGCCGTCCTGCGAGCCGCCGGGGGACGAAGCGCGGGCCCTGTCCGTACTCCCGCTCCAGCAGGCCCCGCTCGCCGCGGCGCGGGCTCGGTAACCCCGATGATCTCCGGACGCGGCCGCCGACTACACTCACAAGAGGCTACGCATCCGGACCCCTCGGACACCGAGGGTGACCAACGGGCGTACGCACAGGCCAGGTTGGGGATATTCGGCCGATTCAAGCGCAAACCAGCACGCCATTCATCGGGGAGACGTTCCATGTCCGAAGCCATATCCGACTCCGTCGAGGGGCGCCGCCGGGAGGGCTCGGCCCGCGACGACACGGCGGGCCGCCACCGCGGGCCTGCCTCGCCGCACGACGGCGACGCCCCGTCACACGGGCGGCACCGGCGCCCTGCGGGCACGCAAGGCTGAACTGAAACAGCCCTCCATCGCCGGCCGGGCTCAAAGATCGGCCTCAAACGCCGGCCGGGCTGAACATCCGGGCCGGCGTTTGAGGAGAGCAGCCTGCTGGGAGGGCTAGTCGTGCTTGAGGGCCAGGACCTCGCTCGCCGCGAAGGTGTGGTTCGGGTCGCGGTCCGCGTAGTACGGGGTGAGGAGACCGTCGAGTTCGTCGTAGCTGAAGACGTCCTTGGCGGTGTCGAACTTGGCGGCGACGCGGGGGCGGTCGACGACCGCGACCATGCCGCCGTGCACGACGAAGAGCTGGCCGTTGACGCGTGCGGCGGACGGTGAGGCCAGGTAGCCGACGAGCGGCGAGACATGCTCGGGGGCGAGCGGGTCCAGTCCCTCCTCCACCTCCAGATAGCCCGCGAAGACGTCCTCCGTCATCCGGGTGCGGGCGCGGGGGCAGATCGCGTTGGCGGTGACGCCGTACTTGCCGAGCGCGAGAGCCGTGGAGGTGGTGAGCCCGACGATGCCGCCCTTGGCGGCGGCGTAGTTGGGCTGCCCGGCCGAGCCGGCGAGGAACGCCTCGGAGGAGGTGTTGACGACCCGGCCGTAGACCGGCCGGCCCGCCGCCTTGGAGCGGTCGCGCCAGTGGACGGACGCGAAGTGGGTCGTGTTGAAATGGCCCTTGAGATGGACGTGGATCACCGCGTCCCACTCCGCCTCCGACATGGAGAAGATCATCCGGTCGCGGAGGATGCCCGCGTTGTTGACCAGGATGTCGAGCTGTCCGTAGGTGTCGACGGCGAGCCGGACCAGACCCCGGGCCTCCTCGAAGTCGGCCACGTCACCGTGGTGGGCGACAGCCTGCCCGCCCGCCGCGACGATCTCGGCCGCGACCTCCTCCGCCGGGGTGGCGGACGCCTCGCCGGAGCCGTCCCGGCCCGGCTGCCCGAAGTCGTTGACGACGACACTCGCGCCGAGCCGTCCCAACTCCAGGGCCTCGGCCCGGCCGAGGCCGCGCCCGGCCCCGGTGACGATCGCGGCCAGACCCGACAGTTGCTGCCCGTGCACAGACATCCTGGTCCTCTCAGCTACAGGTTCAGGGGTTCGGATCCGTCAGAGGGTGATGCAGGTACGCAGGGCCTCGCCCGTACGCATCTGATCGATCGCGTCGTTGATCTCCTCCAGGCGCACCCGGTGGGTGATCAGGCCCTCCAGGTCGATGCGGCCGGCCCGCCAGAGCTTGATGACGCGCTCGTAGGAGCGCAGCACGTCGCCGCCGCCGTAGAGCGACGGCAGGATGCGCTTCTCGTCGAAGAACAGCTCGAACATGTTGATCTGCAGGTTGTCGTCCATGGCGCCCGCGCCGACGATGCACAGGGTGCCGCCGCGGCGGGTGTTCTCGTACGCGGTGCGGGCGGTGGCGGACTTGCCGACGACCTCGAAGACGTAGTCGAAGCCCTCGCCCGCGGTGATGCGGTTCTTGGCGTCGGCGAGCCCGTCGGGAGCGACGGCATCCGTCGCGCCGAAGCGCAGGGCCGCCTCGCGGCGGGACTCGACCGGGTCGATGGCGACGATCTCGGCGGCGCCGAGCGCCCGAGCGCCCTGGATGACGCTGATGCCGACGCCCCCGCAGCCGATGACGGCGACCGAGGAACCGGCCTCCACCTTGGCGGTGTTGATGGCGGCGCCGATGCCGGTGGTGACACCGCAGCCGATGAGCGCGGCGATCTCGTACGGCACGTCGTCGGGGATCGGGACGGCGCACAGCGAGTCGACGACGACCTCTTCGGCGAAGGTGCCGGTGCCTGCGAAGCCGAAGACATCGCCGCCGGGGCGCTTGTAGTTGGGGGTGCCCGCGTTGAGGAAGCCGGCTATGCACAGCTGGGTCTGGCCACGCTTGCATGATGCGCAGGCGCCGCAGGCCGGCAGCCAGCAGACCAGTACGCGGTCGCCCGCCTTGACGTTGGTGGCGCCTTCGCCGACCTCGATGATCTCGCCGGCGCCTTCGTGGCCGGGGACGAACGGCGCGGGCTGCGGCAGGACGCCGCTCATCGCCGACAGGTCGGAGTGACACAGTCCGGTCGCCCGGATGCGGATCCTTACCTTGCCCGGGCCGAAGCCCACCGCCTCGATGTCGTCGACGACTTCGAGCTTGTCCTGGCCGATCTCCTGCTGGATTGCTGCGCGCACGGGGCGGCTCCCTTCGCGAGGTGCGGAATGGTGCGGGGTCCTGCGGGTTGCATCGGTCCTACGGGTTGCATCGGTCCTGCGGATCGCGCGTGTACGGACTACGCGTGCTCGACGACCGTGTCGGCGAGGACCGGTGCGTCGTCCCTCTCGGCCGCGGTCGCCGACACCTGGATGCGGCCGTCCTCGCGCCACATCCGGACCCGCAGGGTCTCGCCGGGGAAGAAGATCCCGGCGAAGCGGGTGGAGTAGGCGCGGACGCGCGCCACATCGCCGTCGAGCATCGTGTCGACGACGGCCTTGAGGACGATCCCGTACGAGCACAGACCGTGCAGGATCGGCTTGTCGAATCCGGCGACCTTCGCGAACTCGGGGTCCGCGTGCAGCGGGTTCCAGTCGCCGGACAGCCGGTAGAGCAGCGCCTGGTCCTCGCGGGTGGAGACCTCGGCGGTGCGGTCCGGGGCCCGGTCGGGCACCTGGGTGCGGACGGAGGGGCCGCGGTCGCCGCCGAAGCCGCCCTCCCCGCGGACGAAGATCTGGGTGTCGGCCGCCCACAACGGGCCTTCGTCGTCGGCTACTTCGGAGCGCAGCACGATGACGGCCGCCTTGCCCTTGTCGTACACGGCGGCGATCCTGCTCATCTGCACGGCCTTCCCGGAGACCGGGACGGGGCGGTGCAGCTCGATGCGCTGGCCTCCGTGCAGTACGGCGGCGAGGTTCACGTCGATCCCCGGCGCACTCAGCCCGCCCGCGGCGGCCAGGCTGCCGCCCGCGACGGTGACGAAGCTGGGCAGCACCTGGAGTCTGCTCTCCAGCGTGTAGCGCAGCTCATCGGGATCGGTGGCGGGCCGGCCCGCGCCCACGCCCAGGTGGTAGAGCAGGACGTCCTTGTGGTCCCAGGCGAGGTCGGTGCGGCGGGGTTCGGCCGCGATGGCCTTCGCGACGTCGATGGGCATGATCCGGCTTGCTCCTTCGCCGTGGGGACATTGACGGGCGCCGGCGGGCGTCGACGGCTCCGCCCGCGTTCTTGGAGGACCCCGGCGCGGCTGTCCGCACCGTCGGCCGAGCCGGGGTCGATCACGGACTGCTAGAACGTGTTCTAGCAGTGGCCTCATGTATAACGCATCGCCCTGAGCCTGTGAATACCTGACGCATCATCAGATCACGACACCGGTGACATTTGTCCCGGCCGACCGCGTGCATTCGCCTCTGCCGAGGTCAGAGGCCTTCTCCGTACCGTCGGTGGCATCAGGGCAGCGCGGGCCGGACGGGGAGCGAGAAGGAAATGATCGACTTGTGGGGGCTGCGGGCCTACCGGTGGCGCGGCTGCGACGAGCGCCGGCCGCCGAAGGACTTCGGCGAGGAGATCGAACGGATGAAGGGCCCGGACGGCGGCTCGCTCATCCCCTGGCTGCTGATGGCCGGCGGTCCCGCCGTGGATGTCATCAAGGGCCAGGTGCCGCTCCCCTGGCTGGCCGGTACCGGACTCGCCGCCTTCTGCGTCCTCTACTACCTCTCCTCGGCCATCGGCAAGACCGGCACCCGCAACCGGATGGAAGCCGTCCGCGCGGCCCGCCAGAGCGGCTGGCTGTAGTACGGGCTCAGGAGTGGGGCTCAGGCGGGACGTCGCAGCAGGGTGACCACCGCGGCGCCGCCCAGCCCGATGTTGTGCGCGAGGCCGACCCTGGCCCCTTCGACCTGACGGAGTCCCGCCTCGCCCCGCAACTGCCAGACCAGCTCGGCGGCCTGGGCGAGACCGGTGGCGCCCAGCGGATGCCCCTTCGAAATCAGGCCCCCTGACGGATTGACCACCCAGCGCCCGCCGTACGTGGTGGCCCCGTCGCCGATGAGCTTGCCGGACTCGCCCTCCCCGCACATGCCCAGCGCCTCGTACGTCAGCAGCTCGTTGATGGAGAAGCAGTCATGGAGCTCGATGACGTCGACGTCCTCGATCCCCAGCCCCGACTCCTCGTAGACCGCGTGCGCCGCCGCCCGCGACATCGGCTTGCCCACCGCATCGATGCACGACCCCGAGGAGAAGCTCTCGCCGGTGTCCGTGGTCATCGCCTGGCCGGCGATCTCCACGGCCCTGTCCTCCAGGCCGTGTTCGCGCACGAAGCGCTCCGAGACCACCACCGCGGCCGCGGAACCGTCCGAGGTCGGGGAGCACTGCAGCTTGGTCAGCGGCGCGTGAATGGTCCTGGCGGCCAGGATCTCCCCGACGGTGTAGACGTCCTGGAACTGGGCATTGAGGTTGTTGGCCGAGTGCCCGTGGTTCTTCGCGCCGACCGCCGCGAGCTGCTCGGCGGTCGTGCCGTACCGCTCCATGTGCTCGCGGGCGGCGTTGCCGAAGATCTGGGCGGTGGGCGGGGTCATCTCGAAGCCGTGCTTGGCGGCCATCACGCCGTAGTGCCTGGCGACGGGCGAGGTCGCGAAGTCGCCGCCGCTCGATCCGGCGCCCAGCGCGCCCTTGGTCATCTTCTCGAAGCCGAGCGCGAGGACGCAGTCGTTGAGGCCGCCCGCCACGAACTGCCGGGCCATCATCAGCGCGGTGGACCCCGTGGCGCAGTTGTTGTTGACGTTGTACACCGGCACACCGCTGAGCCCGAGCTCGTACACCGCCCGCTGGCCCGCCGTGGACGCCTGGTAGCAGTACCCGACCGGCACCTGCTCCACGAGGTCGTAGGAGATCCCGGCGTCGGCGAGGGCCTTGTTCCCCGCCTCCTTCGCCATGTCCCAGTACTGCCAGTCCCGGGTCTCGGGCTTCTCGAACTTCGTCATGCCGACGCCGACAACGAAGACCTTGCTGGTCATGCGCACTCCTTCAGTCACAGGTTCAGTCACAGGTTCAGTCACGGGTCCAGTCACGGGTTCAGTCACGAGGGAGGCCGAGGATCCGCTCGGCGACGACATTGAGCTGCACCTGCGTCGTACCGCCCGCGATGGTCAGGCAGCGCGCCATCAGGAATCCGTGCAGGGCGCGTTCGTCCGTGACGCCCTCGGGGCCGAGCAGTTCCAGCGCCAGTTCGGCGATGCGCTGCTGGTGCGGCGTCTGGACGAGCTTGCGCACCGAGGCGCCCGCGCCGGGTTCGAGTCCCGACACCTGCTGCAGGGTGGTCCGCAGTCCGATGGACGCCAGCGCGTGCGCCTCCGCGAGCAGCCCGCCGAGCCGGTCGCCCACCACCTCGCCGGCCGCACAGGCCGGCCCGATCAGCGCCTCGAGCCCGGTGTCGAACGCCACCTGGTCCGCCATGTGCACCCGTTCGTTACCGAGGGTGTTGCGGGCCACCCGCCAGCCGCCGTCCACCTCCCCGACGACCGCGTCGGCGGGCAGCACGACATCGTCGAAGTACACCTCGTTGAAGAGCGAGTCGCCGGTGATCTCCTTCAGCGGCCTGATGCCGATACCGGGCGTGTTCTTCATGTCCACCACGAAGTACGTCAGCCCCTTGTGCTTGGGCGCCGCCGGATCCGTCCTGGCCAGCAGGATCCCGAAGTCCGACCACTGGGCGGCCGACGTCCACACCTTCTGCCCGTTGACCTGCCAGCGGCCGTCCGGCAACCGATCCGCCCTCGTCCGCAGAGACGCCAGGTCCGAACCCGCGCCCGGCTCCGAGAACAGCTGGCACCACAGCGCCTCACCGCGCAGCGTGCGCGGCACATAGCGGTCCCGCTGCTCCTGGCTGCCGTGCGCGATCAGTGACGGCACCACCCAGGTGGCGATCCCGAGATCGCTCACCTTCACCCCCGCCGACCGCAGCTCCTGCTGCACGGCCAGCTGCTGCACCGGCCCCGCGCCCAGCCCGTACGGCACCGGCAGATGCGGCGCGGCATACCCCGTCGGAGCCAGCGCCTTGCGCGCGGCGGCCGGATCGAGCCCCCCGGCGGAGCCCACCGCCGCCCGCGCCAGCTCGCGGTAGGCGACCGCCTCCGGTGGCAGATCGAGCCGCAGCTCACGCCGGGCCCCCGCCCCGGCCAGGGCCGCCACCCGCAGCCGGTGGGTGTGCCCCGCCCCGAGCAGCTGCCGCACCGCGGTCGCCCGCCGCAGATACAGATGCGCGTCGTGCTCCCAGGTGAAGCCGATGCCGCCCAGGATCTGAATACAGTCCTTCGCGCAGCCGAACGCCGCCTCGACGGCCGTGGCCGCCGCCATCGCCGCCGTCAGCGGCAGTACGTCACGCGCCGCGTCCCAGGTCAGCGCACGCGCCTGCTCGACCCGTACGAGCATGTCCGCGCACAGGTGCTTCACGGCCTGGAACTGGCCGATCGGCCGCCCGAACTGCTCGCGCACCTTCGCGTACCCGGTGGCCGTACGCAGCGCCCAGCCCGCGATCCCGCACGCCTCGGCGGCGAACAGCACCCGGGCCAGATCCTCCACCACCCCCGACTCGATCCCCAGCACCCGCTCGGCGGGCACCGGCACCCGTCGGGCCACGACCTCGGCGGTGCGCCGCGTCGGATCGGCCCCGGAGCACTCCCGCACCTCCAGCGCCGCGGCGTCCACCGCCATCCACACCGAGCCGGCCCGCAGCAGCACCAGATCGGCCTGCGCCCCGCCGAGCACCGGCGGAGCGGTGCCGTCCAGTACGTACCCGCCGCTCTCCGACGGCTCGGCCGTCATCGACCCCGCGCCCAGCGCGACCGCCGCGACCCTGCTGCCGTCCGCCAGCCCCGCCAGCAGCGCCTTCCCCTCCGCCGCCCGCGCCAGCACCGCCCCTGCCAGCACGGTCGGCAGAAACGGCCCCGGCAGACAGGCCGCCCCCAACTCCTCCAACACCACGGCCAGATCGAGCAGATCCCCGCCTCCCCCGCCGAACTCCTCCGGAAGGTGCACGGCCAACAACCCCTGCGCCGCCGCCTCCCCCCACCACGCCGGCCGTCTCGCGCCCGGCCCCTCTTCGAGCGCTGCGCGCACGACTTCGGGGGGTGCCGCGCGGTTCGCCCAGCCGGTTGTGGCTGTCGCCAACTCCTGGTGCTCTTCGGTGATTCCGATGCCCATGCGGCCGAATACTAGAACGTGTTCCATTCTGACGGAAGGTCAGCAACGGTTCCGCCTCCGGCGGGAGTGCACGTAC
>NZ_JASISZ010000008.1:0-53335 GCF_030063355.1 Streptomyces sp. PH10-H1
GGTGGGGGACGTGGCGCGGGCCGGGCCCCGGCACGTGGGGGTGGGAGGGCTGTCGGCCGCGCCCGCCGCCGTGGCCGGCATCGGCGAGCCCGCGCGCGGTCTCGCCGGGCTGTCCGACGCCTGGCTGCAGGCGACCACCGCCGCCCGCGCGGCCCGCGCCCAGCCCCGGCTCGCACCGGTCGCCGACTGGGCCGGCCTCGGCCCGTACCGCATGCTCGCGGCGATCCCCCCGGGCGCCGCCCCCGACCCCGCCGTACGCCCCCTGCTGGAGCCGTCCCACCGCGAACTCGCCCGCACCGCCGAGGTCTACCTCGACTGCGCCGGCCAGGCCGGCCGCACCGCCGCCGCCCTCGCCATCCACCGCCAGACCCTCTACTACCGCCTCTCCCGCATCGAACAGCTCACCGGCCTCGACCTCGACGAGGGCGAGGACCGGCTGCTGCTGCACATGGCGTTGAAGGCCGCACGGCTGTGATCGGCCGGCTGCGGTCCTGCGGGAGTCCTAGAGACGGTCGATTTCGGTGAGATCGATGTCGATGGTGAAGGGGACGCAGATTTTCAAGCGCTTGTGGTGGATGCCCGCGTGCACGTACTTCTTGGCGACCTGGTCCAGCTCGTAGACGTGGACGATCGGCTCGCCCACCTCTGACTGCTCGACGAGCCAGAAGTTCGGGATGCCCGCTTCCGCGTAGAGCTGGGGCTTGCGATTGCGGTCACGCGCCACGGACTCCGGGGAGACCACTTCCACGGCGAGAACGACATCCTCGACGAGATAGCGGGTCTCGTTGAGCCCCTCGTCGGCCACCGCTTCCGCGCGTACGACAGAGATGTCCGGCTCAGGACGGTTGTGCCGGTCCAGAACGATCGTCATCTCCCGGCGTACCCGCAGTGTCTCGGGGACGGAGCGTCGCAGTCCGTTCACCAGGACATCCATGACCAGCGTGTGGAAACTCTTCTGCGGGCTCACGAAGACAAGGCTCCCGTCGATCAGCTCTGTGTGCGGCGGGAGATCGGGAATGCGGTCAAGGTCGTCCGCGGTGAATCCATCCACGGGCGGGAAGGCCCAGGCCGGAAGCGGTTGGGCAGTCATGATTCCTCCCATGGACGGCATTCTGTCCGCAGCGTCCAGCGTAGCGGGAGGGAATGACGAAGCCGCCCCTCGAACGAATGAAGGGCGGCTGCGTCGCTGACGTCCGGGCCATGGCCGGTCGGTGACCTGCGGTCAGTCGGTGAGGTCCACCGCGCGGGCCGACGTGGCGCCGATTTCCTCTGCGATCTCCGCGAGGGCGGCCGGCGGGATGGAGGTGTCGACGGTGAGGGCCACGAGGGCCTCGCCGCCGACCGTCGCACGAGCGACCTGCATGCCCGCGATGTTGACGCCGGCCTCACCGAGGATGCGGCCGACGGTGCCGACGACGCCGGGGCGGTCGGTGTAGCGGAGGAAGGCCATGTGGTCGGCGAGGACCAGGTCCACGTCCTCGTCACCGACGGCGACGATCTTCTGGATGTTCTTGGGGCCGGCCAGCGTGCCGGAGACCGAGACCTCCGCGCCACTCGACAGGGTGCCGCGCACCGTGACCATGTTGCGGTGGTCGGGGGACTCGCTCGACGTGGTCAGCCGGACCTCGACACCGCGCTCCTGGGCGAACAGCGGCGCGTTGACGTAGGAGACCGTCTCGGCGACGACGTCCTCGAAGACGCCCTTGAGCGCCGAGAGTTCGAGCACCTTCACGTCGTGCTGGGTGATCTCGCCGCGGACCTCGACATCGAGCCGGGCGGCGACCTCGCCGGCGAGCGCGGTGAAGATCCGGCCGAGCTTCTCGGCGAGCGGCAGGCCGGGCCGTACGTCCTCGGCGATGACGCCGCCCTGGACGTTGACCGCGTCCGGTACCAGCTCACCGGCGAGCGCGAGGCGGACGGACTTGGCGACGGCGATGCCGGCCTTCTCCTGCGCCTCATCGGTGGAGGCGCCCAGGTGCGGGGTGGCCACCACGTTGTCGAACTGGAAGAGCGGGGAGTCGGTGCACGGCTCCTTCGCGTACACGTCCAGGCCCGCGCCCGCGACGCGGCCCTCCTTCAGCGCCGAGGCGAGCGCCTCCTCGTCGACGATCCCGCCGCGCGCGGCGTTCACGATCCGGACCGACGGCTTGACCTTGTGGAGGGCGTCCTCACCGATCAGGCCGATGGTCTCGGGGGTCTTGGGGAGGTGGACGGTGATGAAGTCCGCGATTTCCAGCAGCTCGTCGAGAGCGAGGAGCTTGACGCCCATCTGTGCGGCCCGCGCCGGCTGCACATAGGGGTCGTACGCGACGATCTTCATACCGAACGCGGACATGCGCTGAGCGACCAGCACGCCGATCCGGCCGAGGCCGACCACGCCGAGGGTCTTCTCGGCCAGCTCCACACCGGTGTACTTGTTCCGCTTCCATTCGCCGTTCTTGAGCGCGGCGTTGGCCGGAGCGATGTTCCGGGCGGAAGCGATGAGCAGGCCGCAGGCCAGCTCGGCGGCGGTGACGATGTTGGACGTCGGCGCGTTGACGACCATGACGCCGGCCTTGGTCGCGGCGGAGACGTCGACATTGTCCAGACCGACACCCGCGCGGGCGACGACGCGCAGCTTGGGCGCGGCGGCGATGGCTTCCGCATCGACCTTGGTGGCGCTTCGGACCAGGATGGCGTCGGCATCCTTGATCGCGGAGAGCAACTCACCCCGGTCGGCGCCGTTGCAGTGCCGGATGTCGAAATCCGGCCCCAGCGCGCCGACGGTGGCGGGCGACAGCTCTTCGGCGATGAGTACGACAGGCTTCTGGCTCACGTGGTCCTCACTTGTCCTTCGTGGGCGGCCGGTCCCGCGGACGCCCAGGGAGGGAGGGGATGGCATGCCGCGTGGTAGACGCACGACGCTGTGAGCCTGACGCGCTTGATGTTTAGCAGTGTATCGGCGACGCCGAGTACGACTTGTGCCTTGGTGGAAGGATCACCCGCACGTGGGTGTACGCCGTGGACAACGGTGCGGGGCGGCCGCTGTGACCGCCCCGCACCCGATGAGGCTTACGCCTTGTCGTCGACCCAGCTCATGAGCTTGCGGAGCTTCTTGCCCGTGGTCTCGAGCAGGTGGTTCTCGTCGGCCTTCTTGTACTTGTTGTAGTTCGGGAGGCCGGCGTTGTACTCGGCGATCCAGTTGTTGGCGAAGGTGCCGTCCTGGATCTCGGCGAGGACCTTCTTCATCTCGACCTTGGTCTGGTCGTTGATGATGCGGGGGCCGGTGACGTAGTCGCCCCACTCGGCGGTCTCGGAGACCGACCAGCGCATCTTCTCCAGGCCGCCCTCGTACATGAGGTCCACGATCAGCTTGAGCTCGTGGAGGCACTCGAAGTACGCGATCTCGGGCTGGTAGCCGGCCTCGACGAGGGTCTCGAAGCCCGCCTTGACGAGCGCCGAGGCGCCGCCGCACAGGACCGCCTGCTCGCCGAAGAGGTCGGTCTCGGTCTCCTCGGTGAAGGTGGTCTTGATGACGCCGGCGCGGGTGCCGCCGATGCCCTTCGCGTAGGACAGGGCGAGCTCGAACGCCTTGCCGGTCGCGTCCTGCTCGACACCCGCGATGCACGGGACGCCGCGGCCCTCTTCGTACTGGCGGCGGACCAGGTGGCCCGGGCCCTTCGGGGCGACCAGGGCGACGTCGACACCGGCCGGCGGCTTGATGAAGCCGTAGCGGATGTTGAGGCCGTGGCCGAAGAAGAGGGCGTCGCCGTCCTTGAGGTTGTCCTTGATGGACTCCTCGTAGACCTTGGCCTGGATCGGGTCCGGGACCAGGATCATGATGACGTCGGCCTCGGTGGCGGCCTCCGCGACGCTGACCACGCGCAGGCCCTGCTCCTCGGCCTTGACCTTGGACTTGGAGCCCTCGTGCAGGCCGACGCGCACGTCGACGCCGGAGTCGCGCAGCGACAGCGCGTGGGCGTGGCCCTGGCTGCCGTATCCGATGACCGCGACCTTGCGGCCCTGGATGATGGAGAGGTCGGCGTCGTCGTCGTAGAACAGCTCGGCAGCCACTTGGGATATCTCCTTGGTTCTGGTGGATTGCCCACACAGTACGTCCGGTGGGCGGAAGAAAGCTTGTCGGTCTCGCCATGCGGTCCCCGGCGTGCCGCGGTGGTGCTGCGGTGGTTCAGGGACCGCTCTTGCTACGCGGAGCGGTCGAGGGCGCGCAGCGAGCGGTCGGTGATGGAGCGGGCGCCACGCCCTATCGCGATGGTGCCGGACTGCACCAGCTCCTTGATGCCGAAGGGTTCCAGCATCTTGAGCATCGCTTCGAGCTTGTCCGCGCCGCCGGTGGCCTCGATCGTGACCGCCTCGGGGGAGACGTCCACGGTCTTGGCGCGGAACAGCTGGACGATCTCGACGATCTTGGATCGGGACTCGTTGTCGGCCCGCACCTTCACCAGGACGAGTTCCCGCTGAACGGCGCCGGC
This sequence comes from Streptomyces sp. PH10-H1, assembly GCF_030063355.1. Classification (GTDB taxonomy): domain Bacteria; phylum Actinomycetota; class Actinomycetes; order Streptomycetales; family Streptomycetaceae; genus Actinacidiphila. The sequence continues at coordinate 4,473 of NZ_JASISZ010000008.1, forward strand.
CGGCTCCAGTTCGACGATCTTCAGGACGTTCACCAGCTTGTTGAGCTGCTTGGTGACCTGCTCCAGCGGAAGCTCGTCGATCACGTTGACGACGATCGTGATGCGGGAGATCTCGGGGTGCTCGGTGGTGCCGACCGCGAGGGAGTCGATGTTGAAGCCGCGGCGGGAGAACAGCGCGGTGATCCTGGCCAGGACGCCGGGCTTGTTCTCCACCAGGACGGAGAGCGTGTGCTTGGACATGTCGCTTCGTTCCTTCTCTCGGTCCTGCGCCTCAGTCTTCCTGGCCATCGCTGAAGTCCGGGCGGACATCGCGGGCGGCCAGGATCTCGTCATTGGAGGTACCAGCGGCGACCATCGGCCACACCATGGCGTCCTCGTGAACGATGAAGTCCACGACCACCGGGCGGTCGTTGATGGAGTTGGCCTTGGCGATGACCGCGTCCAGGTCGTCCGGGCTCTCGCAGCGCAGGCCCACGCAGCCCATCGCCTCGGACAGCTTGACGAAGTCCGGGACGCGGGTGCCGCGGTTGACCGTCGAGCCGACGCCGACGGTCGAGCCGCTGTCGGCGTTGGTCTCACCGGCGTGCAGCACGGTGTTGGAGAACCGCTCCCCGTAGAAGAGGTTCTGCCACTGCCGGACCATGCCCAGGGCGCCGTTGTTGATGATGGCGACCTTGATCGGGATGTTGTTGAGCGCGCAGGTGACCAGCTCCTGATTGGTCATCTGGAAGCAGCCGTCACCGTCGACCGCCCAGACGGTCGCGCCGGGGACGCCTGCCTTGGCGCCCATCGCGGCGGGCACCGCGTACCCCATGGTCCCGGCGCCGCCGGAGTTGAACCAGGTGTTGGGCTTCTCGTACTTGATGAACTGCGCGGCCCACATCTGGTGCTGGCCGACGCCGGCCGCGAACAGGGTGCCCTCGGGGGCCAGCTGGCCGATCCGCTCGATGACCTGCTGCGGTGACAGGCTGCCGTCGTCGGGGGTGTCGTACCCCAGCGGGTAGGTGTCGCGCCAGCGGTTGAGGTCCTTCCACCAGTCGGTGTAGTCGCCCTTGTGACCGGCCTCGTGGTCCGCCTGGACCGCGACGATGAGGTCGGCGAGGACCTCGCGGGCGTCGCCGACGATCGGCACGTCCGCGGCGCGGTTCTTGCCGATCTCGGCGGGGTCGATGTCGGCGTGCACGATCTTCGCGAGCGGGGCGAAGGTGTCGAGCCGGCCGGTGACCCGGTCGTCGAACCGGGCGCCGAGGGCGACCAGCAGGTCGGCCTTCTGCAACGCGGTGACCGCGGTGACGTCACCGTGCATGCCGGGCATGCCGACGTGCTGCGGGTGGCTGTCGGGGAAGGAGCCGAGGGCCATCAGGGTGGTGACGACCGGTGCGCCGGTCAGCTCGGCCAGGATCCGCAGCTCGGCGGTGGCGCGGGCCTTCATGACGCCGCCGCCGACGTACAGCACCGGGCGCTCGGCCTCGTTGATCAGCCGGGCGGCCTCACGGATCTGCTTGGCGTGCGGCTTGGTCACCGGACGGTAGCCGGGCAGGTCCATCTGCGGCGGCCAGGAGAACGTCGTCTGGTTCTGCAGCGCGTCCTTGGCGATGTCGACCAGGACCGGGCCCGGACGGCCGGTGGAGGCGATGTGGAACGCCTCGGCGATGGTCCGCGGGATGTCGTCGGCCTTGGTCACCAGGAAGTTGTGCTTGGTGATCGGCATCGTGATGCCGCAGATGTCCGCCTCCTGGAAGGCGTCGGTGCCGATCGCCTTGGAGGCGACCTGACCGGTGATCGCGACCAGCGCGACGGAGTCCATGTGGGCGTCGGCGATCGGCGTCACGAGGTTGGTGGCGCCAGGACCCGAGGTGGCCATGCACACCCCGACCTTGCCGGTGGCCTGCGCGTAGCCGGTGGCGGCGTGGCCGGCGCCCTGCTCGTGGCGGACCAGGATGTGCCGCACCTTGACGGAGTCCATCAGCGGGTCGTAGGCCGGCAGGATCGCACCGCCCGGGATGCCAAATACGGTGTCGGCGCCGACCGCCTCGAGAGAACGGATGAGGGACTGTGCGCCCGTCATGCGCTCGACGGTGGCGGGCGTGTGCCCTCCGCTACGGGCCCGCTGCTGCGGATGGGGGGCCCCGGTGGCCTGCTCGGTCATCTGCGTTCTCTTCTCTCGAAGATGAGTTTCTTCTGGGTGCCAGGCAACAAAAAACCCCTCGTGCCGTTAGGCAAGCGAGGGGAGCGCGCCGGTGCGTTGTCCAAGGCGATGGTGGGCCTCGGTCAGCCGACGCGCTTTCCAAGTACGAGAATTCGGGTGCGCATGGCCACGACCTTCCTCCGGGACCCCTTGGAGTGTCAAGCGGGTGGGACGGGCGTCTCAGCATTTGAGCGAAGCGGGTCACCCGTTCCGGTGCATCCGGTGTGCCGCACCGGGCGCGGACCGCTGGTCAGGGCGCTGGAGCCGTGTGGTACGGGGTACCCGCCGCGGGACAGCGAGCCCCGCAGCCGGTGCTCGTCGAGCGGACCGGAGAAGGCCATCCCCTGGCCGTGGGTACAGCCCATGGCGCGCAGCGCGAGGACCTGCTCGGGCCGGTCCACACCATCGGCCACGGTGCGGATGCCCAGGTCCTCGGCGATCCGCAGCAGCCCCGAGGTGATCTTGTGGAGCCGGGCGGACTCGACGACACCCTCGACGAAGGTGCGGTCGAGTTTGAGTACGTCCACCGGGAGCCTGCGCAGCGCGGTCATCGCGGCGTATCCGGCGCCGAAGCCGTCGAGGGCGATCTGCACCCCCAGCCGGCGCAGCGCCGACAGCCTGCGCTCCAGCTCCTCGAAGGAGATCCGCGGGTCGCTGTCGGTCAGCTCGAGGACCAGCCCGCCGGTCGGCAGCTCATGACGGCTCAGCAGCGTCTCGATGCTGCCCAGCGGCAGATCGCGGTGCATCAGCCGGCGGACGGACATCCGGACGGCCACCGGCACGGGATGTCCCGCGCCGTGCCGGAGCGCGGCCTGCTCGACGGCTTCCTGCAGCAGCCAGCGGCTCAGCTCGGCGGTGCGGTCGGTGTCCTCCGCCACCCGGAGGAACTCGGCGGGGGTGAACAGGATCCCCTGGGCGGAGCGCCAGCGGGCCTGTGCCTCGACGGCGGCGACACGGCCGGTCCTCAGCTCGACCACGGGCTGGTGCAGCAGGGTGAACTCCCCGTCGTGCAGGGCGTTGCGCAGCCGGGTGGCCAGCTCCGCGCGGCGCACCACATCGGCCTGCATCTGGGGCGCGTACATCTCGACCCGCCCCTTTCCCGCCTGTTTCGCGCGGTACATCGCCAGGTCGGCGTTGCGCATGAGCTCGCTGGGGGTGATCCCCGGCTCGGCGAAGGCCACGCCGATGCTGGCCGCGACCCGGACCTCGCCGGACTCCACCCGGTACGGCTCGGAGAGGGCGGAACGCAGCCGGTCGGCGATCTCGTGGATCTGGTACTCCCGCAGCCGCCGGTCCGCGCTCCCGCCACAGATGAGGGCGGCGAATTCATCGCCGCCCAATCGTGCCGCCGTGTCCCCGGACCGGACCGACTCCTGGAGCCGCCGGGCCGCCTGGACGAGAAGTTCGTCACCGGCCTGGTGGCCGACCGTATCGTTGACCGCTTTGAACCCGTCGAGGTCGACGAAGAGCACCGCCGCCTCGCCGTCGCCGTTGCGGCGGCCGCCCAGTGCCCGGCTGACCCGTTCGGTGAACAGGGCCCGGTTGGGCAGGTCGGTGAGCGGGTCGTGCGAGGCGTTGTGCTGGAGCTGGGCCTGCAGCCGCACCCGTTCGGTCACATCGCGGCTGTTGAAGATCAGCCCGCCCTGGTAGCGGTTGACGCTGGACTCGACATTGAGCCAGCCGCCGTCGCCGTCCCGGCCGCGCCCGGCGCGGATACGGCATTCGATGCGCGTAGCGGGCTCCGCGGCGGGCGAGGCGGCGAGAAACCTGCGGACCTCGTGCACCACCCTCCCCAGGTCCTCGGGATGGATGTGGGAGGCGAGTTCGGTGCCGACCATGTCCTCGGCGCCGCGGCCGTACACGCCCTGGGCGGCGGGGCTCACATAGCGGAGCACGCCGGTGGGCGCGGCGATCATGATGACGTCGCTGGAGCCCTGCACCAGGGACCGGAAGTGGTTCTCCTTCTGGGCCAGCTCCTGGGTGAGGGAGATGTTGTCGAGCAGCATGATGCCCTGGCGGACCACGAGCGCGAGGACGACGGTGCAGCCGGTGAGGAGCACCACCTGGTCGATCTTCCGGTTGTCGATCACGTTGTAGAGGATGCCGAGGGTGCAGACCGCCGCCGCGAGGTACGGGATGAGAGCGGCCAGCGAGCCCGCGACCTTGCGGCTGGAGTGCGACGTGGCGCGCGGGGCCTCGAGCCGGGCCAGGTCGCGTCTGCCCGCCCAGGGCGCGTACGCGAGCAGCATGCTGCCGGCGAACCAGCCGGCGTCCAGGATCTGCCCGGAGTGGTATTGGTCGCGCCAGAGCGGCGAGCTGAACAGGGCGTCGCACAGCACCGTCAGAGCGAGCGCGGCGATGGCGGTGTTGACAGCCGCGCGGTTCACCGAGGAGCGCCGGAAGTGCAGCGCCAGCACCATGCTGGCGAGCGCGATGTCCAGCAGCGGGTAGGCGAGCGCCAGCGCGGCATGGGCGGTGCTCTGGCCCTTCAGGTTCGCGTCGTGCGCGAGCGCGAGGCTCCAGGACAGCGTGACCAGCGAGCCGCCGATCAGCCAGGTGTCGAGCCCGAGGCAGATCCAGCCGGCCCGGGTCACCGGGCGCTTGGCGAGCACCAGCAGACCGATGATGGCGGGCGGCGCGAAGAGCAGGAAGCAGAAGTCGGCCACCGAGGTCGTCGGGACGGACGTGCCCAGGACCACTTCGTACCAGCCCCAGGTGCCGTTGCCGGTCGCCACCATGGCGGACGACACGGCGAACAGGAACCAGGCCGGCCGCTCCCGGCCGGAGAGCGTCCGGGCGTAGACGAACGAGGAGATGCTCGCGGTGCCCGCGGCGGCGGAGAGCCCGAAGTCGCCCATGAAGCGGGCCACCCCCGCGGACCCCCAGCCCAGCGCGGCGCCGGTGGCATAGCCGCCGCAGAGCACGGCGACGAGGAATTGGGGCAACAGTCCCGCCCTGCCGCCCTGGACGGGTGACTGGGCGAGCACCGCCCCGGTCGAACTCACCACGTGGTCCGGTGTCGCCGTCGCGGACCGCCACGGTACCGCGTCAGGTTGTCTCGCCATTGGCCGTACATCGCCCGTCGCCCCCCTCGCTTGCTGATCTTTCGCGCGCCGTCATGACCCCCTGGGTGTCCGCGGCACGTCCCCCGGTCGGGACGATACACCAGACTCGTCACTCAGGGACATAGTTCCTCTACACAGCGTAACCGCAAGGGAGATCACCGCCACTGGCTGCAGTCACCGGGTGCCGCGGACCCTCCGCCGGGGGCGTCAGGTGGTGGTGACCACGTTGTTCAGCGGCTCTCCTGTGGCAAAACGGAACAACTGGGCGCGCAGCAGCCGCTTGGCCCTCGGGAGAAACGCGGAGGTGCTGCCGCCGACGTGCGGGCTGATGAGAAGGCCGGGAACGTGCCAGAGCGGGTGCCCGGCGGGCAGCGGTTCGGGGTCTGTGACATCGAGTGCCGCCAGCAGTCGTCCGGACTCCAGTTCTGCGAGCAGCGCTTTGGTGTCGACCACGGGACCGCGTGCGACGTTCACCAGGAGTGCGCCGTCCTTCATCCGCGACAGGAACTCCGCTCCCGCCAGCCCCCTGGTCGCCTCGGTGAGCGGCGTGGACAGGATCACCACATCGGCCTGCGGGAGGAGTTCGGGCAGTTCGGAGAGAGCGTGCACGGGGCCGCGCGGGGAGGGGCGCGCGGTGCGGGCGACGCGCACGACGTCGCACTCGAAGGGCGTGAGCCGGTCCTCGATCGCGGTGCCGATCGCTCCGTAGCCGATGACGAGCACATTCTTGTCGGCGAGCGCCGGGTAGAAGCCGTCGCGCCACTCCTCGGCGTCCTGGCCGCGCACGAAGCGCGGGATGCCGCGCAGGGAGGCGAGGACGAGCGCGAGGGTGAGTTCGGCGGTGCTCGCCTCGTGCACCCCGCGTGCGTTGCACAGCCGCACGCCGGGCGGCAGCTGCCCGAGGTGCCCGGCGACGTTGTCGACGCCCGCGCTCAGGGTCTGTACGACGCGGACGCCCGTCATGCGGGACAGCGGCCGCACCGCGACGGCGGCGCCCTTCATGTACGGGACGACGTAGAACGCGGCCTCGGCCGGGTCCGCCGGAAAGTCGTCCGCACCGTCCCAGAAGAGGTAGTCCAGCCCGGTGGGCAGCGCGCCGATCTCCTCGGCGGGAATGGGCAGCCAGACCTGGGGCCGGTGGTTCAGCAACGTGTCAGCCATGGTCAGGAGGCTATGCGATGCGCCGTCGGAGGGGGACGTTACCTTGGTCCACGCCCCTGTTGGGGCGCGGTGAGGAGGGCAGGCCAGGTGGAGCGCAGGACAATCGGTGCGGCAGCTCTCGAAGTGGGCGCCGTGGGCCTGGGATGCATGCCCATGAGCTGGGCGTACAGCGCTTCGCGGCAGGACGGCGAGGGATCCCTGCGGGCGGTGCACACCGCGCTCGACAGCGGGACGTCCCTGCTGGACACGGCGGACATGTACGGCCCGTTCACCAACGAACTCCTGGTCGGGCGGGTGCTGCGGGAGCGCCGCCGGGATGTCTTCGTCTCCACCAAGTGCGGTCTGCTGGTGGGCGAACAGCACATCGTGGCCAACGGACGGCCCGGGTACATCAAGCGGGCCTGTGACGCGTCGCTGCGGCGGCTGCAGACCGATGTCATCGACCTGTACCAGCTGCACCGGATCGACGCGGAGGTCCCCATCGAGGAGACCTGGGGCGCGATGGCGGAGCTGGTGGCGGCCGGCAAGGTGCGCTCGCTGGGGCTGTGCGCGGTCGGAGCGCGCGGGAACCGGCGTACCGGCTCCCATATGCACGATGAAACGATCCGGCAATTGGTGCGCGCCCAGCAGGTGTTCCCGGTGAGCTGTGTGCAGGCGGAGCTGTCTGTGTGGTCCACCGAGGCGCTGGAGGCGCTGCTGCCGTGGTGCGCGGCCCGCGGCGTGGGATTCATGGCCGCGATGCCGCTCGGCAATGGCTTCCTCACCGGCACCCTCACCCCGGGGCAGGGCTTCGAGCCGGACGATCTGCGGGCCCGGCATCCCCGGTTCACGGCCGAGATGATGGCCTCCAACCAGCCGATCGTGGCGGGGCTGCGGCGGATCGCGGAACGGCTCGGCGCGACTCCCGCGCAGGTGGCGCTGGCCTGGGTGCTGGGCCAGGGGCCCGGCGTGGTCCCGGTGCCGGGCACGAAGACGGAGCGCTGGGCGGCGGAGAACGCGGGGGCGGCCGGACTGCGCCTGGCGGCGGCGGACTTCGCGGAGATCGCGGCGCTGCCCGCGGTACGGGGCTCCTGGGACTGACCCGTGCCGGTTCCCGCCACCGGCGGGAGACTGAGGAGGGGCTCGCGCGGGACCGGCGAGAACCGGAGGGAACGGAGTGGTGGCCGATGGGAACCGGGAAGAGCCGGGCGGCGCGGGTCCGATGTGTGCTGGAATTTCCCGGGGGTCGTCCCCTGGCCCCTGGCCGGCATCGCGGAGCGGAACCCCGTGGCGCCGTCGCGGGGGACAACGAGGGGGGACCCGCAGTGCACCGCCGTACCACCACCGTGACCGCCGTGCTCGCCGCTGCCGCACTCCTGGCGGCGGGCTGCTCGTCGCCCGACGGCGGGGTCGTGGGCCCGTCGCCCACGAAGAAACCGTCCGCGTCCGCCGCCACCACCCCCGCCCCCTCCGCGTCGGAGTCCGCCGCTCCCGCGACGGGCACCGCCGAGGTGGCCGGGACCCTCGCCACCGGCCTCACCACCCCCTGGGGCGTGGCCGAACTGCCGGACGGGGCCGTGCTGGTCGCCTCGCGGGACACCGGGAAGATCCTCCGGGTCGATCCCGCCACCGGGAAGACCACCGAGGTCGGCTCGGTACCGGGAGTGGCGGGCGGAACGCCGGGGGGTGAGGGCGGTCTGCTCGGGCTCGCGATCTCCCCCGCGTTCGGCTCGGACCGGCTCGTGTACGCGTACTTCACCACCGCCGACGACAACCGCATCGCCAGGATGCTCTACGACCCGGCCAGGACCGCCGGCCAGCAGCTGGGGGCGCCCGACACGATCCTGCGCGGCATTCCCAGCGGCACCAATCACAACGGCGGGCGGATCGCCTTCGGCCCGGACAAGATGCTCTACGCCGGTACCGGCGAGAGCGGGAACGGTCCGCTGGCCCAGGACAAGAAGTCGCTGGGCGGGAAGATCCTGCGGATGACCCCGGACGGGCTGCCCGCGGAGGGCAATCCCGATCCCGGTTCCGTGGTCTATTCCTACGGCCACCGCAATGTGCAGGGCCTGGCCTGGGACGCGAAGGGGCGCCTGTGGGCCGCGGAGTTCGGGCAGAACACCTGGGACGAGCTGAACCTCATCGAGCCGGGCAGGAACTACGGCTGGCCGGTCGTCGAGGGTCAGGCCCATCAGGCCGGATACGTCGACCCCGTCGTGCAGTGGCCCACCGCGGACGCCTCCCCCAGCGGCATCGCCTACGCCGCCGGCTCCATCTGGATGGCCTCCCTCAGGGGCGAGCGGCTGTGGCGCATCCCGCTGGACGGCACGAAGGCCGCGGCAGCGCCGCAGGCGTTCTTCACCGGAACCTACGGGCGGCTGCGTACGGTGGTCACCCTGGAGGACGGCACCCTGCTGCTGACGACCAGCAACACGGACGGACGGGGCCGGCCCAAGCCCGGCGACGACCGCATCCTGCGGCTCACGGTCGGCTGACACCGGGAAGGTACGCGATGTTCAATCCCATCGACGACCTGTTCGCTCCTGGGCGCAAGCACACCGAGGACGAACGGAACCGGCTGGAGCTGACCAGGGAGGACGCGGGCGACAACGATCCCGGCCGCGGCTCGATCGACCTCGAGTCCGGGAAGGTCGTCATACGGACGGAACGGTGAACAGCCGCAGCCGGTGCGCCAGGGCGGCCGCCTCACCACGGCCGGAGACGCTCAGCTTGGCCAGGATGTTGGACACGTGCACGCTCGCCGTCTTCGGCGAGATGAACAGCTCCTCGGCGATCTGACGATTCGTCCGGCCGTCGGTGACCAGCCGCAGCACATCACGTTCCCGTGCGGTCAGGCCCAGGGCCTCGGCCGGATCGACGGGCTCGTCCGCCGCGGAGCTCGTCCGCGGGCGGTCGTGGCCGGCGTGGCCGGCGTGGACGGCGTGCTCGCGCAGCGACAGCCGGGCGCGCTGAGCGAGCAGCGCGATCTCGTCCGCCAGCGGACGCGCGCCGAGAGCTTCCGCGCCGGCGTGGGCGAGCGCGAGAAGCGCGCCGGCCTCCTCCCGGGTCTCCCGGGTCTCCCGGGCCTCGCCGGTCTCATGGCCGGTGGCGAGCAGCGCCTCGGCCCACCGGTAACGGGCCAGGGTCAGCTCGTACGGGCGCTCCAGCGGCTCGAAGGCGCGGGCCGTCGCGGCCCACTGCCCGGGCGCGGCATGTCCCTCGGCTCGGGCCAGTTCGGCGTCCACGAGCAGGGCGTACGCGTCCCAGACCGGAGCGAGCCGGGGCAGCGCGGCCGCGGTGGCGCGGATGCGCCGGAGCAGCTGGGCGCGGTCCTGATCGTCGACAGTCATCCAGGGCGCGTCCGCCTCGGCGGCGGCGCCCGCGGCCAGCATCGGCCACGCGTAACGGGAGGTGCCGGGCACGAATCCCGCGTCCAGCCCGTCGCTCAGGGCGGCACGGGCCTCGGCGAAGCGGCCCCGCCGGGCGGCGATCTCCAGCGTCAGCGTGCGGATGGGGAGCAGGTGCTGCGGCTGGGAGTCATGGAGGAAGCTCTCACGGGCGGCTTGCGCGTACTCCTCGGCCCGCTCGGTCTGGCCGCGGCGCACCGCGAGGAAGGCGAGGTACATCGCCTGTTCGCCGGCCGCCATCAGCCCCGAGGCGTTGGTGCGGGACCACTGGACGGCCGCTTCGCTCCGCTCCCACAGCCCGAGGGAGAACAGCGATTCGCCCTCGTTGCCGCGCAGATAGGCGCGCACGCTGCGGGTGGCGATCTCGCGGACCAGCTCGCCGCCCTCGACGGAGACCGCGACGGCTTCACGGGACCGGCCGATGCCCTCCAGGGCCGAGGCCAGATTGCCGTGGGCGCGGCCGATGAGGCCGGGAAGCCCTAGCTCCCGCGCTTCGCGGCAGACGTCCTCGGCCAGCGCCAGGCCGCCCTCGACGTCGCCGGAGTCGACATGGAGCAGGCCGAGGGTCAGCCGGGCGTTCAGTTCCGTCTCGCGGGCGCCGACCTGGCGCGCCAGCTCCATGGCCCGCTCGGCCGTGGCGATGCCTTCGGCACCGGACTTGTGGATCATCGTCCAGCCGGCGACGAAGGCGAGCACGTCCGCGTGGACGGCGGACGGCGGCAGGTCGCGTACGAGCTCCTGGGCGCGGGCCACGTCCTCCCAGCCGTCGCCCCGGCCCAGGTCCTGGACCAGCCGGGAGCGCTGGGCCCTGAACCAGGCGGCACGCAGCGCGTCCGACTCGTCGATCAGCCGCAGCGCCCGCTTGGTCACGGCGAAGGCGCGCTCGGGCTCACCGCTCAGCCGGGCGGACACGGTGATCTCGGCCAGCAGGTCGAGGAAGCTCAGCGGGGTGTCGGGGTGGCAGCCGCACGGCGGATAGACCTCGGCGTAGTCGGCGGGACGCAGTCCGGCGCGGATCTCCTCCGGGGCGTCGTCCCACAGGTCCAGGGCCCGCTCCAGCAGCCCGTGCTGCTCGGCGTAGGCGTGCCGGTGCCGGGCCTCGACGGAGGCGCGCAGCACGGCGGGAAGGGCTTTGGCCGGGTCGTGGGCGTTGTACCAGTAGCTGGCCAGCCGGGCGGCGCGCTCATCGGTGCGGACCAGTCCAGGGCCGGCCTCCAGGGCCTGTGCGTAGCGGCGGTTGATCCTGCTGCGCTCACCGGGCAGCAGATCGTCGCTGACGGCCTCGCGGACCAGGGAGTGCCGGAAGCGGTAGCCGTCGCCGTCATCGGAGGGCAGCAGGATGTTGGCGCCCACACAGGCGCGCAGCGCCTCGATGAGGTCGTCCTCGGAAAGGCCCGCGACGGCCGCGAGCAGCGGGTACTCGACAGTTGTGCCGCCCTCGGCGACGATCCGGGCGGCGCGCTGGGCGTCCTCGGGAAGCGTTTCGAGACGCACCAGCAGCAGGTCGCGCAGCGAATCGCTCAGGCCGGTGGCGCAGCCCTGCTGAATGCTGACGGCCAGTTCCTCCACGAAGAACGGATTGCCGTCGGACCGGTCGAAGACCCGGTCGACGAGGTCGCTCTTGGGCTCGGCGGCCATGATGCCGGTGATCTGGCAGCGGACCTCCGCGCGGCTGAACCGGGACAGCTCGATCCGCCCGACCGTACGCATCCGGTCCAGCTCGGCGAGGAAGGGCCGCAGCGGGTGCCTGCGGTGGATGTCGTCGGACCGGTAGGTGGCCACGACCACGAGACGGCCGCGGTGCAGCGACCGGAAGAGGTAGGCGAGCAGTTCGCGGGTGGAGCGGTCACCCCAGTGCATGTCCTCCAGGACGAGGACCACGGTGCGGTCGGCCGCCAGCCGCTCCAGCAGCCGGGCGGTGAGCTCGAAGAGCCGGATCCGGCCGTCGTCGTCGTGCGATTCGCGTGATACCTGGTGGTGCTCGCCGAGTTCCGGCAACAGCCGGGACAGCTCACCGGCCTGGTTTCCGGCCGCCGCGGTCAGCTCGTCCCCGAGCTGCCGGTACAGCGAGCGCAGCGCCGTGGCCACCGGCGCGAACGGCAGGCCGTCCGCGCCGATCTCCACGCAGCCGCCGACGGCGGTGACCGCGCCCACGGCGGCGGCCGCGCAGAGGAACTCCTCGGTAAGACGGGTCTTGCCGACGCCCGCCTCACCGCCGATCACCAGGGCTTGCGGCTCGCCCGCGTCGGCGCGGGCGAGCGCGGAGGCGAGCCGGGTCAATTCGGAGTCGCGGCCGACGAAGACGGGACTGACGGACTGGGTCTGCACGCTGCTGAGCATCGCACGGGGGTCCGACAGCGCGGTAGCGGATATCACCTTCATACCGCCGTGTGGTGCCGTACTACCCGCAGGGCGCGTCCCACCCGTCCGGTCCGCTGATTCACCCGCCCCTCGCGGCGTGCCTCGCGCAGCGCCTCGCGCTGGACCTTCCGCTCGCTCCGGCGTACGGCGATGACGGCGCGGGCCTGGTTCTCCTCAGCGGCCGCGCGCTGGAGTTCCGCGCTGCGGACCCGGTGAAGTTCGAGCTCGAACATGGTGTGCTCCCCTTGGCTGTGCGGCTTGTTCCGCTGGGACAAGCCTCGTCCCCAAGGGGGGTCCGCCACATCGGGCAGCTGCCCGAACTCCGGTCGTCCGGGGTACTTAGGCCCGGTGCCGCACGGGCACGGGGGCCTTAGACCGCGGGACCCGGGGTCGCGGGGGGGCTTAGATCACTTGGTGGCGGCGACCACGGGCAGGTCGGTGAAGACGTCGAACCACATGGCCCCGGCGATCAGCATGCCGAGCACACCGAGGATCAGTCCGCCCCACGCCAGCGCCTGGCTCCAGTGGTTCCCCGCCGTGGCGGGGCGGCCGGGACGGAACAGGACCACGGAGGCGACCAGTACGGCGACCACCGCGAAGAGGCCGTTGAAGAGCGCCACGGTGTGCCAGGGGGTGCCGTATCCGGCGGCGAGCTGGGCCTGCACCGAGCCGCCCGACGTCTTGATCTGTCCGATCAGCTGCTGGCGGTCCGACATGAGGTCGCCGATCCAGGTGCCGGTCAGCGAGGAGAGGCCGAGCCCGACCGCGACGACCGCCCCCGCCCCGGCCAGTACGGTGTTCGCGGCCGGCGAACCGGCCCGCTCGTCGTCGAGATCGTCCGCGTCGAGATCGTCGGCGTCGAAACCGTCGGCGTCGAAACGGTCGGTGTCGTGCGCGTCCGCTTCCTTGCCTGCGGCGCCCTTGGCAGGACCGGCCGCCTTCGGGACGTCGAGCGCGACCGCGTCCTGGTCCACCGATGCCCCGTCCTTGGTGTCCGGTTCCGTGGCGGGCTTGTCCAGTGCGTCGGTCTTCGTGGTGTCCATGGGACGAAACCGTAGGTTCCGTTTCTGAGAGGAGCCTGAGAGCGCGCCGCGCGCGATCTTCCGTGTTGGCGACCGGAGCGCTGGCGGCCCGCTGCGGCTGCGGATCGAATACGACCGGAAGGACGGCCGCCAGGTACTGCGAGGAGCAGGGCACGACGGCCCTCGGCAACCCGCTGCTCAAGAAATAGTCCGAGCGCTCGCTCAGGAAGTAGGCGTCCGCTCCCGCTCGGCTGCCCGCGGCCCCGGCACCCACGCGGGAGCGGGAGCGGCGGCGGGAACTGGAACAGGGGCGGGAGTGGCCGGCGGTTCGATGCTGATTCTCGGGAGCCGGCGGTCCAGCCATTCTGGCAGCCACCAGTTGGCGCCGCCGAGCAGATGCATCAGCGCCGGGACCAGGAGGGTGCGCAGGATGAACGCGTCCAGGGCGACGGCCGCCGCGAGGCCGATGCCGAACATGGCGATGACGCGGTCGCCGCTGAGCACGAAGGCCAGGAAGACGGCGATCATGATGACCGCGGCCGAGTTGATCACCCGGCTGGTCTCGGCGAGCCCGACCCGTACCGCGCGCCGGTTGTCGCCGGTTTCCAGCCATTCCTCGTACATCCGGCTCACGAGGAAGACCTGGTAGTCCATCGACAGTCCGAAGAGCACCGAGACCATGATCACCGGTAGGAACGGCTCGATCGGGCCGGCCGCTCCCAGGCCCAGCAGCTCGCTCCCCCAGCCCCACTGGAAGATCGCGACGACGATCCCGAAGGACGACGCGACGGCCGCCACGTTCATCGCCGCCGCTTTCAGCGGGATGCCGATGGACCGGAAGGCCAGGAGTAGCAGCAGGCAGCCGAGGCCGACGACCGCCCCGATGAACAGCGGCAGCTTGCCGACGATGACGGACGCGAAGTCGTCGTAGCTCGCGGTCGGCCCGCCCACGTACACCTGGAGCGAGGTGCCGTCCTCGGCCTTCGGCAGCACCTCGCCGCGCAGCCGGTTCACCAGGTCCGAGGTGGCCCGCGACTGCGGGGCCGTGTCGGGCACGACGGTGATCACGCCGGTGTCACCGCTGTGGCCGACGGTCGCGGAGGTCACGGAGGCGACGCCCGGGGTGTCGCGCAGGGTCTGCGGAAGCTTGTCGAGGGCGAGCCGGGCGTCGGCGCCCTGGATGCCGGCGACGAGGGTCAGCGGCCCGTTGGTGCCGGGGCCGAACCCGTCGGCGAGCAGCTCGTACGCCTGCCGGGTGGTGGCCGTGGCCGGATTGTTGCCCTGGTCGGAGGTGCCGAGGTGCAGCGAGAGGGTGGGCAGGGCGAGGACGAGCATGACGGCCGCCGCCAGGGTTCCCAGCAGCTTGGGGTGTCGCTCCACGAAGGCCGACCAGCGGGCGGCGAGTCCGGTGGGCACCTCGGGCTGCGGGCCGTGCTCGGCCAGCTGCCGACGCTCGCGGCGGCTCAGCGCCTTGAGCCCGATCATCGACAGCAGCGCGGGCAGCAGGGTGACCGATGCGGCCACCGTCATGACGACGGTGAGCGCCGCCGCGACGGCGACGCCGTTGAGGAAGCTGAGCCGCAGGATGAGCATGCCGAGCAGCGCCACACAGACCGTGCCGCCCGCGAAGACCACCGCGCGGCCGGTCGTGGTGACGGCCTGCTCGGCCGCCTCACGCACCGGCAGGCCGCGTTTGAGCCCTCTGCGGTGCCGGGTGACGATGAACAGCGCGTAGTCGATGCCCACGCCGAGGCCGATCAGCATGCCGAGCATCGGCGCGAAGTCGGCCACCGTCATCACATGGCCGAGCAGCACGATGCCCATGGAGGCGGTGCCGACGCCCATCAGCGCGGTCGCGATCGGCAGGAGCATCGCGGCGAAGGAGCCGAAGGCCAGCAGCAGCACGAGCGCGGCGACGCCGATGCCGATGAATTCGCTGAGGTGGGCGCTGCCGCCCTCGGTGAGCCCGACGGCGGTCCCGCCCAGCTCGACCCGCAGTCCGTCGCTCTCGGCGGCCTTCGCGGTGTCCACGACGGCCTGGGCCCGGCCTGCGCCGATCTCGTCGGCGGCGCGGTCGAAGGTGATCCCGGCGTAGGCGGTGTGACCGTCCTGGCTGATCCGCCCGGCCCCCTCGGAGCCGTAGGGGCTGGTGACGGAGGCGACGCCGGGCAGCTTGGCGATCTCGTCGAGGGTGGTGGTCATCCGCCGCTCGACGCCGTCGGCGCGGACGCTGCCGTTGCCGTCGGTGTGCCAGACGACCGTGTCCGAGTCGCCGGCCTGGTGCGGGAACGCCTGCTGGAGCAGGGCGGTCGCCCGGCCGGACTCGGTACCCGGTATCTCGTAGTTGTTCGAATACGCGGAGCCGGCGACGGCGGCTCCGGCGGTGAGGCCGGCGAGTGCGACGAGCCACAGGAGAACAACAGAGAGACGACGGCGGAGACACCACCGGGCGAGTGCGGCCATTCCCTGCTTCCCTGGGTATCTCGGGTGGATCTTTCAGGGAACAGCCCTCAAAGAACGGTTCAGGTGCGGCTGTCACTCTTGCAGCGAAAAAAGATCCTTTGGTGGTTTCGTGCGCTTACTCACAGGGAAAGAGCGGCCCCCGCCATGGGGACCGCCCTCTCACCGTGGGTGCGTGCCTGCGATCGTGCAGGTCAGCCCTGAACCCCGAGCTTCTCCAGGACCAGTTCCCTGACGCGCTTGGCGTCGGCCTGGCCTCGGGTCAGCTTCATGACCGCGCCGATCAGGGCGCCGGCCGCCGCGAGGTTGCCGGCACGGATCTTGTCCGCGACGGCGGCGTTGGCCGCGATCGCCTCGTCCACGGCCGCGCCGAGCGCGCCCTCGTCCGAGACGACCTTGAGACCGCGCTTCTCGACGACCTCGTCCGGCTCGCCCGCACCATCGAGGACACCCTCGATGACCTGGCGGGCCAGCTTGTCGTTGAGCGAGCCCTCGGCGACCAGGGCCGCGACACGCGCGACCTGGGCCGGGGAGATGCCGAGATCGGCCAGTTCGGTACCGGTCTCGTTGGAGCGGCGGGCCAGCTCGCCCATCCACCACTTACGCGCCTGGTCGGCGGCGGCGCCCGCGTCGATCGTCGCGGTGATCAGGTCGATCGCGCCCGCGTTGAGCGCGGACTGCATCTCGTGGTCGGAGATGCCCCACTCGGTCTTGAGCCGGTCGCGCCGCACCCGCGGCAGCTCGGGCAGACCGCCGCGGAGCTCCTCGACCCAGTCACGGGCCGGGGCGATCGGGACCAGGTCGGGCTCCGGGAAGTACCGGTAGTCCTCGGCGTTGTCCTTGATCCGGCCGGCGGTCGTGGAGCCGTCCTCCTCGTGGAAGTGCCGGGTCTCCTGGACGATCGTGCCGCCGGAGTTGAGCACCGCCGCGTGCCGCTGGATCTCGTAGCGCGCGGCCCGCTCGACCGAACGCAGCGAGTTGACGTTCTTGGTCTCCGAGCGGGTGCCGAACTCCTTGCGGCCGATGGGGCGCAGCGACAGGTTCACGTCGCAGCGCATCTGGCCCTGCTCCATGCGCGCCTCGGAGACGTCCAGCGCCTTGATGAGCTCGCGGAGCTCGGCTACGTACGCCTTGGCGACCTCGGGTGCCCGCGAACCTGCTCCTTCGATCGGCTTGGTGACGATCTCGATGAGCGGGATGCCGGCCCGGTTGTAGTCGAGCAGCGAGTGCGAGGCGCCGTGGATACGGCCCGTCGCGCCGCCGACATGGAGGGACTTTCCGGTGTCCTCCTCCATGTGGGCGCGCTCGATCTCGACCCGGAAGGTCTCGCCGTCCTCCAGCGCGACATCCAGATAGCCGTTGAAGGCGATCGGCTCGTCGTACTGCGAGGTCTGGAAGTTCTTCGGCATGTCCGGGTAGAAGTAGTTCTTCCGCGCGAAGCGGCACCAGGTCGCGATCTCGCAGTTCAGCGCGAGACCGATCTTGATGGCCGACTCGACGCCGATCTCGTTGAGCACCGGCAGCGCGCCGGGCAGGCCCAGACAAGTCGGGCAGGTCTGGGAGTTGGGCTCGGCGCCGAGGGTGGTCGAGCAGCCGCAGAACATCTTCGTCCTCGTGCCGAGCTCGACGTGGACCTCAAGGCCCATCACCGGGTCGTACACCGACAGAGCGTCCTCGTAGGACTCCAGGTCCATGACGGTCACAGTTCCTCTACCTCTCAGTCCGCCAGGACGTCGTCGTCGCCGAGAACGCGCAGCTCGCGGACGAGCAGCGCCAGTCCGGTGGCGATGGCGGCGGCGCTGATCACGGCGTCGGCCAGCATCAGCCGGTCGCCCTCGCCCTTGGCGTTACGCGCCTGCTTGATGGTGCTCACGGCGCCGAAGAGCGTGGTGCCGATCGAGATGTACAGGCCGAGCCGGCTCTTCTTGAAGCCCTTGACCTTCTTCAGCGTGCTCACAGCGCGGGTGCCTCCTCAAGCAGCGGGTGGCCCCATCGTCCGGTGAGCGCGGCCTCGACCGCCGCACCGACCCGGTAGAGCCGGTCGTCGGCCATGGCCGGGGCGATGATCTGCAGCCCGACCGGAAGCCCGTCCTCGGGGGCGAGGCCGCACGGGATGGACATCGCCGCGTTGCCCGCCAGGTTGGACGGGATGGTGCACAGGTCGGCGAGGTACATCGCCATGGGGTCGTCCACGCGCTCACCGATCGGGAACGCGGTGGTCGGGGTGGTCGGCGAGACCAGCACGTCCACCCGGCCGAAGGCGGTCTCGAAGTCCCGCGTGATCAGGGTGCGGACCTTCTGCGCCGAGCCGTAGTACGCGTCGTAGTAGCCGGAGCTGAGCGCGTACGTGCCCAGGATGATGCGGCGCTTGACCTCGTCGCCGAAGCCGGCCTCGCGGGTCAGCGCGGTGACCTCCTCGGCGGACTTCGTGCCGTCGTCGCCGACCCGCAGGCCGTAGCGCATGGCGTCGAAGCGGGCCAGGTTGGACGAGGCCTCGGACGGCGCGATCAGGTAGTAGGCGGGCAGCGCCAGCGTGAACGAGGGGCAGGAGATCTCCACGATCTCGGCGCCCAGCTCGCGCAGCAGCTCCACGGACTCGTTGAAGCGCTGCATGACGCCGGCCTGGTAGCCCTCGCCGCCGAACTCCTTGACGACGCCGATCCGCATGCCCTTGACGTTGCCGTTGCGGGCCGCCTCGACGACGGCCGGGACCGGTGCGTCGATGGACGTCGAGTCGAGCGGGTCGTGGCCGGCGATCGCCTCGTGCAGCAGCGCCGCGTCCAGCACCGTACGGGCGCAGGGCCCGCCCTGGTCGAGGGAGGAGGAGAAGGCGACCATGCCGTAGCGGGAGACGCCGCCGTAGGTCGGCTTGACGCCGACCGTGCCGGTGACGGCCGCGGGCTGGCGGATCGAGCCGCCGGTGTCGGTGCCGATCGCGAGCGGCGCCTGGTAGCTGGCGAGCGCCGCGGACGAGCCGCCGCCGGAGCCGCCGGGGATCCGGGTGAGGTCCCACGGGTTGCCGGTCGGACCGTAGGCGCTGTTCTCGGTCGAGGACCCCATGGCGAATTCGTCCATGTTGGTCTTGCCGAGGATGACGATGCCCGCGTCCTTGAGGCGCTTGGTCACCGTCGCGTCGTACGGCGGGATCCAGCCCTCGAGGATCTTCGATCCGACGGTGGTCGGGATCCCCTTGGTGGCGAAGATGTCCTTCAACGCGAGCGGGACGCCGGCCAGCGGGCCGAGCTTCTCGCCCTTGGCACGCCGGTCGTCGACGGCGCGGGCGGCACTCAGCGCGCCCTCGGTGTCGACGTGCAGGAAGGCGTGCACCTTCTCGTCGATCGCGCCGATGCGGTCCAGGTGGGCCTGGGCGACATCGACGGCGGAGGTCTCGCCGGAGGCGACGGCGGCCGCGGTCTCGGCCGCGGTGAGCCTGGTCAGGTCGGTCATGGTGATTAGTCCTCCCCCAGGATCTGCGGCACCTTGAAGCGCCCCTGCTCCTGCGCCGGGGCGCCGGAGAGCGCCTCGGCCGCGGTCAGCGACGGCCGGACCACGTCCGGGCGCATGACATTGGTCAGCGGCAGCGCGTGGGAGGTCGGGGGTACGTCCTCGCCGGCCACCTCGGATACGCGGGCGACCGCGCCGATGATCACGTCGAGCTGCTCGGCGAAGTGGTCGAGCTCTTCGTCCTTCAGCTCAAGACGCGACAGCCGGCCGAGGTGGGCGACCTCCTCGCGTGTGATGCCAGGCATGCAGCGATCCTCTGGGGGTGAGTTCGATGGTTTCGCGCCCAATCCTATGGGGGCGAGCCCCTGGCGACGAAACGGTTTGGGCCACGGGCCCTCAGCTGCTTGGGCCACGGGCCCTCGGCTGCCGGTGGCGGGGCCCGGAGCTACGGTACGGCCTGCCCGGACGGCTGGTCCGCGTCCGCCACCGGGGCGTGCTCCGGCTCCGGCTCGCGCTCCAGCGCGTTGGGGCGCCGCCAGCCGTGTTCACCGCGGGCGCGCAGCCAGGCGGTCGCCTCGTCGGGCGGCATCGCGGCGGCGACCAGCCAGCCCTGTACGGCGTCGCAGCCCAGGTCCCGCAGCCGCTCCCAGGTCTCGTCGTCCTCGACGCCCTCGGCGACCACCAGCAGGCCGAGGGAGTGCGCCAGGTCCACGGTGCAGCGGACGATCTCCGCGTCCTCGTTGTCGAGGACCAGCCGGGCCACGAACGAGCGGTCGATCTTCAACTCGCTGACCGGCAGTTTGCGCAGGTGGACCAGGGAGGAGTAGCCGGTGCCGAAGTCATCGAGCGACATCTTCACACCGTGCCCGGTCAGTCCCGCCATGGTGTCGGCGGCCCGCTGCGGGTCCTCCAGCAGCACGTGTTCGGTTATCTCCAGTTGGAGCGAGCCCGGCGGGACGCCGTGCCGGGCGAGACGGGCGGCGACGGCTCCCGCGAAGCCGGGACTGTGCACGTCACGCGGCGACACGTTCACCGCGACCGGCACGTCCAGGCCCATCTTCCGCCAGCGGGCGACCTGGCCCAGCGCCGTCTCCAGGACGTACTCCGTCAGCTGGGGCATCAGGCCCGAGGTCTCCGCCATGGCGATGAACTCCTCGGGATTGACCCGGCCGCGCTGCGGGTGCTCCCAGCGCACCAGCGCCTCCAGGCCGGCGATCTTCCCGTCGAAGCAGACCTTCGGCTGATAGTGGAGTTCGACGTCACCGGCGTCCAGCGCGCGGCGCAGATCACCCAACAGGCCCAGCCGGTCCGGGGTGTTGCCGTCCCGGGTGGCCTCGTAGACCTCGACGCCGCTGCGGTCGCGCTTGGCCTGGTACATCGCCACATCGGCGCGGCGCAGCAGCCCTTCGGCGTCCACCGCGTGGTCCGGGAAGACGGCGACTCCGGCGCTGGCCTCCAGCACGAGGGTCAGTCCGTCCAGGCTCAGCGGTGAGCCGAGGGCGGCCACCAGGGCGCGGGCGATGCGCTGGGCGCGGGTCGGGGAATCGCAGCAGGGCAGCAGGACGGCGAACTCGTCGCCGCCCAGCCGGGCCGCCTCGGCGCCACGCGGCAGCGCGAGCCGCAGCCGGTCGGCGACCTGCAGCAGCAGCCGGTCACCGGCAAGATGGCCGAGGGTGTCATTGACGGAACGGAACTTGTCCAGGTCGATCAGGATCAGCGCCGTACGTTCGCCCTTGCGTTCGGCGTCGTCCAGCGCGGTCCAGGCCCGTTCCAGCAGCCACTGCCGGTTGGGAAGGCCGGTCAGCGGGTCGCGCAACTGCTCCTCGGCGCGGGCGTGCGCGATCCACAGCGTGGAGTCCAGGGCGACGAGCGGGACGGCGAACAGCGGAAGCAGCACCGGCATGTCACAGCCGACGACCAGTATCAGCGGGGACAGTCCGAGTAGCGCGACGCCCACCATGCCCTGGCGCATCAGCGCGGTACGGGCCACGGTCGGCAGACCGCCGCCGCGCGGCGCAACCGCGTACCAGAGCAGTGCGCGAGTGGCGGTCAGATAGGCCAGAGCGGTGACGACGATCGCCGGACCGGCCGCCAGGCCCCACTCCTCGGGGTGCCAGGGCTGTGCCACGGAAGGGTGGATGCCGAAGCAGGCAAGGGTCAGCGAGGCGGTGCCGACGCCGAGTATGTCCACCGCGCCGTGCAGCAGCGCCTGGCGCCAGCGGTGCCTGCGGGCGGCGCCGACCAGGACCACGACGGCCAGGCTGACCAGTACCGAGGGCACCCAGCCGTAGAGCAGCAGCATCGCCAGGGTGAGGGCCGCGCCGGAGCCGGTGCCGCCCCACCAGCGGTCCCGGCCCATCGCCACCAGATGGCCGACGATGATGCCGGTGAGGACGGCGAACGCCCAGCCGACCGTGCCGCCGGGGAAGAGCGCACGCCCCTCATGAACGGTGCTCAGGACACCGGCTGCCAGCGCGAGCGCCGCGACAGCCACCACGGCTATGCGTAATACCGCCGGAGGTAGTACCGGCGCGGCCGGCCAACGCAGCCGCTGCGCCGGTCCGGCGCCCTCCGTCGGTTCCATTCCTGTCCCTCTCACAGCCTGGTGCGACACCTGCGTCCACCGCGCCCGTGCCTGCGGCGGAAACCCGCAAAAGCTGCTGGAGGGTTCATGCCCCTCCGGCGCGCTTCTCAACAGTAGGCCGCGAAAGGCTGCCCCGGGCACCGATCGACCGTGGTTGCCCGAATGGGATCCGCGCATCCGGAACGTTTCCCTTGTAGGCCGAACGGGTGATGGGGGCCCGGCTATTCTTCCGGGTTGACCGCGGCCTCCCGTGCGGCCTCCGCTCCCTCCGCGAGCAGCACCGCGAAGCCCGCCTCATCGAGCACCGGAACCTTCAGCTGAACGGCCTTGTCGTACTTCGAGCCGGGGTTGTCGCCCACCACCACGAAGTCCGTCTTCTTGGAGACCGAACCGGTGACCTTCGCCCCGCGAGCGGCCAGCTGCTCCTTAGCGCCGTCCCTCGTGTGACTGGCGAGGGTGCCGGTGACGACGACGGTGAGCCCTTCGAGCGGCCGGGGGCCCTCGTCGGAGCCCTCCTCGGTGAACTTCACCCCGGCGGCACGCCACTTCTCGATGATCTCCCGGTGCCAGTCCTCGGCGAACCACTGCTTGACCGACGCCGCGATGGTGCCCCCGACGCCGTCCACGGCCGCCAGTTCCGCCTCCTCCGCGTCCCTGATCCGGTCCAGGTCCCGGAACTCCCGGGCCAGCGCCTCGGCCGCGACGGGGCCGACATGACGGATCGACAGCCCGGTGATGATCCGCGCCAGCGGCCGGTCCTTGGCCGCCGCGATGTTCTCCAGCATGGCGAGGGCGTTCTTCTTCGGCTCGCCCTGCTGGTTGGCGAAGAAGGTGACGATCTTCTCCTCGCCGGTCTTGACGTCACGCTTGGGCAGGCCGGTGTCCTGGTCCAGGACGTACGACCGGATCGGCAGCAGCTCCTCGATCTTCAGATCGAACAGGTCGCCCTCGTCCTTCAGCGGCGGCTCCGCGGGCGGCAGCGGCTGGGTGAGCGCGGTGGCCGCGACATAGCCGAAGTTCTCGATGTCCAGGCACTTGCGGCCCACCAGATAGAAGATGCGCTCGCGCAACTGGGCCGGGCAGTAACGGGCGTTGGGGCACCGCAGGTCGATGTCCCCCTCCTTCATCGGCTGCAGTGCGCTGCCGCAGGCCGGGCACTCGGCCGGCATCACGAACTCGCGCTCACTGCCGTCCCGCAGATCGACGACGGGTCCGAGGATCTCCGGGATCACATCGCCGG
This sequence comes from Streptomyces sp. PH10-H1, assembly GCF_030063355.1. Taxonomy (GTDB): domain Bacteria; phylum Actinomycetota; class Actinomycetes; order Streptomycetales; family Streptomycetaceae; genus Actinacidiphila. The sequence goes on from NZ_JASISZ010000008.1 coordinate 27,387, forward strand.
CCTTGCGCAGCACCACGGTGTCGCCGATGAACACGCCCTTGGCCTTGACGACCTCCTGGTTGTGGAGGGTCGCGAACTCGACCTCGGACCCGGCAACGGTGACCGGCTCGACGACCGCGTACGGCGTGACGCGGCCGGTGCGGCCCACGCCCACCCGGATGTCGACCAGTTTGGTGTTGACCTCCTCGGGCGCGTACTTCCAGGCGATGGCCCAGCGCGGGGCGCGCGAGGTCGATCCGAGCCGGCCCTGGAGCGGGATCTCGTCGACCTTGACGACGACGCCGTCGATCTCGTGCTCGACGTCGTGCCGGTGCTCGCCGTAGTAGGCGATGAACTCCCGCACCTCGTCGAGGGAACCGACGACCTTGTTGTACTTGGCGGTGGGCAGGCCCCACTCGTGCAGCAGTTGGTACGCGTGCGACTGGCAGTCGATGTCGAAGCCCGCCCGGGCTCCGATGCCATGGACCACCATGCGCAGCGGACGGGTGGCGGTGACCCGGGGGTCCTTCTGTCTGAGCGATCCGGCCGCGGCGTTGCGCGGGTTGGCGAAGGGCTTGTCGCCCGCCTCCACCAGGCGTGCGTTCAGCTCCTCGAACTTCTCGCCGGGGAAGTACACCTCGCCGCGGATCTCCACGAGCTCCGGGATCAGGCTGCCGGAGAGCCGGTCCGGGATGTCGGCGATGGTGCGGACGTTCGGCGTGATGTCCTCGCCGGTGCGGCCGTCGCCGCGGGTGGCGGCGCGGGTCAGCCGCCCGTGCTCATAGGTGAGGTTGACAGCGAGGCCGTCCACCTTCAGCTCGCACAGGAAGTGGTACGGGATGCCTTCCAGCTCGGCGGCGACCCGCTCCGCCCAGGCCGACAGCTCCTCGTCGTCGAAGGCGTTGTCCAGCGACAGCAGCCGCTCGCGGTGCACGACCGAGGTGAAATCCGTCTGGTAGGCCCCCGCGACCTTCTGCGTGGGCGAGTCCGGAGTGCGCAGGCCGGGGTGCTCGTCCTCGATCGCTTCCAGCCGCCGCAGCAGCTTGTCGAACTCGGCATCGCTGACGACCGGTGCGTCGTTGACGTAGTAGCGGAAGCGGTGCTCCTCGACCTTCTCGGCCAACTGAGCGTGCTGCTCGCGCACTTCGGCAGGAATCTCCACGGCGGTCCTGTCCTTCCTCACTCAGGGTTGTCGACGAGCGAACGGGCCGCCTTGGCGCAATGCACCAGCGCGGCACGGGCGTAGGCCGGTGAGGCCCCCGCCAGACCGCATGAGGGGGTGATGGCCACAGAGGTGCCCAACACCCCCGGATCCAGCCCCAGCCTGCGCCAAAGCGCCCGAACACCACTCACGCTACCGGCAGGGTCCGACAACCCGGTGTCCGTCCCCGGCACGACACCGGCGAACAGCGCCGTACCGCCTTCGACCGCCTCACCGAACGCGTCCCAGTCACTCTCCGTCAGCAGCGAGAAATCGAACGAGACGCCCGCGACCCCGGCGCGCCGCAGCATCCGGAAGGGGACGTCCGGCGCGCACGAGTGGACGATCACCGGTGTCGCGACCGCCTCCGCGAGGTCGCGGATCGTATCCTCGGCCACCTGCCGGTCCACCATCCGGTACGTCCGGTATCCGCTCGCCGTCCTGACGTGCCCGCGCAGCACGGCGGTCAGCGAGGGCTCGTCCAGCTGCAGTACGGGCTCGGCGCCGGGCACCCGGCGGCGCAGGTCCGCCAGATGCAGCCGCAGCCCCTCGGTGAGGGATGCGGCCAGGTCACGGCAGGCGCCGGGGTCGCCGAGCGCCGCCTCTCCGTTGAGCCGCTCGACCGACGCGGCGAGCGTCCACGGCCCGACCGCCTGCACTTTCAGCGGGCCCTGGTACCCCTGGGTGAACTCCTCCAGCGCGTCCAGGTCCTCCCCCAGCCAGGCCCGGGCCCGGCGGGTGTCCCGCCCCGGCCGGTCCCCGAACCGCCAGCCGCTGGGCTCCACCCGGGCGTACAGCTCGACCAGCATCCCGAGGGAGCGCCCGATCATGTCCGCGCCGGGCCCCCGCGCGGGCAGTTCCGGCAGGAACGGCAGCGCCTCCACCGCCCCGGTGGCGGTTCGCGCGGCCTCCCGCGCATCACCCCCGGGCATCGATCCGATACCGGTCGCGGCACCTGCGGGCAGCCTGAACTTCGCATCCGTACTCACCCACGAAGCGTACGAGACCAGCAGGCCCCGAACGCCCACGGCGCAGGGCCCGCACCCCTACGTGACCAGCACATCCGCTGGATCGAACGGGAGGGGGACGGGCCCGCAGGGGTGGGGGTCCGAAATGCTGCCGTGTATTTGTGGGCCGCCAGGCACGTAAATATACGATTTCGGACCCACCCCTGCGGGCCCGGCCCCCGGCCCCCGCCGGTCAGTGACGGCTCAGCGGCCGGGGCGGATCGTCAGGTCGTTGATCTCGGCGTCGCGGGGGAGGTCGAGTGCGGTGAGGATCGCGGTGGCGACCGACTCCGGGTCGATCCAGCGCGAGGCGTCGTACTCCGCGCCCTCCTGGTGGTGCACCTTCTCCTGCATCGGGGTCGCGGTACGCCCGGGGTAGACGCTGGTCACCCGGACGCCGTTGCCGTGCTCCTCCTGGCGCAGCGCGTCGGCCACCGCCTTGAGGCCGTGCTTGCTGGCCGCGTACACCCCCCAGTTCGCGTGCGCGGCGAGCCCGGCGCCGGAGTTCACGAAGACCACCTGGCCGTGCGACATACGCAGCTGGGGCAGGACCAGACGGGTCAGCTCGGCGGGCGCGATCAGGTTCACGGCGAGGGTCTGCTGCCAGACCTTCGCGGTCAGCTCCCCGATCCCGCCGAGTTCCACGACCCCCGCGATGTGCAGCAGCGAATCGAGCCGGTCCGGCAGCGCCTGGTGCGCGAACGCCCACGAGAGCCTCGCCGGTTCCGCCAGATCGCCGACCAGGGTGCGGGCGCCGGTGAAGCGCGACGCGAGTTCCTTGGCGCGACCCGCGTCCCGGGCGAGGAGCAGCACCTCGTCACCGCGGTCCAGGAGCCGCTGGGCGACAGCGGCGCCGATGCCGGAACCGGCGCCGGTGATCAGATGCGTACTCACGCGTTCTCCTCCAGGTATGCCATGGCCGCCGCGCCGTTCTCGGCGAAGAAGACCAGGTTGCTCAGGGGCAGCGGCAGGAAGCCTTCGGCGTCCATCCGCTGGAGTTGCAGTTTGAGGCCGTCGTAGAACCCCGCCGCGTTCAGCAGCACGACCGGCTTGGTGTGCAGGCCGTGCTTCTTCAGTTCTAGGATCTCGGTCGCCTCGTCCAGCGTGCCGGTGCCGCCGACCATGATGACGATGGCGTCCGACCTGGCGAGCAGCTGCGCCTTGCGCTCCGCGAGATCCTTGGTGATCAGCATTTCGTCGGCGTTCTTGCGGGCTTTGGTGTGCAGGAACTCCACGGATACGCCGACGAGCCGGCCGCCGTTGTCCTGCACGCCGTCCGCCACGACCTTCATGAGGCCGGACTCCGAGCCGCCCCACACCAGGGTGTGGCCGCCCTTGCCGATCAGCGCGGCGAATTCGCGGGCCGGGCCCGTATAGCGCTCATCGAGATCGGCGGCGGACAGAAACACACAGATGTTCATGCCCGCCACCCTACGAGGCGGCGCCGCTGTGTTTTACGCCTGGCTGCCGGCCGCGGCGCGCGCCCGCTGAGTGGTGGCGATGGTCGCGGAGCCCACGACGCGGGTGCCGTCGTAGAGGACGACGGCCTGGCCGGGGGCGATGCCGCGCACCGGCGCACCGTCGAAGTCGACCCGCAGCTCGCCGTCGACCAGCTCGGCGGTGACGGGAACGTCCTCGCCGTGGGCGCGCAGCTGCGCGGTGTACGTGGCGCGGCCGGTGGGCGGGGTGCCGCACCAGCGGGGCTTGATGGCGGTGAGGGCGGTGATGTCCAGGGCCTCGACCGGGCCGACCGTGACCGTGTTGTTCACCGGGGAGATGTCCAGGACGTAGCGCGGCTTGCCGTCGTCGGCCGGGGTGCCGATGCGCAGGCCCTTGCGCTGCCCGATGGTGAAGCCGAACGCGCCGCTGTGAGTGCCGAGGCTGGTGCCGTCCTCGTCGAGGATCTCGCCCTCGGCGCTGCCGAGGTGCTTGGCGAGGAAGCCCTGGGTGTCGCCGTCGGCGATGAAGCAGATGTCGTGGCTGTCCGGCTTCTTGGCGACGGCGAGATCGCGGCGCTCGGCCTCGGCGCGGATCTCGCCCTTGGTGGTGAGGGTGTCGCCGAGCGGGAACATCGCGTGCGCGAGCTGCCGCTCGTCGAGCACGCCGAGCACATAGCTCTGGTCCTTCGCCGCGTCCGAGGCGCGGTGCAGCTCGCGGGTGCCGTCGTCGTTGATCACGACGGTCGCGTAGTGGCCGGTGCACACGGCGTCGAAGCCGAGTGCGATCGCCTTGTCCAGCAGCGCCGCGAACTTGATCTTCTCGTTGCAGCGCAGGCACGGATTCGGCGTGCGGCCGGCCGCGTACTCCGCGACGAAGTCGTCGACGACGTCCTCGCGGAAGCGGTCGGCCAGGTCCCACACGTAGAACGGGATGCCGATGACGTCGGCTGCGCGCCGGGCGTCTCGGGAGTCCTCGACCGTGCAGCAGCCGCGGGCGCCGGTACGGAAGGACTGCGGGTTCGCGGAGAGGGCCAGGTGGACGCCGGTGACGTCGTGGCCGGCCTCGGCGGCTCGGGCCGCGGCGACCGCGGAGTCGACGCCGCCGCTCATGGCGGCCAGGACGCGCAGGCGACGTCCGTCGCCGGGGAAGTCAGTCATAACCCCTCCAGAGTACGTTGCGCCTCCGGCGCGGTTCGACGGGATTACCGGCCCCGGCCGGTTCGCCCTTGCGGCGACCTTGCCGATTCGCCCCGGCCCGGGGCGGATGCTGCCCTCAAACGCCGGGCGGGCTGCTTGTGGCAGCGCCGGCCCACGGTCAACCGGCCGACTGCGCCTGCGGCGGGCGGGCTGATTCGGCTCGGCTCAGCCGGAGACCCGCGGCTCGGCCCGGCGGCCCCGGAGCCATCGGCAGGATGTCAGCTCAGGCCTGCCTTGCGGGCGCGGGCCACCACCGGGGCGATGGCGGTGGCGAGGGTGTCGATGTCGGACTGGGTGGTGGTGTGGCCGAGGGAGAAGCGGAGGGAGCCTCGGGCCCGGTCGGCGGGCTGGCCCATGGCCAGGAGGACGTGGCTGGGCTGGGCGACGCCCGCGGTGCAGGCGGAGCCGGTGGAGCAGGCGATGCCCTGGGCGTCGAGGAGGAGCAGGAGGGAGTCGCCCTCGCAGCCGGGGAAGGTGAAGTGGGCGTTGGCGGGCAGCCGGCCCTCCGGGGACGGGTCGCCGTTGAGTACGGCGTCCGGGACGGCGGCGAGGACCTTCGCCACCAGGTCGTCACGGAGCGCTCCGGCCTCCCGTGCGAACTGCTCGCGCCGCTCGGCGGCGAGCGCGCCGGCCGCGGCGAAGGCCGCGATGGCGGGGGTGTCGAGGGTGCCGGAGCGGCTGCGTTCCTGGCCGCCGCCGTGCAGCAGCGGGACGGGCGCGTGGTCGCGGCGCAGGACGAGCGCGCCGACGCCGTAGGGTCCGCCGATCTTGTGGCCGGTCACGGTCATGGCGTCGAGGCCGGACGCGGCGAAGTCGACCTCGATCTGGCCGAACGCCTGGACCGCGTCGGCATGCAGCGGAACCCCGTACTCGTGTGCGACGGCGGCGAGTTCGCGGACCGGCATGATCGTGCCGACCTCGTTGTTGGCCCACATCACGGTCGCGAGGGCGACGTCGTCGGGGTCGCGTTCGATCGCCTCGCGCAGCGCGTCGGCGTGCACCCGCCCGTACGCGTCGACCGGCAGCCAGTCGACGCGGGCCCCCTCGTGCTCGACGAGCCAGTCGACGGCGTCGAGTACGGCATGGTGCTCGACGGGGCTGGCCAGCACCCGTACCCGCTGGGGGTCGGCGGCCCGGCGGGACCAGTACAGGCCCTTGACGGCGAGGTTGTCGGACTCGGTCCCGCCGCCGGTGAAGACGATCTCGCTCGGGCGCGCGCCGAGCGCCGCGGCGAGCGATTCCCTGGACTCCTCGACGGTGCGGCGGGCCCGCCGCCCGGGCGCGTGCAGCGAGGAGGCGTTGCCGGTGACCGTGAGGTGCGCGGTCATCGCCTGCACCGCTTCCGGGAGCATCGGCGTGGTGGCGGCGTGGTCGAGGTAGGCCATGATGAGGCCGATTCTACGGTCGCGTAGGCAACTCTCAGGCCATGAGGGCCCGGGCGAGCTGACGGGACTGCGCGACCAGGCGGTTCCCGCTGTCCCAGACCTGGGCGTCCTCCTCCAGGAAGCCGCCGGCCAGGTTGCGGGTGGTGATGGCGACGCGCAGCGGACCCGGCGCGGGGCGGCAGCGGATGTGGACGGTCAGCTCCACGGTCGGGACCCAGCCGCGGATGCCGAGGTCGAAGGCGGTCGGCGGGAGGGCGTCCACGGTGAGCAGCAGGGAGAGCGGGTCGTGGTCGCGGCCGTCGGCGAGGCCGAGCCAGCCGCGCATGTCGCCCTTGCCGGAGGGCGAGCCGATGGCCCAGCCGGAGGTGGCGGGGTCGATCCGCAGGTCGAGGCGTTGAACGATGGCGGTGGATCCGGCGATGGCGCCGCCGCCGGGAGCCGCGTCGGCGCCGAAGCACTCGTCGTAGGGCGGTATAGCGGGGACGGTGGCGGTGGTACGTACGTCGTCCGGCAGCGCGTCGAGGTCGCCGTAGGCCGCGATGACCCGGATCCGCTCGACCTCCCGGCCGTCGGCGCCGGTCTGGAAGAGCGACGCCTGGCCGGTGGACAGGGTGCGGCCGGCCCGGACGGTCTCGGTGCGGATGGTCGCGGGACCGGGCTGGGAGGCGGTCAGATAGTGCGCGGTGACGGTGAACGGATCGGTGTGCGGCAGCGCCTGCTGGAGGGCGCGGCCGATGACGGCGAGCAGATAGCCGCCGTTGACGGCCTGGATGATGGTCCAGCCGGCCGAGAGGTCGGCGTCGTAGACGCCGGGCTCGCCGGGTCGCGGGGCGACCGCGGTGTCCCGGTCGAATTCGCTGTCCCCGATGGTCGCCTGAGCCGTCGTATATGCCATGGACCGAATGTTACCCGCGAGTAGCACCGTCTTGTCCAGCCTTTCCGCCCGGCTGGTCAGCCGATCCTGCACATCAACGGCGGCGCGGGCGCTGGGGCGGTGAGTCCGCACCGGCCGTTCCAGCCCTAGACCAGGTCCTGGGCCTCCTCGTCCCGCGCCCGGCTCCTGCGGTGCCAGGCTCGGGGCGCGCGCCAGCCGAAGTACATGGCGCACAGCCGCAGCACGAAGGCGCTGATGATCGCGACGCCGCTGGTGACGCCGTTCAGCGCGTCGAACCTGATCAGCAGCGCCGCCATGATCGCGCCGACCATGGCGGGGACGGCGTAGAGGTCGCGGTCCCAGCGGAGCAGGGACGGCACCTCGTTGGCGAGGAGGTCGCGCAGTACGCCGCCGCCCCCCGCCGTGGCGAGGCCGAGGGCGGCGGACGGGACGAGGCCGAGGCCGTGGTCGTGCGCCTTGATGGTGCCGGTGACGCAGAACAGGCCGAGCCCGGCCGCGTCGAAGACGTTGACGGTGGTGTTGATCCGCTCGACCTCCGGGTGCAGGAAGAACACCAGCACCGTGGCGAAGAGCGGGGTGATGAAGTAGCCGAGGTCACTGAAGGCGGCGGGCGGTACGGCGCCGATCATCAGGTCCCGGAACAGCCCCCCGCCCAGCGCGGTCACCTCGGCGAGTACGGCCATGCCGAACACGTCGTAGTTCTTGCGGACGGCGGCCAGCGCGCCGGAGATCGCGAAGACGAAGATGCCGACGATATCGAGCGTGTGCTGGACGGAGGGACTGAAGAGTTCCGAGATCACGCCATATGTTCTCCTATGACAGGGCCGGCTTGCCCGGGGTGGCGAGCCACGTACGGAAGAGGCCGTCGAGCCGCATGCCCGACACCTTCTCCGCGAGCGCGGTGAACTGGGCCGTGTCGGCGTTCCCGTACCGGTGCTGCGAGGTCCAGGTCTTGAGCAGCGTGAAGAAGGCGGCGTCGCCGATCTTGTCGCGCAGCATCTGGAGGGTCATCGCGCCGCGCTGGTAGACCGCGCTGGAGAACATCGTGTCGCGCTGCGGGTCGGAGACCGTGATCTGCCAGAAGGGGGCGGTGCCGGCACGGCTGTTGTACGCGGCGAGGAAGGAATCGTGGGCGGAACGGGTGCCCTTGTGCTCGGCCCACAGCCACTGGGCGTAGGTCGCGAAGCCCTCGTTCAGCCAGATGTCCTTCCACTGCTCGACGCTGACCGAGTCGCCGAACCACTGGTGGGCCAGCTCATGGACGATCGTGGTCTCGGAGCGGACGGCGGAGTAGACCGGCTTGGTCTGCACCTCCAGCGAGAACCCCGCTTCCGGCATGTCGTCGACGATCGCGCCGGTCTCCTCGAAGGGATAGCGGCCGAAGACCGTGGACCAGTAGTCGGTGGCTTCCGCGGTGACCGCGTAGACGTCCACCGGGCCGTTGGCGAGGACCGGGTCGGTGGCGACGTAGATGGGGATGCCGCCGGGCGTGGTCCCGGTCCTGACGTCGAACTTCCCGATGCTGGCGGTCGCGAGATAGGTGGCCATCGGCTTGGACTCGCGCCAGGTGGAGACGGTGCGGTCGCCCTTGTCGTACTGGGAGGTCAGCACGCCGTTGGAGACGCCCTTCAGGCCCTTGGGAGCGCTGATCCGGATGTCGAAGGTGGCCTTGTCGGACGGATGGTCGCTGCCCGGGAACCAGGTCGAGGCGGCGTTGGGCTCGCAGGCGACGAAGACACCGTCGGTGGTCTTCATCCAGCCGTAGTGCGACCCGAAGACTATGGGGCCGCCGAGCGGCTCCGGCACCCCGCCGTAGACGACGGTGGTGGTGAACTCCTGCCCCTTGCGCAGCGCGTGGCGCGGGGTGATGACGATCTCGTCGCCGCTGCGGGTGAACCGGGCCGGCCTGCCGTCCACGCTGACCGAGGCGACCGTGAGCTGCTGCAGGTCGAGGTCGAAGGAGGACAGGTTCTCGGTGGCCCGGGCGGTGACGGCCGCCCGGCCGTCGAGGCGGTCACTGACCGGGTTGTAGGACACGTCGAGGCCGTAGTGCCGGACGTCGTAACCGCCGTTGCCGAGCTGCGGGAAGTACGGGTCCCCGATGCCGGGGGCGCCGGGAGCGGGAGCGTGGGAGTAGCCGGCCGCCGACGGCGGGGCGCCGGAGATCAGACAGGCCGACACGCTGATGACAGCGAGGGCGGAGCCGAGGAGACGAGCCGGACGGGAGGGTGCCATGGATCTGCCCTTCGACGCGTACAGTGACGCGCCGACTCTGCACCCTCCCGCTCCGTCATGACCATGACTTTTCGTTATGTCGTCATGCACTAACGGCAGTTGGCTGATTACCGCCGCTCTATACAGAGACGACCTCCGGACCCGCCTCCGCGGGCTGATTCTCCGGGTGGTGGCACGCCACCTCGTGCCCGGGGGCCAGCGCGATCAGGGGCGGCTCCTGCGTGCCGCACACCTCGGTCGCCTTCCAGCACCGGGTGTGGAAGCGGCAGCCGGACGGCGGGTTGATCGGCGACGGCACATCGCCGGACAGCAGGATCCGCTCGCGCGACGTGCGCCGCTTCGGGTCCGGCACCGGCACCGCGGACAGCAGCGCGTTGGTGTACGGATGCATCGGCTTGGCGTAGAGCGCTTCGCGGTCCGCGACCTCCACGACCTTGCCGAGGTACATCACCGCGATCCGGTCCGAGACGTGCCGGATGACCGACAGGTCGTGCGCGATGATCACGTACGTCAGCCCGAGTTCGGTCTGCAGGTCGTCCAGCAGATTGACCACCTGCGCCTGGATCGAGACGTCCAGCGCCGAGACCGGCTCGTCCGCCACGACCAGCTTCGGCTTGAGGGCGAGTGCCCGCGCGATGCCGATGCGCTGCCGCTGCCCGCCGGAGAACTCGTGCGGATAGCGGTTGTAGTGCTCGGGGTTGAGGCCGACGAGCTCCAGGAGGTCCTGCACCGCCTTCTTCACGCCCGACTCCGTCGCCACCTTCTGGAGCTTGAACGGGGCTCCGACGATGGTGCCGATCGTGTGCCGCGGATTGAGCGAGGAGTACGGGTCCTGGAAGATCATCTGCACATCGCGGCGCAGCGGGCGCATCTCCCCCACGCTCAGATGGGTGATGTCCCGGCCCTGGAACTCGATCTTCCCGCTGGTGGGTTCCAGCAGCCGGGTGATCAGCCGCCCCATGGTGGACTTGCCGCAGCCCGACTCCCCCACCACGCCGAGCGTCTGGCCGGGCGCCACCTGCAGATCGATACCGTCGACCGCCTGGACGGCGCCGACCTGCCGGCGCAGCAGCCCCTTGGTGATCGGGAAGTGCTTGACCAGGCCGGTCACCCTGAGCAGGGGCTCCGCGGTGGCCTGCTGGGGGATCTTCACGTCTTCTTGAGGCACGGCCTGGTCCTTCACAGCTTGGGCGCAATCTCTTCGGTCCAGATCCGGTTCCGGTCCTCCTGGCCGAGGTGGCAGGCCGACCAGTGCCCGGCCGCGGTCTCCCGCAGTTCCGGCACGATCGTCTCGCTGGAGCCGCCGTTGAGCTCGGCATAGGGGCAGCGGGGATGGAAGGCGCAGCCGGACGGCACATTGATCAGGCTGGGCGGGGCGCCCTTGACCGGATTGAGCCGGTCGGCCCGCTCACGGTCCATCCGCGGCATGGAGCCCAGCAGGCCCCAGGTGTAGGGGTGCTGCGGTTCGGTGAAGACCTTCTCGGCCGTTCCCCGCTCGACGCACCGGCCCGCGTACATCACCAGCAGGTCGTCGGCCAGTTCCGCGACCACGCCCAGGTCGTGGGTGATCATGATGACCGCGGAGCCGAACTCCTTCTGCAGATCGCGGATCAGGTCCAGGATCTGCGCCTGCACGGTGACGTCCAGTGCGGTGGTCGGCTCGTCCGCGATGAGCAGTTCGGGGTTGTTGACCAGCGCCATCGCGATCATCGCGCGCTGGCGCATCCCGCCGGAGAACTGGTGGGGATAGTCGGCGATCCGCTGGTGCGGCTCCGGGATGCCGACCCGGTCCAGCATCTCGATCGCCCGTTTGCGGGCGGCCTGCTTGCTGACGTCCTGGTGCACCCGGTGGGCCTCGACGATCTGCGCGCCCACCGTGTAATAGGGGTGCATCGCCGACAGCGGGTCCTGGAAGATCATCGCCATCTTCCGGCCGCGCAGCCGCCGCACATGATCGGGGTCGGCGCCGATCAGCTCCTCGCCGTCCAGCCACACCTCGCCGGAGATCTTGGCCTTGGCGGTCCGGTGCAGGCCCATGATGCCCAGCGAGGTGACGGACTTGCCCGAGCCGGACTCGCCGACGATGCCGAGCGTCCGGCCGCGCTGGAGGTCAAAGCTGATCCCGTCGACCGACTTGACCAGGCCGTCGTCGGTATTGAAATGGATCTTCAGATCGCGTACCGCCAGGAAGGACTCCTCGGCGTCCGGCCGGGCGGTGAGCACCGGCTCGCCGACCGTGGCGGGCACGCTGTCCTTCCGGAACGGGTCGCTGCCGGCCGTGCTCACGAATACCTCACCCTGGGGTCGATAGCGGCGTACAGCAGGTCCACCAGGAGACTGCACATGACGATGAAGAAGGCCGTGACCAAGGTGACGCCGAGCACGATGGGCAGGTCGTTGTCCTTGATCCCGTCGACCGCGTAGGCCCCGATCCCCTTGAGGGAGAAGACGTTCTCGGTGATGACCGCACCGCCGATCAGCAGGCCGAAGTCCATGCCGAAGATCGTGACGATCGGGGTGAGCGCCGCCCGCAGCCCGTGCTTGGCGACCACCTTGCTCTCCCGCAGGCCCTTGGCCCGGGCGGTGCGGATGTAGTCCTCGCCCATCGTCTCCAGCATTCCGGCGCGGGTGAGCCGGGCGTAGAGAGCGGAGTAGAGGAAGGCCAGGCTGCACCAGGGCAGGACCAGATTCCAGGCCCACAGGGCCGGATCGTCCGTGAAGGGTACGAACTGGACGTTGGTCCAGATGTGCCACTCGTACTGGAAGATGCCCAGGCCGAGCATGCCGGTGAAGAAGGTCGGCAGTGAGACGCCGGCCAGCGCCACGCTCATCGCGAAGCGGTCGAAGAACGAGCCGCGCTTGAGGGCCGACAGCACACCGATCGCCACACCGGTGATCACCCAGATCACGGCCGCGCCGATGGCCAGCGACAGTGTGATCGGCAGCCGGGACTTCAGTTCGGGCCAGACCTCGTTGTGGGTCTTGAAGGAGTAGCCGAAGCAGGGCGCGTGGCACACCGAGGCATCCGGGCCGAACGTGTAGTTCGCCCCGGCGACGATGCCCTTGATGAAGTGCCAGTACTGCTCGTACAGCGGCAGGTCGAACCCGAGGTTCTTCTTGACCGCCGCGATGGCGTCGGGGTTGGCGTCCTTGCCGACGTACTGGGTCGCCAACTGGGTGGTGGTCTGCCCGCCGAGTCGCGGGAGCAGGAAGAAGATCGCGAATGTGACCGCGCTGACGACCAGCAGCAGCAGCAAAGCGGCGATCACGCGTCGAATGATGTACGCAGTCACAGCCGTGCGGCGCCGGGGCCGCCGGGCCGGGGGTCACCCGGCCCGGCGGACACCGATGCCTTCACCTGCCTTCCGGTTACTTGGAGGAGCCCAGCAGCAGGTAGTCGTACATGCCCAGGTAGGCCTGGGTGACCGTGACGTTCGTCGCGGACGGCGGCCTGTAGAGCAGGTTCTTGCGGTACAGCAGCGGCACCACGGACGCGTTCTCCATGGTCAGCTTGTCGATGTCGCCCCACGCCTTGGTGCGGGCCGTGTTGTCGGTGGTGGCGATGGCGTCCGACAGGGCCTTGTTGATGGCCGGGTCGTTGAGCTCCATCAGGTTGTTGCCGCCCGAGGGCTTGATGGCGCTGCCGTCGATGATCTGGTCGAGGAAGCCGTAGCCGGTCGGCCAGTCGGCGCCCCAGGCCATCATCATCATGCCGAGGTCGTGGGAGTGGACGTAGTCCGGGACACCCGCGAAGTTGGAGAAGTACTTACCGGCCGGGAAGCTCTTGATGTTGGCCGTGATGCCGACCTGCTTCAGCGAGTTCTGGATCGCCGTGGCGGCCGCCATCTCGGAGGGCCGGTCGGAGCGGGCCGTGAGGTTGGTGGTGAAGCCGTTGGGCTGGCCGCAGGCGGTCAGCGCGGCCTTGGCCTTCGCCTGGTCGCCCTTGTTGCCAGGGGTCGGGTACAGGTCGAACTTGTTGTAGCCGTTGACCGACGGTGGCAGCAGCGTCGTGGCGACGTCGCCCTTCACGTTGCCGCCCGCCGCGGTCTGCACCGAGGTCTTGTCGATCGCCCATTGGACGGCCTTGCGGCAGTCGGGGTTGTCGAAAGGCTTCACATGGACGTTCAGCGCCAGATAGGACGTGGCTCCCGCGTAGGAGTTGTCCGTGCTCTTCTTGTTCTCCGACTTCAGCACCTGCGGCTGGCTCGCGGGCTGCACGCCCGCGCCGGCCGCGTCGACCGTGATGGTGCCGGCCAGCAGGTCCTTGTCGATCGTGACGCCGTTCACCTTGAACTTCATCGTGATCTTGTCCGGGAGCGCGGGGCGCAGCGGGTCGTTCTCCTTGGTCCACTGCGTGTTGCGCACCAGGACGGCGCTCTTGCCGTCCTCATAGGACTCGAACTTGTACGGGCCGGTCGACATGATGTGCTTCACGTACTGGGCACCGGTGTCCTTCGCCGCCGGCACGGGAGCCGTCTGCGAGAACGTCGCCAGGTAGTCGAAGTCCGCGAAGGGCTTGCTCAGGTGGAAGACGATCGTCGAGTCGTCCGGGGTCTCGATGGACGCGATCCCGTTGGGGTTCTTGTCCTTGTACGGACCCTTGTACGCGTCGCCGCCCTCGAGGTAGGCCTTGAAGTACGTCGGGCCGTTGGACAGTGCCTCCGGCGCGAAGTTGCTGCGCTCGACCGCGTACTTGACGTCCTTGGAGGTGACCGCGGTGCCGTCCTCGTACTTCACGCCCTTGCGCAGCGTGTAGGTCCAGGTCTTGGCATCGGGGCTGGCCTTGCCGAGGTCGGTGGCCAGGTCCGGGACGATCTTCAGGCCCTCGGCGCCGGCGGCCGGCTTGAAGGTGACCAGCGTGCGGCCGTACAGCCGGGAGAAGTTCTGCACCCAGCCGTAGTAGGTATTGCCCGGGTCGAGCGAGTCGGGCACGTCGGAGTGCTCGTAGGAGACCGTTCCGCCGGCCTTGTCGGTCTTGTTGACGATCTGGGTGAGGGCCGCGTCGGTACCGGCACCCGACCCCTTGTCACTGCTGGTGGTCTTGCTGCTGCTGCTGCATGCGGACGCTCCCAAGGCCAGAGCCGTGGCAAGCGCCAGCACCGCTGTCGCTTTTCTGCTGTTCATGCCGAGGAAAGCCCCCTCATTCGGTGGAGATACACAGCCGCGCGCGGAACATCGCGCCACGGGTCACTTGCTGCGGGGGTCGAGGGCGTCGCGCAGCCCGTCGCCCAGCAGGTTGAATGCCAGTACCGTGACGAAGATCGCCAGGCCGGGCACGATCATGTATTGCGGATCCGCCTCATAGAGGTCGATCGCGCTGGTGAGCATGCCGCCCCAGGACGATTGCGGCGGTGCGATACCGACCCCGAGGAAGCTCAGTGCCGCCTCGAAAATGATGTTGGTCGGGATCAGCAGCGTCGAATACACGAGGATCGGCGCCACAAGGTTGGGCAGCAGCTCGCGAAAGAGAATGAACGGACCGCGGGCGCCCAGGCTGCGGGCGGCTTCCACGAACTCGCGTTCTCGCAGGCTGAGGGTCTGCCCGCGCACAATTCGGCCCATGTAGGGCCAGTTGAAGAATCCGATGACGAAGATCAATACGCAGATACGCAGCGGCAGTCCGTCCAGTCCGAACGCGCCGTCCTGCAGTGATGCCGAAATGGAGATCGCGAAGAGCAGCAGCGGGAAGGCCAGGAAGGTGTCCATCAGCCGGCTGATGACGCTGTCCACCCAGCCGCCGTAGTAGCCCGCGATGACGCCGAGGACCGTGCCGATGACGTTGGACAGGATCGTCGCGCCGGTCGCCACGAGAAGCGAGACCCACGAGCCCTCGATGACACGGGCCAGCAGGTCGCGTCCGAACTGCGGATCGACACCCAGCGGGTGATCCCAACTCATGCCGCCCCAGGCGCCTTTGGGCGCGAGGAGTACCGGGTCGACGAGGTCCTGGTGGAACGCGTCGGGATCGAGTCCGAAGATCGACTCGATCGGCTTCGCCAGCACGGCCAGCAGCACCAGGAGGATCACGACGATGCCGCCGGCCACCGCCACCTTGTCGCGCCGGAAGCGCAGCCAGGCGATCTGGCCGAGGGATCGCCCCTCGATCTGACTCTTCTTGACCCCACTGAGAATGGCTTCGGGCTGTGCCTCGGCCTGTGAAGCAGTGGTCTCGATCGGTGCGGTCATGGTGAAACTGACCCCTCTCGCCGGCGGATAACCGGCGCGCGCCCGCCGCTGTAGCGGCTTTACTCATCAGTCGTGCTGCTGGTGCTGCGTCTTGCTCAATTGCAGAGATAACAGGCGTTGCAGGCGGTGCTGTTGGTACAGGCGAAACAGGTGAGAGCCGGGGCCGTGAGCCCCTTGCGGCGAGAGTCTTCATCCAGTTCGCGATCACCCGCCAGCCCCCAAAGCGAATGGATGCGCAACTGTGATGTAGTGAATCATCGTCCGTTATAGGGGCCCACCGGGGATGTACCGCGGATGTAACGTCGGCACATGAATGATCGGCTGCACGCGGTGTGCGACCTGATGATGCCCACAGTCCGGGAGATGGCCGGTCTGCACGAGTACGACGGACGGGTGCAGGATCTGTCACCCGACGGCGTCCGGCGCGGACTGTCCGCTCTCGCGCACGCCCGGCGCGCCCGCCCCGCGCCGCACGGCGGGCGCGAGCGTCATGACGACGCGCACCTGTCCGTCTTCGAGGAGTCCTTACGGGTCCAGTACGGCGAACTGGAGCTCCACCGCCGCGACCCGTACCCCCATCTGTCGAATCTCGAGCTCACCTCCTACGACCGGGAGTACGCCCCTCAGCAGGAGCGCTCCGCCGCCCGGCTGAAGCACCTCGCGCAGTGGCCGGAGGCGGTGGACGCGGCCATCACCTCACTCGACCGGGTGAGCGCGCCGGTGGCCGGGGCGCTGCTCGGCGCCGTACGCGGGCTGGCCGCCGATCTCCACCCCGGCCAGGGTCCCGAGGCCTCCGCGGCGCTCATCGCGCACGAGCGGCTGGTGGCTCATGTGGCCCGCGCCGCGAAGACCGGCGATCCCGACCCGCGGCTCGGCGGCGACGCGCTGGCGGCCCTCATGGGCGGCCAGGAGGGCCTGCCCGTCGACCTGCCGGCACTGGCGGACGAGGCGGCCCGCGAACGGGACCGGCTGACCGAGCTGCTGGCCGAATCCTGCCGTGCCCTCGACCCCCGGCGCGAGGTCGGTGAACTGATCCCGGAACTCCTCGCCGACCACCCCGGCGCCGACGGCGTCATCCCGGAGGCCGCCCGGCTGACCGAGGAGGTCATCGAGTTCACCCGCGCCAAACGGCTCGTGCCGTACCTGGACGGGGACTGCCTCGTCGGGCCCGCCCCGCCGTCGCGCCGCTGGTCGATGGCGATGATGACCTGGGCCGCCCCCGGGGAACCGGACGCCGCCTCCTGGTACCACGTCACTCCGCCGGAGCCGGAGTGGCCGGAAACCGAACGTGAGGAGTGGCTGACCGTTTTCAGCCGCACCAGCCTGCCCTCGATCACCGTCCACGAGGTCGCCCCCGGCCACTTCGCGCACGGGCGCGCACTGCGCCGCGCGCCCACTCCGGTACGGCGGGTGCTGCACTCCCTCTCCTTCTGCGAGGGGTGGGCCCACTATGTCGAGGAGGTCTGTCTCGAGGAGGGTTTCCGCGCCCGCGATCCGCGCTTCGCCATCGGCGTCGCCCTCGAAGCGCTGGTCCGCGTCACCCGGCTGTCCTGCGCCATCGGCCTCCACACCGGCGCGATGACGCTCGACGAGGCCACCCGGCTCTTCATGCGCGACGCCCATCTCGCCCGTGCGGGCGCCGTCTCAGAAGCGCGCCGCGGCACCTTCGACGCCGCCTACGGCCGTTACACCTGGGGCAAGCTGGAGATCATGCGGCTGCGCGAGCGAGCACGCCGCGACTGGGGATCCGGCTTCTCACTGGAGCGCTTCCACGGCGCGCTGCTCGGCCTGGGCAGCCCGCCGCTCGGCCTCATCGGCGCGGCACTCACGGGCGCGTAGTCCTCAGCTCCCCCAGATACCGCCGGGGTCGCGGCACTAACGCGGGGCCTGACCCTGGGGCCAGCCCTGCTGGGGCCAGCCCCAGGCGGCTGCCGGGGCGGGGCCCGCGACGGCGTGGGCCTCGCGGTCGAAGAAGGGCTGGCCGTTCATCCGCATCCACATCGCGACGGGGTCGTACTCGTCCGCCATCGCGACCGTGGAGACCGGCAGCCCGTCCGGCACGCCGCTGATGGACTGCTGCATCATCAGCCGTACCGCCTCCACCGCCTGCGGCGAGGAGTCGTACATGTCCAGGCCGATGGCGAGATACGGCTCGCCCAGGGCGGGCTGCACCCAGGCGCGGCGCAGCGACCGTACGGCCGGAGTCCGGTGGGCGTGCTGCGACAGCAGGGCGTAGAACTGCGGAATCTGCAGGGCGGGCTCGCCGATCTGCAGCGGGCCGGCCGGCAGCCGGTCCAGTCCGGTGGCGATACGGCGCAGATCCAGCCAGGGGATGCCGACCCCGCCGCCGGGAGCGTGCGGATTCAGCCACAGTCCCCAGCGCTCGGGGAAGAGGGCGGTCGCGATGTCACGTCCCGGCACGACCTCATGGGTGCGGTTCCAGCCGCTCGCGGAGAGCTCCTGCGCGGAGGTGACGCCCGGCGCGTACCCGTAGCCGTCGATCTCCATGTTCCCGTACTGGGCGTCGGGAGAGCCCGCCGCGCCCTGCCACAGCAGCATCCAGACCTGGCCGCCGGCCAGTGATGCGAGCAGGTTCTCGTAGGCGTCGAATCGTCCGGGCGCCACCTGCCGAAGCATCTGCTCGACGTGGCCGGCTGCCGCCGCACCGCCTTGCGCGCCCGCGATCACGTGGGTCCGCCCCTTCTCTCCGTCACCGGTGTCACCGGGTCCGGCGCACTCCCGTGCACCGCCCGCCATCAAACCAGGTTGTGCTCCCCCGCAGACAGCGCATGGCCTCAGTCCCGTCCGAAGAAGGGGCGCACCCGCTCCAGCATCCAGTCGCCGACGGGGTCCTGGGCGATGTCCAGCAATACCAGCTGCACCGGGAAGGACAGTGGTACGGCGCCGAGCGCCCGGCCGAGGGCGTCCATCGCAGCCGCCCGGTCCTCCTCCTGCCAGCGGTCGAGTTCGACGCCGACGAACAGCTGCGGAGGCGCCCCCTCGACGCTGGCCACCGCGCGGCGCGCGGACAGCACCACCGGGGTGACCGCGAACTCGCCCGCGGCGGCGGCGAGGAAGTCCACCGGCTCGTCGTCGGGGTCCGGCTCCCACAGCCGGACCCGGCCGCCGGTCGCCGCCCGCGGGTCGCGGTCGGACCGGCACAAGTCCTGGACGGCGGGCGGCGGCAGCGGTATCCCGGCGGTTCCGCCCGGATTGACGGCGATGCCGACCTGCGGCGGCAGCCCCCGGGCGAACTCCCGGGCCGGCGCGACGGTGCAGGACATCCCCTGAGCGGCCCACAGGAACTGCTGCTCGGAGCTGAACACCGGGATGTACAAGGTGCCCTCGATCTCGAAGGCCGGCAGATCCAGGTCGGAGCTGTCGGGACCGCCGCCGTTCGGCAGCGGCACCCACAGCTGGGAGCGGCCGAGCACTTCGAGGAGCCGGGCGTTCGCGCCCGGGTTGCCGACGCTCGCCGCGAGTACCGACTCGAGTTCGTTCACCGGCCATGTGTCAGCTGTGTGCTGCGCCGGAAGCTCCGTATTCACTGCGCTGTGCCTCGCGGTGTAGTGCCTGGTGGGTCTGGTTCGTGCGTCCCGCGGCTGCCGTTTCCGGCGCCTGCCGCTCTGCCGGAACCCTAGCGGCTACCGGGTTCGCGGCTGCCCGATCCGCCGGAACGGCCACTCCGGGCGTCCGTCGCCCACCGAAAACTATCCGGCCCACCGCACCCGCCGCGGAGCGGTCCAGGAGCAGCGCGGAGGCGCACCCCGGGGGCCGCCCGCCGGGCCGGGCCAGCGCCACCAGCCGCCGGGCGGCCCTGCGGTGCCGGGCCATGGCGTACGCGGACACCCCCCGTCCGCGCGCGAGCCGGCCCGCGCGGGCCGCGTCCTCCGGTACGTCCAGTACCAGCAGATGCAGGCCCCGGCCGCGGCGGCGGGCGTCCCTGGCGAGCCAGTGCCGTACCCAGGCGAGGGTTCCGCAGTCGTGGACGACGAGGCTGCGGCCGCTGCGCAGCGCCCGTCGCAGCCGCGCGTAGTGGTCGATCCTGACCAGCGGGCGGTAGGCCGCGTACGGCAGCAGGGCCGGCATCAGCGCCTCCCAGTGCCGCCGCACGTCCTGCGAGTCGATCCTGCGGACCTCGCCGTCGCGGTCGTCGACCGCACGGCTCATCAGCGTGCTCTTGCCGCTGCCCGGCAATCCCGAGACGACCAGCACATCCCCCATGGGGTAGCGCAGCATCGTCCCGGCCCGCTCCTGCCCCTGCACAGATCCCGCCTCCCCCGGACAGAACCGCCGCCCTCAGTAAAGAAGAGGGTAACGGCACGTAAAGGGATTCCCCAGAGGACCACCGGCATCCCGCGCATGCAATGATGAGCGCCACAACTTGCATACTGGCCGTTCGAGGCCGCGCGGGAGAGTCCCTGCCATCATGAGCAGGGCGCCGAAGGAGCAAGCCCTCCCTTGAATCTCTCAGGCACAGTCACCGCGCGGGCGAGGCACATCTGAAAAGCGGACAGGCCCGTTCACGGCCTGTCCCACCCAAGGTGCAAACCGGGGCCCCGCCGGGCCGCGGTGAACCTCTCAGGTTCCGATGACAGATGGGGAGGCCCCTTTCTTTGGGGTTTCTATGGGGTTTCTTTGGGTTCCCCATCTTTTGTCATGAGAGTCTCGCCACGCCTGCACCGGGAGCCCGACTGATGAGCCAGCCGCCCACCGACGCCCCGCGCCGTACCGCGCTCGACGCCCTGCACCGCGGGCTCGGCGCGACGATGACCGACTTCGCCGGCTGGGACATGCCGCTGCGCTACGCCAGCGAACGCGAAGAACACACCGCCGTCCGCACCCGCGCCGGCCTGTTCGACCTCTCGCACATGGGCGAGATCACCGTCACCGGCCCCCAGGCGGGCGAGGCGCTGGACTTCGCGCTCGTCGGGCACATCTCGGCCCTCGCGGTCGGCCGGGCGCGCTACACGATGATCTGCGCCGAGGACGGCGGGATCGTGGACGACCTGATCGTCTACCGCCTCGGGGAGTCCGAGTACATGGTCGTCGCGAACGCGGGCAACGCCCAGGTCGTCCTGGACGCCGTGACGGCCCGTGCCGGGGACTTCGCCGCCACGGTCCGCGACGACCGCGACGCGTACGCGCTGATCGCCGTCCAGGGCCCCGAGTCGCCCGGCATCATGAAGGCCCTCACCGACGCGGACCTGGACGGGCTCAAGTACTACGCGGGCCTGCCCGGCACCGTCGCGGGCGTTCCGGCGCTGATCGCCCGTACCGGCTACACCGGTGAGGACGGCTTCGAACTCTTCGTGGCCCCCGAGCACGCCGAGTCGCTGTGGAAGGCGATCACCGAGGCCGGCGCGGGCGCCGGCCTCATCCCGTGCGGCCTGTCCTGCCGCGACACGCTGCGCCTGGAGGCCGGCATGCCGCTGTACGGGCATGAGCTGACCACCGCCACCACCCCGTTCGACGCCGGCCTGGGACGCGTCGTGAAGTTCGACAAGCCGGGCGACTTCGTGGGGCGTACGGCGCTCACTGCCGCCGCCGCGCGGGCCGAGACCGCGCCGCCGCGCAAGCTGGTCGGCCTGGTCGCCGACGGCCGCCGGGTGCCGCGCGCCGGGTACCCGGTCACCGCCGCCGACGGCTCCGTGATCGGCGAGGTCACCTCCGGCGCGCCCTCCCCGACACTCGGACAGCCGATCGCCATCGCATACGTCGACGCCGCGCACGCCGCGCCCGGCACCGAGGGCGTGGCCGTCGACATCCGCGGCGCTCAAGAGCCGCACAAGGTGGTTGCGCTGCCCTTCTACAAGCGCCAGCGCTGACCGACCCGCCGACCCCTGCGCGAGCACACCTTCACATCCGGGAGAATTCCGTTATGAGCAACCCCCAGCAGCTGCGCTACAGCAAGGAGCACGAGTGGCTCTCCGTCCCTGAGGCCGGAGTGTTCACCGTGGGCATCACCTCATTCGCCGCCGACGCGCTCGGCGACGTCGTCTTCGTCCAGCTCCCGGAGGTCGGCGACGCCGTCACCGCGGGCGAGACGTGTGGCGAACTGGAGTCGACCAAGTCGGTCAGCGACCTGTACTCCCCGGCCACCGGCGAGGTCACCGAAGTCAACCAGGACGTCGTCGATGATCCCTCGCTCGTCAACTCCGCCCCCTTCGAAGGCGGTTGGCTGTTCAAGGTGAAGACGACGGACGAGCCCGCGGACCTGCTGTCCGCCGACGAGTACACCGCCTTCGCCGGCAGCTGATCCCTCCCGGACCTCGATCCCGACCTCGATCCTGTGGTCCTGTCCTCGACCAGGAAGATCCCATGTCGCTCCTGAACAGCTCCCTTCATGAGTTCGACCCGGACGTCGCCGCCGCCGTCGACGCCGAACTGCACCGCCAGCAGTCCACCCTCGAGATGATCGCGTCGGAGAACTTCGCGCCGGTCGCCGTCCTGGAGGCCCAGGGCTCGGTCCTCACCAACAAGTACGCCGAGGGCTACCCCGGCCGCCGCTACTACGGCGGCTGCGAACACGTCGACGTCGTCGAGACGCTCGCCATCGAGCGGGTCAAGGCGCTGTTCGGCGCCGAGGCCGCGAACGTGCAGCCGCACTCCGGCGCCCAGGCCAACGCCGCCGCGATGTTCGCCCTGATCAAGCCGGGCGACACCATCCTCGGCCTGGATCTGGCGCACGGCGGGCACCTCACCCACGGCATGAAGATCAACTTCTCGGGCAAGCTCTACAAGGTCGCCGCCTATCACGTCGACGAGAAGACCAGCCTCGTGGACATGGAAGAGGTCGAGCGTCTCGCCAAGGAGCACCGCCCGCAGCTGATCATCGCGGGCTGGTCGGCCTACCCCCGCCAGCTCGACTTCGCCGAGTTCCGCCGTATCGCGGACGAGGTCGGCGCGCTCCTGATGGTCGACATGGCGCACTTCGCGGGCCTCGTCGCGGCCGGGCTGCACCCCTCGCCCGTGCCGTACGCGGACGTGGTCACCACCACGACCCACAAGACCCTGGGCGGCCCGCGCGGTGGCGTGATCCTCTCCAAGGCCGAGTACGCCAAGAAGATCAACTCCGCGGTCTTCCCCGGCCAGCAGGGCGGCCCGCTGGAGCATGTGATCGCGGCCAAGGCGGTGGCCTTCAAGGCCGCGGCCACCGACGAGTTCAAGGACCGCCAGGTCCGTACCCTCGAAGGCGCCAAGATCCTCGCCGAGCGCCTGGTCCAGCCCGATCTGACCGAGGTCGGCGTCTCCGTGCTGTCCGGCGGCACCGACGTCCACCTGGTCCTGGTCGACCTGCGCAACAGCGAGCTGGACGGGCAGCAGGCCGAGGACCGTCTCCACGAGGTCGGCATCACGGTCAACCGCAACGCCGTCCCGAACGACCCGCGCCCCCCGATGGTCACCTCGGGCCTGCGGATCGGCACCCCGGCGCTGGCCACCCGCGGCTTCGGCACCGAGGACTTCACCGAGGTCGCCGACATCATCGCCGAGACCCTCAAGCCGGCCTTCGACGAGGACCAGGCCAAGAGCCTGTCGGCCCGGGTGTCCGCGCTGGCAGCGAAGCACCCGCTGTACCCCGGACTGTAATCAGCCCGTCGTACGCGTCAGGTCGGGGCACCGCGCACACTGGAAGGTGAGCCGGTGCCCCGCACCGCGTCCCGCGTCCCGCGTCCCACGCAACATCCCCCACGCCCCTGCTCACAGCACCACCCCCGGCAGACAACGGAGTCTGCTCAACCAAGGAGTTCTCGTGGCCATCTCGGTCTTCGACCTGTTCTCGATCGGCATCGGCCCGTCCAGCTCTCACACCGTCGGACCCATGCGCGCGGCCGGCATCTTCGCCCACCGGCTCAAAAACGAGGGCCTGCTCGCTCACACCGCCTCCGTCCGCGCCGAGCTCTTCGGATCCCTGGGCGCCACCGGCCACGGGCACGGCACCCCGAAGGCCGTGCTGCTGGGACTGGAGGGCCACTCGCCCCGCACGGTCGACGTCGAGACCGCGGACGACGAGGTGGCGCGCATCCGCACCAGCGGCCGCCTCAACCTGCTCGGCGCCCACGAGATCCCCTTCGACGCCGCGACCCAGGTGATCCTGCACCGCCGCCGCTCGCTGCCGTACCACGCGAACGGCATGACGCTCTTCGCCTACGACGCCGAGGGCGCGACGCTTCTGGAGAAGACGTACTACTCGGTCGGCGGCGGCTTCGTCGTGGACGAGGACGCCGTGGGCGAGGACCGGATCAAGCTCGACGACACCGTCCTGCGTTACCCCTTCCGCACCGGCGACGAGCTGCTGCGGCTCGCCCGCGACACCGGGCTGTCCATCGCCGCCCTGATGCTGGAGAACGAGAAGGCCTGGCGCAGCGAGACCGAGATCCGCACCGGTCTGCTGGAGATCTGGGGCGTCATGCAGTCCTGCGTCGCGCGCGGCATGTCCCGCGAGGGCATACTCCCCGGCGGCCTCAAGGTCCGCCGCCGCGCCGCGAACTCGGCCCGCCAGCTGCGCGCCGAGGGCGACGCGATCGCCCTCGCGATGGAGTGGGTCACCCTCTACGCCATGGCCGTCAACGAGGAGAACGCCGCGGGCGGCCGCGTCGTCACCGCGCCCACCAACGGCGCGGCCGGCATCATCCCGGCCGTCCTGCACTACTACATGAACTTCGTGCCCGGCGCTGACGAGGAGGGCATCGTGCGCTTCATGCTCGCCGCCGGCGCCATCGGCATGCTCTTCAAGGAGAACGCCTCCATCTCCGGCGCCGAGGTCGGCTGCCAGGGCGAGGTCGGCTCCGCCTGCTCGATGGCCGCCGGCGCCCTCGCCGAGGTCCTCGGCGGCACCCCCGAGCAGGTCGAGAACGCGGCCGAGATCGGCATGGAGCACAACCTCGGCCTCACCTGCGACCCGGTCGGCGGGCTCGTCCAGATCCCGTGCATCGAGCGCAACGGCATGGCCGCGGTGAAGGCCATCACCGCCGCCCGGATGGCCATGCGCGGCGACGGACGCCACCACGTGTCTCTCGACAAGGTCATCAAGACCATGAAGGAGACCGGCGCCGACATGAAGGTCAAGTACAAGGAGACCTCCCGGGGCGGGCTCGCGGTCAACGTCATCGAGTGCTGACGCGGGTCTGAGCTGCGAGTTTCCCCTATTCAGCTCTTGCCCGGGCTTTCCTCTGCGCACGGCAGGGCGGGCGGGGGCGTATCAGCGGGGGCCGCGAGCCAGGCGCGCAGGGCGGCGTCGTGCTCGCCCAGGCGGGGCGGCGCGACCGGCGGCCGCACGGGCGTCGCGGACAGTCGCAGCGGGCTGCGGACCTGGGGGACACGGCCCGCGCCGACTTCGGCGATTGGATCGAGGCCGAGATCGGCGGCGAGGGCGAAGGCGCCGGCGAGATCGTTCACCGGACCGCAGGGGACGCCCGCCACCGTCAGCAGCCGCTGCCAGTGCGCGGCGTCGTGGGCGGCCAGCGCCGTCTCCAGGGCGGCGATCAGCGCCAGGCGGTTCTGTACCCGGCCGGGATTGGTGGCGAAGCGCGGGTCCTCGGCGAGCCCGGGGGCGTCCAGGGCCTTGGCGAGGACCCGGAACTGACCGTCGTTGCCGCAGGCGACGGCGAGCAGCCCGCTGCGGCCGGGGCCGCAGTGCAGGGTCTCGTACGGGGCGATGCTGGGGTGCTGGTTTCCCATCGCCCGCGGTGCGCGGCCGGTGGCGAGGTAGCCGGAGGCCTGGTTGGCGAGCGAGCCGAGCAGGCTGGACAGCAGGTTGACCTCGACCAGTTGTCCCTCGCCGGTACGGTCCCGGTGCCGCAGGGCGGCGAGGACGGCGGTGACGGCGTCCTTCGCGGTGAGCACGTCGACCAGTGCGACGCCGACCTTGTGCGGCTCGCCCGAGGTGTCGCCGGTGATGCTCATCAGACCGCCGACCGCCTGGACGACGAAGTCGTAGCCGGGCAGGTCGCTGCCGCTGCCGAAGCCGCTGATGGAGCAGTAGACCAGGCCGGGGTTGGCGGCGCGCACGGAGGTGTGGTCCAGGCCGTAGCGGGTCAGGCCGCCGGGGCGGAAGTTCTCGACCAGGATGTCGGCGCGGCGGGCCAGCTCACGGGCGGCCTCGGCGTCGTCCGGGTCGGCCAGGTCCAGAGTGATGCCGTGCTTGCTGCGGTTGACGGCGTCGAAGTAGGTGGCGGTGCCGTCGACGAACGGTGGCCCCCAAGCGCGGGTGTCGTCGCCGCCGGGACGCTCGACTTTGACGACGGTCGCGCCGAGATCGGCGAGGGTAGCGGTGGCGAGCGGGCCGGCGAGAACGCGGCTGAAGTCGGCTACGAGGACGCCGTCCAGCGGGGCGGCAGTGGGCTCGGACATGGTCACCTCCGGTGTGAGGCTGTCTGGTCGCAAGATCGGTGGAGGGAGACGCGGCGGGGGCGTTGGAACGAG
>NZ_JASISZ010000008.1:53345-155825 GCF_030063355.1 Streptomyces sp. PH10-H1
GCCCGGCACCAGTCATGGCGCCGGGCCCCACTCGCGCGCTGTCAGCCCTGCACCTTGGCCCAGAACTCGTCCCAGGAGAGGTGTCCGTCGTTGTCGGTGTCGTCGGCGTTGATCACGGCCTGAGCGACCGACTCGGTGGCGTAGAAGTCGCCGAGCTCAGCCATCACCTTCTTGTACTCAGCCGCGGAGATCCGACCGTCCTTGTTGATGTCGTACCGGTCGAAGGCCCTCTTCGCTGCCTCGATGTCCGCCACGTGACCCGCCCCTTCTCTGTGCCTGATTGACGGGCTCAGATTATCGGGAATTCCACCCTGAAGAATAAGTGCGACCGGTCGGTCTTCTTTCTGTTAGGGTGATCGTATGACAGACAGCGAGCGGCCCGACGGCAGGCGCGTGCGCGGGCAGCGGATGCGGGAGGCGGTGCTGGACACCGCCGTGGCGCTCGCCTCGGTGGACGGTCTCGACGGCTTGTCGCTGGCGCGGCTGTCCGGGGCGCTCGGAGTGAGCAAGTCCGGGCTGTTCACCCACTGGCGGGACAAGGAGCAACTCCAGCTCGACGTGGTCGACCGGGCCCGTAAGCAGTGGGGAGCGCTCGTCGTCCGGCCCGCACTGGATGCGCCGGCCGGGGTGCGGCGGCTGTTCGCGCTGCACGAGGCGCGGCTGGCCTTCTACGCCGACGACGTACTGCCCGGCGGCTGCTTCTTCGCCGCCGTGCAGCCGGAGTTCGACGACCGGCCGGGCGCGGTGCGCGACCGTGTCGCACAGTCGATCGCCGAGTGGATGCGGTACATCGAGAGTCTCGTCGATGAGGCCGTCGCGTGCGGTGACCTGCGCGCGGACGTGAACGCCGCGCAGCTCGCGTTCGAGATCGACGCGCTCGGCGAGGCCGTCGTCACCCACTCCCGGCTCATGGACCGGGCCGCCGTCTTCACCCACGCGCACCGGGCCGTCCTGGAACGGCTCAGAGCCTGCTGCACCGATCCTTCGATCCTCCGGGAGAGCTGAACCGTGACCACCATCGCCCCGCCTCACCCCGCACCGACCGCGCCCGGCCCGCAGCCCGCGCAGATCCTGCCCGTCCAGATCCACTTCGACGACCTGGACGCCCTGGGCATGGTCCATAACGCCCGCTACGCGCTCTTCATCGAGCGCGCGATCACCGCCTACTGGGTCGACCGGGGCTGGTCGTTCACCGCCGACCGCTCCCAGTTCGACGACACCTTCCTCGCCGTCCGCGAGTTCCGGATCGAGTACCTGGCGCCGATCCTCGGCGCGGGCGACGCGGCCGTGCACATCTGGATCGAGCACCTGGGGCGCACCAGCGTGGTGTACGGCTTCCGCGTCCTGTCCGCCGACCACCAGGTGGTGCACGCGGAGGGCCTGCGCGCCCAGGTCAAGCTGGACCCGGCCACCCTGCGCCCCAGCCCGCTGAGTGACGAGCTGCGCGCGGCGGCGATCCCGCTCATGCGCCGGCCGCCGGCACCGGCCCCGCGCTGACCCCTACGCTCCACAGCAGAGCGAATGGATCGAAAGCAAGATCGATACACCCCATATTCGCTGTTTACAAGGCAAGTGGCGCAGTTCACTCGCCTATATGCAAGAGGTTTGCGCCGATTATGATTAATTGCCCGAAATAAGGGTTTGCCTGCTCCCCGCCCCCTGTGCCAGAGTCGGGTCCAACGGCCCCCTTTGACCCGGGCTGAGCCGTTCCCAAGGCGCCGCGGACCACACCCCCCCCTTGCTCCGCGGCGGTACGAAGAGGCCCTCACGCTGTCGCTCAACGACACCGAGGGCCTCTTCGCGTTGCGCGGGCACAGGCGTGGGCACAGGCGTGGGCACAGGCGTGGGCACAGGCGTGGGCACAGGCGTGGGCGAGCTCAGCGTTGGGCGATGTCAGCGGTCCATGACGCGCAGCTCGAACCACGTCGTCTTGCCGCGCGGCTGGAGGTCCACGCCCCAGCGGTCGGAGAGCTTGTCGACCAGGAAGAGACCGCGGCCGCTGACGTCGAGTTCCCGGACCGGCAGCAAGCAGGGCAGCGCGCGCGAGGGATCGCGGACCTCGACCCGGATCCAGCCGCGGCGGTGCAGCATACGGATCCCGAAGGTGCGGGCACCGGTGTGCCGGACGGCGTTGCCGACCAGTTCCGAGACCAGTAACTCGACGGTGTCGGCCAGCTGCGGAAGGGCCCACTGCCGCAGGACCGAGACGGAGAGCCGGCGCGCGGTCGAGGCGGATTCCGGGCGCGAGGTCAGCCGGACCTCTCCCACCGAAGGATCGCCGACCAGATCGAGGGTCATGGCAGCCGACTCGTCGGCCGCCGCCGACGGCCACCCCGCAGCGGCGACGCTCACCCGCTGCGGTTGCTCGGATGCTCCCCGGCCCGCCATGCGTTCATCATGGCCGCACAGGAGGTGGTTCGGGGGGTATCCGGGCGAATTGGCCGACCGGAATGAAGGGTTCCATAAGCGAGTTCAGGCATATGCCATCGGCATTGATCACACTTCAGAAGCCCTGATGACCTGCAGTGATGATGCGTTGACGATCAGCGACGACCGGCTTGGGGCGGAGATTCCTTAAGGTTCACTTAAGATTGCCTTAAGGCCCCCCACCCAGCCGGCGGTCCCGTCAATAGGCCGTCCGGCTAACGGAATTTGGCCTTGCCCGGCCCTTCCTCGACGAAGCTGCGCATCCCGGTCTCCCGGTCCGCCGTCGCGAACAGCCCGGCGAACAGAGCGCGTTCGATGGTCAGTCCGGTCTCCAGATCCGTCTCCAGACCGCTGTCGACCGCTTCCTTCGCCGCGCGCAGCGCGTACGCGGGGCCGCGGGCGAGACGTTCCGCCCAGGCGCGCGCCTCGGCGTACACCTGGTCGGCGGGGACGACCCGGTCGGCCAGGCCGATGGCCAGCGCCTCCTCGGCCTTCACCATCCGGCCGGTGAAGATCAGGTCCTTGGCCCGCGACGGGCCCACCAGCCGCGTCAGCCGCTGGGTGCCGCCCGCGCCCGGGATCAGGCCGAGCAGGATCTCCGGCTGGCCCAGCTTGGCGTTCTCCGCCACGATGCGGATGTCGGCGCAGAGCGCCAGCTCGCACCCGCCGCCCAGCGCGTAGCCGTTGACCGCGGCGACCACCGGCTTGGGGATGCGGGCCACCGCCGTGAAGGACTCCTGCAGCGCGCGCGACCGGTCGACCATGTCCTCGTAGGACATGGCCTGCATCTCCTTGATGTCCGCGCCGGCCGCGAACACCTTCTCCCCGCCCCAGACGATCACGGCGCGCACATCGTCGCGCCGCGCCGCCTCCTCCGCGACCACCCGCAGCCGGTCCTGGGTGGCGATGTCCAGTGCGTTCATCGGCGGACGGTCCAGGCGGATCGTGCCGACGCCTTCGGCGACTTCGAGGCTCACAGTCATGTTCCGGAGACTACTTCGCCGGGCGGGCCCGAAGAACAGGGCCGCCCGGCGACGGAGGTCACATCCGCCGGCCGGCAGATCGACAGGCCGGCAGGTCAGCTGTCAGACGGTCAGCTGGTCCACTCGCTCCACGGGAGGTTCCAGCCGTTGAGGCCGTTGTACCACTGCACGGTCTTGTCCTTGGAGTTGATCACCTGGACCACGTCGCCGGCGATCGACTGGTTGTAGAACCAGGCCGCCGGAGTGGACGGGTCACCGGCGCCCCGGCTGTCGGACAGGCCCACGCAGCCGTGGCTGGCGTTGGAGTTGCCGAACACCGACTTTTCCGCCCAGTAGTTGCCGTGGATGAAGGTGCCCGAGTTCGTCAGGCGCATCGCGTGCGGCACGTCCTTGATGTCGTACTCACCGCCGAAGCCGACCGTGTCACCGTTCATCCGGGTCACCTCGTACTTCTCGGTGATCACCATCTTGCCGTTGTACGTGGTGGTGGCCGGCGCGCCCGAGGTGATCGGGATGGTGCGCAGGACCTGGCCGTCACGCGTGACGGTCATGGTGTGTTTCGCGGCGTCGACCACGCTGACCTGGCTGCGGCCGACGGTGAAGTGCACGTCCTTCTTCTGGGTGCCGTAGACGCCGGGGGCGCCCTCGACACCGTCGAGACGCAGGCTCAGCGTGACCTTGGTGCCCGCCGCCCAGTACGACTCGGGGCGCAGGAAGAGCTGATCGTTGCCGTTCCAGTGGCCCTTGACCTCGATGGCCGGGGAGGTGGTGACCTGGACGGCGTCCTCGACGGCCTTCTTGTTGGTGATCCCCCGGTTGAAGTTGAGGTAGATCTCCATGCCGACGCCGACCGTCTGGCCGTTCTCCGGCGTGTAGAAGCCGACGAAGGAATCCTTCGGCGTGATCGTCGTGAACGTCGCGTGCTTCGCGGACGCACGGCCGTCACTATCCTTGGCGATCGCGTCCACCGTGTACTTGGTGGAGGTGCCCAGGTGCTCGGACGGCGCCCAGCTGGCGCCGTCGGCGGCTGTCTCGCCCTTGACCGCGGTGCCCTTGTCGTCCTTGACGATGACGGAGGTGAGCTTGCCGCTCGCGGCCGAAACCTTCAGGACGCCATTGGTGGCGACGTCGTTCGCGCCGTCCTTCGGCATGATGGTGACCAGCGCGGACGAGGCCTTGTTGTCCGCTGTCGCTGTGGCCTTCGCGCCGGCCGGCTTGCCGGCGGTACCGCCGCTGCCGCCGTTGTTCGTACTGCCGCCGCCACCACACGCGGTGGCCAACAGCAGCAGCGCCCCCAGCGCCAGTGCCAGCACGGTGTGCCTGGCGCCCGGCGCCGCCTGTATCGGCTTCAACTCTCTACTCCCCACTCACACGGCCGCCCGCCCACGCGTCCGAAATGCCCACCTGCGGCGCTCCCGTAGCGATTCTGCCCGGCCGATCCGACCCTGACCCCCCTGCACGTGGCCGCTGCAGAGCCGCTGACGGCTTCTGCGCGCTTTTCGCTCACGCAAGCGACAGATAATCACACGCGGGGTGGGCCCTGTGACACGGGAATGTCACCGTTCAGTCCCAGTCGGCTGTGAGGACGGCGAAGGGCCGGAAACGGAACCGGGACCGGTCCGTTGGGACCGGTCCCGGTGGGGCCGTGGAGGGTGGGGCGTCAGGTGGCGGTACCGGTCTCAGGCGAGGGCTGAGCCCGCGCTCCAGTCCCGCCAGCCGAGGTTCCAGCCGCCCATGCCGTTGTCCGCCGCGACCGTGCGGTCATGGGAGTTGACCACCTCGACGACGTCACCGACGAGGGAGTGCTCGAAGAGCCACCCCGCGGGCGTCGTGGAGCCGCCGCCCTTCACATCGGCGAGCCCGATGCAGCCATGGCTGGTGTTGGTGACGCCGAAGGTCCCTGCAGCGGCCCAGTAGTTGCCGTGCAGGAAGGTCCCGGAGCGGGTGAGGCGCATGGCGTGGGGGACATCCGGAATGTCGTACTCGCCGCCGAAACCGACCGTCTGGCCGTTCATCCGGGTGAGGGCGAGCTTCTCCGCGATCACCATGATGCCGTTGTACGTGGGATGCGCCGGGCTGCCGGCCGAGACCGGCAGCGTCCGGAACACCTGGCCGCCGCGCCGGACCGTCAGAGTGTGGGCGTCCGCGTCGACCGTGCCGGTCTGGTCGCGGCCGATCGAGAACCGGACATCCTTCGACTGCGTCCCGTAGACGCCGACGGCGCCCTCGACGTCCTTCAGCCGCAGGGACATCGTCACCTCGGTGCCGGACTGCCAGTACCGCCGCGGGCGAAGGTCGAGGCGCCGGCCGCCGAACCAGTGCGCGGCCACCTCGACCGCGGGCTTCGCGTGGACCCTGATCGCGCGCTCGACGGCCGCACGGTCAGTGACCGGCTGGTTGAAGTTGATGGAGATGATCATGCCGGTGCCGACGGTGGAGCCGGCCTCCGGCGTGTAGAAGCCGATGAGCTTGTGCTTGGGCACCCGGGTGGTGAACACCGCGTGCTTGGCGGCCCGCCGTCCCGCGCCGTCCACCGCGTAGGCGTCCACCGTGTACTGGGTGGAGAGCGCCAGCTTGCCCGTCGGCAGCCAGCTGCGGCGGTCCGCCGCGAGAGCGCCCCCGACCGGGACGCCATCGGCGCTCGCCGCCTTGACCTGGGTCAACTCGCCCTTGTCCACCCCGACCTTGAGGTGCCCGTCGGGCAGCACATCGTGCGCGGCATCGTTCGGCGTGATGGTGATGACCGCCTCCGACACCGTCGGAACGCTCTCGGTGGTACGGGCTCCGGCGTCATCGGTACTGCCGCCCCCGCTTCCGTTCCCCGGCCCGGCCCCGCATCCGGCGAGCAGCCCGCCGAGTACTACCGCTCCAACCAGTCCCGCCCCTGCGCGCAGGGCGCGGCTCACCACATTCGTCACGCATAGTCAACGAGACCGCCGCCCCCGGGAAACGCATGACCGTCTACCTGTACGGGTACGGGTACGGAACCGATCACGCGTGTGACTCCACGCGTTCGGATGGGAAGGAATGCTGGTAGGACACGGTCACCGACCCGGCACGGGACGCCAGGGAGGGCCGCGCCCGGCCGTGACTGTAGTGGGACACGTGTGGTTCCGCCGTACCGTGGCCGCGGGCGCGCATGGCCGGATCCTGTCGAGCCGCGGGAGGCGAACACGTGTCAGAGACACGCGAGCACGAGGCCATGGAGGCCGTTGAGGCGATCCCCCGGCCGAACGGCCTGCGGACCGCGCCGGCGACGGCCCCCGTACCGGCTCAGGAGCGGCCGCTCGGCTCCGCCCCCGGCCCGGAGTCCGGGCCCGGGCCCGGGAGCGGGTCCCGCACGGTCTGGCCCGGCAGCCCGCAGCCGCTCGGCGCGCGCTTCCACACCGGCCCCGACGGCCGCCCCGGCACCAACTTCGCGCTGTGGGCGGGCGGCGCCGAATCCGTCGAGCTGTGCCTGTTCGACGCGGACGGCACCGAGACCCGGGCGCCGCTGACCGAACTGACCCACGAGATCTGGCACGGCTTCGTACCCGGCGCGCTGCCGGGACAGCGCTACGGCTACCGGGTCAGCGGCCGCTGGGACCCCTGGACGGGTGCCCGCTGGAATCCCGCCAAGCTGCTGCTCGACCCGTACGCCCGCGCGGTGGACGGGGACTTCACGCTGCCCTCCGAGGTCTACGCCCACGTTCGCGACTGGCCCGAGCGCCAGATCGCCGACACCGTCCGCGACAACCGCGACTCTGCCCCGCACGTGCCCAAGGGCGTGGTCGTCCACGATGACGACGACTGGTCCGACGACCACCGCCCCAAGACCCCGTGGTCCGACTCCGTCATCTACGAACTGCACGTCCGCGGCTTCACCAAGCGCCATCCCGGCATACCCGAGGAGCTGCGCGGCACGTACGCGGGCCTCGCGCACCCGGCCGCGATCGAGCACCTCACCCGGCTGGGCGTCACGGCCGTCGAACTGCTGCCCGTCCACCAGTTCGCCCACGAGGAGCACCTGGAGCGGGCCGGGCTGCGCAACTACTGGGGCTACAACTCCATCGGGTACTTCGCCCCGCACGCCGGATACGCCGCCGCCGGCACCAGCGGCCAGCAGGTCGGCGAGTTCAAGAGCATGGTGCGCGCCCTGCACGCCGCGGGCATCGAGGTGATCCTGGACGTCGTCTACAACCACACCGCCGAAGGCGGTGAACTCGGGCCCACGCTCTCACTGCGGGGTATCGACAACCGCGGCTACTACCGGCTCCAGCCGGACCCGCGCCGTTACGCCGACTACACCGGCTGCGGCAACACCCTGCACGTCGTGCAACCGCACGTGCTGCGGCTCATCACCGACTCCCTGCGCTACTGGGTGACGGAGATGGGCGTGGACGGCTTCCGCTTCGACCTCGCGGCGGCGCTCGCCCGCTCGATGCACGACGTCGACATGCTCTCGCCGTTCCTCGCCGTCATCGCCCAGGACCCCGTACTGCGGAGGGTGAAACTGATCGCCGAGCCCTGGGACGTGGGCATGGGCGGCTACCAGGTCGGCGCCTTCCCTCCCCTGTGGACGGAGTGGAACGACCGCTACCGGGACGCGGTGCGCGACTTCTGGCGCGGCGCCCAGCACGACGTACGCGACCTCGGCTACCGGCTGTCCGGCTCCAGCGACCTGTACGCCTGGGGCGGCCGGCGCCCGTACGCCTCCGTCAACTTCATCACCGCCCATGACGGCTTCACCCTGCGCGACCTGGTCTCCTACGAGTCCAAGCACAACGAGGCCAACGGCGAGGACAACCACGACGGCACCCACGACAACCGCTCCTGGAACTGCGGCGCGGAGGGCGAGACCGCCGACCCCGGGATCAACGCGCTGCGCCGCCGCCAGCTGCGCAATCTGCTCTCCACCCTCCTGCTGTCCACCGGCGTCCCCATGATGGTGGCCGGCGACGAGATGGGCCGCACCCAGGGCGGCAACAACAACGCCTACTGCCAGGACAACGAGATCAGCTGGATCGACTGGTCGCTCCTGGACGATCCCGACTGGCGGTCCCTGAGCACGCTGGCCGCCCGCCTCATCGCCCTGCGCCGCGCCCATCCGGTGCTGAGGCGCCGCGCCTTCTTCTCCGGCCGCTCCCAGACGCCGGGCGGCCTGCGCGACCTCACCTGGTTCACCGCCGCGGGCCGCGAGATGACCGACGACGACTGGTTCGCCTCCTCGCACACCATCGGCATGTATCTCTCCGGCGACGACATCCCCCAGCGCGACGCCCAGGGCGTCCCCATCACCGACGACAGCTTCCTGATCATCGCCCACGCCTCCCACCGGCCGGCCCGCTTCGCCCTGCCCGGCCACCCGTGGGCCGATTCCTACGAACTCCTCCTCGATACAACGGCCGAGGACCAGGCGCGGGCCCCCGGCGTCCGGCACACCGCGGGAGCACCCATCACGGTGCCCGCCCGCTCGGTGCTCCTGCTCAAGGTCGGCTGAACCCCCAAACCCCTGGACAGGAAGAATTGGTCCAGTCCACACTCGATCTCTGTGACATCCTCCGCGCCGCAGAAGTGCCTGGGCCGATCCGCCACCACCCCGCCGCCCGCGCCCCCGAAGCGCGGCGGGCTGTGGTCGGCCAACTTCCGGCTGTACTTCACCGCGCGGTCGATCGCCATGCTCGGGGACTCGATGCTGCCGGTGGCGATGGCCGCCGGGCTGCTGCAGTACGGCTACGGGGCCGGGGCCATCGGGCTGGTGATGGCGTCGTTCATGGGGTGCTTCGCGGGCCTGGTGATCTTCGGTGGGGTGATCGCGGACCGGTTCAACGCGCGACTGCTGATGATCGGCGCCGACGTCGTACGGCTGGGGATGATGTCACTGCTGGCCGCGCTGTTCTTCGCCGATCACGTGGTGCTGTGGCAGGTGTGCGCGATCTCCGCGGTCAACGGTGTGGCCGCGGCGATGTTCCAGCCGGGGGTGGCCAGTACGGTGCCCCGGGTCGCGAGCGATGTCCAGGGCGCCAACGGGGTCGTCAGGACCGCCGAGTCGATGATGGCGCTGGCCGGTCCCGCGCTCGCGGGGCTGCTGGTGGCGTTCGCGTCGCCGGGCGGGGTGATCACGGCGAACGCGGCCACGTTCGGAGTGAGCGCGGTCTGCCTGTTCCTGCTGCGGCTGCCGCCGGTCGCCCATGAGGGCGCAGGGCCGAGGGCCAGCACCTTCCGGGCCGATCTCGTCGAGGGCTGGCGCGAGTTCAGCGGCCGTCCCTGGATGTGGTCGGTCATCGTGATCTGGATGGTCTTCATGGTGACGGTCATGGGTCCTGTGACACCGCTGTCGGCCGGCGAGATCCTGCCGGCGCACGGCCCGAAGGCGTACGGGCTGGTCAGTTCCTGCCTCGGCGCGGGAACCGCGCTCGGGGCGCTGCTCGCGATGCGGTTCCGGTCGCGGTACCCGCTGCGGGCGGGGGCGGCCGCGCTGTTCGGCAGTGCCCTCTACCCGGCGTCCGTCGGCGCCCACCTGCCGATTCCGGCCATCTGCGGCTGCATCTTCGTCGCCGGCGCCTCGTGGGCCTACTGGGGCGTGAACTGGGCGACCAGCGTGCAGACCCAGGTGCCCGGCGAGATCCTGAACCGGATCCACGCCTACGAGGTCGCCGGGTCCGTCGCGATGATGCCGGTGGGCCAGGCGCTGTCGGGTCCCGCGGCCTCGGCGTTCGGCGCACGGCATGTGCTGCTGGCGGGCGGCGTGATGTCCGTGCTGGTCTGCGTGACGCTGCTGTCCGTACCGGCGATCCGCAATCTGCGGCGGGTGGCCGTACCGGCGGAGAAAACCGGATGAGCGGTGTCGGTGGTCGCCCGTATCGTCAAAACGATGCCTGAAGCGACTACAGACCCCACGCCCCCCAGACCCCGATCCGCCATCCGGTCACTACTGCGGCTGTGGCCGTATGTGCGTCCCATCCGCGGCCGGTTGACCGCGTCCGCGGTGGCGGCAGTCCTCGCGTCGAGCGTGGCGCTGCTGATCCCGCTGGTCCTGAAGTGGATCGTGGACGGGCCGGTGGTGGACCACGACCCGTCCGGGGTGTGGCTCGGCGGCGGTCTGCTGCTGCTCCTCGGCCTGCTGGAGGCCGGGCTGTTCGGGATGCGGCGGTGGCTGGTCGCCCGGCCGCTGGCGAGCGTCGAGGCGTCGATGCGCGCCGACCTCTTCCGGCATCTGCAGCGGCTGCCGGTCGCGTTCCACGATCTGTGGGCCTCGGGACAGCTGCTGTCGCGCGCCACGATGGATCTGCAGATCCTGCGGATGTTCCTGGCGTTCCCGCTGGTCTTCCTGGTGGTGAACGGCGCCACGATCGTCCTCGGCTTCGCGATCCTGTTCACCCAGGCCTGGACGCTCGGGCTGATGCTGCTGCTGCCGATCCTCCCGCTGGTGATCCTCTGCTCGGTCTTCGAGGCCCGGTACTCGCTGGCGGCCCGCACCGCGCAGGACCAGGCGGGCGATCTCGCCACGTTGGTCGAGGAGTCGGTACTCGGCGTGCGGATCATCAAGTCCTTCGGACGGCACCGCAGCCAGGCCGAAGCGTTCCGCGGCAAGGCGCACGGACTGCGCCGTACCGAACTGCACAAGGCGCGGCTGCTGTCGGACATCTGGGCGCTGATCATGACGCTGCCCGAGGTCGCCATCGGCGCGGCGCTGGTCTTCGGGATCATGCAGGTGTCCGACGGTGAGCTGTCGGCCGGCACCCTGGTCGCGTTCCTGACCACCGCGCTCGCGCTGCGCTGGCCGGTGGAGTCGCTCGGCTTCCTGCTGGCGATCAGCAACGAGGCGGCGACGGCGGCCGACCGCTTCTTCGAGGCCATCGACGCCGAGGAGGCCGACGCCTCCGGCATCGGCTCCTACCTCGACAGCGACAGCGACTCCGGTGCGGGTGCTGTTTCCGGCGCCGGCGCCGAGGCGGCAGGTACCGCCGACGGCCTGCGGTTCGAGGGCGTGTGCTTCCGCTATCCGGACGCGCCCGAGAACACCCCCGACCTCCTCCACGGCATCGATCTGCACATCCGCCCCGGCGAG
Source organism: Streptomyces sp. PH10-H1 (assembly GCF_030063355.1). Lineage (GTDB taxonomy): Bacteria > Actinomycetota > Actinomycetes > Streptomycetales > Streptomycetaceae > Actinacidiphila. The sequence goes on from NZ_JASISZ010000008.1 coordinate 64,806, forward strand.
ACGATGGCGCTGGTCGGCGCCACCGGCTGCGGCAAGACCACCCTCACCGCGCTGATCCCCCGGCTGCACGACGCCACCGGCGGGCGGATCACCCTCGACGGCGCCGACATAGCGGTCCTGTCCCGGCAGCGGCTGCGCGAACTGGTCGCCGTCGCCTTCGAGGAGCCGACGCTCTTCTCCGCGACCATCAGGGAGAACGTGGAAATGGGCGCGGGCCCGGACGGCGTGGACGAGGCGGCCGTCCTGCGGGCGCTGGAGATCGCCCAGTGCGATTTCGTGGCCCGGCTGCCGCACGGCCCGGACACCCAGGTCGGCGAGCAGGGCCTGAGCCTGTCCGGCGGCCAGCGGCAACGGCTCGCGCTGGCCCGCGCGGTCGTCGGCCGCCCGGACTTCCTGGTCCTGGACGACCCGCTGTCCGCGCTGGACGTGCACACCGAGGCGCTCGTCGAGGCCGCGCTGCGCGAGGTCCTGGCGGACAGCACCGCGCTGGTCGTCGCACACCGGCCGTCCACGGTCCTGCTCGCCGACCGCGTCGCCCTGATGTCGCGGGGCCGCATCGCCGCGGTCGGCACCCACCACGAACTGCTGCGTACCAACGCGGAGTACCGCCACCTGATGTCCGGCGACAGCGAGAGGAGCGTGGCCTGATGACGTCCGTGGCCGAGCAGACCGGGCAGGCGGATCGTTCCGGGGAGGAGCCGGAGGGCACCGGTGACGACCCCGTACGCCTCCCGGCACCGGACGACCCGTTCGCCCGGGACCTGCTCCCCTCGCCCAAGGGCGCTCAGCTCAGCCTGCTGAAGTCACTGCTGGCACCGCACAACCGGCGGGTCTGGCTGGCGACCGTGCTGCTGCTGGTGCAACAGGCCGCCGTGCAGGCCGGGCCGCTGCTGGTGGCGTACGCCATCGACCGGGCGATCCCGGCGCAGCGCGACGGCCGGCACGGCCCGCTGATCGCGGTGGCCTGCGGCTACCTGGGCTGCGCGCTGGCCTCCGGTGTGCTGCAGCGGGCGTTCATCCGGGTCGCGGCGCGGGTCAGCCAGGATGTGCTGATCGATCTGCGGGGCCGGATCTTCCGGCACGCGCAGGCGCTCAGCCTGGACTTCCACGAGCGCTACACCTCGGGCCGGCTGATCGCGCGCGCCACCTCGGACGTCGAGTCGCTGCGCGAGCTGCTGAGCGAGGGCCTGGAGGAGCTGATCGGCGTCATCCTGTCGTCGGTCTACATCTCGGTGATCCTGCTCTGGCTGGACTGGAAGCTGGGCCTGGCGGCGCTGTTCTCCTGCGGGCCGCTGTATCTGATGATCCGGTCCTTCCAGAAGCGCTCGATGGTCGTCTACCGCAAGCGGTCCACCGCGATCGCCGCGGTGATCGTGAAGTTCACCGAGACGATGAACGGCATCCGGCCGGTGCAGGCGTTCCGCCGCGAGAAGCCGAACGAGGCGGCCTTCGCCGAACTGAACACCACCCATGAGCGGATCAACGGGGACGCGATCCTGGAGATGGCGCGTTATGTGGTCGGTTCCCGGCTGCTGGCCAACGTGGCGCTCTCCGGGATCGTGCTGTGGGGCGCGTACCGGGTGGCCGACGGCGGTCTGGCGCTGGGCGTGCTGGCGGCGTTCGTGCTGTATCTGCGCCGGCTGTACGACCCCATCGACCGGCTCGGCATGTTCCTCAACTCGTATCAGTCTGCCGCCGCGTCGCTGGAGAAGGTCGCCGGGCTGCTGGCGCAGCGCCCGTCGGTGCCCGAGCCGGCCGAGCCGCGGACACTGCCCGGCCGGGACGGCGAACTGCCGGGCCGTGAGGTGCTCTTCGACGGCACCCGCTTCGCCTACCGCACCGGCGGTGAGATCCTTCCGGTCTTCGATCTGCGGATCCCGGCCGGGCAGACGGTGGCGGTGGTCGGGGCGACCGGCGCGGGCAAGTCGACGCTCGCCAAACTGCTGGCCCGTTTCTACGACCCGACGGACGGCCGGATCACGCTGGACGGCGTCCCGTTGCGGGAACTCGCGCTGCCGGAGCTGCGTCGCGGGGTCGTGATGGTGACGCAGGAGGCGTTCCTCTTCTCCGGGACGGTCGCGGAGAACATCGCGATCGGCAAGCCGGACGCCGGCCGCGAGGAGATCGAGCGGGCCGCGAAGGCGATCGGCGCGCATGATTTCATCGCCGCGCTGCCGGACGGCTACGACACGGACGTCCGCAAGCGCGGCGGCCGGATCTCCGCCGGTCAGCGGCAGTTGGTGGCGTTCGCGCGGGCCCTGCTCGCCGACCCCGCGGTGCTGATCCTGGACGAGGCGACGTCCTCGCTCGACGTGCCGGGCGAGCGCGCGGTGCAGCACGCGATGGACACGGTGCTGCGCGGCCGGACCGCGGTGATCATCGCGCACCGGCTGTCGACGGTGGAGATCGCCGACCGGGTGCTGGTCATGGAGGGCGGCCGGATCGTCGAGGACGGCGCCCCCGCCGACCTGATCACGGACCGTGGCCGGTTCGCGGATCTGCACGCCGCCTGGCGGGACAGTCTGGTCTGAGCGGACGACCCGATACAGCGGCGTCTGTACCGCGTCCGTATACCGGGCGCCGCTCATCGGTCAACGGACGGAATTCGGCCAAGTTTTCGCCATGGCAATGACATGTACTGGTAAACAGTGGCACTCTTCCCGCAGTCGCTGCAGAGCACTCCCCCCCACAGGCACCAGGGGTCTGTGCAGCCGCAGCGGTCACGCACGTCCCACCCGCACGTCGCTCTACCCGGGCAGCACACAACCCCACCTGCCCGTCTGTTCACGGCCCCGATCCCGTGGCCGCCGCAGAAGGAGTTCCGAGTGAGACGATCCCCCCGCAAGGCAGTCGCGGCAGGCGCCCTCGCCGCCACCGCCGCCCTGCTCGCCGTGGCACTGCCCTCGGGCACCGCCACAGCAGGCACCGACGCGCAGAGCGCCCCCCACGTACAGCCCCGGTCCGGCGCCCTGCCGGCCGCGCTGTCCGCCTCCCAGCGCGCCACGTTGCTGGCCGACGCCAACACCAACCTCGCCCGTACCGCCGGCGAACTGCGCCTCGGCGCCAAGGAAAAGCTCATACCGACCAGCGTCCTGAAGGACGCCGACGGCACCGTCCACACCCGCTACCAGCGCACCTACGACGGCCTGTCCGTCCTGGGCGGCGACCTGGTCATCGCGACCACGGCCGCCGGCGCCACCACGAGTGTCAACAGGGCGACCAACGCCGAGATCTCGGTGCCGAGCACCACGGCCACCGCGAGCGCCGCCTCCGCGACGTCCTTCGCGATCAGCCGGGCCAAGGCGCAGGGCGCGCAGAGCCCGGCCGTGGCCGGCTCCCCGCACAAGGTCGTCTGGGCCGCCTCCGGCGTGCCGGTACTGGCCTGGGAGTCCGTCGTCGGCGGACTGCAGGACGACGGCACCCCGAGCCAGCTGCACGTCATCACCAACGCCAAGACCGGTGACCGGCTCTTCGAGTACCAGGGCATCGAGAACGGCATCGGCAACAGCGAGTACAGCGGCCAGGTCACCATCGGCACCACGCTGTCCGGCTCCACGTACAGCCTGACCGACGGCGCCCGTGGCGGTCACAAGACCTACAACCTCAACCACGGCAGCTCGGGCACCGGCACCCTCTTCTCGAAGTCCTCGGACACGTGGGGCAACGGCCTCCCGTCCAACGCCGAGACCGCGGGCGTCGACGCGGCCTACGGCGCCCAGGAGACCTGGGACTTCTACAAGAACGTCATGGGCCGCAACGGCATACGCAACGACGGAGTCGGCGCGTACTCCCGTACCCACTACGGAAACGCTTACGTCAACGCCTTCTGGGACGACGGCTGCTTCTGCATGACGTACGGCGACGGCGCGGGCAACAACAAGCCGCTGACCTCGCTCGACGTGGCCGGCCACGAGATGAGCCACGGCGTCACCGCCGCCACCGCGGCCCTGAACTACAGCGGTGAGTCCGGCGGCCTCAACGAGGCGACCTCGGACATCTTCGGCACCTCGGTCGAGTTCTACGCCAACAACGCCAACGATGTCGGTGACTACCTCATCGGCGAGAAGATCGACATCAACGGCAACGGCACCCCGCTGCGCTACCAGGACAAACCCTCGCGCGACGGCAACTCGCCCGACAACTGGTCCTCCGGCATCGGCGGCCTGGACGTGCACTACTCGTCCGGCCCGGCGAACCACTTCTTCTACCTGCTGTCCGAGGGCAGCGGCACGAAGGTGATCAACGGGGTCACGTACAACAGCCCCACCGCCGACAACCTGCCGGTCCCCGGCATCGGCCGGGACAGCGCCTCCAGGCTCTGGTACAAGGCGCTGAGCGAGCGCTTCACCTCCACCACCAACTACGCGGCCGCCCGCACGCAGAGCCTGCAGGCCGCCGCCGACCTGTGGGGTGCGGGCAGCGCGACCTACAACACGGTCGCCAACACCTGGGCCGCGATCGGTGTCGGTTCGCGGGTCCCGACCGGCGGCGTCACGGTCACCAAGCCGGCCGACCAGAACACCGTCGTGAACACCGCCGCCAGCCTGCAGATCCAGGCCAGCACCAGCAACGGCGGCGCGCTGACCTACACCGCGACCGGTCTGCCGGCCGGTCTGTCGGTCAACGCCTCGAACGGTCTGATCTCCGGCACGCCGACCACGGTCGGTAACAACAGCGTGACGGTCACGGCGAAGGACTCCACCAACGCCACCGGCTCGGCCACGTTCAACTGGACGATCAGCCCCACCGGTGGCGGCGGCAACGTCTTCGAGAACACCACCGACGTGCCGATCCCGGACCACGGCGCCGCGGTGTACTCCGACATCCCGGTCACCGGACGCACCGGCAACGCCCCGAGCACCCTGCAGGTGGGCGTGAACATCGTCCACACCTACCGCGGCGACCTGGTCATCGACCTGGTCGCCCCCGACGGCACCACGTTCCGGCTGAAGAACTCCAGCGGGTCGGACTCGGCCGCCAACGTGCTCACCACCTACACGGTCAACGCCTCCAGCAAGGTCGCCAACGGCACCTGGCGGCTCAAGGTCCAGGACGTCTACAGCGTCGACAGCGGTTACATCAACAGCTGGAAGCTCACCTTCTGAGCCGGAGCGAACGCCCTGAGGATGGCCTGAGGATGGCCTGAGGGCGCCCTGAGGAACCCCATCGGCGGTCGCGCTGTGTGACTAACGTCATGCCGCGCGACCGCTTTCCAGATGATCATCCGCGAGTTCTCTGGTACAGTTGGCTGCGTTGCAGTTGTGGTACCCATGAACTCCATGTGCGCCCGGTCCTTGCGGCCAGGCGCACATTTGTTTTACCGGCGTCATGTCCGGTGTGGGGAGATCATCGCGGCGACGCGGCATCCGTAAAGTGCGGGTGCTGTATTAACTGCACCCATTAGGGAGACAGACATGGCTACCGGAACCGTTAAGTGGTTCAACTCGGAAAAGGGCTTCGGCTTCATCGAGCAGGACGGCGGCGGCGCTGACGTCTTCGCCCACTACTCGAACATCGCCACCCAGGGCTTCCGTGAGCTCCAGGAGGGCCAGAAGGTCTCCTTCGACGTCACGCAGGGCCAGAAGGGCCCGCAGGCCGAGAACATCCAGCCCCTCTGAGGCACCTCTGAGCGCTGATCGCGCCCAGTAGCGAGAGGCCCGCACCGCACGGTGCGGGCCTCTCGCGCGCAGCGGAAACAAAACATGTGCGGTGCGCGACAGCACCGCAGGACGCCGGTCCGCAGGCGTCGAAGAGGCAGTCCGCGATCCGCCGGACCGCCCCTGGCGCCGAGGGACCTCCCTCGTCTCCGTCCCGAGGAAGGTTCCCCCTTGAAGTTGTTCTCCGAACTGTCGATCTCCCCCGCACTGGTCTCCGCCCTGAACGACAACGGCGTCACCGAGCCGTTCCCGATCCAGGCCGCGACGATGCCCGACGCGCTCGCCGGCCGGGACGTCCTGGGCCGCGGCCGTACCGGCTCCGGCAAGACCCTCGCCTTCGGCCTCCCGATGCTCACCCGCACCGCCGGGCAGCGCGCCGACTCCAAGCACCCGCTGGCGCTCGTCCTGGTCCCGACGCGTGAGCTCGCGACCCAGGTCACCGAGGCGCTCGCGCCGTACGCGCAGGTGCTCGGGCTCCGCCAGACGACCGTGGTCGGCGGCGCGTCCATCACCCGCCAGATCGCCGCGCTGCGCAATGGCGCCGAGATCCTCGTCGCCACTCCCGGCCGGCTCGCCGACCTCATCGACCGCCGGGCGTGCATGCTCGACCAGGTCGAGATCACGGTCCTGGACGAGGCCGACCAGATGGCCGACATGGGCTTCCTGCCGCAGGTCACCAAGTTGCTCGACCAGGTGAAACCGAACGGGCAGCGGATGCTCTTCTCCGCCACCCTGGACAAGAATGTCGACCGGCTGGTCAAGCGCTTCCTGCACAGCCCGGTCACCCACTCGGTGGACCCGTCGGCCGCGACGGTGACGACCATGGAGCACCACGTGCTGCATGTGGACGACGACACCAAGCGCGCCGTCACCGCCGAGATCGCCGCCCGTGAGGGTGGCGTGATCATGTTCGTCGACACCAAGCGCGGCGCCGACCGGCTCACCAAGCACCTGCTGGCCGCCGGGATCACCGCCGTCGCCCTGCACGGCGGCAAGTCCCAGCCGCAGCGCAACCGCGCCCTGGACCAGTTCCGTACCGGCAAGGCCACCGCGCTGGTCGCCACCAACGTCGCCGCCCGCGGTATCCACATCGACGGGCTCGACATGGTCGTGAACGTCGACCCGCCCGGCGACCACAAGGACTACCTGCACCGCGGCGGCCGTACCGCGCGGGCCGGCGAGTCCGGCACCGTCATCACCCTGGTGCTGCCCGCGCAGCGCCGCGAGAACGCCCGCCTGATGGCGCTGGCCGGCATCAAGCCGCACACGGCTCGGGTCCGCCCCGGCGACCCCGAGCTGGTGCGCGTCACCGGCGCCCGCAAGCCGTCCGGCTCCGCCGTCACCATCCACGACCCGGTGCACGCCGCCGCCCAGGAAGCCGCCAAGCCGAAGGCGAAGGTGTCCGGCACCCGTGGCCGCGGACGGCGCCCCGCGGGCGCCACCGCGGGCGCGGGCGCCAGTGCCGCTCCGACGGGTACGCCGCGCAGCGCCGGCAACAGCCGCGGCGGACGCGGCGGCCGGCCCCGTACCGACGCCGAGGGCGCCGGTGCGGCGGCCGGTCGCAGCGGTGTCAACGGCCGCGGTGGCACCCCCGGGCGCCCCGCCGCGGGCAGCCGCACGGCCGCGGGCCGCGGCGGCGCCGTGGGCCGGCGCGCCCGCCGCGAGGACGGCACGGGCGGCACCCGCCGCGCCGCCTGACGCACGACATGAACTGAGCGCAGCGCACGACACGGCCGGTACGGGACATCACCCCGTACCGGCCGTGTCGCGTTCGGTCAGCGGAGGATGCCCGCGGTCATGCCCCCGGATTCGGCGGGGGTCGCGATGAGGCCGAGTTCGGCGGGCGCGGCCAGCAGCGGGTGGGTGGGAAGGACTCGGACGGTGTAGCCGAAGGGGCCGGTGTGGTCGAGGGTGAGAGGACCCTCGTAGACCCGGCGGCCTTCGAGGTCGGGTTGGGTTGCCGGTTTGAGGGAGACGATGGTGGGGTCGGCGATGCGGTCGGCGTCGTCGACCCGTCCGGAGAGGGCCTGCACGTCCACATCGCCGGTGTCGAGGCCGCCGAGGGTCACCTGGACCCGGAGGGTGAGGGTGGAGCCCAGTTCGGGGGATCCGCCCACGGAGTCCGCCTCGACATGGTCGACGGTGACCCGGTGCCATTCACCGCGCACCCGGGCCTTCCAGACGGCGAGTTCGCGGGCGACATCGCCGGTGACGGCCCGGTGCGCGCGAGCCGCCGGGGCGTAGAGCCGGCCGACGTAATCACGCACCATGCGCCCCGCGAGCACCTTGGGGCCCAGGGTCACCAGGGTGTGCCGGACCATCTCGATCCAGCGGGCGGGCAGGCCGTGCGGGTCGTGATCGTAGAAGCGCGGGGCGACCTGGTTCTCGATGAGCTCGTAGAGGGCTGAGGCCTCCAGGTCGTCGCGCCGGTCAGGATCGTCGTCGCCGCTGTGCCCCATTCCTTCGGCGTCGGCCGTCGGGATCGCCCAGCCGTTGTTGCCGTCGAACCATTCGTCCCACCAGCCGTCCAGCACCGACAGGTTGAGGCAGCCGTTGAGGGCGGCCTTCATGCCCGAGGTGCCGCACGCCTCCAGGGGGCGCAGCGGGTTGTTGAGCCACACGTCGCAGCCGGGGTAGAGGTGCTGGGCCATGCCCATGTCGTAGTCGGGCAGGAAGACGATGCGGTGGCGTACCCGCGGATCGTCGGCGAAGCGCACCAGCTCCTGGACGAGCCGCTTGCCGCCGTCGTCCGCCGGATGGGCCTTGCCCGCGACGACGATCTGGATCGGCCGCTCGGGGTGCAGCAGCAGGTCCATCAGCCGGTCCTGGTCGCGGAGCATCAAGGTGAGCCGCTTGTACGAGGGGACGCGGCGGGCGAATCCGATGGTGAGCACGTCGGGGTCCAGTACGCCGTCCACCCAGCCGAGCTCGGCCTGTCCGGCACCGCGCTGCCGCCACGACGCGCGCACCCGGCGCCGTACGTCCTCCACCAGCTGCTCGCGCAGCACCCGGCGCAGTTCCCACACGGCCGGATCGGGGATCTCGGCGACGGCTTCCCAGCGCTGGGTCTCGCCGATCATCAGGGCGTCCTCGGCGCGCTGGGCGCCGATCTGCCGGGCGCCCAGCTGGAAGACCTCGGGGGCCACCCAGGTGGGGGCGTGCACGCCGTTGGTGATCGAGGCGATCGGCACCTCGTCGGCGTCGAACCCGGGCCACAGCCCGGCGAACATCTCGCGGCTGACGGCGCCGTGGAGCGTGGAGACGCCATTGGCGCGCTGGGCGAGCCGCAGGCCCATCACCGCCATGTTGAAGACGTTCGGGTCGCCGCCCGAGTACGTCTCCATGCCCAGTTCCAGCACCCGCTGGATGTCGACGCCGGGCAGTTCGCCGCCGTCGCCGAGGTGGCGGCCGACCAGTTCGCGGTCGAAGCGGTCGATTCCGGCGGGTACGGGGGTGTGGGTGGTGAAGACGGTGCCGGCCCGTACCGCCTCCACGGCGGCGTCGAAACCGAGCCCCTCGCCGCTGAGCTCGCGGATGCGCTCCAGGCCGAGGAATCCGGCGTGGCCCTCGTTGGTGTGGAAGACCTCGGGGTCGGGGTGGCCGGTGAGACGGCAGTACGTGCGCACCGCGCGCACTCCGCCGATGCCCAGCAGCATCTCCTGCAGCAGCCGGTGCTCGCTGCCGCCGCCGTAGAGGCGGTCGGTGACATCGCGTTCCGTACGGTGGTTCTCCTCGACGTCGGAATCGAGGAGCAGCAGCGGGACGCGGCCCACCTGGGCCTTCCAGATGTGGGCGGTGAGGGACCGGCCGCCGGGCAGGACGAGGACGACCTGGGCGGGGGTGCCGTCCTGCTCGCGCAGCAGGCTGAGCGGCAGCTCGTTGGGATCGAGGACCGGGTAGTGCTCCTGCTGCCAGCCCTCACGGGACAGGCTCTGGCGGAAATATCCGTGCCGGTACAGCAGCCCGACGCCGATCAGCGGCACTCCGAGGTCGCTGGCGGCCTTGAGATGGTCCCCGGCCAGGATGCCGAGGCCGCCCGAGTACTGGGGCAGGGCCGCGGTGATCCCGAACTCGGGCGAGAAGTAGGCGATGGCGGCGGGGAGTTCGGGTGACTCCCCCTGGTACCAGCGCGGATTGGTGAGGTAGTCGGTCAGGTCCTCGGCGACGGAGGCGAGGCGGCGCAGGAATCTTCGGTCCTGCGCGAGAGCCGTGAGCCGCTCCTTGGAGACGGCGCCGAGCAGCCGCACCGGGTCTCCGGCAGCGGCCCGCCAGCCCTCCTCGTCGACGGTCTGGAACAGCTCCCGGGACTCCGGGTGCCAGGACCAGCGCAGATTCTGTGCCAGTTCGCCGAGCGGACGCAGCGGTTCCGGCAGGACAGTTCGCACGGTGAAACGACGGATTGCCTTCACCCCTACGACGGTAGCCGGGTCCCGCCCCGCGATCCGGCCGCTGTCCACGATCCGGCGGCTCAAACGCCCGAACGGACGTCCGCTGGGGCATTCGGCCCGCGCGCGGTCACACGGCGGGCACACGGGGCGGCGGCAGGACCGCCGGAGTGTCAGTGGGCCCGATTAGCATCGCCGTATGACATCCCAAGTGGCTACGTCAAAGGTCGACTTCTACTTCGATCCCGCCTGCCCGTTCGCGTGGATCACCTCCCGCTGGATCCTCGAGGTCGAGCAGCAGCGGGACATCGAGCTGCGGTTCCGGGTGATGAGCCTGTTCGTCCTGAACGAGGGCCGCGAGCTGCCCGAGTGGTACCGGGACCTGGTGGACCGGTCCATCGGCCCGGTGCGAGTCGCGATAGCCGCCGCCCACCACCATGGCGAGGGTGTGCTCCGCGATCTCTACACGGCGATGGGCACCCGGATCCACAACGGCGGCAACCGTGAGGACTTCGACGCCGTCATCAAGGAGGCGCTGTCCGAGGTCGGGCTGCCCGCGGAACTGGCCGCGGCCGCCGCCGATCCGCAGTACGACGAGGCACTGCGCAAGAGCCACCACGAGGGCATGGATCCGGTCGGTGACGATGTCGGCACGCCCACCATCCATGTCGACGGTGTGGCGTTCTTCGGCCCGGTGCTGAACTCCATCCCCCGGGGCGAGGAGGCGGCCCGGGTGTTCGACGGCGTTCGGGCGCTCGCCGGCTACCCGGACTTCTTCGAACTCAAGCGCACCCGCACCGGCTCGCTCTCCTTCGACTGACGGCCGCGGCGGCCGGCCACCGCGAACGGCCGCCGGCCGCCGGTCCTCAGCGCGCCGCCCGCGCGGTGCGGACGTCGTACGGCGAGCCCTGGTTCACCGTGGCCGGGTCGAACGCGCCGGCCACGGCATAACTGCGCGCGATCGTCTCCAGTTCGGTGCGCGGGATCACGTCGTGGATGTCCGCGAAGCCGCCGGGGGCCCGCTCATGGGCCATGTTGATGACGACCTCCGGGCCCATCCGGCGGTTGGAGCGCTGCAGCTCCGTCATGGGCGGGCGGCGCTCCGCCTCGTACGCCGGCAGGGCCCGCCCGGGATCCTCGTGGGCGGCCATCGCATGGGCGAGGGCGCGGCCGTCGATGATCGACTGGGTGGCACCGTTGGAACCGACCGGGTACATCGCGTGCGCGGCGTCGCCGATCAGCGTCGCCCCGCCGAAGGTCCACCGCACCAGCGGCTCGCGGTCCACCATCGGGTACTCGAAGGCGGCCTCCGCGCTGTCGATGACCTCGCCGACGTCCACCCCGTCGAAGGTCCAGCCCTCGAAGTGGTGGCGGAACGTGGCAGTGGACACCGGCCGGTTCCAGCCGCTGCGGTCCGGGGCGCCGCCCTGTTCTGCGGGCATCACCAGCGCCCAGTTGACCAGCACGCGCTCACCGGGCGCCGCAGGGATCGTCAGCGGGTAGACGACAGCCTTCTGCCGGTTGTTCCCGGCGATGAACATGTGCGTGGCGACGCGGTCCGCGGGCATCCAGGACACCCCGCGCCAGATCAGCAGGCCGTTCCACGGCGGTTCGCCCTCACCCGGGTACATCGCGGAGCGGACCGCCGAGCGGATGCCGTCGGCGCCGATCAGGACCTCCGCGCCGATGTCGGTGCTGCCGCCGGTGGCCCGGTCCCGGACGGCGACGCGCAGCCGGGCGCCGGGCAGCTCGGTGAAGTCGTCCACCAGGGCGCCGGAGACGACCGCCGACCGGCCGAGCCGTTCCCGGACCGCGCGGGACAGGACGCTCTGCAGCCGGCCGCGGTGGATCGACAGCTGCGGCCAGCGGTAACCGGCGCCGAGGCCGCGCGGCTCCTGCCAGACGAGGCTGCCGCTGCTGTGGTAATAGCGCAGCTCACTGGTGGGCACCGATACGGCGGCCAGTTCCTCGTACAGCCCCAGGGCCGCCAGTTCGCGTACCGCGTTGGGCATGATGTTGAGTCCCGCGCCGACCGGCTGGAGCTCCGGGGCGGCCTCGACGACCAGCACATCGGTGCGGCCGACGGCGTGCAGGCTGAGCGCGGCGGTGAGGCCGGCGATGCCGCCGCCCGCGATGACGATACGGCTCATCGGGCCGCCTCCTTCTCCGTGGAGCGACGGACGAGGGTCTCGTTCTCGCGGGTCAGATCGAGTACGGAGCGCAGCAGTTCGACGGGCGCGCCGCCGCTGCCATAGTCGTACAGCCGCACCTCGTCGCTGTACGCCTCCCGGGCGATGCGGATGTGCCGGGCCCTGAACGTCTTGAGGATGCGCAGCACTCGCGCCAGGGCGACGGCACTGGCCCGCAGGGTGGTGGAGAGCCGGTCCGCACCCGCCCAGCTGACGGCGAGCGACAGTTTGCCCACCGCGGAGGGGCAGCCCTTGTACCGGGCGTGGAAGCTGCGCCAGGCGGGGAGGCTGTAGGGCACCGATTCGGTGAGGAATGCCTCGTACCGCCCGGTGCTGCGGTCGGACTGCCACAGCGTCAGATCGACCAGCCAGAGCGGGACCTGGGCCGCCGCCGGGCCGAGGTACTCCTGCCCGTCGAGGGTGATCTCCTCGAAGTAGGGGCGCAGCACCTGGGCGAAGAACACCGGCGAGACGTTGGCGATCGTGAAGTCGATCGAGTCGACCATGGCCTGGACGAGTCCGGCGAGGCGGTCGAGGCAGGCCGGGAACCGGCTGTCGTGGGGTTCGAGCGTGGCCAGTTCCGAGCAGGCGTCCAGCGAGGCGCACAGGCTGGGGAAGACCATCCGGACGGCGTCCTGCAGGCAGGCCTCCATCGGGTCGCCGGTGTACATGCGCTGACGGGCACCGACCGGGTTCCATGCCGTGTAGTGGTGGACGGTGTCCCGGGGGACCATGCCGGTGCGCCGGCCCAGGGCGCGCAGGACCGGCAGCGCCTCCGGTACGGCGTCGAGCGGCTCGGTGCCGTGCCGCTTGATGGATCCGAGGAAGATGCCCAGGTCACGCATGGCGGCGAGGTTCTCGGCCGTGGAGAAGTCGTCCAGAACGCCGGTATCCGGGAGGAGTTCGCGCAGTGCGGTGACCATGCCGGACACATCGCTGTCGACGTTCATGACACGGAGCTTCTCGCACGCCTCGTCCGCACCCAGCGGGTCGGCGCCTCGGATCTCCGATATCCGGTAATAGGGCTCTTGCCCTTGGAGCAGATCGAGCACAGACATGTGGGGCACCGTCATTCCGAGGGTCACAGGGATGTGTGTGTGCTGGGTGAGGGGTCGGCCGGCTCCGGCGCGGGGCTGCGCAGCAGCAGCGTCAGGAGGGTGGCGGCCGCGGCGAAGGCCGCGCCGACGAGCAGCGCGGTGCGGAATCCCGCGGCTTCCGCGGCCGCGCCGGGGCCCGCGGCCCGGGTGTGCGCGGCGGCCACCGCGACGAGGACCGCGAGGCCGAGGACCGAGCCGAACTGCTGGCTGGTGTTGATCAGTCCGGACACCAGGCCGGTCTCCCCGGCCCCCGCCTGCGCGGTCGCGGCGACATTGGTCGTCACCATGACGAGAGGCAGGCCCACGCCGATCAGCAGGCTGGGCGCGAGGACGGTGCCGAGGAACGATCCGTCGGCCGACAGCGACAGGGCGAGCCAGAGCATCGCGGCGGCCACGGCCGCGAAGCCCGCGGTCATCACCGGGCGCAGGCCGAACCGGAGGACCAGCCGCCCGGTCAGGGGCGCGGTCAGCACGACAACGACCGACAGCGGCAGCAGCCCGAGTCCGCCGGTGACCGGCGGATAGCCCAGTACAGCCTGCAGATACAGGCTCACGAGGAAGAACATCGGGAACAGCGCCATCTGCGCCAGCGCGCTGAGGAGGTTGGCGAGGCGCAGCACCGGCTGCCTGAGCACGTCAGGGGGGACCAGCGGATGGGCCGTGCGGGACTCGATGGCCGCGAACGCCGCGAGCAACGCCAGGCCGGCGGCGCCGGCCAGCAGTGTGCCCGGCGCGGTCCAGCCCGCGGTGCCCGCGTCGACCAGGGCGTAGGCGATCAGGCTGAGGCCGCCGGTGGCCGTGAGGGCGCCGCCGAGGTCGAAGTCCCCGGGGCTTCCCGGCGCCGGCCCGGTCTTCGCGCGGCGGGCGAGGACGGGTGCCAGCGCGGCCGGGGTGAGGGCGATCAGCGCGGCGCCCACCACCACGTTCAGGACGAACGTGGAGCGCCACCCCAGGCCGGAGGTGAGCACGCCGCCCAGCACCGTGCCCAGCGCGCCGCCCAGCCCCCCGAGCGCCGCGAACACCCCCAGGGCACGGTGCCGTTCAGGTCCCTCGGAGAACAGCAGCAGCACCAGCGCGAAGGCCGCGGCGGCCGCGCAGGCCGCCCCGATCCCCTGCAGGGCCCGAGCCGCGACGAGCAGCGCGCTGTTCGCGGCGAAGGCGCCGCCGAGGGAGGAGGCGGACAGCAGTGCCAGGCCGCCTGTGAAGAGCCGGCGGTGGCCGATGATGTCGGCGACGCGCCCGGCCAGCAGCAGGAAGCCGCCGAAGGTGATCAGGTAGGCGTTCGCGACCCAGGACAGGCCCGGGGCGTCGGTGCCGAGGTCCGCGCCGATGGAGGGCAGCGCCACATTGACGATGGCGGTGTCGAGGATCAGCAGCAGCTGAGTGGAGGCCAGCAGGGCGAGCGCGAAGGTGCGGCTGTGCGCCATCGCCTCAGGCCCGGGGCAGTGGCTGCAGTTCGTACCCGTCGAGGCAGGCGCGGGCCAGGCTCTCGCAGGCGCCGGTGTCGCCCTCCCACGCCTGCTGCAGCAGATAGACGTGCGGCGCGCCGTGGTAGAAGCGCTCGTACTGCTCGTGCCGTCCGGCGAATTCCGTGCCGAGGGCGTCCCAGGCGAGCTTGAGCAGCTTGACGCGGTCCTGCGCCGGGTGCCCGGGCGAGCGGATGTACTTGGCGATGATGGGGCCGATCTCCGGGTGCAGCAGATCCTGCGCGGAGGCGGGGAGCTGGATGACACCGCCGCCGGCCAGCAGCTTGATCTCGCTGACCGCCTGGGGATAGATCTCTCCGGCCATGATCCGGTGGGCGTACGAGATGTCCTTGCCGGGCATGACGCCGCCGCGTCCCCCGTCGACCTCCTCGTACGAGGCCTCGGCGGCCAGCACCATGGACTTGGCCTGGGCGACCCAGCCCATCAGCCGGCCGATCCGGGTCTGGACCGCCGGCAGCTGGTAGGTGTTGTTGGCCTTGGCGAGGAGGATCGCGACGCCGGTGAGGAACTCCAGCTTGGTCCAGAAGCGGGTGGACGCCTGGTGGACGAAGTTGACGTAGGCGGGGGTCTTCCACCACTGGCCGAAGCAGACGTCGACATTGCGGTAGGCGAGGACGTTCTCCCACGGTACGAAGACGTCGTCGCAGACCAGCAGCGCGTCGTTCTCGTCGAAGCGGGAGGAGAGCGGATTGTCGAAGACGCTGCGCGCCTGGGCCTCGTAGGAGGTGCGGGAGATGAACCTCAGGCCCGGGGTATCGACCGGGATCGAGAAGCAGACCGCGTGCTCGATGTCCTGCGGGGCGAGCGGTTCGATGGTGCCGACCACGACCTCGTTGCCGAAGACCGCCGCGGTGCCGATCATCTTGGCGCCGCGGACCACGATGCCGCCGTCGCGCTCCTCCACCACCCGGACGATGAGGTCGTCGCTCTCCTGCTCGGCGGCGGACTTCGTCCGGTCGATCTGCGGATTGGTGATGGTGAACGTCGGGTACAGATCGCCCTCGGACATCCGCCGGTGGTACGCCTCGACGTGGGGCGCGCCGTCGAACGTGTCGGTGGTGAAGAGCTGCGGCACGGCTGCGAAGCCCGCTATCCCGGCGGCCATGTAGTCGGGGGTGCGGCCCAGGTAGCCGAAGCTGGCCTCGGCCCACACCTTGTGCGCCTGGCGGCGCGCGACCAGGTCCTGGTACGAACGGGGTATCAGAAAGGCACGGTGGACGCCGCCCTCGGTGAGTACCGCGGAGTGTTCGGAGTCGTGGGACAGGTCGTACAGCCCCGCGATGGAGTCGACCGTGTTACGGAAGGCGGGGTGGCGGGTGATGTCCTTGATCCGCTCCCCGT
Organism: Streptomyces sp. PH10-H1; assembly: GCF_030063355.1. GTDB lineage: Bacteria > Actinomycetota > Actinomycetes > Streptomycetales > Streptomycetaceae > Actinacidiphila. The sequence goes on from NZ_JASISZ010000008.1 coordinate 80,962, forward strand.
CGAGCCATATCTCACGCCCGTCACGCAGCGAATCCTTGTACTCCTGGCCGGACCTGGTCACCGTGTCTCCTCAACGATCTTCGACGCGCCGTTGAAGAGACTGCCTCATACACGTGTGCTAATCAATGAACGTCCTGCCGGTCCCGTTTATGAACCGGCCAGTTGCCCCGGTATTCGCCGGGTGTCGTCCCGAACCACTTCCGGAACGCCAGATGGAACCCGACCGCGCTCTGGTAGCCGACCCGGGGCGGTACGGCCGTCTGCGGAACCGCCGTCTCGGTGAGGAGCCGTGCGGCCTCCTGCATGCGACGCCCCGTCAGATGCCGGGCCGGCGCCTCGCCCACCAGCTCCCTGAACGTGGCGGTGAAGGCCGAACGCGACATGCCGACCTCCCGGGCCAGGGCCTCGATCGTCCACGGCTCGGAGAAGCGGGTGGAGACGATGATGAGCGCCTTGCTGATGCCGGGGTGCCGCAGGGCGGGCAGCACGGCCGGGTTGTCGGACAGTTCGCGCAGCAGCGGGCGCAGCGCCAGGACGAAGGCCATCTCGAACGCCCGCAGGGTGACCAGTTGCGATCCCGGCTCACCGCGCCGTTCGGGAGCGGCCAGCGAGGCCAGTGTGTCGCGCAGCAGCGGCTCCTGGTCGACCTGCGTCCGGTCCAGCACCAGGGACCACGGCAGCGCCCGGTACAGGGACGTCGCGGCCGTCGCGTCATAGTGCAGCCCGGCGCACATGATGCGGCTGAGGTCGCCGGTGCCCTCCACCACGAGCACCCCGGACGTGCCGGGCTCGCGCTGCGGGAGCACCGCCTTCAGCGGCACGCCCTGCCGGCCGGGCAGATCGGAGAGCCGGTGGGCGGTGCCGGTCGGGAAGACGGCCAAGTCGCCCTGGTGGAGCTGGATCGGCGGGCAGTCGCCCGCGCTGATCCAGCAGTCGCCCTCCACCATGTAGTGCAGGATCGCGCAGCTCTGTTCGGAGTCTCCCTCGATCGCCCAGGGCGCTCGCAGCCGCCAGAGGCTGTCGAACACGCCGGTCAGACGCAGCGGCCTGAGCAGTTCGCTGAGGAGGTCGTTCCCACCAGATTCCATGGACGAACCCTTAATCCCCGTCCCGGTTTGCTTATTGCCGCCCCTGAGTGCCCCGTCCAGCCTGAGAAGGGGACGGAATCGCTAATTCACTCTACCGAAGGGCGACACACCGATGTCGGAAGAGATTCATCAGCGCTGTCTGGTCGTGGGGGCGACCGGCTTCCAGGGGGGCGCCGTCGCCCGGCTGCTCGCCGGGCGCGGCCACCGGGTCCGCAGCCTCACGCGGCGGCCGGCCGTCGCGCGCCCCGACATCGCCGGGGTCTCGTTCGTCGCCGGCGACCTCGGCAGCCGGGACGACGTGATGTGGGCCTTCAAGGGCGCCACTCACGCGGCGGTGACGATGCCGCTGGAGTACGACCCCGTCCGTATCCAGTCCTATGCCGCCAACATCGCTGAGGCCGCCCTCGAAAACGGCGTGAACCGGATCGTGTACAACGCGAACACCCGCGTGCCGCCGGATGCGGGCATGGTCGCCGCGTTCGAGACGCGCCGGCTCGCCGAAGCCGTGCTGCGCGACAGCGGTGTGCCGCTGGTCGTCCTGCGGCCGCCGGTGTACCTGGACAACCTGTTCAGCCCGTGGAACGGTCCGGCCCTCATCGACGAGGGTGTGCTGGCCTATCCGCTCGCCGCCGACCAGCGGGTCGGCTGGATCTCGCACGATGATCTCGCGGTCGCGATGGCCGCCGCCCTCTTCAACGACGGCCTCGACGGCCGGGTCCTGGACATCGGCGGGCAGGCCGTCGACGGGCCCGGGCTCGCCGAGGAGTTCGCCACGGGACTCGGCCGGCCGGTCGAGTACCGGGCGCTGCCGGCCGCCGCCTTCGAGGCGGCGCTGGCCAAGGCCATCGGCGCGACCTCGGCCGCGGGTGTCGCCGGGATCTACCACTACATGGCCTCCGGTACGGACGAGCGGCTGATGGACGGCGACCCCGAGGAGGCCGAGCAGGCCCTGGGCATCAAGCTCACCCCGATCGCCGACTGGGTGGCCGGGCAACCGTGGCAGACCTGGTCCAGCCGCCCCCTCTGAGCGCTGACGACCTGCCCCGCGGGTCGTTCCCAGCGCGTTCCCCGTCGAGCCGTCGGGCCCCGCCGGTCCCGGGGGGCGGGACGGCTTCTCCAACTCCCAGCAAACTACGCGCCCGTACCCCTTCCGCGGAGCTTTTGACTGACATCCAATGGGAAGGCTCCCGGCAGCGCGGCGTCACGCGGAATCATGTGACACGCCCATTCGCCCGACCCTCCAACCGAGTGAACGCGGACAGGAGCGGCCATGCACGCGAGAACACGTCCACAGGAGCAGATACAAAGAGCTGGGGCACGCAAGGAAGCCGCCCGCCGCGCCGCCGCCCGCGGGCGCAAGCAGCCTCCCGAGCACCCCCCTCCTGTTCCCGTCCAACCTCCAGCGCTCCCAGGTGAGGCAATGATCGGTCGCATCCCCGTCCTCGACGTCCGTCCGCTCGTGGACTGCGGCCGCCGCCCGGCCAAAGCGGTCGCCGGCGAGACCTTCCAGGTCACCGCCACCGTCTTCCGCGAGGGCCATGACGCGGTCGCCGCGAATGTGGTGCTGCGCGATCCCAACGGCCGTTCCGGGCCCTGGACCCCGCTGCGAGAGCTCTCCCCCGGCACCGACCGCTGGGGCGCGGACGTCACCCCGCCGACGGAGGGCCGCTGGACGTACACGGTCGAGGCCTGGAGCGACCCGCTCTCCACCTGGCGTCATGTCGCGGGCATCAAGATCCCGGCCGGCATCGACACCGACCTGGTCCTCGCCGAGGGCGCGCGGCTCCATGAGCGGGCGGCCGCCGGTGTCCCCAAGAAGGACGGCCGGGCCGCCCTGCTGGCCGCCGTCGATCTGCTGCTCGACGAGAGCAGGCCCGCCGCCGAGCGGCACGCCGCGGCACTGGCACCCGAGGTCACCGCCGTCCTCGACCAGTACCCGCTGCGCGAACTGGTCACCGCCTCCCGCCCGATGCCGCTGCAGGTCGAACGACGCCGGGCGCTGTTCGGCTCCTGGTACGAGCTGTTCCCCCGCTCCGAGGGCGCCGTCGTCGAGGAGGGCGCGCCGGCGCGGTCCGGCACCTTCCGTACCTCCGCCGAGCGGCTGCCCGCCGTCGCCGCGATGGGCTTCGACGTCGTCTATCTGCCGCCGGTCCACCCCATCGGCACCGCCTTCCGCAAGGGCCCCGACAACAGCCTGACGGCGGGCCCCGACGATGTCGGCTGCCCCTGGGCGATCGGCTCCCCCGAGGGCGGGCACGACGCGATCCACCCCGATCTCGGCACCATCGAGGACTTCGACTTCTTCGTGGAGCGGGCCCGCGAGCTGCGGCTCGAGATCGCCCTCGACTTCGCCCTGCAGTGCTCCCCCGACCATCCGTGGGTCGGCAAGCACCCGGACTGGTTCGCCCACCGGCCCGACGGCACCATCGCCTACGCCGAGAACCCGCCGAAGAAGTACCAGGACATCTACCCCATCGCCTTCGACGCCGACCTCCCCGGCATCGTTCGCGAGACGCTGCGCGTGCTGCGGTACTGGATGGAGCACGGCGTACGGATCTTCCGGGTCGACAACCCGCACACCAAGCCGGTGGTCTTCTGGGAGAAGGTCATCGCCGACATCAACCGCACCGACCCTGACGTGATCTTCCTGGCGGAGGCGTTCACCCGGCCCGCGATGATGCACACCCTCGCGAAGATCGGCTTCCAGCAGTCGTACACGTACTTCACCTGGCGGACGGCCAAGGACGAGCTGACCGACTACCTGACGGAATTGTCCGGCGACGCGGCCAATTACATGCGGCCGAATTTCTTTGTCAATACTCCCGACATCCTGCACGCGTACCTTCAGCACGGTGGCCGCCCCGCCTTCGAGGTGCGCGCCGTGCTGGCCGCGACGATGTCACCCACCTGGGGGGTCTACGCGGGCTTCGAGCTGTGTGAGGGCGACGCCGTGCGGCACGGCGGCGAGGAGTATCTGCACTCCGAGAAGTACGAACTGCGTCCGCGCGACTGGGCCGCGGCCGAGGCGGAAGGACGCTCGCTGGCCCCCTTCATCACCCAGCTCAACCGGCTGCGCCGGCGCCACCCCGCGCTGCAACAGCTCCGCGAGCTGCACTTCCACACCACGGACAACGACGCGGTGCTCGCGTACTCCAAGCGCAGCGGCGAGGACGTCGTGCTGGTGGTCGTCAACCTCGACCCGCACCACACCCAGGAGGCCACCGTCTCGTTGAACATGCCGGAACTCGGCCTGACCTGGCACGAGTCCGTCCCGGTGCGCGACGAGCTCACCGGCGAGACCTACCACTGGGGCAGGGACACCTATGTGCGCCTCGAACCGGGCCGTACGCCCGCGCACATCGTGCACCTGCGACCGTCTCCTTCGATCGGAGGGTCACTCAGTTGATCGTCAACGAACCCGTCCCTGACACCTTCGAGGACACACCGGCAAAGGACCGAGATCCCGACTGGTTCAAACGGGCGGTGTTCTACGAAGTCCTCGTGCGGTCCTTCCAGGACAGCAACGGCGATGGCGTCGGGGACCTGAAGGGCATCACCGCCAAGCTCGACTACCTCCAATGGCTCGGCGTGGACTGCCTGTGGCTGCCACCCTTCTTCGCCTCCCCATTGCGCGACGGAGGCTATGACGTCTCCGACTACACCGCCGTGCTCCCGGAATTCGGCGACCTCGCCGACTTCGTGGAGTTCGTGGACGCGGCACACCAGCGCGGCATGCGCGTGATCATCGATTTCGTCATGAACCACACGAGTGACCAGCACGAGTGGTTCCAGCAGTCCCGTTCCGACCCGGACGGCCCGTACGGCGACTACTACACCTGGGCGGACGACGACAAGGAGTTCGAGGACGCACGGATCATCTTTGTCGACACCGAGACGTCCAACTGGACGTTCGACCCGGTCCGCAAGCAGTACTACTGGCACCGGTTCTTCTCCCACCAGCCGGATCTCAACTATGAGAACCCGCAGGTCCAGGAGGAGATCCTGGCCGCGCTGCGGTTCTGGCTCGATCTGGGGATCGACGGCTTCCGGCTCGACGCGGTGCCCTACCTGTACCAGGAGGAGGGCACCAACTGCGAGAACCTGCCGCAGGCCCACCACTTCCTGAAGCGGGTCAGGGCCGAGATCGACCTCCACTACCCGGACACCGTGCTGCTCGCGGAGGCCAACCAGTGGCCAGAGGACGTCGTCGACTACTTCGGCGACTTCCAGAAGGGCGGCGACGAATGCCATATGGCGTTCCACTTCCCGGTGATGCCACGCATCTTCATGGCGGTGCGCCGCGAGTCCCGCTACCCGGTCTCGGAAATCCTGGCCAAGACACCGGCGATCCCGAAGAGCTGTCAGTGGGGCATCTTCCTGCGCAACCATGACGAGCTGACCCTCGAAATGGTCACGGACGAAGAGCGCGACTACATGTACGCGGAGTACGCCAAGGATCCGCGGATGCGGGCCAATATCGGTATCCGCCGCCGTCTCGCCCCGCTGCTGGACAACGACCGCAATCAGATCGAACTGTTCACGGCCCTGCTGCTGTCCCTGCCCGGCTCGCCGATCCTCTACTACGGCGACGAGATCGGCATGGGCGACAACATCTGGCTGGGCGACCGCGACGCGGTGCGTACCCCGATGCAGTGGACCCCCGACCGCAACGCCGGCTTCTCCTCCTGCGACCCCGGACGACTCTATCTGCCGACCATCATGGATCCGGTCTACGGCTATCAGGTCACCAATGTCGAAGCCGCGATGAGCAGCCCGTCATCGCTGCTGCACTGGACCCGCCGCATGATCGAGATCCGCAAGCAGAACCCGGCCTTCGGCCTCGGCTCCTACACCGAACTGCCCTCCACCAACCCCGCCGTCCTCGCGTTCCTGCGCGAATACGGCGACGACCTCGTGCTCTGTGTCCACAACTTCTCCCGTTTCCCCCAGCCCACCGAGCTCGATCTGCAGACCTTCAACGGCCGGCACCCCGTCGAGCTCATCGGCGGTGTCCGGTTCCCGGCCATCGGGGAGCTGCCCTATCTGCTGACTCTCGCGGGCCACGGCTTCTACTGGTTCCGGCTGCGCCGCGATCCGTTGTAGGGCCCGGCACGACCGGAGCCGCGCGACCGCCGGGCGACCACCGCGCGGCCGCCGTCCGACCCCGCGGGCCCGTCCTGAACACTCTCCGGGCGGGCCCGTACGGCGGTTTCCTGTCACCCGGCCGGGGCAGGCTCCCCGTGTCGCCGGACAGCCACCGCCCGTCATCCGGGAGGCTTACGCGCACCCCGCCGCACGATCCGGTACGGGTGTGCGATCCCCGGGGAAAGGACGTCATGTCGGACAGCTCCTGGACCCGCACCTCATCTACCACCGGCCGTTCACCGGCCACAGCCCCCGGGCTGCTGCACTCGTTGAGCCCGCTGCTGCTCGAATGGCTCCCCCGGCAGCGCTGGTTCGCCGGAAAGGGCCGTCCCATCACCGGCTTCGGCCTCGTCTCCGCGACCGAACTGCTGCCCGTGGACGGCCGGCTGGGCACGCCTGGGCTGCTCCATCTGCTGCTCGACGTGGAGCAGACCGGCCGCCGCGCCGACTGCTACCAGTTGCTGCTCGGCGCCCGCACCCTGCTGCCCGCCTCACTCGCGCCCGCCCTCGTGGGCCAGGCGGTCGGCGGACCGCTCGACGGCCTGACGATCTACGAGGGGCTGTCCGACCCGCGGCTCACCGCGCTGCTGATGGAACGGCTCCGGGCCCCCGGCCGCACCGGGCTGCTGCGCTTCATCACCGAGTCCTCGACCGCCGTCCCGGCCGGGCTGCCGCCCCGGCTGTCCACCGCCGAGCAGTCGAACACCTCGGTCGTCTACGGCGACCAGTACATCCTCAAGGTGTTCCGCCGGGTCTCCCCCGGCGCCAACCCGGACCTCGAACTGTCCCTTGCCCTCGCCCGCGCCGGATCGCGGCGGGTCGCGGCACCGGCCGCCTGGTTCGAGGCGGCCGAACTGCCCGGCCCTGCGGACGCCCCGGCGGGGACCGCCGCGTCCGGGACCGTCACGGAGCCCGCCACGCTCGGCGTACTGCAGCGCTATCTGCCCGACTCGGCGGACGGCTGGGAACTCGCCCTGCGGGCCATCGACGACGGTACGGACTTCACCGCCGACGCCCGCGCCCTGGGCGCCGCCACCGCCGAGATCCATGACGCGCTCGCCCGCGCCCTGCCGACCACTCTGCTGGACCGGCGCCGGATCCAGTCGGTCGCCTCTTCGATGGCGCAGCGGCTGGACACCGCCGCCGCCGAGGTCCCGGAGCTGCGCCCGTACCGCACCCGGCTGCGCGCGGCCTTCCACGACCTGGCCGAACTCGGCGCCACCGGGGTGCGGGTGGCCGCCCAGCGTATCCACGGTGATCTCCACCTCGGCCAGGCGCTGCGCACCGCCGCACAGGGCTGGGTCCTGATCGACTTCGAGGGCGAGCCGTCGCGTCCGCTGTCCGACCGCAGGCTGCCCGCACCACCCGTCCAGGACGTCGCGGGCATGCTCCGTTCCTTCGACTACGCCGCCCGCCACCGCGATCCGGCCGCACCCGCGGCCGGCGGCTGGGCGGAGCGGCACCGGGACGCGTTCTGCGCGGGCTACGCCCGGATGTCGGGCACCGATCCCCGCGACCAGCCTGTTCTGATACGCGCCTACGAGACCGACAAGGCCGTCTACGAGGTCCTGTACGAGGCCCGGCACCGCCCCGCCTGGCTCCCCATTCCGATGTCAGCCATCGACCGCCTCGCCTCCAACCCCCCTCCGAGGAGGATCACACCGTGATCGAGCGCCAGCCGTCTTCCTTCACGCCGGGCGCGCCCGCCGCCGTGCCCGCCACCTTCCTTCCCCCGGCGGAGAAGGCGACGGACGAGCTGCCCACCCCGCCGCCGGCCCCCGTGGAGCCCGCCGTCCAGAAACACGGGTCCGCGCCGGTATCCCCGCCGGTATCCGCTCCGGCATCCGCGCCGGCCCCGGCGCCCGCGGCCGTACCCGCGGCTGTGCCCGCTCCCGTACCCGCTGTTGTGCCCGCGGTGTCGGAGGCCGCCGCGCGGGGTTACGAGTCCGGAGTGGACCGGCCGCCCGCCTCGGGGTCCGCGCCGCGGCAGACGGCGGACTCCGTGCCGCAGTCCCGTGGCGAATCACGGGGCGGAGCGGCCACGGAGTCCGGGAAGCCCGCGGAGGCCGCGGCGCCCGTGACGTCCGCGGCCGACGACGCCGCTCCGATGCCGGCAGCGGGCCGGGGCGTACGGTCCGCCGATCCGCTGGACGACGAGGACCGCCGCCGGCTCCTGCACGGCTCGCACCACGATCCGCACGGACTGCTCGGCGCCCACCCGGTGGCCGGCGGGGTGCGGTTCCGGGTGCTGCGGCCGTACGCGCTGGGGGTGGCGGTCGCCGCGAAGGGGCTGCGCGCGGAGCTGCTGGACGAGGGGGACGGGCTGTTCGGCGGGGTGCTCCCGCTGCGCGGGATCCCGGAGTACGAGCTGCTGGTGAGGTACGAGGACGGGGAGCTCCCCGTCCAGGACCCGTACCGTTTCCTGCCGTCGCTCGGTGAGCTGGACCTCCATCTCATCGGCGAGGGGCGCCATGAGCAGCTGTGGCAGGCGCTCGGGGCCCGTCCGATGACCCATCAGGGCGTCACCGGCACCCGGTTCGCCGTGTGGGCGCCCAATGCCCGCGGGGTGCGGGTGGCGGGCGGCTTCAACTTCTGGGACGGCGCCGGCTTCCCGATGCGCTCGCTCGGCGCCACGGGAATCTGGGAGCTGTTCGTACCGGGTGTCGGCGACGGGACGGCGTACAAGTTCGAGATCACCCACCCGGACGGCACGCGCAGGCTGAAGGCCGACCCGATGGCCCGCGCCACCGAGCTGCCGCCCGCGACGGCGTCGGTCGTCACCTCCTCGCACCACACCTGGGGTGACCAGGAGTGGATGCAGCGGCGTGCGGCGATCCCCGTACACCAGGCGCCGTTCTCGGTCTACGAGGTGCATCTGACGTCCTGGCGGCCCGGTCTGAGCTATCGCGAGCTGGCCGAGCAGCTCCCCACGTACGTCGCGGACCTGGGGTTCACCCATGTCGAGCTGATGCCGGTCGCCGAGCATCCGTTCGGCGGCTCCTGGGGCTACCAGGTGACCTCGTACTACGCGCCGACCTCGCGGCTCGGCACCCCGGACGACTTCAAGCATCTCATCGACGCGCTGCACCGGGCCGGCCTCGGCGTGATCATGGACTGGGTGCCCGCGCACTTCCCGAAGGACGACTGGGCGCTGGCCCGTTTCGACGGCCCTCCGCTCTACGAGCACGGCGACCCCAGCCGCGCCGAGCACCCGGACTGGGGCACCCTGGAGTTCGACCTCGGCCGTACCGAGGTGCGGAACTTCATGGTCGCCAACGCCGTCTACTGGTGCGAGGAGTTCCACATCGACGGCCTGCGCGTCGACGCCGTGGCCTCCATGCTCTATCTGGACTACTCGCGTGAACACGGCGAATGGACCCCCAACGAGCACGGCGGCCGGGAGAACCTCGACGCGGTGGCGTTCCTGCAGGAGATGAACGCGACCGTCTATCGGCGCTGCCCGGGGGTCGTCACCATCGCCGAGGAGTCCACCGCCTGGGAGGGCGTCACCCGCTCCACCGACTCCGGCGGACTGGGCTTCGGCCTGAAGTGGAACATGGGCTGGATGCACGACTCGCTGGAGTACGTGGCGAAGGAGCCGGTCCACCGCAAGTACCACCACCACGAGATGACGTTCTCGATGGTCTACGCCTACTCAGAGAACTATGTGCTGCCGATCTCCCACGACGAGGTCGTGCACGGCAAGCGCTCCCTCGTCTCCAAGATGCCGGGCGACTGGTGGCAGCAGCGCGCCACCCATCGCGCCTATCTCGGCTTCATGTGGGCGCACCCGGGCAAGCAGCTGCTGTTCATGGGGCAGGAGTTCGCGCAGGGCGCGGAATGGTCGCACGACCACGGCCCGGACTGGTGGCTGCTGGACGAGACGTACGCGGCGGCCGCCGACCACCGCGGGGTCCGTGATCTCGTCAGGGACCTGAACCACACCTACAGCGCCACGCCCGCCCTGTGGCAGAGCGACACCGACCCCGGCGGCTTCGCCTGGATCGACGGCGGCGCGGCCGAGGACAACACCTTCTCGTTCCTCCGCTTCGACGCCGACGGCGAACCGCTGGTGTGCGTCAGCAACTTCTCGCCGGTGGTGCGCGAGAACTACCGGATCGGCGTCCCCGACCATGCCTGGCAGGAGGTGCTCAACACCGACGACGCGCGCTACGGCGGCAGCGGCACCGCCACCGGCAGTACCGAGCACCCGCTGAAGGCCGAGCCGGCGGCCTGGCACGGTCAGGAGCAGAGCATCAAACTCACCCTCCCGCCGCTGGCCACGGTCTGGCTGCGACCCGCCTGACCTCCGCACTCGTAGGTTCCTCCGAACCGGCGGCGCTTTCGCGCCACCGGTTCGGTGGTCCCCACCATGAGTGGCCGGGAGTGGGCACCCCTACGCTGGCCCTGTGCACCGATCCTCTCCTGATCTGCCCCGGCTGCCATTCGACGCCTCAGCGATCAGGCGGCTGCGTGCCCAGCTCGGGATGAACCACTCCCATATCGCCCATGCCATGTGGATCTCCTACGGCACGCCCGTCAGACCCGAGACGATCGCCGCGTGGGAACGCGGAGAAGAGGTACCTCAGGCCTCCGAGCTGCCGGCTCTGGCCGGGGCCCTGTGGTGCGATCCGTCCGATCTGATGAACACCCCGACCACCCTGCTGGAACACCGCTGGGCCCGCGGTATCGCGCCCTCGGACCTGGCGCGGGCCATCGGCATGCCGGTCTCCGACTACGAGCGCATGGAGCGCCAGGACAAGTGGACCGGCAGCGACCGGCAGACCGCGGCCCTGGCCGTGGCCCTCGGCCTGTCGCTGCCCGAACTCCTGACCGTCACCGGCGGCGACCGGAAGCTCGACGCGCTGCTGCGCGAGGCCGTGGCGACCCGCTGGCAGGCGTACCTCCGCCCTGTCACGGCCCTGGTGCCGCTGCCCCGGCACCGGATCGAGCCTGTGCTGCGCACCCTGCACTCGGAATACCAGTCCACGATGGTGACCACCCTCAACTGGGGAAACGACGTGCCCGCTTCGGGCGGCGAGGGCGGCCGGGCCTTCCTCGACACCGTCACCGAGCGCTTCTGGGCCGGCCTGCAGGGCGACTAGGGCCGGGCAGGCCCTAGACCGGCTTGCCGGCGGTGGCCGTCTCGGCTTCCACCCGTGCGGCGGGCAGTGCGGCATCGTCACTACCTCGCACCGCGTCGCCCGGCTTGTCCAGGCTCGGCTTGTCCAGGCTCGGCTTGTCCAGGCTCGGCTTGTCCAGGCTCGGCTTGTCGGCGCCCGGCCCGTCGTCAACCGGCCCGGCGGCATGGTCGTCCACCAGCGTGGCCTCGTCGAAGGGCAGCTCTCCGGCGAAGACCCGCTCCGCGCGCTCCTTGTCGAACTCCCTGGTCCAGGTGCCGACCAGTACGGTCGCGACCGCGTTCCCGGCGAAGTTGGTGAGGGCGCGGGCCTCGCTCATGAAGCGGTCGATGCCGATGATGAGGCCGACACCGTCGACCAGGGCGGGCTGGTGCGACTGCAGGCCGCCCGCCAGGGTGGCGATGCCCGCGCCGGTGACGCCGGCCGCGCCCTTGGACGCGATGATCATGAAGAGCAGCAAGGAGATCTGCTCGCTGACCGACATCGGCTTGCCCAGCGCCTCGGCGATGAACAGCGAGGACATCGTCAGATAGATCGCGGTGCCGTCGAGGTTGAAGGAGTAGCCGGTCGGCACCGTGATGCCGACCACCGGGCGGCTGACGCCCAGGTGCTCCATCTTCGCGATCAGCCGCGGCAGGGCCGACTCCGACGACGAGGTCGACAGGATCAGCAGGAACTCGCGGCCGAGGTACTTCAGCAGAGCGAAGAGGTTCACACCCGCGACCAGCCGCAGCAGCGTGCCGAGCACCACGACCACGAACAGCGCGCAGGTGAGATAGAAGCCGATCATGATGACCGCCAGCGACTTCAGCGCATCGATGCCGGTCTCGCCGACCACCGCCGCCATCGCCCCGAACGCGCCGACCGGCGCCGCCCACATGATCATCGACAGCACTCGGAAGACCAGCCGCTGGATGTGCCCGACGCCCCGCAGTACCGGCTCGCCCGACTTCCCCAGCGCCTGCACGGCGAAGCCCACCAGCAGCGCGATCAGCAGCGTCTGCAGGACCTGGCCCTCGGTGAAGGACGACACCATCGTCTTGGGGATCAAGCCGAGCAGGAAGTCGACGGTCCCCTCGCTGCCGCCCGCCTGTTTGTGTCCGGCCGCCTTCGCCGCCGACGTCAGGTGGAGGCTGCTGCCGGGGTGCAGCACATTGCCGACCACCAGGCCGATCGAGAGCGCGACCGTCGACATCACCATGAAGTAGCCGAGCGCGAGCCCGCCCACCGCGCCGACCTTGGCGGCCTTCCGTACCGATCCGATGCCGAGCACGATCGTGCAGAAGATGATCGGCGAGATCATCATCTTGATGAGGTTCACAAAGCCGGTGCCCAGCGGCTTGAATTCCTTGGCCACACCGGGCGCGGCCAGCCCCAGCACGGCACCGGCGACGACCGCCGCGATCACTGCCAGATACAGATAATGCGTACGGTCCGTGCGGCTCTGCGCGGTCACGTCTGCCTCCCGAGGTTTCTCGTAACTTCGGTGACTATGCGCGGGCGGGTGACCCACGTCACGTTTGCGTTCATTGAGTTCGCGCCACGGCGTGCACACTGTGGGCATGCCGATAGTCCGGCGCGCACCGGCGCGCCCCCGCAGCCTCGCCGGCCAGCTGTTCGCCATGCAGGTGGTGATCGTCGCTGTCGTCGTCGCGGGGTGCGCGGTGCTGGCCTACGTACAGGCGCACAGCCGCGCCGAGGACGCGGCGGACGGCCGGGTCAGGGCGGCGGCCGTGTCGATCGCCGACTCCCCCGCCGTGCGGCAGGCCGCCCTCGCGGCGCCCGCGACCGACCCGAGCCTGGTGCTCCAGCCGTACGCGGTGCGGGTGGTCGCCGACACCGGGGTGGACTTCGTCACGATCATGGCGCCGGACGGCATCCGCTGGACCCACCCCGACCCGCGCCGGATCGGCGAGCCCTACCTCGGCCACACCGCGCCCGCCCTGCGGGGCGAGACCTTCACCGAGACGTACACCGGCACGCTCGGCCCGTCGGTGCGTGCCGTCGCCCCGGTGCGCGACGGCGTCGGCGGCCGGGTCATCGCGCTGGTCAGCGTCGGCATCACGGTGGAGGCGATCAGCCATGAGGTGAGCGGGCAGCTGACCGCGCTGATCGGCGTCGCTGCCGCCGCGCTCGCGATCGGCGGCCTCGGCACGTACCTCGCCAACGCGCGGCTGCGCCGCCACACCCACGGCATGGCCGCCACCGAGCTGAGCCGGATGTACGACTATCACCAGGCGACCCTGCACGCGGTGCGCGAGGGGCTGATCCTGCTCGACGCCGACCGCCGGGTGGCGCTCTGCAACGACGCGGCCCGCGAGCTGCTCGGCCTCAACGGCGAGGTCGTCGGCGGCTATGTGGACGGCCTCGGGCTGCCGGTGTCCCTCACCGGCGCACTGCTCGCCACCGAGCCCCGCGTCGACGAGGTGCATCTCACCGCCGAGCGGGTCGTGGTCGTCAACACCTCGCCGGTACGCGGCGGAGAGCGGCGCGGCACCGTCGTCACGCTGCGCGACCGCACCGATCTGCAGGCGCTGACCGGCGAGCTGGACTCGGTGCGGGGCTTCGCGGAGGCGCTGCGCTCCCAGGCCCACGAGGCCTCCAACCGGCTGCACACCGTGGTCTCGCTCATCGAGCTGGGGCGCGCGGACGAGGCCGCGGATTTCGCGACCGCCGAGCTGGAGCTGGCCCAGAACCTCACCGACCGGGTCGTCACCGCGGTCGGCGAACCGGTGCTCGCCGCGCTCCTGCTGGGCAAGGCGGCCGAGGCCAATGAGCGCGGTGTCGAGCTGACCGTCACCGAGGACAGCAGGATCGACGACGGCGTCCTGCCCGACGGGCTCGCGGCCCGCGACCTGGTGACGATCCTGGGGAATCTCGTCGACAACGCCCTGGACGCGGCCGTCGAGGGCGCCGGCCGCCCGAAGGTCACGGTCACCGCGCGGACCGAGGGGAACGAGCTGCTGCTCAGGGTCCGCGACACCGGCCGGGGCGTCGAGCCCGAGGCGCTGCGCGAGGTGTTCCGGCGCGGCTGGACGACGAAGAGCGAGGGGCGCGGACTGGGCCTGGCCCTGGTCGAGCAGGCCGCGCGGCGCGGCGGCGGCGCGGTGGAGCTGGGACAGGACGACCGCGGCGGCGCGGTGTTCACCGTACGCATGCCGCTGGTGCAGGAGGCGCGGACATGAACGACAGCGCGAACACGGGCATGAGCGGCTGCATGAACACCGGCCCGGACACTGGTCGGGACACCGGTCGGGACGCGGCTCGGGACACCGGCGTCAGCAGGGTGCTGGTCGTCGAGGACGACCTGATCGCCGCCGCCGCGCACCGCCTGTACGTCGAGCGCGTGCCAGGCTTCACGGTCGTCGGCACCGTGCACTCCGGCGCGGAGGCGCTCCGCTTCTTCCGGCAGCACCCCGTGGACCTGGTGCTGCTCGACCTCCATCTGCCGGACGGGCACGGTCTGCAGGTCGTCCAGGCGATGCGCGCGGCCGGCCACACCGCCGATGTGATCGCGGTGACCTCCGCCCGCGACCTGGGGGTGGTCCGGCAGGCGGTCTCCGCCGGTGTCGTGCAGTACCTTCTCAAGCCGTTCACCTTCCCCGCGCTGCGCGACCGCCTCGACCGGTGGGCGCGGTTCCGCCGTGAGCTGGCCGGGGGCGAGGCCTCGAGCCAGGACGAGGTGGACCGCGCGCTGGCGTCACTGCGCACCCCGGACTCGCCCGTGCTACCGAAGGGGCTGAGCGCTCCGACGCTGGAGGCCGTCACGACGGTGCTGCGCGAGGCGGACGACGGGATCTCGGCGAACGCGGCGGCCTTGGCCGTCGGGGTCTCACGGATCACCGCGCGGCGTTACCTTGAGCATCTGGTCGACACCGGACTCGCGGTGCGCAGTCCGCAGTACGGGCAGGTGGGCCGGCCGGAGCTCAGCTATCGATGGTCTCCCGGGGCCGGCCGGGACGGCCGGGCCGACGGCTGAACGGCCGCTGAACGGCCGCCGAAAGGCCGCCGAAAGGCCGACCGGCCGAAAACAACAGGAAACTTTCCTAACCAATCTCTTGTCGCAGGCATGCCGGACCACTAGCGTTCACGCAGCGTTCCCAGAGCCAACTCCCGTACACGCTAGGAGTTCTCCCGCATGCTCTTCTTCCCCCACAACCGCCGCGGCCGTATCGCGCTGGCCGCGACCGCGGGGCTCGCCGCCGCTGCCGCACTCGGCTCGACCGCCCAAGCCAACCCCGCCCCCGCGCAGGCCGCCGCCGCTCTCCCCAGCGGCATAGCCGCCCCGTACCTCTACCTCGGCTGGGGCACCCCGCCGTCCGCCACGTCGGTCATGTCCGCCACCGGGATCAAGCAGTTCACGATGGCGTTCATGCTCTCCGACGGCGGCTGCAACCCCAAGTGGGACGGAAGCCGCGGCCTGACCGGTGGCACCGACCAGTCGACGATCAACGCCATCCGCGGCGCGGGCGGCGATGTCACCATCTCCTTCGGCGGCTGGAGCGGCAACAAGCTGGAAGAGAAGTGCACTTCGGCCTCCGCCCTGGCCGGCGCCTACCAGAAGGTGATCACCGCCTACAAGCTGAAGTCGATCGACATCGACATCGAGGCCTCGGCGGTCGAGAACGCGACGGTCCGCAAGCGCACCGTCGACGCCCTGAAGATCATCAAGACCAACAACAGCGGCGTGAAGGTCTACCTCACGTTCGGGACCACCCCCACCGGTCCCGACGCCAACGGCAATGACCTGATCAAGAAGGGCGCCGCCGCCGGCCTCGACGCGGACGGCTGGGCGGTCATGCCCTTCGACTACGACCAGGGCGCCGTCGACATGGCCGCCACCACCAAGTCCGCGGTCGACGGCCTGAAGAACTCGGTCGCGAGCGCCTACGGGCTGTCCTCCGACGCCGCCTACCGCAAGGTCGGCTTCTCCTCGATGAACGGCATCACCGACAGCGCGGGCGAGAAGGTCACCCTCGCCAACTTCAAGTCGATGGTCTCGTACGCCACCAGCCACCACCTGGCACGCGTCAGCTTCTGGTCCGTCAACCGCGACCGCAAGTGCGGCTCGGGGACCGACCCGGACGCCTGTAGCGGAATCACCCAGAACAGCTGGGACTTCACGAAGGCGCTCGCCGCCTACACCGGCTGAATGATGAACTCCGCGCCCCGGCCGACAGCCCCGAGCTGTCGCCCGGGGCGCGGTCACGTTCCACCGAAGACTGCGCGCCCGTGCCCACACCATCAGGAGCACGGCGCGTTTGGACGGCGTCCGCATCTCTGAGCCAGTGTCATGCACACGTATTGACCTGACATTCTGACGCCACTTACGGTCTCCGGGCAGCCTGCAGCACCTCCCTTCTGTGCGAAGGAGGACGCAAACGTGCGCCCCACCGCCGTATTCGTCATGGTCGCTGCCCTAGCCGTCACCTCACTGACGGCGTGCGGCAGCGACTCGGGTGACAGCAAGGACACCATCAAGGTCGCCTATCAGCGGTCGACCGACAACAAGGTCCGGGTCATGGACGACTACCTGGATCTGGTGAAGAAACAGCTCGAGAAGGCGAACCCGAAGAAAACCGTCAAACTGCTCCCGATCCAGGCCGCCGAGAACGACTACTACACCAAGATCCAGCAGATGATGCGGTCCTCGAAGACCGCCCCCGACCTGGTCTACGAGGACACCTTCCTCATCAACTCGGACATCAAGGCCGGATATCTGCGGCCGATCGACGACTACCTCAAGGACTGGCCGTCCTGGGCGCAGTTCATCGACACCGCGAAGGCCGCGGCCAGGGCCCAGGACGGCAGGACGTACGGCGTCCCGGACGGCACCGACACCCGCGGCCTGTGGTTCAACAAGGAGATCTTCGCCAAGGCGGGACTCCCGGCCGACTGGCAGCCCAGGAGCTGGAACGACATCCTGGCCGCCGCACGGACCGTGAAGCAGAAGGTCCCGGGCGTCATCCCCCTCAACGTCTACACCGGCAAGGGCCCCGGCGAAGCGGCCGTCATGCAGGGCTTCGAGATGCTGGTCTACGGGACCGGCGCGAATCCGCTCTACGACCCGGCGCGGAAGAAGTGGGTGACGGGCGGCAAGGGCTTCAAGGACGCGCTCGGCTTCGTCCGCACCGTCTACGCGGAGAAGCTCGGGCCCGATGTCTCCGACGCCCTCGACCCGAACGTCGGCACTCGAGTCGCCAGCGAATGGCTGCCCAAGGGCAAGCTCGCCATCGACCTCGACGGCTCCTGGATGGGCAACAACTGGATCAGCACCGGCGGCACCCCCTGGCCCGAGTGGGACAAGGTGCTCGGCCAGACCGCGATGCCCACCCAGAACGGCCGGCCGCCGGGGCAGGTCAGCATGTCCGGCGGCTGGACCTGGGCGATCCCGTCCAAGTCGCACAATCCCTCGCTGGCCTGGGAGTTCATCAAGGTCCTGCAGACGAAGGACAACGCCGCCCAGTACGACATCCGGGCCGCCAACATCGCCGTCCGCAAGGACGTGGCCACCGACCCGGCGTATCTGAAGTCGATGCCGGGCATCGACTTCTTCACCGGCCTCGTCCAGCACACCCAGTACCGCCCCGCGCTCCCCGTCTACCCGCAGGTCTCCACCGCGATCGGCGAGGCGATGGAGGGCGTCACCACCGGGGACTCCTCAGTGGACGATGCCGCCAGCCGCTACGACCAGCGGGTGGGCACCATCGCCGCGGGCGCCGTCACCGGGTCCGCCGGATGAGGAAGACCCGGATGAGGAAGGTATGGCGGGGGCTGCCCATGGCCCCCGCCACGATCCTCCTGCTGCTGTTCCTCGCCGGCCCGATCGCGTACTGCGTGTGGATCTCCTTCACCGACCTCCAGCTGACCGGCCAGTCCGAGTCCCATTTCGTCGGCCTCGCCAACTTCCGGCACGCCTTCGGCGACGACCGCTTCCGCAACGCCGTCGTGCTCACCCTGGTCTTCACCGTCGTGTCGTCGATCGTCGGCCAGAACACCCTCGGCCTCGCGCTCGCCGCCCTGATGCAGCGCGCCTCCAAGCCGGTCCGCACCGTGACCGGCTCCATCGTGATCGCCGCCTGGGTGGTGCCGGAGGTCGTCGCCGGCTTTCTGCTCTACGCGTTCTTCCGCCGCGAGGGCACCTTGAACGTCATCCTGGAACGGCTTCATCTCCCGTCCCAGAACTGGCTGTTCACCCTGCCCATCCTCGCCGTCTCCTTCGCCAACGTCTGGCGCGGCACCGCCTTCTCGATGCTCGTCTACAGCGCGGCGCTCTCCGAGATCCCGGCCGAGATCACCGAGGCCGCCGAGGTCGACGGCGCGACCGGCCGGCAGCGCCTGTGGCATGTCACCCTGCCGATGATCCGCCGTTCCATCGGCACCAATCTGATGCTCAACACCCTGCAGACGCTCTCCGTCTTCGGACTCATCTGGACCATGACCCGAGGCGGTCCCGGCGACCGGAGCCAGACCCTGCCGGTCTTCATGTACGACCAGGCGTTCAAGAACAGCCTCATCGGCTACGGCACCGCCGTGGCACTGCTGTTGCTGCTGGTGGGCGCCCTGTTCTCGCTCCTGTACGTGCGTCTGCTCCGCACGGAGGTCTGACCCGTGATCCGCCGCCGCACCAAGCACCGACTCGCCGCCGACGCGTGCCTCCTCGTCGTCGCCGCGGCCTTCGTGGTCCCGCTGCTCTGGCTCGTGCTCTCCTCCGTGAACGCCGACGCCGGCCTCGCGGTGACGCTCCCCTCCCCCGCCACCCTGGACAACTACGACCAGGTGCTGACGCCCGACATCACCTTCACCCCGATGCTCAACAGCCTGCTGCTGTGCGGCAGCGCCACCCTCGTCACGGTCTGCTGCGCCGCGCTCGCCGCCTACCCGCTGTCCCGGTTCCGGTCCCGCTGGAACCGCCCCTTCATGCTCACCATCCTCTTCTCCACCTGTCTGCCGATCACCGCGATCATGGTCCCGGTCTACGGGCTGTTCGTGCAGGTCGATCTCATCGACACCACGTACGGCACCGCCCTGTTCCTGGCCACCGCCCAACTGCCCTTCGCCATCTGGCTGATGAAGAACTTCATGGACGGCGTCCCCGTCGTCCTGGAGGAAGCGGCCTGGACCGACGGCGCGTCCTCCCTGCAGACGCTGCTGCGCGTCGTCCTGCCCCTGATGGGGCCGGGGGTCGTCGTGGTCACCGTCTTCTCGTTCATCGCCATGTGGGGAAACTTCTTCGTCCCCTTCATGCTCCTGCTCAGCCCCGACCAGCTCCCGGCCTCCGTCAGCATCTTCACCTTCTTCGGCAACTACGGATCCGTCGCCTACGGCCAGCTGGCCGCCTTCTCGATGCTGTACTCGACTCCGGTCGTCCTGCTGTACGTCCTCATCTCCCGCCGCCTGGGCGGCGGCTTCGCGCTCGGCGGCGCGGTCAAGGGGTGAGCCGGGTCAGCCAGGTGAGCCGGGTGAGCCGCTAGGCCGCCGCGCTGTCCCCGGCACTGCGGGCCAGCGCGGCGGCTTCGCCGCGGGTGCCGACACCGAGTTTGCTGAGGATGTTGGCCACGTGGAACTTCACCGTGGACTCGCTGATGTGCAGGTCCTCGGCGATGGCGCGGTTGCGGTGGCCCTGGGCGAGGTGTTCGAGGACTTCGAGTTCGCGGCCGCCCAGGGCGGCGAGCGGGTGGGCGGCGGAGGTGGCGGTGACCGGGCCCAGTGGGACGCTGCCGGTGACCGTGGTGCCCCAGCCCGGGACGGCGTCGAGGACGAGGCGGCCGCCGAGGGCCTTGAGGCGGTCGGTGACGCGGTGCACGGTGAGCGCTTCGGGGGCGAGTGAGCCGGGGCCGTCGTCGCGGACGGTGACGCGCAGGACGTCGTCCTCGATCTGCCAGCCGACATGGATACGGCGCAGGTCGTCCTGTTCGAGCATGGCCAGGACGACAGCGCGGGTGGCGGCGCGAGCCGCGTGCGCCGCGTCGATGGGGAGGGTCCGCTCGGAGTCCGGGGACCGCAGATCGAGCTGGACGGGCCCGTAGCGCACCAGCGGATCCAGTTCGGCGGCGATCCTGGCGAACGCGGCGTCGGCGGGCTCCTCGCTGAGGATCTGCTCCCGGTCGGCCGCCGCACGCAGCTCGATCATGGCCGAGACAGCCAGGTCGGTGGCGGTGCGGCGGGCGGTGGCATCGTCCAGGCTCCGGGAGCGCAGGGTGCCGAGCAGCCCGGAGAGGGTCGCCGCCTGGGCCTCGCCGAGTTCGGCGATGACCCTGGCCCGCTCGCTGGCCGTGGCCCGGGACTGGGCGGCCATCCCGGGGGCGGACTCCGCGGCCCGGTAGTCGAGATGGACGCTGACGAGGTCCCACAGCCGCTGCACGACCCGGACCGCGGCTTCCGGCAGCGGTTCCGTGGGGGTGTCGATGAGCACGAGGAGCGCCCCGTTGGCGCCCACCTCGGCGGAGGCCGCCGCGAAGACCGGCCGGGTGGCGCCCGCCACGACGGCCTCGCCCTGCCACGGCCGCCCGACGGGAACGATGCCGGCCAGCCGGCTCAACTCCGCGCTGGTGATCCGCTCAACGAGCTCCGGCGCTCCCGCGGTCTTCATCGGGTAGTGCGCGCAGTAGCCGGTCAGTTTCGCCGACGCCCGGTGCGGGATCAGGTCCGCCAGTACCCCGGAGAGGCTGGGCAGGGTCTGGCCGAGCGGGGACCGCAGCACTTCCAGTGCCACCGACAGGGCGTGTTCCGGGTCCGTCCAGACGCTGGATTCCATGACGTCCACGGTAGCGGGCCCGGTGCCGGTACCGACTGGTCTTTCGGACAGGTGGGACTGTCCGAAAGGCGGGGCGGGGTTCGGTGCCGCCGGGTCCAGGCTGTGAACACGACGACGAGCCGGATCACCGTCCGGCCCACCCTGAGGAGTGCGTTCCCATGACAAAGGCCATTGCCTTCACCGCTTTCGGCGACGCCGACGTACTGCGGCCCACCGACATCGAGGTGCCCGCTCCCGGACCGGGCCAGGTGCGCCTCGCGGTGCGTGCCGCCGGGGTCAACCCGCTCGACTTCAAGATCCGCAGCGGCTGGATGACCGAGGTCTTCCCCGTGCGGCTGCCGCACGTACCCGGCCTGGAGGCGTCCGGCACCGTGGAGGCGGTCGGCGAGGGCGTGACCGGCCTGGCGGTGGGCGACGAGGTCTTCGGCCCCGTCAACGGCGCCTACGCCGAGCAGTTGGTGGCGGGCGCCGACCGGCTGGCCGTCAAGCCCGCGTCACTGTCCTGGGAGGAGGCCGCGGCGCTGCCCGTCGCCGGCGAGACCGCCTGGCGTGCCCTGGAACTGCTGAACCTGACCGCGGGCGAGACGCTCCTCATACACGGTGCGGCAGGCGGCGTCGGGACCCTGGCGGTGCAGTTCGCCGTGGCCCGCGGCGCC
This sequence comes from Streptomyces sp. PH10-H1, assembly GCF_030063355.1. Taxonomy (GTDB): domain Bacteria; phylum Actinomycetota; class Actinomycetes; order Streptomycetales; family Streptomycetaceae; genus Actinacidiphila. The sequence continues at coordinate 102,749 of NZ_JASISZ010000008.1, forward strand.
CGGGTCATCGGTACCGCGAGCGAGGCCGGTCACGAGTACCTGCGCTCGCTGGGCGCCATCCCGGTCACCTACGGCGAGGGTCTGGCCGAGCGGGTCCGCGCGCTGACGGACGGACGGGTCGACGCCGTCCTGGACGCGTCAGGGCGGGACGTGCTGGGGGTGTCCGTGGAGCTGGCCGGCGGCCCCGAGCGGGTGGTGACCATCGCGGACGCGCCGGGCGCCCCGGCCCACCAGGTGCGTTTCTCCGGCGGCGGCCCGGGCGAGGACCGTACGGCGGACGCGCTGGCCAACGCGCTGGCCCTGCACGCGGCCGGCTCCCTCCGGCTGCGGATCCACCGCACGTACCCGCTCGGCGACGCCGCCGAGGCGCACCGCGCCAGCGAGCACGGTCACCTCACCGGGAAGATCGTCCTCACCGTCGCCTGAGCGGCGCCGCGGCAACCGCCGGCCGGCGGCACTCCGACTCGGCGGACCGGCGGACCGGCTCAGCGGACCGGCTCAGAACACCGACTCGGCCTCGTCCATCCGGTCGTCGGGGACCCGCTTCAGCTCCACGACCGCGTCCGCGAGCGGCACCATCTCGATCTGGGTGCCGCGCAGGGCGGTCATATGGCCGAAGGCGCCCTTGTGGGCACCTTCGACCGCGTGCCAGCCGAAGCGGTTGGCCAGCACCCGGTCGTAGGCGGTGGGGACGCCGCCGCGCTGGACATGGCCGAGGATGACGGGACGCGCCTCCTTGCCGAGCCGCTCCTCCAGTTCGATGGCGAGCCGGGTGCCGATACCGCCGAACCGCTCGTGGCCGAACTTGTCGACCTCGCCCTTGCCGTAGTCCATGGTGCCCTCGGCGGGGTGGGCGCCTTCGGCGACGCAGATGACGGCGAACTTCTTGCCGCGGGCGAAGCGTTCCTCGACCATCGCGACCAGGTCGGCGGGGTCGAACGGCCGCTCCGGGATGCAGATGCCGTGCGCGCCGCCCGCCATGCCGGACTCCAGGGCGATCCAGCCGGCGTGCCGGCCCATGACCTCGACGACCATGACGCGCTGATGGGATTCGGCGGTGGTCTTCAGCCGGTCGATGGCCTCGGTGGCGACCATGACGGCGGTGTCGAAACCGAAGGTGCGGTCGGTGGCCGAGATGTCGTTGTCGATGGTCTTCGGCACGCCGACGACCGGCATTCCGGCCTCCGACAGCATCTTGGCGGCGGTCAGGGTTCCTTCGCCGCCGATGGGGATGAGGGCGTCGATCCCGTACTGCCGGCACAGCTCCTCGGCGTTGTCGGCGGCCTCGCGCAGCCGGCCGCGCTCCAGGCGCGCGGAGCCGAGGATGGTGCCGCCGCGGGCCAGGATGCCGCTGACCGAGTTGAGGCCGAGCGGACGGTAGCGGCCTTCGAGCAGCCCCACGAAGCCGTCCTCGAAGCCGATGACCTCGTCGCCGTGCCCGGTGAGCGCGCGGTGCACGACCGACCGGATCACGGCGTTGAGGCCGGGGCAGTCGCCGCCTGCGGTGAGGACTCCGATACGCATGGGCTGGATTCTCCTGGGTTGTCACGGGGCGGTGGCTGTACCGTACGGATGCTGCGGGGGGCTCGGGGACCAGTGTGCTCACGTCGGACTCGCCGAACAGCCGGTCCGGTTCGCCATGCTCCATGCCCAGCTCGACACAGGCTGGACCGGCTGCGATGTCCCAGCCCAGCAGCTTCATGCCGAAGCCGTGCGCGACGGCTCCTCCCTCATCACCTTTTTTCACCCTATGGGAACTGTGCGGTGATCTGAACCACCCCGCATCCGCTGGGGGTCCTACGCGGTGTTCAGACCGTGCGCGCGGAACGCCCGCACCCGAGAAGGGTCGAAGGTCACCTCCCCGGGGGCCCTGTGTCAGCAAGCGTCGGCACCAGCGCCGCGTTAGCGTCTTGGGGTAGGCACGAACCGGAGAACAGCGGCAGGGAAAGCGGCGAGAAGCGGCAAGAAGCAGCGATGAGCCAGGCAGCGATGAGCAGCAACCCAGCGCGACGATGGATCGGAGAACGCGCGTGACGCGCAGCGTCTATGTAACGGGGATCGGCCGCGGCGACGGCCGCCAGGTGGTCGAACTTGGGGTGATGGAGCTTCTGACCCGCCAGGTCGACCGGGTGGGCGTCTTCCGGCCGCTGGTCCACAACGGACCCGACCACGTGTTCGATCTGCTGCGCAGCCGGTACCGGCTGACCCAGGACGCCTCCACGGTCTACGGCATGGGATACGAGGCGGCGGCCGCCCTCCAGGCCGAGCAGGGGCGCGATGCGCTGATCTCACGGCTGGTGGACCGTTTCCTCGAGGTCGCGCGGGAGTACGAGGCGGTGCTGATTCTCGGCTCCGACTTCGCAGAAACGAATCTTCCGGCGGAGCTGGGCATCAACGCCCGCCTCGCCAACGAATGCGGCGCCTCCGTGCTGCCGGTGATCGGCGGCCTCGACCAGACGGCCGAATCGGTGGTCGCCGAGGTCCGTAACGCCCATCACGCCTACACCAACCTCGGCTGCGACGTCATCGCCATCGTGGCCAACCGGGTCGACCCGGCGGAGGTCGCCGAGGCCGGCGAGCGGCTCGGCCGCCGGCCCGACGTCCCCGTCTACGTCATACCCGACGAACCCTCGCTGTCGGCGCCCACCGTCGCCCAGATCGTCGAGGCGCTCGGCGCGGAGGTTCTGCTCGGCGACGACGCCGGTCTCTCCCGCGACGCGCTGGACTTCGTCTTCGGCGGCGCGATGCTGCCTGCCTTCCTGCCCGCGCTGACCCCCGGCTGCCTGGTGGTCACCCCCGGGGACCGCGCCGACCTCATCATCGGCTCGCTCGCCGCCCACTCGGCGGGCGCCCCGCCGATCGCGGGTGTGCTGCTCACCCTCGACGAGCGGCCGGGCCCCGACATCCTGGCGCTGGCGGCGCGGCTCGCCCCCGGCACTCCGGTGATCGCGGTGGCGGCCGGCAGCTTCCCCACCGCCGCCGAGCTGTTCACGCTGGACGGCCGGCTCGGCGCGGGCACCCCGCGCAAGGCGGAGACCGCGCTCGGGCTCTTCGAAACCCACGTGGACACCGCCGAGTTGACGCAGCGGCTGTCGGTCGCGCGCAGTGAGCGCGTCACCCCGATGATGTTCGAGCACACCCTGATCGAGCGCGCCCGCGCCGGACGCCGCCGCATCGTGCTGCCGGAAGGCACCGAGGAGCGCATCCTGCGCGCCGCCGAAGTGCTGCTGCGGCGCGGCGTGTGCGATCTGATCCTGCTCGGCGAGGAGGACGTGGTCCGCAAGAAGGCCGCCGACCTGGGCATCAGCCTCGACCAGCCGGGCGCCACCGTCATCGACCCGCAGACCTCACCACTGCGGGAGCGTTTCGCCGAGCTGTACGCGAAGCTGCGCGCCCACAAGAACGTGTCCTACGAGCTGGCCTATGACGTCGTCGCCGACGTCTCGTACTTCGGCACCCTGATGGTGCAGGAGGGCCTGGCCGACGGCATGGTGTCGGGTGCGGTTCATTCCACGGCCGCCACCATCCGACCGGCCTTCGAGGTCATCAAGACCGCTCCCGGCGCGGCGATCGTCAGTTCCGTCTTCTTCATGTGCCTGGCCGACAAGGTCCTCGTCTACGGGGACTGCGCGGTCAACCCCGACCCGGACGCCGAGCAGCTGGCGGACATCGCCATCCAGGCGGCGGCCACCGCAGCCCAGTTCGGCGTGGAGCCGCGGATCGCGATGCTGTCGTACTCCACCGGAACCTCCGGTTCCGGCGCGGATGTCGACAAGGTTCGCAAGGCCACCGAGCTGGTGCGCGAGCGCCGCCCCGATCTGGCCGTGGACGGTCCGATCCAGTACGACGCGGCCGTCGAACCGTCGGTCGCGGCCACCAAGATGCCCGGCTCCGCGGTCGCCGGCCAGGCCACCGTGCTCGTCTTCCCCGACCTCAACACCGGCAACAACACCTACAAGGCCGTACAGCGGTCGGCCGGCGCTGTCGCCGTGGGGCCGGTGCTGCAGGGCCTGCGCAAGCCGGTCAACGACCTGTCGCGCGGCGCGCTCGTCCAGGACATCGTCAACACGGTCGCCATCACCGCCATTCAGGCGCAGGGCGAAGGAGAGACCCAGTGAGCAGCCCCTCCCGCGTCCTCGTCCTCAACTCCGGCTCGTCCTCGGTCAAGTACCAGCTGCTGGACATGGCGGCGGTGCCGGACGGGGACGCGAGGCTCGCCTCCGGGCTGGTCGAGCGGATCGGCGAGGGCGAGGTCGCCGACCACGGCGCCGCGCTGCGGATCATCGCCCAGGAGCTGCGCGAACAGGACCTCGGCCTCGACTCCCCCGCGCTGGCGGCGGTCGGCCACCGGGTGGTGCACGGCGGTACGCGCTTCACGGAGCCGACACTGATCACCGACGACGTCGTCGCGGAGATCGAGAAGCTGGTGCCGCTCGCCCCGCTGCACAATCCGGCGAACATCACCGGTATCAAGGTCGCCCGCGAGCTGCGCCCCGACCTGCCGCAGGTCGCGGTCTTCGACACCGCGTTCCACGCGACGATCCCCGCGCACGCCGCCCGCTACGCGATCGACACCAGAACGGCCGACACGTTCGACATCCGGCGCTACGGCTTCCACGGCACCTCGCACGCCTTCGTCTCCCGGGCCGCAGCGAAGCTGCTCGGCGCGGAGCCTTCGCAGGTCAACGTCATCGTGCTGCACCTGGGCAATGGGGCGTCGGCCTCGGCCGTCGCGGGCGGTGTCTGTGTGGACACCTCGATGGGTCTGACCCCGCTGGAGGGTCTGGTCATGGGTACCCGTTCTGGCGATCTCGACCCGGCGGTAGTCTTCCACCTGGCGCGCGTAGGTGGAATGACGGTGGACGAGATCGACACCCTGCTCAACAAACGCAGCGGCCTGCTCGGCCTGTGCGGTGACAACGACATGCGCGAGATCGGGCGCCGGATGGCCGAGGGCGACCGAGCCGCCCAGCTGGCGTTCGACATCTACATCCACCGCCTGCGCAAATACGTCGGCGCGTACACGGCCGTCCTCGGCCGGGTGGATGCCATCGCCTTCACCGCCGGAGTCGGCGAGAACTCCCCCGCGGTGCGGGAAGCGGCCCTGCGGGGCCTGGACACCTTCGGTATCGAGGTCGACGCCGTGCGCAATGCCGTACGCGGCACCGCACCGCGGCTGATCTCCACCGAGACCAGCCGGGTCGCGGTGGCCGTGGTGCCCACCGACGAAGAGCTCGAGATCGCCCGCGCCACCTATGCACTCGCCCATGGCTGACCCCGCTTACCCACGACGCCCCAGGATTATTCCGGAGCGGAACAAACCCGATAGGATTGCGCCCATGCGCCGAGCAAAGATCGTTTGCACCCTGGGTCCCGCCGTCGACTCCTACGACCAGCTCAAGACGCTGGCCGAAGCCGGCATGAACGTGGCCCGTTTCAACTTCAGCCACGGCACTCACGCCGAGCACGAGGAGCGCTACCAGCGGGTGCGCAAGGTCTCGGAGGAGACCGGCCGTGCGATCGGCGTCCTCGCCGACCTGCAGGGCCCCAAGATCCGCCTCGCCAAGTTCGCCGACGGCCCCGTCGAGCTGGTCTCGGGTGACGAGTTCACCATCACCGCCGAGGACGTCCCCGGCGACCGGACCATCTGCGGCACCACCTACAAGGGCCTGCCGGGCGACGTCAGCAAGGGCGACCCGATCCTGATCAACGACGGAAACGTCGCGCTGCGGGTCATCGAGGTCAGCGGGCCGCAGGTGCGCTGTCTGGTCGTCGAGGGCGGAGTGATCTCCGACCACAAGGGCATCAACCTTCCCGGCGCGGCCGTGAACGTCCCGGCGCTGTCCGAGAAGGACATCGAGGACCTGCGCTTCGCACTGGCGATGGGCGTCGACATGGTCGCGCTGTCCTTCGTCCGCGACGCCTCCGACGTCAAGGACGTCCACCGCGTGATGGACGAGGAGGGCCGCCGCGTCCCCGTCATCGCCAAGGTGGAGAAGCCGCAGGCGGTCGACAACATGGAGGCCGTGGTCATGGCCTTCGACGCGGTCATGGTCGCCCGCGGCGACCTCGCCGTGGAGTATCCACTGGAGCGGGTGCCGGTCGTCCAGAAGCGGCTCATCGAGCTGTGCCGCCGCAACGCCAAGCCGGTGATCGTCGCGACCCAGATGATGGAGTCGATGATCACCAACTCGCGGCCGACCCGCGCCGAGGCGTCCGACGTCGCCAACGCGATCCTCGACGGCGCCGACGCGGTCATGCTGTCCGCCGAGTCCTCCGTGGGCAAGTACCCGATCGACACGGTCAAGACGATGTCCCGCATCGTCGAGGCCGCCGAGGAGGAACTGCTCAAGCGCGGCCTGCAGCCGCTCGCGCCCGGCAAGAAGCCGCGCACCCAGGGTGGCGCCGTCGCCCGCGCCGCGGCCGAGCTCGCCGACTTCCTGGACGCCAAGACCCTGGTCGCGTTCACCCAGTCCGGCGACACCGCCCGCCGGCTGGCCCGCTACCGCGTCCCGGCCCCGGTGCTGGCCTTCACCACCGACCCCTCGACCCGTAACCAGCTCACGCTGACCTGGGGCGTCGAGACGTACGTGGTCCCCTTCGTCGACAACACAGACGCCATGGTCGAGGTCGTCGACGGCGAGATGCTGAAGCTCAAGGAGTACAACGCGGGCGACACGGTGATCATCACCGCCGGATCGCCCCCCGGCGTCCCCGGCACCACCAACATGGTCCGGGTCCACCACCTGGGCGGCGACCAGCGCGCGTAGCGCCGGTGTGCCACGCGCCGAGGGCGCCAATTCCCTTGCTGGGGTTGGCGCCCTCGGCGTTTTTGCGGCTCCCGGACGGGTCTGTACGGGTACTTCCTTACGGGTACTTCCCTCTACGGGTACGTGCCCCGGGTGATCGTCGAGCGCATGTTGCTGATGTGGAGCGTGCCGCCGAACTGGCCGGCCTGGCGGATCTTGACGTTGGTGAAGACCGCCAGGGGGACGTTGATCGGGGGCGGGGTGTCGGGGCTGAAGGTGACCGGGATGAGGCCGAAGAGGTTGCCCTTCAGCTCCTCGGTGTACATGGTCACCGTGCCGTTCTGGATCGTCGACGTCGTGCCGGGGCCCTGCACGTGGTAGAGCTCCCCGTTGGCGCTGACGATCTGGTGCAGGTCCTTGATGTCCAGCGATGACGCGGTGAACTTCAGGACCTTCTTCACCACGCCGCCGGCCGTCTTGACCGTGACGATGCCCTTGTAGTCCAGGCCCTTCAGCGTCAGCACGCTGGACTCCAGGAACCACGGCTGGTCCGGGAGCGGAGCCGGGGTCTGCTCGTACTGCGCGTTGGCCAGTGCCTTGGCGTCGTGGGTCGGGCACGGGAACGGCGTCTTGCCGTCCGCCGAGCTCGGGGTGGCCGACGGCGTGGCGGTGGCGGACTTAGCCGCCGCCAGGGCCTTCGCCGCCTTGTCCTGAGCGGCCTTGGTGACCTCAGCGGTCTTGCCCGGCGTGGCGGACGGGGACTCCGACGACGTCGGCACCGGCGCCTTGCTCGGGCTCGTGCTCGGCGCGGTCGTGGGCGCTGTGGTGGGCGCCGTCGTCGGAGCCGTCGTCGGAGCGGCCGGCTTGATGCCGAGGAGATCCTTGAGCACATCGCCGACACCCAGCGGGTCCAGCGGGTTGACGGTCTTCGTCGGGCTCGGCGTCGCGGCCGGGCTCGTACTGGTGCTGGGCACGGCCTTGGCTGCGGCCTTCGCGGCAGCATCGGCTGCGGCCTGCGGGTCGGCCGCGCTCGCGGACGGGCTCGGCGAGGAGCTCGGCTTCGTGCTCGGCGTGGCGCTCGGCGTGACGCTCTCCGACGCGGTCGGCTTCGGGCTCTTCGTCGTGGCCGTGGCGCCCGGAGCAGGCGTGTCGGACTGCGTGACGCACGGACCGGGCGCGTACGGGTTCTTCGGCATCTCGTCGGCCAGCGCGAGATGCGGCGTTATGCCCATGCCCATCAGTACCGCCGTGGGCATCGCGGCGATGGCTATCGCCTTGCCCGCGGGCATCTGCAACTTGGTGAACAGGGATCTTCTCGGCGCCGCGTGACGCGGCGCCACTCTCGTACGGGATCCGTCGCTGTCGGCCGGCTGGGCCTCGTCACCCCGCACGGTGCCTCCCATTGTCATTGGTGGTCTCTTCGTCCGCTCCGGCGCCCGGCGACACCGCGTGCTTCTCCAGCTGCGGACGGGACTGCGGTTCCGCGTGGCCGCCGTCCGCCGTATCGTCCGGCAGCTCGGCCGACTGAACCGGTTCCGCCGCAGGAACACCGGGCGCCCATGCGATAGCGAGCGCGCCTCCGAACAATCCCAGCAGGAAGCCGATCAGGAAACCACCGAAGTTGGACACCGGGATCGACACGAGTGACAGCAGGATCGCGGCAACACCCGCGAATATCCGTACGAGTGGCTGGAACCACATGGTCAGGCCGAGCACCATCAGCAGGATGCCGATAACCAGTGAGCCCGCACCGGCCGTGGTCGACATCCGTACGGTGAGCTGGCCGAGGGTCATGTTCGCGTACGGGAAGTACGCGATGGGGATCCCGCCCAGGATGGTCAGCAGACCTGCCCAGAACGGCCGCTGCCAACGCCAGGCGCGGAAGTGCGAGCGGACTGCTTGCTGGAAGGTCGGTTCGTGGTCACTCAGCCCTGGCGACTCGGCACTCATGGAACAGCTCCCTGGGACTGGCTTTTGCGCAAGAAAGTTGGAGGCCAGGCCGGGTGCGGGACGATCCCCGCACCCGGCCTGTCACGTGCCTAGTAGCACTCGTGGACGCCGGCCTTGACCGACATGCTGAGGCCCTTCAGCTTGAAGGTGCCCGCGCTGGTCGCCCAGGCGGTCTGCTTCACGTCGGTCAGGGTGGCCACACGGGCTTCCTGCGCGAAGCTGTTCGGGAGGGCCGGCCCACCCTGGCCGGGCGTAGTCGCCGGGCCCTGGGCCTTGTTGGTCGAACCGGCCGCGACACCGATGTTGATGTCCTTGAACTCGGCATCTGCGTCAAGCTGGTTCAGGTCGATGTACAGGTTGTCGGCCTCGACCCGCTTATTGGGGTCGCTGGCGCCGTCCGTGCCCGCGTGGAGGTTCAGCGAGACACTGCCGAATCCCGGGACGGGAACGACCACGGACTGGCACATCTTGGTGATGTAGGCCTTCTTGAACCCAGAGACCGCGACCGGCTCCGGGGCACCGCCGGCCTTGGCGTCAAGGCCGCCGTACTGAACGAAGCCCTCGCCGTCAAGCCTGTCTGCGGAGACCTTGAAACTCTGGCCGGACACCGCGAACGACGCGGCGAGCGCGCCCTGTGCGAGCGCCATGCCGATCACTGCCGTGGCAGCGACACTCGGCACCATGACTACGGCGAACCGCTTCCACTTGGTGCCGCCTCTAACGACCGACTCCATGACTTTCCTCCTGATCGGACGTACACATCCGGCCGGATATGGAGATCCGGGGCCGGGATGGGAGAAGAGCTACGTCCTCGGGAAAGGGAGCGCCGTCATCGACAGCCGGCCCGCGGGTACGCGGACGGCAATGTCCGAATCATCAGCGATCACCCCCGAGCGACAACCACTGGCCACGCTCTCGCGCAACCTGCTGGACAGGCTCTGCTGGGTGGGCAGAGACCCCCCTGTCCGGAAGCGGTGACAGGTGCCGACCACTCCCACTCGGTGGGGACCCTCCCCCAGCTCTCACTGAGGTGCCCCTGCTGTACCGACTGGATGCCGGGCGGTGAGGGCGTAGGACCGAGCTTGGCCGATGGTGGTCCATTCGCAGCCGCTGCACAAGAGGTGTCGTTACCAGCGAGTAACGGAAGGATGTCGGCAGGGCGATCAGCAAACGCCGCGATGTCACGCAGAGTAATTGCGCTGAGGGTGTGAACATCCGACAAGGCGGAAGATAGCGGCAGAAAGGAGTGCCACTCTCTTACCGGAAGTAACAGCGACCGCACTTCATCACGATTGCGTAAAGTGCGGTCGCCGTATCGCTAAATCATCAGCGGTCAGAACAGTACGCGGGCCAGTGCGACACGCGCTGTAACCACTCGCGGGTCGTCCGTACCAATGACGTCGAAGAGCTCCAGGAGCCGCAGCCGTGCCGCGTCCCGGTCGTCACCGGCCGTGCGGCGCACGGTGTCCACGAGTCGCCCGAAGGCGTCCTCGACATGTCCGCCGACGAGGTCGAGATCCGCGGCTGCCAGCTGCGCCGCCACATCGGCGGGGTTGTCGGCGGCGGCCTTGCGGACCGCCTGCTGATCGGCGTCCTGCACACGCTGCAACAGTTCGGCCTGAGCCAGGCCGAGCTTGGCCTCGGCGTTGGCCGGCTCGTCGGCCAGCACATTCCGGTACGCCTGGACGGCGCCGCCCAGATCGCCCGCGTCCAGCGCGTCATGCGCGGCGGACAGCGCCAGCTCCTGCGGAGTGGCGGGCCGGGGCGGCGGCGGAGCGGCGGCGGCCGGGGCCGCGCCCCGCTCGACCGGGGTGCCGACGATGCCGAACCGCTGCTCGCCGACGGCGATCAGCTGGTCCAGCACCTCGCGGACCTGGTCGTCGGGGGCCGCACCCTGGAAGAGGGGCATCGCCTGTCCGGCGAGCACCGCGAAGACGGCGGGCACGCCCTGGGCGCCGAACTGCTGGAACAGCAGCTGGTTGGCGTAGACATCGGCGCGGGCGAGGAGGAACCGGCCGGCGTACTCGGCGACCAGCCGCTCCAGCACCTCGTTGAGCTGTTTGCTCTGCTCGGCCTGTTCGGCCCAGAAGCTGATGACGACCGGGACCTCGGCGGAGCGCTGGAGCACTTCGCTCTCGAAGGTCTCCTCGGTGACATCGATAACGAGCGGGGAGGCGGCTGACGGGGCGGGGGCGCCGGCGTCCTGCCGTTGCGCCCTGGCCTGTTCGGCCTTCGCCTTGGCCTCACCGGCCGCCTTCAGCGCGGCGAGGTCGACCACGCCGCTCATGGACATGTTCCGTGGCTGCATGAGGTCAATCCTCCCCCCTCGTCGTAAAAAAGTGTGAACGGCCCCGGCCACTCCGCAGGAATGCGGAACCGCCGGGAGCCTCCACCGCTGTTCAAGAGTGTCCTTCTCGGCGTGGGTCCCCACCTGCGCCAGTGGTCATCGCTCTTTCGCTACGAGTCGTAGCGTAACTCGTCCATGTCCGGTCCCCGCAAGCCCCAACCCTGCGGACCGGCGTGATCCCGGTCACTGGAGCGGCCACGGGCCACCGGGACGTACTGGGCGGTATGGTCCCAGCCATGCACAACGGCACGTCACCGAAGAAGACCGGCCGCCCACGCAGCGCCGACGCCGACCGCGCGATCCTGGACGCCACCCGGGCCGTCCTGGTCGAACTCGGCTGGGGCAAGCTGACGATGGGCGATGTCGCCACCCGCGCCGGCGTCGCCAAGACCACCCTCTACCGCCGCTGGGCGGGCAAGAGCGAGCTGGTCGTCGACGCGGTCGCGGTGCTCTTCGACGAGCTGGAGCTGCCCGACCGGGGAAGTCTCCAGGCCGATATCGAGGGCGTGGTGCAGCAATTCGCGGCGCTGCTGGCGCTCCCGGAGGCCAGGACCGCCCTGATGGCCGTGGTCGCCGAGTCCACCCACGACGAGGCGCTGCGGCTGCGGATCCGCGAGGCCGTCGTGGACCGGCAGAAGCGGCTCGTGGTGCTCGGCCGCCGGCGCGCCCAGGAACGCGGCGAACTCCCGCCGGACGGGCCCGACGGCGCGGACACCGCCACCCAGATCGACCTCATCTTCGACGTCATCGCGGGCGCCGTCGTGCACCGCGCCCTGGTCAGCGGCGAGCCGGTCGACGCGGCCTGGGCCCGGACCTTCTCCACCCTGCTGCTCGGCGGCCTGGCCGCGTTCCGCTGATCACTTCACGCTTCGTGGAGCGGGCCAAGCGGACCAGAAAGCTCTGCGAGGCCGAACACGGTCCCGGTCATGACGAATTCACGCGCAACGTCACGAGAGGAGAGACCTGATGAACCACACGCGCTGGAAGCTCGCCCGCGAACGGAAGATCACCGCAAGCCACACCGAATCCCCCGAGGTCAAGGCGCTGCGCATCAATCCGCATGGCTTTCGATCTCGGCCAGGCGGTTTCGACCGGCGCACCGAACTGGGCCTCTCCCAGACCGGACTCGCCAGGCTGGCACACATGACGCAGCCGCCTATCTCCAAACTCGAACTCGGCGGAACCATCCCGACGCTCCCTCTCCTGGTCCGCCTCGCCACGGTCCTGGACGCGTCGCTGAACATCGCCCTGGATGGCAACGCCGCCGACGTCGTCTTCACCCCCCACGCAGCCTGATCCGTCGCGCCCCGCCGCGCGCCTGATGGAACCGGCGGACGAGTTCACGGCGGTTCTGCACCATCCGGACGGCCGGCTCCTCCAGCTGCGCGAGCATCCGGATCAGGGTCGTCTTCCGCAATGCTCGCGTCGTAGCGCCACCGGCGCCTACGGCGCACCCGCAGTGGTGGACGCGGCTTCGTCGCCGGCCTTCACGGCCCGGAGCAGGTCGCGCGTCCTACCCGGCTTGAGCGCGGACCCCTCCATGCGGTCCAGTACGGACCGGTACCAATGTAGAAGCGCCTCGGCGTCGAGAAACTCACAGCTGTGATCGGTGTCGAGTTCCACCGTGTCCAGCTGCGCCACCGGGCCGTAGGCGTAGGTGATCGGCTGGCCGGACGGAGTGAAGGACGTGCTCCCGAAAGGGATCGCCAGGATTGAGATGTGTTCGTGCTCACTCATCTCCATAAGGTGGCCGAGCTGAGCACGCGCTGTATCGGGCCCGCCCAGCCCCATGCGCAGCGCGGCCTCATGGATGATCACGGAGTACGGAACCGGATCTTCCCGGAAGAGGATCTCCTGCCGCTTGATCCGGAACGAGACCTGGTGTTCCACCTCATGCGGCCGGAGCATCGGGACGCTCTCGCGAATCGTCGCGCGGGCGTGATCGACGGTTTGGAGCAGCCCCGGCATGTGAATCGCCACGGCGACCCGCATCGCTGTTGAGTGGTGCTCCATCTCGGCCAGGTCGAGCAGCCCGACGGGGAACGTTTCCCGGTACTCCTCCCACCAGCCGCGCACTCGCTTTCCGGTCATCGCAACGAGTGCCTCGATCAGATCTTCGCCGAAGCAGTTGTAGCCGAGGGCCATCGCGCGCACCCGGTCGGCGCTCACCGGGTGCCGACCCGATTCGATGTTGCTGATGCGTGACTGGTTGACGCCGAAGAGGGACGCGGCAGCGGTAGCGGACAACCCCGCGCTCGGCCCGGGCGGCCGCGTCCTGCGCTTGCGCGGCGGCTTCGCGGGCGTTGGCGGCGGCTGTTTCGGCGGTGGTGGCGTCCGTTTCGGCCTTGTCTGCGATGCCGCGGGCGGTACCCGCTCGTCATCCTCAGCCGCGGTGGCGGCACCTCGGGCGGAGGCGGCGTCCTGTTCGGCGTCGGTGGCAGCGCTGCGCGCTTGGCTGGCGTAGCCGCCGGCGGTGTCGGAGGCGGTCGCTGCGGCGGCCGCGTCGTCGGTGGCCTGCTGGTTGTAGGCGACCGTGTGGGCTTCCGCGGTGACGGCGGCCTTGGCAGCGGTCGCGGCCTCTGCAGCAGAGCTCTGGTACACCCGTCCTCGTCCTCACGGCGCCCGGCTCGGTGAGCGAACGGGTCGGCGGCCTGGACGCGGGCGCCGACGATTACCTTGTCAAGCCCTTCACGCTGGGCGAACTGCTGGCCCGGCTGCGGGCGCTGCTGCGCCGGGCCGCGCCCGGGGGCGCGGCGGAGCCGGAGCTCTCCTACGCGGATCTGGTCGTCCAGCCGGCCGCCCGCACCGGCAGCAGGGGCGGCCGACCGCTGGAGTTCAGCCGCACCGAGTTCGCGCTGCTGGAACTGCTGCTGCGAAATCCCGGCCAGGTGCTGCCGCGCGAGGTCATCCTGGAGCGGGTCTGGGGTCGCGACTTCGGCCCTGACTCCAACTCCCTGGCCGTCTACATCGGATATCTGCGGCGGAAGCTGGAGGCGGGCGGCGAGCCGCGGCTCGTCCAGACGGTGCACGGCGTCGGCTACCGCCTGGACCTCGGGTGACGGGGTCGCGGGGCCGGGTGTCAGCACAGCGGATCGAGAGCGTGACCCACCCCCCGTCCCCACGCCTCAGGCCGTGGGCTCCTCGGCGAACGCGTCGAACTCCCCCGCCTTGACGCCCTTCACGAACGCCTCCCATTTGGCCGGACTGGTGACCGCGACGATCTCCGGCTCATCGGTCTCGCGGATGTAGATCATCCCGTCGTCACCGACGGTCGCTTCGAGGGACACGTGCTGCCTTCCGGTTGTGCTCCACGGACACCGCCATCGTGGTCCAGATCCCCCACCGGAAGCAACGCCACCCGCTCCGCCCACGAGCCGGCCCGGCCCACTTGTGCTCTACCGGCTGCCAGAGCCCGGCGCCCCGTACAGCGGGAAGCCCTCTGTATCGACGTGCCATTCGCCCACCTGCACCCTCTCACCGAACAGGAACTCGACGCGGGCCGCATACCGCGGACCCTCCGGCGTGGAGCGCGGCTGGGAAAGGACGAGACCCGTGCCCTTACGGGGGTCTACGAGCAGGTAGAACGGGATGCCCATCACCGCGTAGTCGCGGGTCTTGCCCTCATAGTCGTTCTCGGGATTCGACTTCGACACGACTTCCACGACCGCCGTCACATCTGCGGGGTCGACGGTGTCGCCGTCCTCATCAAGGACATCCAGGGGGAGGATCGTGATGTCCGGACGGCGCAGCGCCCCTGCCCCGCGCGGGTCCTCGATCTCGGCACCGGACTGTGCGATCACTCGCGGGGTCGTGCCCCTGAGCTGGTCGTTGAGCTGGTCAGCGATCTGAAACGCGATGAATTCATGACGCTTCGCCGGGCTCATTATCATGATGATCTCGCCGCCGCTGATCTCAACGGCCCAGGCTTCCGGCCTGGCGGACAGCTCATCGGCAATGAGGCGCATGCGTGCGTATTCCACGGCGGTACCTCCAGCGGTGTTCCCTCGGCCACTCCCAGCCTATTCGCTGTCGGCCCGGAACACGCGCTCATGGGCTCCGCTCCACCCGTGCGGGGCGGAGCCCACGATTCCGGGTCAGAAGCGGGCCGGCTCGGTGTACGTCCCCCACTCGTCGCGCAGGATGCCGCAGATCTCGCCGAGGGTGGCCTCGGCGCGGGCCGCGTCGAGCATCGGGACGATCATGTTCGAGCCGTCGCGGGCGGCGGCGAGCATCGCGGCGAGGGCCGACTGGACGGCGCTGTCGTCGCGGGCGGCCTTGCGGGCGGCCAGCACGCGCACCTGC
The DNA here is from genome assembly GCF_030063355.1 of Streptomyces sp. PH10-H1. Classification (GTDB taxonomy): domain Bacteria; phylum Actinomycetota; class Actinomycetes; order Streptomycetales; family Streptomycetaceae; genus Actinacidiphila. The sequence goes on from NZ_JASISZ010000008.1 coordinate 118,097, forward strand.
TCGCGCTCGACCTCGTGGCTGACGCGGAGGATCTCCAGGTCGCCGGTGACCGAGCCGTGGTGGCAGTTGACGCCCACGACGCGCTTCTCGCCCTTCTCCAGGGCGCGCTGGTACTGGAAGGCCGACTCGGCGGTCTCGCCGGTGAAGTAGCCGTCCTCGATGCCGCGCAGGATGCCGCTGGTGATCGGGCCGACGGAGTGGTTTCCGCTGGGCACTGCCTTCGCGCCGAGCGCCCGGATCTTGTCGAAGATCTTCTCGGCGTCGGCCTCGATGCGGTCGGTGAGGGCCTCGACATACCAGGAGCCGCCGAGCGGGTCGGCGACATTCGCGACGCCGGTCTCCTCCATCAGCACCTGCTGGGTGCGCAGCGCGATCTCGGCGGCCTGCTCGCTCGGCAGCGCGAGGGTCTCGTCGAGGGCGTTGGTGTGCAGGGAGTTGGTGCCGCCCAGCACTGCGGCCAGCGCCTCGACGGCGGTGCGCACCACATTGTTGTACGGCTGCTGGGCGGTGAGGGAGACCCCCGCGGTCTGGGTGTGGAACCGCAGCCACTGCGCCTTGTCGGTCTTCGCGCCGTACACATCGCGCATCCAGCGCGCCCAGATCCGGCGGGCGGCACGGAACTTGGCGATCTCCTCGAAGAAGTCGAGGTGGGCGTCGAAGAAGAAGGACAGCCCGGGAGCGAAGGCGTCGACGTCCATGCCGCGCGACAGGCCCAGCTCCACATACCCGAAGCCGTCGGCGAGGGTGTACGCGAGCTCCTGCGCGGCCGTGGAACCGGCCTCGCGGATGTGGTAGCCGGAGACGGAGAGCGGCTTGTACGCGGGGATGCCCGTCGCGCAGTGCTCCATGAGGTCGCCGATGAGGCGCAGATGGGGCTCGGGGGAGAAGAGCCACTCCTTCTGCGCGATGTACTCCTTGAAGATGTCGGTCTGCAGCGTGCCGTTCAGGAGCGCCGGGTCGACGCCCTGCCGCTCGGCGGCGACCAGGTACATGCAGAAGACGGGGACGGCCGGGCCGGAGATCGTCATGGAGGTGGTGACATCGCCGAGCGGGATGCCTGCGAAGAGGACCTCCATGTCGGCGGCCGAGTCGATGGCGACGCCGCAGTGGCCGACCTCGCCGAGGGCCATGCTGTCGTCGGAGTCACGGCCCATGAGGGTCGGCATGTCGAAGGCGACGGAGAGGCCGCCGCCGCCGGCCTCCAGGATCATCTTGTAGCGCTCGTTGGTCTGCTCGGCGTTCCCGAAGCCGGCGAACTGCCGGATCGTCCAGGTCCTGCCCCGGTAGCCGGTCGGGTGGAGGCCCCGGGTGAACGGGTACTCGCCCGGCCAGCCGATCCGCTCGAAGCCTTCCACGGTGTCACCGGGGGCGGGTCCGTACACGGGCTCCACCGGATCCCCGGAGAGTGTGGTGAAGTCCGCGTCCCGCTTACGAGCCGCGTCGTACCGGGCCTGCCAGCGCTGGCGGCCCTCTTCGATGCCTTCGGCGTCCATACCCCGAATTTACTAGGACGTCCTAGTAAATGTCGATGGCAAACCGCCCGCCCTTACCCGGACGGGCGGTGCGATGCGTCACGCCTGGGCGGGCTCCCGGTCGGCGGGGACGACCAGCGGGGCCACCTCGCGCGAGACCTTGCGCTCGACGAAGAACGCCGCGGTCGGGATCGTACCGGCCAGCAGCACCCAGATCTGCTTGCCGATCGGCCACTTCGCCTTGGACCCCAGGTCGAAGGCGCAGACCAGGTACACGACGTACAGCCAGCCGTGCGCGATACCCACCATGCTGACGAAGCCCGCGGCCCCGTTCAGGTCCAGCAGGTACTTCGCGATCACGCCAAGGGTGAGGAGGACCAGCAGGACACCCGTCACATAGGCCATCACGCGGTAGCGGGTCAGCACACTCTGCTTCATGGCATTGAGCGTAACCGGTGCGAATCCGGCGGCTTAACGCCCCTCCTCGAAGTCGCCCGCAGCTATGCGCAGCGGGCGCAGCAGGGCGAAGATCTCCGCGCACTCCTCGGAGTCGTAGACGCTCAGGCCGAAGTCCATCGCCATGAGGTCCCGGGTGGCCGCGTCCACGACCTCGCGGCCCTTGTCGGTGATGGAGGCGAGGGTGCCGCGCCCGTCGTTCGGGTTGGGGCGCTTGGCGACCAGGCCGGAGCCGACGAGGCGGTCCACGGTGTTGGTGACCGAGGTGGGGTGCACCATCAGCCGCTCGCCGATCTTGGACATCGGCAGCTCACCGGCCTTGCTGAAGGTGAGCAGCACCAGCGCCTCGTACCGGGCGAAGGTCAGCCCGTACGGCTTGACGACGGCGTCGACCTGGCCCAGCAGGATCTGCTGCGCCCGCATGATCGAGGTGATGGCGCCCATCGACGGAACGCGTCCCCAGCGCTGGGTCCACAGCTCGTCGGCGCGGGCGATGGGGTCGAAGGGCAGGCTCAGGGGCTTCGGCACGCCACCGAGCCTACCCGTCGGTCACATAGTGGGAGAGATTGTCTCGTCAATCGAAACCGGAGGCACTCGGGCCGGTTCCGGAACGGGTTCAGGACAGCGCGCTGAGCTTCGCCCACGCCTCCGGGGTGAGGTTCCAGTCGCCGTAACCGTTGCCCTTGTCGACGGTGGCGCGGGTCGATCCGGTGACCTCGACGACGTCACCGCGGACGGCCTTGTCGAAGAACCACTTGGCGTCGGCGTCGGACATCCCGACGCAGCCGTGGCTGGTGTTGGCCTTGCCCATGTTGGCGTCGTTCCACGGGGCCGCGTGCACGAAGGTGCCCGAGGTCGTCAGATGGACCGCCATCTTGACGTCCTTGTCGTAGAAGTCCGCCGCGTCCTTGTTGGTGGCGATGCCCACGGACGTCGACGTCATGTGGATGGTGGACTCCTTGCTGATCACCGTCATGCGGCCGTTCCAGGTCGGGAAGTCGCTCTTGCCGGCCGAGATCAGGATGGTCTTGACGGTCTTGCCGTCCTCCGTGACCGTCATCTTCTTGGCGCCGATGTCGACCTTGGAGACCCGGGCCGTGCCGATCGTGAAGGTGGAGTTGACGTCGCGGCGCAGGTAGCGGCCGCTGCCGGTGTCGAGGCCGCTGAGCTTGGCCGTCATGGTGACCTTGGTGCCCGTGGTCCAGTACGTGGCCGGGCGCCAGTCGACGCGCTGGGTGCCGGTCAGCGGATCGGTGATCCAGCCCCAGCTGCCCTGCACGGCGGGCGTCGTCGTCACGGACAGCTGCTTCTCGACGGCGGCCCGGTTGGTGACCGGCTTGTCGAAGGCGATGGAGACCGGCTGGCCCACGCCGACGACCGCGCTGCCCACCGGGGTGATGGTGACGCCGTTGGTCTTGGCGGCGGCCAGCGTGGTGAAGGTGCTGGTCTGGTCCTTCTTGGCACCGGAGGCGTCGGCCGCGCTGATCTTCACCGTGTAGGCGGTGCCGGGGGTCATCGTGCGGTCGGACTGCCAGGTGTGCTTGGCGGCGTCGAGCTTGCCGGTGACCTCGACCGCCTCGACACCGTCACTGCTCTTGGCCGCGGCGGTGACGGTCACCGCGGCGAGGGTGCCCTCGGTCAGTGACACCTTCACCGGGCTGCCGGGATCGACCCCGGTCTTTCCATTGGCCGGCGTCACGGTGACCGGCACGGCGGCGGTGGAGGCGGCCGGTCCCTTGCCGTCGCCGCCCTTGGCGCTGCCACCACCACCGCCGCAGGCGGTCAGCGCGACGGCGAGCAGGGCCGGCACGGCGAGGGCGCGCATACGGGCGAAAGGTATGCGGGAAGTACGTATGGGTGTCACAGCAAATGTCCTCATCAGCAGCGGTCAAAGGAAGTCGGGTGGGAATAGGGCGTCGGGAAGATCGAATCGGGGTGCTGGACCGGCTGGGAGCCCGAGCCGGACCAGGAGCCCGCGGGCGGCGCGGTGACCGCGGGGGGCGTCTGCGTACCGGTCGCGTCCGACCGCGCCGCGGAGGGCGCCAGCCGGTCGAGGGAGCGCGTGATGCACTGCACGGGCACCATGTCGGGGAACGGCAGTTTCCCGGCCGTGGACTCCGGCAGGACCACGTGGAGCACCGTCGCATACCGGCCCGCGGCCGCCAGCCACAGGTCGCTCACCTGGCCGCCCTCGGACGTGGACCCGTAGCCGCGAAGTCCGGTCGACATCTCCGACCCGCCCTTCCTGTCCCAATGTGTCGCAATGAGTCCGCATTTGCCCAATTGATCGGCCATGCGGGCCACTCCCTTGGCGGCCGCCGCTTCATCCCCGAAATCGTAGATGGCGTAGCGCGCGTTGCTGTTCTGGTTCCCCTGATACGAACGGACAGTCGCCGCGGCCGGATCGTACAGCGCCGCATCGCACTTCATGAGCGGGATCTTCAGGGCGAGATCGATCGAAACCGTCCGCCACTTCCAGAACGACTCCCAGGGCAGAGCGCTCGGCGGCAGCAGTTCCCCCGACAGCGGCCCGGACGCCAGCGGGTCGGGCGCGGTGGAACCGCCGGCCGGCGATGCCTGCGAGCCGGTGCCCAGCCGGGGCAGGACCACCCACGAGCCGACCGCCAGCGCGGCGGCGGCCACCACGGCCACCGCGCCCACCCGGCGCCGGGCGCGGCGGCGCTCCCCGCGCCGGCGGACGTCCGCCGACGCGGCGAGGACGATCAGCGGCTCGGTGTCGCGGGCCAGGTCCCGCAGGCGGTCGTCGAGCGGGTCAGCCATGGAGGGGCACCTCCTCTTCCTCTGTCAGGTGGGCGCCGAGCGCCTTGCGTGCGCGGCTGAGCCGGGTTCGTACCGCCGCGTTGGACACGCCGGTCTCCCGGGCGACCTCCTCGACCGGCAGGTCCATCAGATGGTGCAGCACCACGGCCGTCCGCTGGTCCTCGCCCAGCTCGCGCAGGGCGGCCACCAGCGCGACCCGGTCGGGAGCCAGGGCCAGCGCGTCCGACGGCACGCCGTACCTGAAGTGTGCCCGCACCCTGTTGCGCGTCTTGCGCCACGTGCTCACCGCCAGCCGCAGCGCCACCGTCCGCACCCACGGCGTCGGATCCCCCTCGGCCGTGAGCCTCCCCCACCGCTGCCACGCGCGGGCATACGCCTCCTGTACGGCGTCCTCGGCCTCACCGAGGTCGCCGGTCACCGCGTAGACGGCGGCGACCAGCCGTTTCGCGGTGGCGGCGTAGAACTCGTCGAAGTCGTCCTGCGGCGCCGCGTGCGGAATCACACCCACCCCGAGGGTGCGTGCGCCGTGCGGATGTTCATGGTCCCTCCCGCTACCTACACGCTCCGCGGGCCCGAAAGGTGACACCGAAATGAGAAAAACTTCTACGCCCCGTCCCGCGCCGGCTGGTGGCCCGGCAGCCGCCGCAGGAGCGGGGCGGCGAGGGCCCGCACCTCGGTCAGCCGCAGCGGTCCCGACAGCGCGAGGACGGAAGCGCCGAGGGCGGCCCCGCCGAGCAGCAGCCCGGACAGATCCCCGGCGAGGCCGGTGCCGAACAGCCGGCCGCACCCGTACGCGATCCCGTACGCGGCGAGCGCGCCGGGCAGCCCGGCGGCGGCCAGCCGCAGATGGGTGCCGAGCACCATGGGCCGCCACGTCAGCCGGCGGCGCAGCACCCAGGTCGTGCAGGTGAGCCCGGCGCAGCAGGCGATCGCGTAGCCGCCCGCCATGCCGGCCACGGCCCAGCGGGCGGGGAGCAGCGCGTAGGACGTGACGGCGAGACCGGCGTTGACCGCGGCGATGACGACGTTGAGGAAGAACGGCGTACGGGTGTCGCCGAGCGCGTAGAAGCCGCGGGCCAGCAGGTACTGGCCGGCGAAGGCCGGCAGGCCGAGCGCGAAGGCCATCAGGATCCAGGCGATGGCCTGCGCGTCCGCGTCGCTGGTGCGGCCGTGCTGGAAGACGACGCCGGTCAGCTGCGGGCCGAGCGCGAGGAAGGCCAGCACCGCGGGCACGATCGCGGCGGCCGAACCGCGCAGCCCGTACGTGAGGTCGGCGCCGATTCGCGCGTGGTCGCCCTCGGCGGCGGCGCGGCTCATCCGCGGCAGCAGGGCGGTGACGAGGGAGACCGTGATGATGCCCTGTGGCACGACCCACAGCAGATAGGCGTTGCTGTAGGCGGCGTAGCCGGCGCCCGCCGCGCTGCCTTCGGCGACGGCGTGGACGCCCGCGGAAGTGGCCAGCCGGGTGACGACCCAGTACGCGATCTGGTTGACGAAGACCAGCAGCAGCGTCCACCCGGCGGCCCGCAGGGGCTGCATGAGCCCGGACCCGCGCCAGTCGAAACGGGGCCGCCAGCGGAAACCGGCGCCGCGCAGCGCCGGGATCAGCGCCAGGGCTTGGACGGCGATGCCCGCGGTGCTGCCGAGGCCGATGAGCAGCGCGTCGCCGTCGCTCATGGATCCGGCGGCGGTGGTGTCGTGCGCGACGGCGAGATACAGGCCGAACACGGCGATGACGACCACGTTGTTGAGCACCGGGGACCACATCATGGCGCCGAACCGGTCGCGGGCGGTGAGGATCTGGCCGAGCAGGGTGAAGACGCCGTAGAAGAGGATCTGCGGCAGGCAGTAGCGGGCGAGGGCGATCGTGAGATCGCGCTGGGCGCTGGTGAAGTCCGGCCCGTAGGCGCTGACCAGCCAGGGCGCGGCGAGGGCGGCGGCGGCCGTGATCACCAGGAGCGCGGCCAGACAGACGGTGAGCAGCCGGTCGGTGTAGGCGGCGCCGCCGTCGCTGTGCTCCTTGGCGGCGCGCACCAGCTGGGGGACGAACACCGAGTTCAGCGCGCCGCCGATGAGCATGATGTACAGGATGTTCGGGACGGTGTTGGCGACGCTGAACGCGTCACCGAGCAGCGTGGTGCCGAGCGCGGCGGTGATGATGCCGCTGCGGACGAATCCGGTGGCGCGTGAGGCGAGCGAGCCCAGCGCCATGACGCTGCCGCTGCGTTTGAGCGAGCCGGCGGTGTCGGCCGGGGCACCGCCCCGCGGCCCCGGCACGGCGGACCCGGCCGTACCGGCGGGCACGGGTGCCACGGCGGGTGCCACGGATTCCGGCGGGCAGGGGCCGCCGAAGGGGGCGGCCCGCATGCTGTCGGGGCCGCCCGGATCGCCGGTGCCCGCACCCTTGCCCACTGCTGATGTCACCCGTTGTGCTCCCGAGCCGGGCGCGGCCGGCGGCCGCGCAGACGCGAAGTCTGCCCGCCGCGGAGCCCCTTGGGAAACCGGGCTGCGTTGTCGTGAACATCTCTGTCACATCGCGGGCCGCTGGGGCGTGAGACAGGTGAGCGGGCCATCAGGCCCCCCGCACCGTGGAGGACGAGCCTTGACGATGACCACCCACCAGGACTCCGCCCGCAGCGTCATCCCCGGCCCGGCACCGCAGCTGACGCTGCGCCCCGTGCCCGCGGACGAGCACCTCTCCTTCGTGCGGCGGCGCGGCCCGCGCGCGGTCAGTTTCCTGCAGTGCCCGTCCTGGGCGCGGGTGAAGCAGGGCTGGAAGTCCGAGAGCCTGGGCTGGTTCGACTCCACCGGATCGATGGTCGGCTCCGCACTGGCGCTGTACCGGCAACTGCCCGGCACCCGCCGGTCGTTCGCATACCTGCCGGAGGGCCCGGTGCTGGACTGGGCGGCGCCCGACCTGGACCGGTGGCTGGAGCCGCTGCTGGAGCATCTGCGCGGTACGGGCGCCTTCGCGGTACGGATGGGGCCGCCGCTGCCGTACCGACGGTGGTCGGCGCACACCCTCAAGGAGGCGGTGGCGCCCGGCCGCACGGTGGGCGACGTACTGCCCGACCTGGTGGATCCGCTGGGCGCGGCGGTCGCGGACCGGCTGCGGGAGGCGGGCTGGCGGCGCGGTGGCGAGGACGGCCACAACGGGGACGCCCAGCCCCGGCTGGTGTTCGAGATACCCCTGGCCGGCCGCGGCCTGGACGACCTGTGGACCGGCCTGAACCAGGAGTGGCGGCGGAACATCAAGAAGGCCGCCAAGTCGGGGGTGGAGACCGCCGTCGAGGGCGCGGAAGCGCTGCCCGCCTTCCATGAGCTGCTGAGCGTCACCGAGCGGCGCGACGGCTTCCGGCTGGGGCGTGATCTGGCCTACTACCAGCGCCAGTTCGAGGCGCTGAACGCGGAGCAGCCGGGCAGTATGCGGCTCTACACGGCCCGGCACGGCGGCGAGATGCTCGCCGCGCACACCATGCTCCGCTCGCCGGACGGCGCCCGGGTCTGGTACCAGACGGGCGCTTCCGCCGACCACCGCCGCGAGGTGCGCCCGAGCAACGCCCTGCAGTGGCGGATGCTCTGCGACGCGCACGCGCTGGGCGCCGCCGCGTACGACATGCGGGGCATACCGGACAGTCTCGACGCGGACGCGCGCTCGTTCGGCCTGCTGCGCTGGAAGCTCGGTACGGGCGGGGAGGCGGTGGAGACGCTCGGCGAGTGGGAGCTGCCGCTGCAGGGCGCGGTCAACAAGACCCTCCACCGGGCGATGCACGCCTATCTCGCCCGGCGGTGATCCGCACGCCGCCGGCTGGTGTGGCGCCGGCCGGCGCGGACCCGCCCCGGGCCGACCGTCGGAAATCACGCTGCCCACGCGCGTGTTGACGCGCGTCGACCGGCCTCGGCGGCGTCCGGTCTCAGACCGCCGCGGCGGCGCCGCCGCGGCCGGTGGCCGCCACGGACCGCAGCACCAGCAGGGTGCTCACCGTGCCGAGGATCCCGGCCCCCGAGATCACGGCATACGGAGGCACCACCTCCGCGATCGCGCCGCCGACCGCCATGCCGAGGCCCTGAAGGGTCATCATGCCCGCGCCCAGCAGCGACATGGCCTGGCCGCGCATCTCCTCCGGCACGGCCTCGACGAACCATTTGTCCATGCCGAGCGCGTAGGCCGAGCACAGCCCCACCACCAGCATGATGACGATGGCCACCGGCAGCGAGGGATGGCAGGCGAACAGCGCCATCGGCACCAGGGCCACGCCCGCGAGCGGCATCGCGATCCAGGTGCGCGCGGCCGGTGAGAGCAGCGTGCCGGCCGCCAGCTCGCTGGCCACCGTTCCGGCCGGCATCGCCGCCAGCATCAGTCCGACCCCGGCGGAACCGGCGCCGGCCGCGGCCGCGAAGGGCGTCGCCAGCCCCTCGGCCACCGCGAAGAACATCGGCGGCACCCACCACCACAGCAGCAGCGCCCGGATCCTGGGGTGGCTCAGCAGCTGGCGGGCGCCGCGCAGCGACTGCCGCATCATCGAGCCGGTGCCGGTGATCCGCGCGGGCCGGTTCGTGGTGCCCAGCCGCAGCAGCGCGGCCGAGCAGAGGAACGTCCCCACGCCCACCGTCAGCGCGGCCCGTGGCGACAGCACCACCAGCACCAGGCCGCCGATCCCGAATCCGATGATCTGCGCGCTCTGCGAGATGATCCTGAGCAGCGAGCGCCCCAGGACGTAGACGTCGCCCTCCAGGATGTCCGCGAGGCTCGCGGCTCGCGTTCCCTGGAAGAGCGGCGTGATCATCGCCAGTACGGCCCGCAGCACGAACAGCAGCGCGAGCGGGGTCAAGGGCAGCGCCAGCACCGCGACGCAGGCCGCGCACAGCAGGTCGCAGGTGACGAGCACCCGGCGGGCCGGGTACCGGTCGGCGACCCCGGAGAGCAGAACCCCGCTGAGCGCGTAGGGCAGCATGCCGAGCGCGAAGATCAAAGAGGTCAGCAACGGGGATCCGGTGCGCTGGAAGACCAGGACCGCCAGCGAGACCTCGGCGAAGAAACTGCCGAACATGGACAGAATGTGCGCGGCGAAGATCGGCCGGAACTCACGGACCGCGAACACCGTGCGATATCCGACAGGCTGCGGCTTGACGGGATCGGCCGTCTCCCCCGCTGTCCCGTCACATGTCGGCTCGTCACTTTTCTGAAGCCCCGAGTCTGAGTTTTCCGTTGTCATGGACGCAGCCTGGCGGACATCGGGACGCGGCTTCTACTCTTTCGGCTGAATCCGAAACTTGGGAGACGTCATGCCGTTCCACATGCACTTCCTGGCGGACGACCTGCTGTCCTCCCGGTTCGCGATCTCTCCGCTCTGGGAGACCCAGGAGGCCATCAGAACCCTCAGGACACCCGCGCGCCAGGGCTACCATCTGCCCTGGCTGCGCCAGATCCGGGCCGTCGCCCGCGGGCTCGATCTCAGCCCGTTCCAGCTGGTGATGCCGCGGCGCGGCCACAATCCGGACTTCCTGTGCCCGCCGCCCGACGGGATCTTCGCCACGATCGACGAGGAACTCGCGCGGGTCCGCGGCACCGACCCGGCCGTGGCCCGGGAGGACCTGGCCAGAGCTCTGGCCGAGACCCCGGGCGCGGCCGGCACAGCTCAGGGCCGGGCCCTGCTCGACGACCCGGCGCGGACCGTTCATGAGCTCGCCGAGCTGATGGCCCGGGTCTGGGACACCCTCCTCGCCCCGTTCTGGCCGGGGATGCGCGCCGTGCTGGAGGCCGATGTCGCCTTCCACTCACGCCGGCTGGCCGACGGCGGCCCGGAACGGCTCTTCGCCGATCTGCATCCGAAGGTGAGCTGGTCGGCCGGCACCCTCACGGTGGACCGCAGGGCCGACCACGTCAGGATGCTGGGAGGCGACGGGTTGCTGCTGGTGCCCAGCGTCTTCGTCCGGCCGGACGTGGTGAGCGGCTTCGACCCTCCCTGGCAGGCCACGCTGGTCTATCCGGCGCGCGGCACCGCCACCTTGTGGACCGTGCCGGGCCCCACACCCGAGGAACCGCTGATCCGGCTGCTGGGCGCCAACCGCGCGGCGATCCTCACCCATCTCGACTCCCCCGCGACCACCAGCGCGCTCGCCCGCCGCCACGACCTGGCGCTGTCCTCGGTCTCCGCCCATCTGTCCGTACTGCGCGACGCGGGCCTGCTCACCTCGCACCGCTACGGCCACCGGGTGCTGTACGAACGGACCCCGCTCGGCATCACCCTCGCTACGGGCGGGGCGTAGCGCCGCGCCGCAGCCGGGCGCGGACCGCGCGCTGGGCGACGGGGCCGAGGCCGTCCAGCACCCCGACCAGGGCGGCGAGTTGCTCCAGGGCCGCCAGGGCGCGCTCGGTACCCGCCCGGTCCACGCCCTCGTACAGCTCAAGACCGACGAAGGCCGCGGCGACCGCGCGCGCCAGCCCGCCGGGGTCGACGAACTCCGCGAGCGGGGTGCCGGCCAGCACCCGGCCCAGCACCTGTTCGATCTCCGCCACCCACAGCCCGAGCCCGTCGGCGGTCGCGGGAGCCAGCCCGGGATCGCTCTGCGCCCCGGCGAGCAGCTGCGCGAGGACCGCCACATTGCCGTGCGCGTGCTCCTCGGTGTGCAGTTGCCGGCCCAGCTCCAGGAGTTCGCCGAGCGTGCCGACCGCCGCCAGCCGGTCCCGGTAGAGCGCCACCCGCTGCTCGGCGCCGTGCCGGCAGGCCGCGGCGAGCAGTTCGTCGACACTGCCGAAGTGGTAGAAGACCAGCGACTGGTTGACACCCGCGGCGGCCGCGATGGTCCGGGCGGAGGCGCCCGCGATGCCGTGCTCGGCGAGGGTGCGGAGCGCTCCGGCGAGCAGTTTGGTACGGGTGTCGCTCATACCCGTGCCTCCTCGCGCACCGGGCGAAGCCCCGCGCGCACCCCGCGCTCCGCCACGTCCACGAACTCGGCCTCGAAGGAGCCCTCGTAGCCGAAGAGCGGGCCGAACCGCCGGTTGCTGACGTTCACCTCGATCCGGAACCGCCCGGCCGCGTCGTCGTAGGACTCGCGTACCACCGCGTCCCCGGCGATCAGTTCCGGCACCCGGAAGTCGGCAGGACCCTCGCGGAACCGGTGGTCGCCGGAGCGGATGACGAGCGCGCCCCCGGCGTCCACCGTGAAGTGCAGGTCGGTGGCGAGGTGCTGGTGAGTGCCGAGGTAGTCGACCACGCAGTTCCGTTCCGGGCTGTGGATCATGGTGGCGTCGAACCGCCGGGTGCGGCCGGGGAAGGTGAAGGTACGGACAAAGGTGACGGTCTCGCGGCCGAAGGAGTCCGCGTAGGGGAAGTTCTCGATCGTGAACGGGATGTCCGTACCGGTCTGCGGCACGAGGATGTTGCGGCTGCCGCCGAGCGCCAGGAACGGCCGTACGAAACGGGGGCCGTGCCAGACCCGGTCCATGGTGCCGCGCCCGACGCACGCCTCGCCGCTGTCGAGACCCACGCTGAAGCGCCGCTGGATCCGCGGGTGCAGCCGGTCGAAGTCGGCGCCGAGGACGCGTTGGAAGATCGACGTCATGACGGTTCCAGTTCGGTGAGCAGGGCGGGCTGGGCGGCGGCCGCCCGGCCGGGCGGGCGGCGCAGACAGCGCCGTGCCGACGGTGTGCCGGGCAGTGGCGGTACGAAGAGCGCGGCGATCGCCAGGGCCGCGGCGGCGACCGGGCTCGCGTATCCCGCCGCCAGGACGGCGAGCACCCGGACCGCGGCCTCGGCCAGCGCGTTCAGCAGCGACCGCGCCGGGCTGATCCCGCGTTCGCACCACAGCCGCAGCCGGTCGAAGGACCACGCGGTCGCCCACCCCATGAGCGGGCGGAACAGCAGCCGGTCGGCGACGCGGCCGAAGCGTCCCCAGCGCGGCACGTAGTCGTAGCCGGTCAGGAAGCGGATCCCACCGCCGTCGGCGGTGTCGGGCACATAGCGCCAGTAACCGCTGCCCTCGGCGAGGAGCGAGAGCGGATGCGGAGACGAGAAGCGCAGCGCGGATGTGCGGGTGCCGTCCGGGCGGTGCCGTTCCCCCGCGGCGACTCCGGTGCCGGCGATGACGAGGCCGGGCAGCAGGCGCGTGGCGTAGCGGAAGCGCTGCGGCCGGCCCCGCTCGGCCGGCAGATAGTCGATGTCGGTGAAGCGCAGATCCCAGCGCCGGTGCTGGTCGGGGAGCTGGGTGCGGTCCCAGAGCTCGTCCAGGTCGGCGCGGACGCGCGTCTCGACATAGATCCCCACAGAAGCCCCCTCGGGCGTACCGGCACACGTTTGAGCGACTGCTCAACGCCGTCACCGTACGATGATTTGAGCAGTCGCTCAAGGGGTTGGGAGGGAGATCTCGGCGGCTCTGCGGAGGCAGCGCCTCGGACGGCGGCTCGTCAGGGGGCGAGATACCGCTCGACGGTCTCGACCTTCGACGTCATCCCGTCCGTCACGCCCGGCCGGATGTCGGCCTTCAGGACCAGGGAGACGCGCGGGGCGCGTGCCTCGACGGCGGCGACCGCGCGCTTGACGACGTCCATCACCTCGTCCCACTCACCCTCGATCGAGGTGAACATCGCGTCGGTGCGGTTGGGGAGACCGGACTCCCGCACCACGCGGACGGCGTCGGCGACGTACTCGCCCACGTCCTCGCCGACGCCCAGCGGGGAGACCGAGAAGGCGACGATCATGCGGTGGCGCCTTCCTGGCGGGCGCGGGCGGCGATGACCTCGGACTCGGCCTCGCGGCGCAGCATGCGCTCGGCGAAGAAACCGCCGGTGGGCAGCACGGACAGGACGCCGTAGAGGGCGGCACGGCCGAGCGTCCACCGGGCGCGGTTCCAGGCGAAGGCCCACAGGACGACGTAGAGGATGAACAGCACCCCGTGGACCATGCCCATCACCGGGACGGCATCGAAGTCGGTGGCGCGCTTGAGGATCGAGCAGACCAGCAGAAGCAGGAAGGAGACCGCCTCGGGGGCGGAGACCAGGCGGAGCCGGCGCAGGGCGGAGGCGGTCTTGATGTCCACGGATTCCTCATCATCGACGGGGGCGGTTCTTGTGAACGTGATCACAAGGCCTGTCCATTATCGCCGCCCCGCCCCCCGGGCCCGCCCCCGGGGGTCAAGAACCGGACGGGGGGCGATAGCGTCCCCCTCCACGGAGCCCGCACGCGACGAAGCACGACGCGCACCACCCGCACACCCACCCGCACACCCATCCGCGCACCCATCCGCACACCACGACACCCACGGGGGAACGGTACCGATGAAGTTCGACTGGGACCGGCGCCACTGCTCGCGCCGGGGTCACATCACCTACGCGCCGGACGAGCGCCATCTGCGGGAGCGGCTGCACGCCACCACGCCCGTCGGCGAGGTCTGGCGCTGCCTGCGCTGCGGTGACTTCGCGCTCGGCGAGCCGCACGGCTCCGGCCCCGCCGACCAGGCACCCGAGGTGCCGCGCGGGCGGGCGCTGCGCGATCTGTTCATCCTGCGGTTCCTGGCGGCCGAGCGGCTGGTGCGCGGGGTCTTCATCGTGCTCGCCGCCTGGGCGGTGTGGAAGTTCAGCAACTCCCAGGACTCCGTCCGCAAGCTCTTCGAGGACCAGCTCTCGGTCTTCGGCCCCGTCGCCAAGCACTTCCACTACGACCTCGAGCACTCCCCGGTCGTGGACACCATCCGCAAGACCTTCGACTACAAGCATTCGACGCTGGTGATCGTCGCCATCGCGCTGCTCGTGTACGCGCTCATCGAGATCATCGAGGCGTTCGGGCTGTGGTGGGGCAAGCGCTGGGCGGAGTATCTGACGGTCGTCGCGACCGCCGCCTTCCTGCCGCTGGAGATCTACGAGCTGACCGACAAGATCAGCTGGGTCAAGATCGCCACGCTGACGCTCAACGTTCTGGCGGTCCTCTACATCCTGCTGTCCAAGCGGCTCTTCGGGCTGCGCGGCGGCGTCGAGGCGTTCGAGGCCGAGAGGCGCGGCGCGTCGCTGCTGGAGGTCGAGGTGGCGGCCGGGGAAGAGCCGGTTCGTCCGATTCCGGTGACGTCTCCCGTGCGGACGGATAGCGTCTGACCGTGGCCAGTTTCCGACTGCAGGGCAGCAAAGTACTCGCCGTGGAGATGACCGGCGACGCCGTCAAGGCGAAGAACGGCGCGATGGTCGCCTACGACGGCCAGATGACGTTCAAGAAGATGTCCGGGGGCGGCGAGGGAATCCGCGGCATGGTGACCCGCCGGCTCACCGGCGAATCGATGGAGGTCATGGAGGTGAAGGGGCACGGCACGTGCTTTTTCGCCGACCGTGCGAGTGAGATCAACCTGGTCCGGCTGAACGGCGAGAAGCTGTACGTCGAGGCCAGCAACCTGCTGGCGACCGACACCGGGCTGCGCACCGGCACCACGTTCACCGGCCTGCGCGGCGCGAGCCAGGGCAACGGCCTGTTCACCACGACCGTCGAGGGCGTCGGCCAGGCCGCGATCACCTCGGACGGACCGGCGATCGTGCTCCGCGTCTCGTCCGGCATGCCGCTGCAGGTCGACCCCGGCGCGTACATCGCGCACACCGGCAATCTGCAGCAGCACTTCCAGACCGGCATCAGCTGGCGGACGGTGCTGGGCGAGGGGTCCGGGGAGAGCTTCCAGATCCGTTTCGAGGGCGAGGGGCTGGTCTACGTGCAGCCCAGCGAGCGCAACACGATCGGGGGACAGCTCTGATGCCGTTCACCAAGATCAATTCAAAGATGGTCGAGGCGCAGATCCTCCCCGGGCAGCGGCTGTTCAGCCAGCGCGGCGCGATGCTCGCGTACCGGGGTGAGGTCTCCTTCACCCCGAACATCCAGGGCGGCCAGGGCGGGATCGCCTCGATGATCGGACGGCGGGTCGCCAACGAGGCGACGCCGCTGATGACCGTCGAGGGGCACGGCTCGGTGATGTTCGGGCACGGCGGCCACCACATCCACACCATCGACCTGAGCGGCGAGACGCTCTACGTCGAGGCGGACCGGCTGCTGGCCTTCGACGGCACCCTGCAGCAGTCCACGATGTTCATGGGCTCGCAGGGCGGTGTGATGGGCGTCATCCGCGGCCAGGTCACCGGCCAGGGACTCTTCACGACCACCCTGCAGGGCAAGGGCTCGGTCGCCGTCATGGCGCACGGCGGCGTCATCGAGCTGCCGATCACCCAGCAGGGCCCCGTGCACGTCGACCCGCAGGCGTACGTCGCCCACCGCGGCGACGTACGCAACAAGCTGTCCACGGCGCTGGGCTGGCGGGACATGGTGGGACGGGGCTCGGGCGAGGCGTTCCAGCTGGAACTGTCGGGCCAGGGCACGGTGTACGTACAGGCGTCGGAGGACAAGCTGTGAGCAGTCAGCCCGGTGGACCGGTGATCCACGACCCGAACACCCTCCCGGTCGACGACAACGTCAACCCGTACGCGTTCAGCGTCGAACTCAAGGGCCAGTGGTTCCTGCAGAAGGGGAAGATGATCGCCTATTACGGGCAGATCGACTTCCACGGCATCGGCCACGGCCGGCTCGACCGGCTGGTAGCGGCCAATTTCCACTCCCCGATGCACGCCGCGGACTGGGTGGTCGCCGAGGGCCAGGGCAAGCTGCTGCTCGCGGACCGGGCGTACGACGTGAACTCGTTCGACCTGGAGGACGGCAACCTCACCATCCGCTCCGGCAACCTGCTGGCCTTCCAGCCGGGTCTGGCGCTCAAGCAGTCGATCATCCCCGGCTTCCTCACCCTGATCGGGACCGGCAAGTTCGTCGCCGCCTCGAACGGGGCGGTGCACTTCGTCGAGCCGCCGATCCGGGTGGATCCGCAGGCGCTGGTCGGCTGGGCGGACTGCCCGTCCCCCTGCCACCACTACGACCACGGCTATATGCGCGGCGTTCTGGGCGGCCTGCGGGCGCTCACCGGGATCGGCGGGACCTCGGGCGAGGAGCACCAGTTCGAGTTCGTCGGCGCAGGTCAGGTGCTGCTGCAGTCCACCGAGGTGCTCATGGCGGAGCAGGCCACGGGCGGTGTCCCGGCCTCGGCGGGACCCGGCGTGCCGGGCGCCGGCCAGGGACCGGGCCAGCAGGGACAGGTGCCACGGCTGCCGGGACAGCTGGGCGATCTCCAGCGACGCTTCGGCCTGTGACGTGGCTGCCCGTGGCATTTCGGCTGTACCGCTTCGGCCTGTGCCGCTTCGGCCTGTGCCGCTTCGGCCTGTGCCGCTTCGGCCTGTGACCGGATGACTACGGGGCAAGTTAATCCGATTTTCAACTACCTGTAGAATTCACCTCATGGAGACTCAGAACGGCACCAAGTGGCTCACCGAGGACGAACAGCGCGCCTGGCGCACCCACCTCGACGTCAGCCGACTGCTGATGCACCAGCTGGAACGTGATCTGCAGCCGTTCGGCCTGACCAACAACGATTACGAGATTCTGGTCAATCTCTCGGAGTCCGACGACCGGCGCATGCGGATGAGCGACCTCGCACGCGCCACCCTGCAGTCCAAGAGCCGGCTCTCGCACCAGATCACCCGGATGGAGACCACCGGCCTCGTCCGCCGGGAGAACTGCGAATCCGACCGGCGCGGGCTGTACGCCGTGCTCACGGAGTTCGGCTGGGACACGATGCGCGAGGTCGCGCCCCATCATGTGGCGTCGGTCCGCGAGAACTTCATCGGGCTGCTGCCCGCCGATGACCTCGCGGCCCTGCACAAGGCACTCCTGCCGATCGCCGAGCACTTGCGCTCGGAGCGCGGCGGGGCGTGAGCTTGCCCGTTCCGGGTTGCTGGAGCTTGCCCGTTCCGGGTTGCTGGCTGGTGGGGTCGGGGGCCGGGCCCTCCGGGGCGGCGGTTCGAAATCGCCTCTTTACGGGCCTTGCGGCCCACAAATAGCTCGGCAGCATTTCGAACCCCCACCCCTGCGGACCCGTGCCCCTTCGGCCGGATGCCCGTGTGGGGGTCAGGCCCTAAGCCTGGGTTACGCTCGCGATGAGCTCGTCGGCCGCGCCGTACGGGTCCAGCTCGCCGGCCATGATCCGCTCGGCGAGGGCGTCGAGCCGCCGGTCGCCGTGCAGATCGCCGATCCGCTCACGCAGCGCGGTGACGGCGATGTTCTCGACCTCGTTGGCGGCACGGCGGCGACGGCGCTCAGCGAGGACGCCGTGCTCCTCCATCCAGGCGTGGTGCTTCTCCAGGGCCTCGACGACCTCGTCGATGCCCTCACCGCGGAAGGCGACCGTCTTGACGATCGGCGGACGCCAGTCCCCCGGTCCCCGTGATTCGCCCAGCCCGAGCATGTGGTTCAGCTCGCGCGCGGTGGAATCGGCGCCGTCGCGGTCGGCCTTGTTGACCACGTAGACATCGCCGATCTCCAGGATTCCGGCCTTGGCGGCCTGGATCCCGTCGCCCATGCCGGGCGCGAGCAGCACCACGCAGGTGTCCGCCTGGGCGGCGATCTCCACCTCGGACTGCCCGACGCCGACCGTCTCGACGAGGATCACCTCGCAGCCGGCCGCGTCGAGCACCCGGATCGCCTGCGGAGCGGACCAGGCGAGGCCCCCGAGGTGGCCCCGGGTGGCCATGGACCGGATGTAGACGCCGGGATCGGAGGCGTGCTCGGACATCCGCACGCGGTCACCGAGCAGCGCGCCGCCGGAGAACGGCGAGGACGGGTCCACCGCCAGCACCCCGACCCGCTTGCCGCGCTTGCGGTACGCGGTGACCAGAGCGGACGTCGAGGTGGACTTGCCGACGCCCGGCGAACCCGTCAGACCGACCACGTACGCGCCGCCGGACAGCGGCGCGAGCGCGGCCATCACCTCACGCAGCTGCGGGGACGCCCCCTCCACCAGCGAGATCAGCCGGGCCACGGCCCGCGGCCGGCCCTCCCGCGCCTGCGCGACCAGGGTGGGGACGTCCATCACGCCTCTTTCTTTTAGGGCTCGGTTCGCCTCCGGGGCGCTGCTGCCGCTGTCGACGGTCGATCGTGCTCGGTCCCTCCTCGGGACCTCCGCGCGTTCTCCCTTTCGACAGCGACGCGCCCCTTCGACTCAGGAGCTGTCAGTGTCTGCCGTCAAAACCTCGGCACGCGAGTGTGTGGCTACTTGCCCGGCACCCGGATGATCAGGGCGTCGCCCTGGCCGCCGCCGCCGCAGAGTGCCGCGGCGCCCGTTCCGCCGCCGCGGCGCTTCAGTTCCAGTGCGAGATGCAGGACGACCCGTGCACCGGACATCCCGATCGGGTGACCCAGGGCGATCGCGCCACCGTTGACGTTCACCTTTTCAGGTGTCACGCCGAGGTCCTTCATCGACTGCACGGCGACCGCCGCGAACGCCTCGTTGATCTCGATCAGATCCAGATCCTGCACGGTCAGACCGTCCTTGGCCAGCGCATGCGCAATGGCGTTGGACGGCTGCGACTGCAGCGAGTTGTCCGGGCCCGCCACATTGCCGTGCGCGCCGATCTCGGCGATCCACTCCAGGCCCAGTTCCTCGGCCTTCGCCTTGCTCATGACGACCACCGCGGCGGCGCCGTCGGAGATCTGCGAGGACGTGCCGGCCGTGATCGTGCCGTCCTTGGCGAAAGCGGGACGGAGCTTGCCGAGCGTCTCGGTGGTGGTTTCGGCGCGGATGCCCTCGTCCTTGCTGAAGATCACCGGCTCGCCCTTGCGCTGCGGGATCTCCACGGGCGTGATCTCGGCCTCGAACAGGCCGTTCTTCTGTGCGGCGGCGGCCCGCTGGTGGGACAGGGCCGCGATCTCGTCCTGGGCCGCACGCCCGATGCCGAGCCGGGTGTTGTGCTTCTCGGTCGACTCCCCCATCGGGATGTTCTCGAAGGAGTCGGTGAGACCGTCGTACGCCATGGAGTCGAGCATCTCGATCGCGCCGTACTTGAAGCCCTCGCGGGACTTCGGCAGCAGGTGCGGGGCGTTGGTCATCGACTCCTGGCCGCCTGCGACGACGATGTCGAACTCGCCGGCGCGGATCAGCTGGTCGGCGAGCGCGATGGCGTCAAGGCCCGAAAGACAGACCTTGTTGATCGTCAGCGCCGGGACGCTCATCGGAATACCGCCCTTGACGGCGGCCTGGCGGGCCGGGATCTGGCCGGTGCCGGCCTGCAGCACCTGTCCCATGATCACGTACTGCACCTGGTCGCCACCGATACCCGCGCGGTCCAGCGCCGCCTTGATCGCGACACCCCCCAGGTCTGCGCCGCTGAAGGATCGCAGGGATCCCAGCAGTCGTCCCATGGGGGTTCTGGCACCTGCGACGATCACGGACGTTCGTGGCTGGCTGGTCATGGTGCGGCCCCTTCGGCTGAGGAAAGGAGGAAGTTAACGAGGGTTACCGTCAATGTACTGAGCGGTAAGCGTGCGGTCATCGGGCGGAACGTGTGATCGCGCGCACGTTGCGTTACCGGGTCCGGTAGCGGTGCACTGTTCCCATGCTGACTCGCATCGACCACATCGGTATCGCGTGCTTCGATCTCGACACCACCGTCGAGTTCTACCGCGCCACGTACGGCTTCGAGGTCTACCACTCCGAGGTGAACGAGGAGCAGGGTGTCCGGGAGGCCATGCTGAAGATCAACGAGACCTCCGACGGCGGCGCCTCCTACCTCCAGCTGCTGGAACCGACCCGCGAGGACTCCGCGGTCGGCAAGTGGCTGGCCAAGAACGGCGAGGGCGTCCACCACATCGCCTTCGGCACCGCGGACGTGGACGGCGACGCCGCCGACATCGCGGGCAAGGGCGTCCGGGTGCTCTACGAGGAGCCGCGGACCGGCTCCATGGGGTCACGGATCACGTTCCTGCACCCCAAGGACTGCCATGGTGTCCTCACCGAGCTGGTCACGGCGGCCAAGGACCACTGACCGCAGCCCCCGTAGCCCGGTAGAGTGGCCGGGCCGACCGGGGTGGGCGTGGGGTACCGGCCCGCTTCACGGCGTGGATCAGACACACTTCTCCATAAGGCTCTGCTCAAACAGGGCTCCGGAGAGTCTCACCCGGTTGGCGGGTGAGAACGCCAGGGGACGGATGGGACCGCGGAGTGCGGGGCAACGACCGCTACGAGGCCGACGATCACCTCTCGCTGTTCGAGGCCGAGATGGAGCGGCTTCGCACCGAGCGGGGCAAGGCCGTCGAGCATGCCGACGACCTGGGTTACCAGGTCGAGGTTTTGCGCGCCAAACTGCACGAAGCACGCCGTAATCTCGCCTCCCGCCCCGCCTACGACAACATCGGGCACCAGGCCGACCAGCTGCTGCGCAACGCCCAGATCCAGGCGGACCAGCTGCGGACGGACGCGGAGCGCGAGCTGCGCGAGGCGCGGGCCGCCACCCAGCGCCTTCTGCAGGAACAGGCCGAGCGGCAGTCCCGGTTCGAGGCCGAATGGCACGCCGAGGCCGTCGCCCGGCGCCGTCAGCTCGACGAGGAGCTGGCCGACCGCCGGACCACCGTCGAGACCCACGTCAACGAGAACGTGGCCTGGGCCGAACAGCTGCGGGCCCGCAGCGAGTCGCAGGCCCGCCGGCTGCTGGACGAGACCCGCGCCGAGACCGAGGCGGCGCTCGCCGCCGCCCGCACCGAGGCGACCCGGATCGCCGAGCAGGCCCGCGAGCGGCTCACCGCCGACTCGGAGTCCGCGAAGGCCGAGGCCGAACAGCTGCTGCGGCGGGCCCGCACCGACGCGGAGCGGCTGCTCAACGCCGCCTCCAACCAGGCGCAGGAGGCCACCAGCCAGGCCGATCAGCTGCGTACGTCCACCCTCAGCGAGTCCGACGCGGCCCGCCAGGAGGCCACCGAGCTGACCCGGCTCACCCAGGAGCGGCTGCGCGAGGCCGACGAGTCGCTGCGCGAGGCCCGCGCGGAGGCCGACCGGCTGCGCGAGGAGGCCAATGCGGCCGCCTCCAAGCGGCTGTCCACCGCCGAGTCGGAGAACGAGCAGCGCACCCGTACCGCCCGCGCCGAGATCGCCCGCATGGTGACGGAGGCGACGAAGGAGGCGGAGGCCGCCAAGGCCGAGGCCGAGCAGGTCCGCGCCGATGCGATCGCCGAGGCGGAGCGGGTCCGCGCCGAGGCCCAGGAGAAGGCACGTTCCGCCGCGGCCGAGGACGCCGCGGCCCAGCTCGCCCAGGCCGCCAGGAGCGCCGAGGAGGTGCTGACGAAGGCGTCCCAGGACGCCCAGTCCACCACCAGGGCGGCCGGCGAGGAGGCCGAACGCATCCGCGGCGAGGCCGAGGCGGAGGCGGAGCGGCTGCGCGGCCAGGCCGAGGCGTCCGCACAGGAGCTGCGGGGCGCCGCGCAGGACGACACCGAGGAGTACCGGGCCAAGACCGTCGAGCTGCAGGAGGAGGCCCGCAGGCTGCGCGGCGAGGCCGAGCAGCTGCGGGCAGACGCGGTCGCCGAGGGCGAGCGGATCCGCGGCGAGGCACGCCGCGAGGCCGTCCAGCAGATCGAGGAGGCGGCCAGGACCGCCGAGGGCCTGCTGGCCAAGGCGAAGGCGGACGGCGACGAGATGCGCCAGGGCGCGGCCGGCGAGTCCGACCGGGTTCGGGCCGACTCCGTGGAGCGGGCCTCCGCGCTGAACAAGAAGGCCGAGGAGGCCCTGGAGCGGGCCCGCGCCGAGGCCGAGGCGCTGCGCGGCGAGGCCGAGCAGCAGGCAACGCAGGTCAAGGACGACGCCGAGGCGGAGGTACTGCGGCAGCGCGCCGAGGCGGAGCAGTCCGTGCTGCGGCTGCGCGCCGACGCCGAGGCGGATCTGATCCGGCTGCGCGACGAGGCCGAACAACGCGTCATCACCGCCGAGCAGGCGCTGCGCGACGCCCGCGGCGAGGCCGAACGGCTGCGCCGCGAGGCCGCCGACGAGGCCGAACGGCTGCGGAACGAGACCGCCGAGCGGGTCAGGGCCCTGCAGGAGCAGGCCGAGGCCGAAACGGTACGGCTGCGCGACGAGGCCGCCGCCGACGCGTCCCAGACCCGCGCCGAGGCCGAGTCGATCGCGGTGCGGCTGCGTACCGACGCCGCGACCGAGGCCGAGCAGCTGCGCACCGAGGCGCAGGAGACCACGGACCGGCTGCGCGCGGAGGCGGCCGCGGCCGCCGAGCGGATCGCGACCGAGGCCGCCGAGGCGCTGGCCGCCGCCCAGGAGGAGGCGGTCCGCCGCCGCCGCGAGGCCGAGGAGCTGCTGGAAGCCGCGCGCGGCGAGGCCGAGCAGGAACGGGCACTGGCCCGCCGCGAGAGCGAGGAGCTGCTCGCGTCGGCCCGTACCCGCGTCCAGGAGGCCGGTCTCGAGGCCGACCGGCTGGTCGCCGAGGCCGAGTCGCGCTCCACCGAACTGGTCGGCGCCGCCGAACAGACCGCCCAGCAGGTACGCGACGCCGTCGCGCATCTCCACCAGCAGGCCGACGAGGAGATCACCGGGCTGCGGTCCGCCGCCGAGCACGCCGCCGGCCGGCTGCGTACCGAGGCTCAGGGCGAGGCCGACCGGCTGCACGCGGACGCGAACTCCGAGCGTGAGCGCGCCGCCGAGGACGCCTCCCGGATCCGCCGCGACGCCAAGGCGGAGACGGACGCCGCCAAGTCACTGGCGGAGCGGACCGTATCCGAGGCGATCGAGGAGTCCGAGCGGCTGCGGACGGAGTCGCGTGACGACGCCAACCGCCGCCGTACCGAGGCCGCCGGCCAGGCCGACCAGCTGATCACCAAGGCCCGTGAGGAGGCCGAGCGGCTCGGTATCCTCGCCAAGGACGCGCTGGACACCGCCGAGCGGGAGGCGGAGGCGACACGCGCGGAGGCGGACCGGATCCGCGACGAGGCGCGCGAGGCCGCCAACCGCCGCCGCAGCGAAGCCGCCGAGCAGGCCGATGAACTGATCGCCCAGGCCCAGGCCGAGGCGGTACGGATCGGTGCGACCGCCGAGGAGCAGTCCGACACCATGGTCGGCGCGGCCCGCTCCGAGGCGGAACGGATCTTCGCCGAGGCGACGTTGGAGTGCAACGGCCTGGTCGAGCGGGCCCGCACGGACGCGGACACCCTGCTGGGCGAGGCGCGTCAGGACGCCACGTCGATAAGAGAGCGCACCGAAGAGCTGCGCCGCCGCGTCGAGTCCGAGGTCGAGGAGCTGCACGAAAGGGCCCGCAAGGAGTCCTCCGACCAGATGCGGACGGCCGGCGAACGCGTCGACAAGCTGGTCGCGGCCGCCACCGAGCAGCTCACCGAGGCCGAGGAGAAGGCCAACGAGCTCAAGTCCACGGCCTCGGCGGAGGCGAGCAAGGTACGGATCGCCGCCGTGAAGAAGGCCGAAGGCCTGCTCAAGGAAGCCGAGCAGAAGAAGATCGACACGGAGCGCGAGGCGGAGCGGGTCAAGGGGGAGGCCCGGGCCGAAGCCGAGCGTACGGTGTCCGAGGGCAAGCGCGAGTTGGAGATTCTGGTGCGCCGCCGACAGGACATCAATGCCGAGATCTCCCGTGTCCAGGACGTCCTGGAGGCGTTGGAGTCATTCGAGACCCCCGGCGCCGCGAAGAACACGGTGACCGCCGGCGCGGGGGCCGGGACCACTCGTTCGGGGGGCAAGCGCAACGACGATGCTCCACTCGATTGAGCGGACATTCTGCATACCTAATAGGCAATGGCTCGGTGACACGCCGTCCGGACCCCTAGGATTCCCTCTATCACCTCACCGGTCTGAATTGACAGGAACCCCATGAGTGACACCTCCTCCCCCTTCGGCTTCGAACTTGTTCGGCGCGGATACGACCGCGGTCAGGTGGACGACCGCATCACCAAGCTCGTCGCCGACCGCGATAGCGCCCTGACCCGGATCACCGCGCTGGAGAAGCGCATCGAGGAGCTACACCTCGAGACCCAGAACGCACAGGCCCAGGTCAACGACGCGGAGCCGTCGTACGCCGGCCTCGGTGCCCGCGTCGAGAAGATCCTCCGCCTCGCCGAGGAGGAGGCGAAGGACCTTCGTGAGGAGGCCCGCCGCGCCGCCGAGCAGCACCGCGAGTTGGCGGAGTCCGCCGCCAACCAGGTGCGCAACGACGCCGAGACCTTCGCCGCGGACCGCAAGTCCAAGGCCGAGGACGAGGGCGCCCGGATCGTCGACAAGGCGAAGTCCGACTCCACGCAGCTGCGTGGCGAGGCCCAGAAGGACGCCCAGACCAAGCGCGAGGAGGCGGACGCCCTCTTCGAGGAGACCCGCGCCAAGGCCGCCCAGGCCGCGGCCGACTTCGAGACGAACCTGGCCAAGCGCCGCGAGCAGTCCGAGCGTGACCTGGCTTCGCGTCAGGCCAAGGCCGAGAAGCGCCTGGCGGAGATCGAGCACCGCGCCGAGCAGCTCCGCCTCGAGGCCGAGAAGCTCCGTACCGACGCCGAGCGCCGCGCCCGCCAGACGGTGGAGACGGCCCAGCGCCAGTCCGAGGACATCGTCGCGGACGCGAACGCCAAGGCCGACCGGATCCGCAGCGAGTCCGAGCGCGAGCTGGCGGCGCTCACCAACCGCCGCGACAGCATCAACGCTCAGCTGACCAACGTCCGCGAGATGCTGGCCACGCTGACCGGCGCGGCGGTGGCCGCGGCCACCGTCCCCGCCGACGAGGAGCCGATCTCGCGCGGCGTCCCGGCGCAGCAGAGCCGGTGACGATCCGCACCCGCTGATCCCGTATCACCAAAAGCCCCTGTCCTCCTCGGATGGGGGTTTTTGGCGTGACGGCCGGCCGGCCGGGCCGTTACGTTGGGTGAATGATTGAACTGCAGGGGCTCACGAAGCGGTACGGGGACAAGACCGCGGTCGACGACCTGACGTTCACCGTGCGCCCCGGCGTGGTGACCGGCTTCCTCGGACCGAACGGCGCGGGCAAGTCCACGACCATGCGGATGATGCTCGATCTGGACAGCCCGACCGGGGGCAGCGTCCTCATCGACGGCAAGCACTACCGGGATCTGAGCGAGCCGCTGAAGTACATCGGCGCCCTCCTCGAGGCCAAGGCCATCCACGGCGGCCGCACCGCGTACAACCATCTGCTGTGCCTGGCCCAGTCCAACCGCATCCCCGTCAGCCGGGTCGACGAGGTGCTGGAGGCCGTGGGCCTGACCTCGGTCGCCGACAAGCGTTCCAAGGGCTTCTCGCTCGGCATGGGGCAGCGGCTCGGCATCGCGGCCGCGCTGCTCGGCGACCCCGAGATCCTGATGTTCGACGAGCCGGTCAACGGGCTCGACCCCGAGGGCATCCACTGGATCCGCAACCTGATGAAGGAGCTGGCCGCCCGGGGACGCACCGTCTTCGTCTCCAGCCATCTGATGAGCGAGATGGCGCTGACGGCCGAGCACCTCATCGTCATCGGGCGCGGCAAGCTGATGGCGGACACCTCGATGGCCGACTTCATCGAGAAGAACTCCCGCTCCTACGTACGGGTCAGGACCCCCGACCCGGAAAAGCTGCGCGACGCCCTGGCCGCCGCGAGCATCACCTCGGTGACCACCCTGGACGGCGCCTTCGAGATCCAGGACGGCGACCCGGCGCGGATCGGTGAACTGGCCGCCCGGCACCAGCTGGTCCTGCACGAGCTGAGCCCGCAGCTGGCCTCCTTGGAGGAGGCGTTCATGCAGCTCACCGCGGATTCGGTGGAGTACCACGCGGGCGGGACCCTGTCTCCCGGCCCGGAGGCCGTGCTTCCCGGCCCGGATGCCCCAGCCGCACCGCAGTGGGGCGCCGGCTGGACCGAAGGCGCCGGCAAGGCCGCCCGTACCGGAAAGGAGTCCTGATCATGGCGTCACCCAGCGCGGTCCTCCAGTCGGAGTGGACCAAGATCAAGACGGTCCGCTCCACGGTGTGGACCCTCATCGCCGCCCTGCTCGTCACGCTGGTGATCAGCGGGCTCTTCGCCCTGATCACCAACAGTCAGTGGGACACCCTCAGCGCCCAGGACCGGGCCACGTTCGACCCGACCAACCTGAGCTTCTCCGGCCTGTGGCTGGGCCAGCTCGCGCTGATCGTCTTCGGCGTGCTGGTCGTGACGAGCGAGTACAGCACCGGAATGATCCGGGCCTCGCTCGCCGCGGTACCCCAGCGCGGCCTGTTCTTCTTCGCGAAGATGGTGATCACCACGGGCCTGGCGTTCATCGTCGGCATGGCGACCAGCTTCATCTGCTTCTTCGTGGGGCAGGCGCTGCTGGGTGACCACAGCACGACGATCGACTCACCGGGCGTGCTGCGCGCCGTCTTCGGCGCGGGCATCTACATGACGATGATGGTGCTGTTCTCGGCCGGCGTGTCCATGATGTTCCGCAGCCCGATGCTCTCGCTCGGCATCCTCATGCCGTTCTTCTTCCTCATCTCCATCATTCTGGGCAATGCCCCGGTCGTGAAGAAGTTCGGCAAGTACCTGCCGGACCAGGCGGGCCAGAAGATCATGCAGGTGGTGCAGCCGGCCAACAACGACGCCCCATACGGCCCCTGGGCCGGGCTGGGCATCATGGCGGTGTGGGTCGTTGCCGCACTGCTCGGCGGATACCTGGTTTTGAAACGGCGAGACGCATAAGCGGCGGGCGGGGCGGCGGGACGGGCGCTGGAGCGGGCGCGGGGTTGGGGCCGGGCGCTGGGCCCGGCGCAGGGCCCGGCGCGGGCGCCCCGATGTCCCGGGTGTCCTCGAAGCCCTCCCACCCCGCCCAGTCCCGTACGTCGGTGGCCGCGTCCGGCACCACCGGCACGAAACGGCCCAGTTCGACCTCGCCGTCCGCCGGGTCGAACCACTTCTCGTCGACGATCTGCGTCCCGAGCCCGATGACCTGCGCGGTCAGCCGGACGAGGATCCGCACCCCGTCGAGGCCCGCCACATCGATGCCCTGGATCCGGGTGATCGGCAGCGCGTCCACCGGGGCGTCCAGCGGAATCCACACGGTGAACGGCGCTCCCCGCTCCAGTGACGGCCACAGCCGCTCCTCGTCGACCACCCCACGGCCGTTGAGCTGCCGCAGGGCGACCTTGTGGAACACGGGCGAACCGTCCACCGACGGGGCGAGGAAGCGCAGATAGATCCGGCACCGCAGGTCCACGATGACCATGTTGTGCAGCCGGTTGTAGAAGCGCACCGTCAGCATCGCGTCCCGGTCACCGGCGTGGCTCCGGGCATAGGCGGGGAAGTCGCACTCGCTCGCGAGGCAGACCGCCGCCTTCGGCCGCCATTCGAAGGGCCGCACCGAGAACATCCGGACGAAGACCACACCGACCGCCGTCGCGGGGACGATCGCCCCGAGCACCGAGGCCAGCGAGGACAGCGCCTCGTGTGCCGTATTGCCCTCCTGCACCCGCAGATTGTCCGTGCCGACGACGGCCCGCAGCGCCTCCAGCGAGCCGTTCACCAGGGCGTGGGCGTCGGCCATCCGATGGCCGAGGCTCTCCGGTGACCGCAGCGTGAGTGCCTGGCCGACGGCGATGAGCACCGCCACCGGCACCAGGATCCCCAGCGACAGCATCAGCAGCCGCACCGCCGACTGCTCCGCGATCCACCACCGCACCGACACCTTGAACCGCGGATGCCGTCTGTTCCGATCCGATAAGCCGCGCACCGGCCCACCCTCCCCCTTGTTTCGGACACCTTTCGAGCGAACGTCATCACGCCCGTGAGTAGGGGTACACCTACCTGTGGAAGGCTTGCCGGGTCAACGCATCGTCCAGGGAAGGCGCTTGACGTGAAGGACCGAAGCCTCAAGGCGCTGGGTCTCGCCGAAGTCGCTGCCACGCAACCGCTCATCTACCCCGGGCGGCCGGTGGCCGAGTCCGCCCTGCTCCACGGGGATGAACTGCTGAGGCTGGAACCGCTGGACGACCGACCGGGGGCCTGGCCTGTCATCGACGGCGGGCGGATCACGCTGGACAAACTGCTGGCCGAGATCGGGCAGCCCACGGTGGACCACCGGGTCCCGGTCCTCGCGGTGGGCTCCAACGCCTCGCCGGGACAGGTCAGTCACAAGCTCACCCGGCTGGGGCTGCCGGCCGTGGTGCCGATGGTGCCGGTACGGGTCGGCGGGATCGGGGTCGGTGTCTCGGGGCACATCAGCCCGGCGGGATACGTGGCGGCCTCCCCGTACCTCGACCCGGCGACCGAGTCGGTGCTCGTGGTGACCTGGCTCGACCCGGCCCAGCTGGCAGCCGTCGACGCCACCGAGATCCCCGACTACCGGCGGATCCTGATCGACGGCGACGAGCACGCCATGACGCTGCCGTCGGGCGAACAGCTGCCTTCCGCGTACCTCTACATCAACGTCAACGGAGTGCTCGCCACCCCCGACGGGGCGCCCCGTCCCGCACAGGAGCAACGCTCCCTGCTGTCCGGGCTGCTGGCCTCGTCCGAGCGGCTGCGCGAGATGTTCGGGCCCGATCCGGAGACCTGGATCACCCGGGCCGGAGCCGACCCGCGGCTGCGCGCGGCCGGCACCCGGGTGTTCGCCGAGGAGGGCTGGGTGCTGCGCCAGAAGGAGCTGCTGAACCACGCCCCTGCTGGAACCGATCCTGCCCCTGTAACCTCCTAAACCTCACGGGGGCACGCGCCCCGGTTGAAGGCGAGGGGCAAGCATGATCGAGGCAGTGGGCCTCACCAAGCGCTACGGCGCGAAGACGGCTGTGTACAACCTGTCGTTCCAGGTCCGACCGGGAACCGTGACCGGCTTCCTCGGTCCGAACGGCTCCGGGAAGTCCACCACGATGCGGATGATCCTGGGCCTGGACGCCCCTTCGGCCGGCCAGGTGACGATCGGTGGCCAGCCCTACCGGCAGCTGACCAACGCCCCCCGCAGAGTCGGCGCGCTCCTCGACGCCAAGGCCGTGCACGGCGGCCGCAGCGCACGGCAGCACCTGCTGTGCCTGGCGCAGCTGTCCGGTATCCCGGCCCGCCGGGTGGACGAGGTGCTGGGCGTCGTCGGACTGCAGGACGTCGCCTCGCGGCGCTCCAAGGGCTTCTCCCTCGGTATGGGCCAGCGGCTCGGCATAGCCGGTGCCCTGCTCGGCGACCCCGAGGTGCTGCTCTTCGACGAACCGGTGAACGGCCTCGACCCCGAGGGCATCCTCTGGGTGCGCAACCTGATGCGCCAGCTCGCGTCCGAGGGCCGCACGGTGTTCGTGTCGAGCCACCTGATGAGCGAGATGGCACTGACCGCCGACCACCTGATCGTCATCGGGCGCGGGCAGCTGCTCGCCGACATGAGCGTGAAGGACTTCATCTCCCGCAACTCGACGGGCTACGCCATGGTCCGCACTCCGGACGAGCCCGGGCAGCGCGAGAAGCTGACGAAGGCGCTCAGCGAGGCCGGCGGCGCGGTGCAGCCCGAGCAGGACGGTGCGCTGCGCGTCACCGGCCTGGAGCTGCCGCGGATCAGCGACCTCGCCCACGACCTCGACGTACGCCTGTGGGAGCTCTCGCCGCACCAGGCCTCCCTGGAAGAGGCGTACATGCGGATGACCAACGGCGCGGTGGACTACCGCTCCACGCAGGACATGCGCCAGGGACTGCAGCAGCAGGCTCCCTACCAGCAGGGCTACGCGCAGCCGGGTCAGCCGCCGCAGGGCGCCTATCAGCAGGGCGGATATCCGCAGCAGGCGCCGGCCGGCTGGGGTCAGCCGCCCGTGCAGCAGCCGCAGCAGTACGCCCAGCCGCCGGCTCAGCCCTACGCCCAGCCGTACGGCCGGCAGCCCGCCGGGCCGCCCCAGGCGTACGCTGCGCCCGCCGCGCCCGCACAGCCCCCGGCCGCCCCGGCCGTGGCCCCCGCCGCTCCCAGCCTCAACAAGTCCGACAGCGAGGACGCCCGATGACCGCCCCCGTCCCCGGCGCTGTCCCCGGCGCTCCCTACGCATACGCGCAGCAGCAGTACACCTCCCCGATCCCCGTGCAGACCACCACGCTCGCGCACGCGCTCAAGTCCGAGTGGACGAAGATCCGCTCGGTGCGCTCCACGGTGTGGACGATCAGCGTGATGCTCGCCGTCGTCATCGGTATCGGTCTGCTGGTGACCTGGGCCATGAGCCGCAGCGACTACGTCGGGGCGCCGCTGCTCAGCGGCGGCCTGTTCGGGCTGATGCTCGGCCAGCTCGCGGTGGTCACCCTCGGCGTCCTGGTGGTGACCTCCGAGTACAGCACCGGCATGATCCGGACGACGTTCACCGCCTGCCCGAGCCGCTCCCGGGTGCTCACCGCCAAGGTGATCGTCTTCTTCGGCCTGTCGTTCGTGACGACGACCGTGGCCTGCGGCATCACTGCGCTGATCAACTCCGCTGCTCTGTCGGACCAGACCGCCCCGTCCGGCGCCGGCGACGACGCCGTCATGCGGAGCTCGATCGAGGCCGGCAAGGTCGTCGCCAACGGCGGCCAGTGGCTGGGAGCCACCGTCGGCGCCGGTCTGTTCGTGGCGCTGCTCGGCCTGCTCTCGCTCGCGATCGGCACCCTGCTGCGGCACTCGGCGGGCGCGATCACGGCCATGATGGGCGTGGTCCTGCTGCCGTTCATCATGGCGATCTTCATGTTCGCCGATAGCATGCACAGCCTGCGCGAATTCCTCATCAAGTACTCGGCGCTCAACGGGCTCGCGTCCATGTACCGCATCCCGATGGACGGCGGCACGAGCACCGGCTGGCCGGGCCTCGGCCTGCTCGCCGTCATCACCGCGATCGCGCTCGGCGGCGCCTACGCCGTACTGGCCAAGCGCGACGTCTGACGCTGGACTGTCCGACGGCCGGACCGACGTGACGGCTGGACCGTCTGACGGCTGCCTGCCTTACCGCTCTGCTCAGTAGCGGGGCGCGTTACGGGACCGCTGCACCCTCGTGGTGCGGCGGTCCTTCGCGTTCCAGCACGCCCGGTGCCAGTGCCGCCGGTCGTCCACACCGCCGCCGTACTCCGGCCAGGCCACCAAGTGGCCGACGGTGGGCGGGATCTCCTGGTCGCAACCGGGGCAACGGTAGTGCTTGCCCGTAGCACTTGCGGCGATCGGCCGCACTGACCACTCCTCGCCGTGCCAGGTCTCGGTACGCTCGGGGCCCCGGCCCGTACCCGTTTCCTCGGGGCGGTCGGCGGGGCTGTCACCACCGCGCGGGTGGTTACGACGCGGCGACATGGAACACCTCGCAGTTCGGTCGGATCGGGGCAGCTCGTCCCAGAATACGCGGCGGCTCGATGGGCAGGCGCACCACCGATTCCGCCCCCACCTCACCGCCCGTTGCCGAAAATCATGAAATCGCTGCGGGAGGCCGTGCCTTTGGCACGTGTCAAGCGTTAGTGCCAGTAGAGGAGGGAGTGACCAATGCGTGTTGGGACTTTTGTTCTCGCGGCTCAGTTCCCCGGTCAGGGCCAGGCGGAAGTGCTGCACCGGGCGATACGGTCGGCCGAGCTGGCCGAGACCGCGGGACTGGACGCCGTATGGCTGGCCGAACACCACTTCGTTCCGTACGGCGTATGCCCGTCCGCGGTGACCCTCGCGGCCTATCTGCTCGGGCGTACGGACACCATCGGGGTCGGGACGGCCGTCAGCGTGCTGCCGACCGCGCATCCGGTGGCGCTCGGCGAGCAGGCGGCGCTGCTGCACATAGCCTCGCGCGGCCGCTTCACGCTCGGCGTCGGGCGCGGCGGCCCCTGGGTGGACCTGGAGGTCTTCGGCGCCGGCCTCGAAGCGTACGAGCAGGGCTTCCCGGAATCACTGGACCTGCTGCTGCGCTGGCTGCGCGAGCCACGTGTCGGGACGGACGGGCCGCGCTACTCGTTCCGCGAAGTGCCCGTCGTACCGCGCCCCGATGAACTCGACGAACCCGCCGGACCGCCGGTCGTGGTGGCCTGCACCTCCCCCGGCTCCGTCCGGCTGGCAGCGGAACGCGGTCTGCCGATGCTGCTCGGCATGCACTGCGGTGACGAGGAGAAGGCCGGGATGGTCGCGGTCTGGCGGACCACCGCGCGGGCGGCCGGACTCTCCCCCGACGTCATCGCCGCAGCCGGGGCCGAGCATGTGTCGGCCGGAGTCGTCCAGGTCGCGGACAGCCGCGCGGACGCGGTCGAGACGCTGGTGAAGGCGATGCCGGGCTGGCTGCAACGCGGGCTGGCCGCGCATCAGACCGTGGACGGCAGCGCCCGCGCGATGCGGAACCCGTTCGACTACACGGAGTTGCTCTGCGACCTGCATCCGGTGGGGACGCCGCAGTTGTGCGCCGACCGGCTCGCGGCCACCGCCGAGCGGACCGGGATCACCCGTTTCGCCCTGTTGGTGGAGGGCTCGGGAGATCTGGCTGTCACCGAGGAGAACGTGATGCGACTGGGCAGCGACGTGCTCCCGCAATTGGCCTGAACCGTCGGCGGGAGCACGTGGATGCTGTCACATTCAGATCAGCAATCCCTGAACTCAGGGGACTGGTTGAGCAGTTGGGAGCGCACGGAAGTAAACTTCCCGTAACTCCCGTCAACGGCCGGGTCGAGCGGGAACACCGCGACCCGGTGGCAGTTCTGGAACGCGAGACGGACCCCGAAGTGGCGCTGCAGGGCACCGCGTATCGCGTCACTCGCCAGCGCGCGCAGCAGCTGACCGCGCGCCTGCTCGTCCGGTGGCGGCACCTGGTTGTCGGCGAAGGAACCGCCGTCAACCTTGAGTTGCGCCACCAGTGAACTGATCATCTCCCATGCGTACGGCAGGGAGGTCCGGACGCAGTCGACGAATTCCTTCTCGTCGACCTCGCCTCGCTCGGCCTGTTCGAGGAGGGCCGGTGAGACGTCGAGCGACATGGGTACTCCTCTCGTGACCCCACGGCGCGGGGCCAGACGGACATGGACCGGAAACCGGCCGAGCTTCTCCCGCACGACGGCTTCCACATACAACGGTAGGCGGCACGGTCCTGACGCACCAGGAGGTAGCGCGCACAACCGGCCAAATTTCAGCAGTCGCCCGGACCGGCCTTTCGAGGGCGAATCGCGCGCGGGGTACGGCGTCGAGTAGCGTTGCGGACCATGCGCCTCGTCATTGCCCGCTGCTCCGTGGACTACGCGGGCAAGCTCTCCGCCCACCTCCCGTCGGCGACCCGTTTGCTCCTCGTGAAGGCTGACGGCTCGGTCTCCATCCATGCCGATGACCGCGCCTACAAGCCGCTCAACTGGATGTCCCCGCCGTGCACGCTCAAGGTGGGCGACGACGGCACGTGGACCGTGGTGAACAAGGGCGGTGAGCAGCTGATCATCACCATCGAGGAAGTCCTCCACGACTCGTCCCACGAACTGGGGATCGACCCCGGCCTCATCAAGGACGGCGTCGAGGCCCACCTCCAGGAGCTGCTCGCCGACCGGATGGAGGTGCTGGGTGCGGGCTGGACCCTCATCCGGCGCGAGTACATGACGGCGATCGGGCCGGTGGACATCCTGTGCCGCGACGCCGAGGGCGTGACGGTCGCCGTCGAGCTCAAGCGGCGCGGCGACATCGACGGCGTCGAGCAGCTCACGCGCTACCTCGAGCTCCTGAACCGCGACCCGCATCTGGCGCCGGTCAGGGGGGTCTTCGCGGCGCAGGAGATCAAGCCGCAGGCACGGGTGCTGGCTACGGACCGGGGGATCGGGTGTGTGGTGCTCGATTACGACGGGATGCGGGGTATCTCGGACGACAAGTTGAGGCTGTTCTGAGGCCGGGGCCGGGGCCCGAGCTGGGGCCGGGGCCCGGTGACTCCGGGGGAGGGGTTCGAAATCGACTATTTACGGGCCTGGCGGCCCACAAATAGCTCGGCAGCATTTCGAACCCCTCCCCCTCCCCCTCCGCCCCCGTGCCCCTCCGTGACGACAGGGGCCCGCGGGACTTCGTCCTAGGCGATTGTGGCCGCCACGCTTCTACCTGGACGGTGACGGAGACGGGGACGCTGAGCTCGAACCGGATGCCGAGGGCGTACTGGACTGCGTACCGGATGGCGTACCGGACGGCGTACCGGGCGAACTCGGTTTCGGGGAGTTCGAGGGGCTACCGGACGTGCTCGGTGCGGACGATGTGCGTCCCGGTGCGGGTGACGTGTGGTTGTCGCTGCCCGGCGCCGACGAGGATCCGCCCGGCCTGCCCGACGTCGCGGGCTGACCGCCCGGGGAGGTCGGGGTGGCGGGCGGGGTGGTCTGGCCCGGCTTTGTGGCGCCGGTGGTCGGCTGGTCGGCGGGGAGGCCGGCGTTCGGGTCGTCCGGCTGGGCGGATTCGACCGGCTTCACGTTGTTCGGGACGTTCCGGTTGTCGCTGCTGCCCGCCGAGGTGCCCAGGGTGACGATCGTGCCGACCACGGCGGCGAGGACGGCGCCCGCGCCCGCGGCGAGGAGATTGCGGCGGGGGTTGCCGAACGCGGCCCGGCGGGGGGAAGGGCCGGCTGCGGCGAGCCGCTTGCTGATGACCGTGACGGGTGGTTCGTAGGCGGTGCCGGACCCGGCGAGCAGCGCCGCGGGCAGCAGGGATGCGTCCGAG
The DNA here is from genome assembly GCF_030063355.1 of Streptomyces sp. PH10-H1. Taxonomy (GTDB): domain Bacteria; phylum Actinomycetota; class Actinomycetes; order Streptomycetales; family Streptomycetaceae; genus Actinacidiphila. Next base: position 153,273 of record NZ_JASISZ010000008.1, read on the forward strand.
CCCGGGGTGGGTATCTCCACTCCGGCGACGGACGGGGGGCTGCTGGAGCGGTCGTTGACGAGCGCGAGGGTTCTGCGGCCCACCAGGGTGCCCTGGCGGTCGGCGAGCGCCCCGCGCAGGCCTATGGAGGCCTCCAGTTCGGCTCGCGCGCGGTCGAGGTTGCCGGTGCAGAGGGCGAGTACGCCCAACTCGTGATGGAAGTAGGCCTCTTCGGCCACTTCGCCGGCCAGCCGTGCCGACTCCTGGCCGATCCGCAGGGCCCGCTCCCAGGCGCTCCAATGCAGCGCGGCGGCGAACGCGGGGGCGGCGGTGCGGGCGAGGAGGACGGCCGAGTTGGGGTGCCCCGCGTCGCGGCAGGCGGCCATGGCGGCGAGGATCGCCTCGGCCTCGGAGGCCGTCCGCTGGGGGGCTACCGATGGGTGGTCGGCCCACCAGGCGTAGTGCTGGGCCGCGGCGAGTGACCGGGCCGCGGTGTCATCGGGCTCCGCGGCGAGCCCTACGGCCAGCTGCTGCCGTACGCCGGCGGCGAGCCGGTAGTGCGAGGCGACGGGGACGGCGAGCCCGCAGGCGGCGATCTCGCCGAGCGCGGCGTCACCGTGGGTGTCGCCCACGAGGGCGGGCAGGTGCGAGGGGTGGGGGCAGTCGCCGTCGAGTGCGACGGCGAAGACCAGCGCCGTCTGGGCCGCTTCGCTCAGCCGGGACGCGAGGAGGTCGGCCGGTGCGGCGCTCTCCGCGAGCGAGGGCAGCGGTATGCGGCCGGCGGGCTCGGCGTCGAACGGGCCGCCGGACGAGACGTCCGAGGTCCAGACGGAGTCGTCCCACTCCGTCCCGGCCTCGACCGGGGTCCGCAGCACGTCGCGCTGCCGCAGCAGGGCGCCGGCCTGGAAGAAGCGCAGCGGCAGCCCCTCGGACTCGAACCAGAGGTCGGCGGCCCAGGCCGCCTCTTCCTCGTCGAGGGGGCGCTCCACGACGCGCTCCAGGAGCTCAAGGCATGCCACCCGGGTGAGTCCGGGCAGGAAGACCTCTTCGATGAGCGAGTCGGACGCGGGGGCGGCGACGTCCGGGGTCGTGGTGATCAGGAAGGCGCACTCCGGTGCGGCGGCCAGCAGCTCCTCGAGCGCGGCGCCGCCGAATTCGAGGTCGTCGAGGACGACGACCGCGCCCACGTCGCTCAGCAGTTCCAGCAGCCGCGGCCGGTCGGGGCGGTACCCGTCGGCCTCGTAGACCAGGCTGAACAGATCCTGCAGCAGGTCACTGGTGGTGCGGCGGTAGCCGGACAGGCGCAGTACCCCGTCCGGCGCGAGATCGGCGCAGGCCGCGGCGACGACGTCGAGCAGCGAGCTGCGCCCGGCGCCCGAGGGTCCGGTGACGCGGACCGAGCGGCCGCGGGCGAGCAGCCGGATGAGCCGCTCGCGTTCCTCGTCCCGCTCCAGCAGGGGCAGTTCCGTTGCGCGGGGGCCCGGTGGCAGCTGCGGACGGCGGGCCACGGCCTGCCGCTCACGGTCCTGCGGGGTGCGGCGCACGGGTGTGCGCCGCTCCTCCGGCGGGCATTCCGCGACTTCGCTGCCGTCCACCGGGTTGACGGTGAGCAGGAAGTCGCCCGCGACCACCTGGACGACCCGGGCGGCGCTGGATCCGCCGGTGCCCGGCTCGGGCCACAGGGTCTCCCCGCCGAAGCCGGGGGAAGGGTCGCGCGGCTGGCGCGGCAGGCGCGCCAGCGCCACGGTGTCGCCGGCGGCTCCCGGATCGGGCTCGGGTGCCGCGAGATCGTCTGGTCGACCGGAGTGTGGGTCCATCGTTTCCGCCCCCCATATGCGTCGCGTACGGGGTCGTATCGGACCACCGTAAGTCCGCTGTCGGACTGGTCCGGTTCCCCTCCTCGGCCCGCCGCGTGGCGGGCCGGAAACCGAACTCTAAAGCCCCGGACAGTATTGCCGAAGGGCAGGGGCGCCGTGCTGCCCTTACATCACCTTTCAGCCTCGATCGCCAGGATTCTGTGCAGTCGTGTGGCTACGAGCAGCCGCTGCATCTGGGGCGGGACGCCTCGCAGCACGAGCCGTCGGTTGACCCGGCCGGCGCGGCGGTGCGCTCCCATGATCACGCCCAGACCCGCGGCGTCCCACGAATCCAGTGCTGTCAGGTCCAGCACAAGATCGCCGCGACCGGAGTCCACGGCGGTATGCAGGACGGTGCGGGCGTCCGCCGCGCTGCGGACGTCGAGACGGCCTCCGACGACCAGCTCGGCGTGGTCGCCCTGGATATGCATAAATCGCTCCCGGTGGAGTGATGGTGTGATGTGGTCCCCCCATGAGGGCCCCGATGGCTCACCACAACTGACGGTTCGTCGCATATAAACGTTGCCGTCTGTGAGCGAACCGATACCGAATTCACTCCTGGGAGTGAAGCGGCTTAGGGCTGGACAGGCCCTAGTGTCTCGTGATCCCGTTGGCGTTACTTAATCTCGTGTGTCTCGTTGGTACTGGCATGGAGCTCTCCGTGGAACAGGTCGCTGAGTTACGGGTGTTGGCGAGTAGTCGGAACGTGCCTGCGGAT
>NZ_JASISZ010000090.1 GCF_030063355.1 Streptomyces sp. PH10-H1
GGAAAGTTCACGAAGGACTGGCTCGACCCCCAGGTGTGGATGCTCATCGAGCAGTCCTGTCACCTGGGCCGGGTCGGGTCGAGCTGTGCCGCGAAAAAAGCCGAGGCCGTCCGCAGAACCTCGTTCGGCGGTGAGCATGGTGAACGCGGCGTACCACAGCAGGGTGAGCACGAACAGGCGCCGTCTGCCGAAGCGGTCGGTGAGCCAGCCGCCCGACAGGGCGCCGATCAGGATCCCGCTCAGCCACACGGCCAAGATCGCGTCCTGCTGGAACACCGAGGCGTGGAAGTGCTCGCCGAGCGGGCCGACCGCGTTGCCGAACAGTTGGACTTCCAGGGAGTCGAAGAGCCAGCCGGCGCCGAGCGCCACCAGGATCGTGGTGTGCAGGCCGTTCCACGGCAGCTTGTCGACGCGGGCCGCGAGATCGGCGGCACGGGCAGGAGGCGCGGGTTCACTCGTCATGGGCTGGGAACCCGCCGGCCCCGGGGATCCTTCCCGTCGGGGCCGGCGGTGTCGTCGTCCGATGGGGGTTTCGGCGCAGTGTCAGGTGCGGTCCGGCGGCGTAGCGGCGGCGGATGCGCTCGGGGTCGACGCCGGCGAAATACAGCAGCTTGAGGTACTGCATGAAGGCGATCATGCGCCAGGTGCCGTGCTCGGTGAACCGGCGCGCCGAGGCCGTCGAGGTGGCGTCGAGGACGCACAGGCGCCCGGCCCGGTGCAGGCGCCGGGACATCTCCAGGTCCTCCATGATGGCCAGGTCGGGGAAGCCTTCGAGTTCGTCGAAGACGGTGCGGCGGGTGAACATCGCCTGGTCGCCGAAGACCTGGTGCAGTCGCCGTGCGCGGGCGTTGGAGGTGAAGGCGAGGTAGTCCAGGCCCAGGGTTCGCCGGTCGAAGCGCAGGGTCAGGCCGCCGCCGGACACCTGCGGGTCGGTGAGGGCGGCGCGGATCTGGTCGAGGGCGGCCGGGTCGATGGCGGTGTCCGCGTGGACGAACCACAGGATGTCGCCGGTGGCGTGGCGGGCGCCCTCGTTCATCTGCCGGGCGCGCCCGCGCGGGGTGTGCACCACGGTGGCCAGCGGCGCTGCCAGTTCGGCGGTGGCGTCGCTGCTGCCGCCGTCGACCACGATCAGCTCGCAGTCGGGGAAGTCCCGGGCAAGGCGGGTCAGGGACGCCTCGATGGTGGTGGCCTCGTTCAGGACCGGGACGATGATCGACACGCGGTGCTTCATGTCAGGCGCCTGAGGGGGTCGACGCGGCCTGGGGTGAGCGCAGGAGGTCGGCGACCGAGGTGGGGAGCAGCGGGTCTGTGAGGAGGGCGGCGGCGTCCTGGGGGGTGTCCAGGTCGCGCAGCACGGGCAGCAGGTGGGTTCGCAGCCGTTGCCGGTGGGCGAGGTCGAGGGTGGCGGCCAGCACGTGGTTCCCGCTCCACAGGTCCGGGTCGAGGGCGAACAGCCGGGTGTGGGGGCGGTTCATGCCGATCAGGTAGTAGCCGCCGTCCAGCGCTAGTCCCAGCACCGCGTCGCTCCCACTGGCCAGCGCCCCCAGCGCGGCCGTGAGGAGGTCGCCGGTCAGGGTCGGCGCGTCGGTGCCCACGACCAGCAGCGGCCCTGCGTGTTTCGCGAAGACGTCGTCCACGGCGGCTGCCAGCCGTTGACCGAGGTGGTGGCCGCGCTGGGGCAGCAGGCGGACCTCGGCGGGGACGAGCGCGCGCAGGCCGTCCCGGGCGTCGGGCGGGTCGAACGCGAGGTAGGTGCGCAGGTCGTGGTGTGTCGTCAGGTCGACGGTGTGGGTGATGAGCGCGGCCTGTAGGGCCGCGCACCCGGTCGGGCCGAGCAGCGGGTGCAGTCTGGTCTTGACCTCGCCCGGGCGCGGGGCCTTCGCCATCACCAGCACGGCCGCCTCGGGGGTGCTCATGCGTCGAACCGGTAGACGAAGCCGGCCGCCGCCGCCGTGTCCAGTCCCGGCAGCGCGTGCTCGGCCAGGGCGGTGAACACCTGCGTGCTCGAGGCCATCCGGGCCAGCAGCGCCTCCACCGGTTCCGGGGCGGGCGCAACCCCGTTGGCGTAGTCGGTGACGTAGCCGACCAGGGCCATGGGCAGTTCGGCCTCGCCGGCCAGGACCACCTCGGGACCGGCGGTCTGGCTGACCGCGGTGACGCCCGCCCGGGCCAGGGCGGCGATCTCGCTGCGGCTGTTGAAGCGGGGCCCGTCCACGTGTCCATAGGTGCCCCGGGCCAGGACCGGCGCGCCTGTGTGGGCGGCGGCGGCGATCAGGTGCTGGCGCAGCGGCTCGCTGAACGGGGCCTCGAAGATCCAGTGGCCTCGGCCCGGTGCGCCGGGGGTGTCGTACCAGGTGCAGGGGCTGCCGTCGGGCAGCCGGTTGGAGGGGAAATACAGGTCGTCGAAGACCACCAGTGATCCGGGCTCGGCGGCCAGGTCGACGGCGCCGCAGACGGTGAAGGAGACTAGGGCCTGCACGTGGCAGGCGAGCAGCGCGGCGAGGTTGGCCCGGTGTTCGACCTGGTGGGACAACCGGTGGTGCCCGGCTCCGTGTCGGGACAGGTGCACCACCTCGGCGTCCTTGATTCGGCCCTCGGTAACCGTGACGTCGCCGAACTCGGTTGCCACCGTCCGCTCACACGCTTCGTCCAGGGAAGGCCAGTCGTAGCTACCCGACCCGGTGATCACGCCGATCCGCACGCGAAATCCTCCTAGTTACAACGTTTTGATGGAATGTCAGGACCGGGTGGGCCGGATGGGAGGGTGGTGTCCGGTGCGGACCTCGACGATCGGGAGCAGGGTGCGCAGCGCCGCGTTCTCGGCCGGGTCGAGCACGCTGTGCTGGACGCAGGCGGGCACCAGCGTGCCGTCCTCGGGGTGCGCCATCGCGTAGTGACAGGCGGCCAGCCGCTCCTGGGTCTCGCGCAGCTTCGGGTCCGTGCTGGTCTCGCCGCTCTGCATCAGCTCCCACGCGGGCGCGACGTCGGCGGCGTCCATGAACTGGTGCATCACGAACGTGACCGACCGGACCTGACGGCGGCGCAGCAGGTCGCTGACGCCGACGCGGCGCACCGTACGGGCGAGCCAGCGCAGCGCGATCGCCACGGTGACCGGGTGACGTGCGATGACGCGGGCGAGCTTGGCCGCGAGCAGCATGGGCGGGGTGCCGGTGAAGCTCGCCTTCCCGAAGTAGCGGAAGAAGGCGTCGCGCACCGCGAGGTCGCGCGGATCCTGGCCGTCGAGGAACGGGTGCCAGCGCTCGCCCACGTAGAAGCCGTAGGCGGTGCGGTTGCAGCGCACATCGCCGTTCTCGAACACGTGGTAGTCCAGCGCGGTGCCGGCGCCGCGTTCGATCTCGGCCCACACCGCGTCCGGGGTCGCGTCGCGGTAGTGCTCCTTCCAGCGCCGCTCGTCACCGATGAACGCGGCCGGCTGGAAGGAGAACATGCCGTAGCCCATGGCATGGCAGTCGCGGATGACGCCTGCGCCCTCGTCCAGGTTGCCGGGGGTGACGGTCATGTTGTGGGCGAGGAAGGAGCGCACGCCGTGCTCGCGGCGCAGCGTGGCGAACATGTCGGCGAAGCGCCGGCGGTATGGGTTGAGGGCCTGCTCGCTGGGCGGGCGTTCGATGCCGCGCCGCCCGTACATGAACTTGTCGAAGTGCGCGGCGAAGGACAGCCGCTCGAAGCGCCGCCGGCCGTCGGGGCCGAGCGCCAGCGCGGTGAGGTACTCCTGGTCGAAGTCGCCGTGGGTGAAGCTCATCGGCTCCCGGCCCATCTCGCGCATGACGGCCAGGGTGGCGGCGTGGTCGTCCGGGGCCAGCAGGCTCACCTCGCCGCCGATGAGCTGGGTGTGGGCGCGTGGCCCCCGCAGCTTGCGCAGCAGGCCCATCTGGGCGGCGACCTGTTCGCGGGTGTGCGGCCCGTCCACCCGGACCCGGTTGGCGTCACGGGAGTGGTAGCACGGCGTGCAGGCCAGGTTGCACTTGGGAAAGACGCCGTGGGTGCCCTCGCAGCCGACACCGTGGCGGCCCAGGATCTGCCCGGGGGTCTTCACCACCTCGGGCAGTTCCGCCCACCGGCGCTCCATCGCCTCGACGAACTCCGGATCGGCCGGTCTGGTCGCGCGTTCGACCGCGCGCAGCGTCGCCATCAGTCCCATCTCGTCACTCTCCGTCTTCTTAGCTAGGGCAGTCGCGGCCGGCTTCGCGCATCACCGGGTGGCGCCTGGCACCGGATCCGGATTCACCGGCGGCGTGTGACGGGAACCCGCCGGGGCCATCCCTTCCTTCCCTTCGGGCGCTCCGGTTTCACGAGGCTCCACCCGGTCGGCGTCGGCCTTCGGCCCCCGGTTTCGCGCCGCAGGCACGGGGAACCGCTCCGAGGGGAATGCGGGGTGTCGACCGACGGGTTTCCGGCCCGACCACGGTGCCCGGCAGCGCCACACCTCGACCCTGGCCGCACCGTCCCGCTCACCACCTGAGGAGAGACATGGCACCCGACGTCACGGCCGCCGCGGACGTTCCCTCGCTCACGGACGCGGTCCGTGACTACTACGGCAAGGTACTCGCCTCCACGGCGGATCTGCAGACCTCGGCCTGCTGCACGGCCCAGGCGCCGATGCGGCACGTGGCCGAGGCGCTCGGGAACGTGCACGACGAGGTCAAGGACCGCTTCTACGGCTGCGGCTCGCCGATACCCCCCGCGCTGGAGGGCCTCACCGTGCTGGATCTGGGCTGCGGCAGCGGCCGGGACTGCTACGTGCTCTGCCAGCTCGTCGGGCCGAACGGCCGGGTCATCGGCGTCGACATGACCGACGAGCAGCTGGCCGTGGCCAACCGCCACCTGGGCTACCATGCGGACAAGTTCGGCTACGCCAACGTGGAGTTCAAGCACGGCTACATCGAGGACCTCGGGGCCGTTGGGCTCGCCGACTGCTCCGTGGACCTGGTCGTCTCCAACTGCGTCCTCAACCTCTCCCCGGACAAGCCCCGCGTTTTCCAGGAGATCTTCCGGGTGCTGAAGCCGGGCGGCGAGCTCTACTTCTCCGACGTCTTCGCCGATCGGCGCATCCCCGCCGCGCTCCTGGACGACCCGGTGCTGGTCGGCGAGTGTCTGAGCGGCGCGCTCTACGAGGAGGACTTCCGGCGCATCATGGCGCGCTCCGGCTGCGCGGACGCGCGCGTCGTGTCCAGCACGCCACTGACGATCAGCAACCCGGACATCGAACAGAAGATCGGGTACGTCGCGTTCTCGTCACGGACCATCCGAGCCTTCAGCCTTCCCCTGGAAGACCGCTGCGAGGACTTCGGGCAGGTCGCGACCTACCGCGGCACTCTCACCGGGCATCCGCACGCCTTTGACCTGGACGACCACCACCGGTTCCACACCGGCAAACCCATGCTGGTCTGCGGCAACACCGCGGACATGCTCAGCCGGACCCGCTACGCGCAGCATTTCGACGTCATCGGCGAGAAGACCACCCACTTCGGCCTCTTCCCGTGCGGACCCTCGGATCAGCCGTCGGCGGGCGCGGCGAGCACAGGGGCCGGCTGCTGCTGAGAACCGGCTGCTCCCGAGGCGGGATCTGCGCGGCGGTGACCGGGGCCCAGACGGTCACCGCCGCTGCTCGTGTTCGGCCCGGGCCGCCGGGGTGCGGCGGACGCCGCGCAGCAGCAGCACGGCGTAGAACAGGGTCAGGGCGTCCTGCAGCAGGGTGAACCAGCTCAGCCGCTGGGACAGGTACACCCCGAAGCAGCCGCAGTTGGGCACGCTCACCCCCCGCGCGAAAGCCTGCACCGCCAGCACGCTCCACACCACCGACACCGCCACGTACGCCCACACCGGGGCGAGCGCCCGCGAGCGTGGCCGCGCCAGGAACCACACCCCGCTCACCAACTCACCCGCGATCAACGCTGCGGCCAGCGTGGCCGCCGCCCCCGTGACCAACTCGTAGGCGCCCAGCAGCGCGGGCATGTGGCGGAAGGAGACGAGCTGGCCCACCCCCATGCCGGTGTACACCGCGCCGAGAACCAGCCGCAGCACCGTGCCCCCGAGGCCGGACCTCGCCGAACCGCGGGGAAGGGCGGCGGCCCGGCCGGATGCCTCATCGGTGTGTCCGGGCACAGGTGTCGTGTTCATCGGTTCGTCCATCGGCGCAACCCCAGCAGGGTGTCGGTGGCCCAGCGCGTGCGAGGCTGGGCCAGGCGGTCGTACACCTCGGCGAGTGCGGCGTGCCAGGGCCCGTCGGCGTAGGTGGGGTACGGGTGGACGGTCGCCGCCAACTTGGACGGGGTCCAGCCCAGCCGTACCGCGGTGGCCAGGTGCGCGATCGTCTCGCCGGCGCGGGGGGCAACCACGGTGGCGCCGACGATCCGGCCGCGCGGGTCGAGCACCAGGCGGGTGAAGCCGTCGGCGCGGTCGTCGGCCACCGCGCGGTCGACGCGGTCGTGCTCCAGCGTGCGGACGCGGGTCCGGGCCCCGAACGCCTGGTGGGCCTCGTTCGCCGTCAGCCCCACGCGGGCCACCTCGGGGTCGGTGAACGTCACCCAGGGCACCGCCCGGTAGTCGATCCGGCGGCGCACCCCCAGCAGCACGTGCGTCACTACGGAGGCGGCCTGGACCCCGGCCAGATGCGTGAAGGCCGAGCGCCCGGTGACGTCGCCGGCCGCGTAGATCCTTGGATTGGTGGTGCGTAGCCGGTCGTCCACCCGCACCTGGCCGTGCTCCAAGGCCACACCGGCGGCGGCCTCCGGGGCCAGGGAGGCGGTGTCGGGTGTGCGTCCGGTGGTGACCAGCAGCTGGTCGAACGGCAGCGCGCCGCCGGCGTGGTGCAGGGCGCCGCCGCGGACCTTCTCGGCGCGCAGGCCGGTGAGCACAGTGACGCCCTCGTCCGCCAGCTGCCTGCGGATCAGTTCGCTCGCGTGCGGCTCCTCGCGCGGCAGGGGCCGGTCCAGAGCCTCGACGATCGTCACCCGTGATCCGAGGCGGGCGAATGCCTGCCCCAGTTCGCAGCCGATCGGCCCGCCGCCCAGTACCACCAGCCGCCGTGGCAACTGCTCAAGCGTCCACACGCTGTCGCTGGTCAGCGGTACCGCCTCGGCGAGCCCCGGCACGGGCGGCAGAGCCGGGGCCGAGCCGGTGGCGATCACCGCGTACCGGAACCGGATCCGGCGCCCGCCGGCGTCGAGGGTGCGAGGCCCGGCGAAGCGGGCCTCGCCGTGGGCCACGTCCACCCCCAGCGCGGCGAGCGCCTCGGCGGAGTCGTGCGGCTCGATCGCCGCGATCGCCCGCCGCACGGACACCATGACCGCCGCCAGGTCCACCGGGCCCTGAACCGCGCCCAGCCCGTACCGGTCGACGCGGCGCGCGGCGTGCACCTCGGCGGCGACGTGCAGCAGCGCCTTGCTGGGCACGCATCCGGTCCACAGGCAGTCCCCGCCCAGGCGGTCACGCTCGACCAGCACGGCGCGCGCCCCCAGCCGGGCGGCCATGCGCGCGGCGGTCAGCCCGGCGCTGCCGCCGCCGACCACCACCAGGTCGTAGCTCTCGCTCACCCGCGACTCCTTCTGCTCGGGCAGGCCGCCCTGGCCGGCGGCTCGGTTGAGGAACCCGCCCGGACCGCCCGGTCCTTCCACCCCGGCGCCGACGATTTCCAGCGAGTGCGGGGCACTGCCACACAGATGGAAGGCGAGGCAGGGCTACCGGGTTTCCGCCACCAGCATGAACCGGCGAGCGAGCGAGGAGGCGCACGATGACCTATCGGGCCACATGGAACGGCCAGGTGATCGCGGAGAGCGACCGCACCGTGAAGATCGAGGGCAACCAGTACTTCCTGCCGGAGTCCCTGCGGAAGGAGCTCTTCACGCCCAGCGGTACCCATACCGTGTGCCCGTGGAAGGGCACGGCAAGCTACTACACGCTCACCGTGGACGGCCAGACGAACCCGGACGCCGCCTGGTACTATCCCACTCCCTCCCCAGCCGCGCAGCAGATCCGCGGCCATGTCGCGTTCTGGCACGGCGTCAAGGTCCAGCGGGTCAACGAAGCGCGTCCGGACGGCCGCACCCGCGCCGACCTCGTCGTGGTGGCGGCGGCTCACGGCGGGCATCCGCTCGTAGCGCTCGCCGGTGCCCGCTGGGTCCCTTGCGGGGTCAGCGTGCCTTGACGGCGGCGATGCGCCGCAGCGGCACCGGCAAGGCGACGTGGGCGGCGGCCAGTGCGTGAAGCCACCGGCGTGCCGCGCGCAGCCGGGCTGGCGAGATGCCGGGGAGGTAGAGCGAGGACAGGAGCAGGTCGGCGTCTGCCGGGGTGCGGAGCGGGTAGGCGAAGCGGCGCTTCCGGTCGTCGGCCAGGCGCAGCCCCGCGGCGCCGAGCAGGAGCGGCAGGGTGCGCGCACCCAGGACTTGCCTCTCGGCTGACCCCTGCCCGACGCGCCCCGGCCGTACGACACGGCACGCCCAGGCCGCAATCAAACGTCCACCGGCGGAGTCTTCATCACCTGCAAGGGACAGCAGCGCAACCGCCCGGGGTCAATCAGCCCCAAGGTCGCCCGCGCGCTCGACAGAACGAACACTGTCGGTGAGTCGACAGTCTCAGCCACCGCACCGGGTCCGCGTGCCTACAGTGACTGCTATGAGAGATTTGTTGGGTATGCGGGCGCCTGATCCAGCGGCGGTGCGTACGGCTGCCTGGGTGGCGCGTTGTGTCGGCCGTGGGGAGAACGCGCCGCTGCACGCTGACGATCTCGCCGCCATCGCCCGTTTCGTCCAACCTCGAGCGGTAAAGGCCGGAGCGGTTCTGTTTCACGCGGGGAGCCGGCCAGAGGGAGTGTGGATCATCCGGAACGGCACCGTCGAGCTCACGGTCGGCTCCGGCGCGCGCCGGGTCGCCGTCGCGCTGCTCCACCCGGGCGACGTCGACGGCGACATCCAGCTCCTGCTGGGCATGCCGCCGCCCTACACCGCCCGCGCGGTGGACGACGTGGATGCCCTCTACCTGGACGGGAGCGCCTTCGACGGGCTGCTGAGCGCCCACCCGGCCATCGCCCGTCGCTGGCTGACCTCAGTGGCGGGCCGCACCTCCGGCTCGCAGAACCGCATCCTGGAGCTGCTCGGCGCCAACCTGACCGAGCAAGCCGCCCGCCTGCTGCTCGCCGAGGCCGAGCCCCAAACCAGCACCGTGCACCTGCCTCAGCAAGTGCTGTCCGCAATGCTCGGTGTCCAGCGCACCAGCCTCAACAAGGTCCTGCGCGACCTCGAACGCGAGGGTGTCATCGAGCTGGGCTACCGCGCCGTCCGCATCCGCGACGCCGACCGGCTGGCGAAATACGCCCACCGCCCCTGACGGAACCCGCCCCGAACCCGCCCCGAAGCCACAGGAGATCCCGGTGACCGCGAACCGCGACGAGGTAGTCGTCTACTGGCGGGCGGGCTGTGGCTACTGCGCGCTGCTCCAGCTGGGGCTGCGCCGCGCGCGGCTGCCGTTCCGGCTGGTCGACATCTGGAAGGACCAGCAGGCGGCAGCGTTCGTCCGCTCGGTGGCGAACGGGAACGAGACCGTACCCACCGTGACGGTGGCGGGCGTGGCGATGGTCGCCCCTATGCCCGGCCAGGTTCTTGCGGCGGTCGCTGAGCACGCGCCCCAGTTGCTGCCGCCCGAGCGCCCCGCCCCCTGGTGGCGCCGCCTGCGTCCAGCGCGCGACGCGCGCGCCAGGAGGTGAGCGCGTTATGGGCACCGGCGGTGTCGGCTACCTCGCAGCGTTCGGCGGCGGCCTGGTGTCGTTCCTGTCACCGTGCGTGCTGCCCATCGTGCCCGCGTACCTGTCACTGATCACCGGGCTCAGCGTCCAAGAACTGGCGGAAGGCGGCCGGCTGCACCTGGGCCGCGTCGTACGGACGACCGGCGGGTTCATCAGCGGCTTCTCCGCCGTCTTCATCGCGCTGGGGATGTCCGCGACCGTGCTGGGCCACAGCCTGATCCACCATCAGGTGCTGCTCACCCGGGTCTCGGGACTCGTGGTGCTGGCGATGGCGCTGTTCCTGGCGGCCGCCCTGGTGCTGAGCCGGCCGTGGCTGCAGGGCGAGATACGCTGGCACCCGCAGCTGTCGAAGTTCGGGCCGCTGGCCGCGCCGGTGGCGGGGATAGCGTTCGGCTTCGGCTGGACGCCATGCATCGGGCCGGTGCTCGCCTCGGTGCTGGCGCTTGCCGCGACCCAGCACGGAGCCGCCACCGGCGGACTGCTGCTCGCCACGTACTCGCTAGGGCTGGGTGTCCCGTTCCTGGCCGTCGGGCTGCTGTACGGACGGCTCCTCGGCGTGCTGGGCTGGGTGCGCCGCCACGCGTTCGCCATCACCCTGACTTCGACCCTGCTGATGGCCGGCTTCGGGGTCCTGCTCACCCTCGACCGCCTCATCTGGGTCACCAGCCAACTGCAGAACCTGGCCCGTGCCCTGGGCCTGGGACGCCTCGTCGTCCTGGGCTGACCGCGACGGCAAAGGAGGCCATCATGTTCACTCATCCTCCACCCCGCCGACGGCGGCTGATGGGAGCAGTCGTCGTCGCAGTGGCCACACTCGTGCTCGTCGTCACCGGGCTGTTCGCCTTTGGCGGCAGCGGGCGCAAGCCCGCGGGGACGTCCACCTCACCCACCGCCTTCGCCCTCCCCAGGCTGAGCGGCCCCGGCCTGGTCCGGCTCGCCGACTTCCACGGACGGCCCGTCGTGGTCAACTTCTTCGCCTCCTGGTGCACCGCCTGCGACTTCGAACTCCCCGGCTTCGCCCACGTGTCGACCGAGCTCCAAGGCGAGGTCACGTTCGTCGGCGTGGACTCGCTGGAGACCGGCGATCCCGGCTACATGCCGACGCGGCATCACATCACCTGGTGGCCACTGGCCCGAGACATCGGCGGGGCCAACGGCAGCGGACTGCACGACGCCCTCGGCGGCGGATCCGGCATGCCGATGACCGCCTTCTACGACTCCGGCGGCAAGCTGCTCGCCGTCCAGCGCGGTGCCCTGCCCGAGGACGCGCTCCGCACCGAGATCACCCAGCTGTACGGCATCCCTACGGCCACGCGGCCCGGTTCGTGATCGGAGGACCCCGCGATGCGTACCCGCTTCCCCCACCTGCCGCTGATCGTCGCTCTGGTCGTGCTGGCCCTGCTGGCCGGCGCCTGTACGGCACGGCGGACCACTTCGTCACACGCGGCCTCGGCACCAGTGACGCTCACTCAGATCGTGGCCGGCCCGCACGAGAACGTCGCCAGCGCCGCCCACCTCCCCACAGGGATCGGCCCGCTGACCGGGCCCGGCCTGCCGCAGCCCCTGGTGAACCCGGACGACATCCTCCCCGGCGGCCCGCCCCCGGACGGCATCCCCGCCATCGACCACCCGAAGTTCGAACGCACGGACACGGTGACGTGGATCCACGACCATGAACCCGTGCTCGCCCTCACCATCGGCGGTGAGTCCCGCGCATACCCCGTGCAGATCCTCATCTGGCACGAGATCGTCAACGACACCGTCGCCGGCACCCCGGTCTCCGTCACCTTCTGCCCGCTGTGCAACAGTGCACTCGCCTTCGACCGCCGCGCTGGTGGCCGGGTTCTCAGCTTCGGCACCTCCGGCAAGCTCTACAACTCCGACCTGGTCATGTATGACCGTCAGACCGAGTCCCTGTGGCCCCAGTTCCGAGGCCAAGCCGTAGCCGGCATCCTGACCGGCACCAACCTCACCGCCTACCCGGTCCAGACCATCTCCTGGACGCAGTGGCGCACGGCCCACCCCCACGACTGGGTCCTCAGCCGCGACACCGGTTTCACCCGCGACTACGGCACCAACCCCTACCCCGGCTACGACGACATCCACAGCTCCCCATTCCTCTTCAACGGCAAGACCGACGGACGCTACGCACCCAAGACCCATGTCGTCGGCATCCAGTCCGGCTCGGACGCCGTCGCCATCCCCACGGACTCCCTGCGCCGCCACCCGGTCATCGAGACCACCGTGGGCGGCCGGCCGGTCGATGTCTGGTTCACGCCCGGCACCAGATCACCACTGCAGGGCGAAGCCGTCGCGGGCGGCCAGGACATCGGCACCACCGGCGCGTTCAGCCCCGTCGCGGCCGGTCGCCAATTGCACTTCACCGCCACCACCAACGGCTTCCGCGACACCGAGACCGGCTCCACCTGGACCATCCTCGGCCACGCCACCGCCGGCCCACTCGCCGGAACCGACCTGAAACCCGTCCCCCACGTCGACACCTTCTGGTTCGCCTGGGCCGCCTTCCTGCCCGGCACCCGCGTCATCGACACCCCGTAGACGGTGCCGCAGGCAGCGGCTCACCGCGAGCTGGACCGGCCGGAGGGCAGCGGACAGGCGCCGGGCTGGTGCGGCGTGCGGTCGCGCATGAGCAGCGGGATGTGGTCGACCGGCGCGGGCACGCTCACGAGGGCCGGTCCGGTGTGCTCGGCGCCGGTCCAGTGGTCGCACCAGCGCCCGGCGGGGACGTACACCGACCGCTCCCGTTGGCCCGGCTGGGTCACCGGGGCGACGAGCACGTCGGGCCCGAGGAGGTACTCGTCCCCGATCCGGTAGGCCGCCGCATCGTCCGGGTAGTCGAGGAAGAGCGGCCGGGCCAGCGGCAGGCCCTGGGTGTGGGCGTCCGCGGCCAGGTCGTTCAGGTACGGCACGAGATCCTCGTGCAGCTGCGCGTAGGTACGGAAAGTCCGCAGGGTCTCGTCGTCGGTCCACAGGCCGACCGGCGCGCTCCCGGCGCCCAGCATGTCGCGCATGATCGGGGACAGAGCACCCAGCTCGAGCCACCTGATCCACAGCTCCCTCTCCGTCGGGACAGCCGCCTGGTCGAAGAAGCCGGCGATGTCCGGTCCCCAGTACGGCCAGCCCGAGATGCCTCCGCTGAGCATCGCGGGGACGACGGACGGCAGCCCGGTGTTCCGCTCCCAGCTGCGGGTCTGGTCGCAGGGCCAGCGCGCGGTCGCGTACTGCTGGCTGCCGTCGTAACCGGACCTGGTCAGGAACACCGTGGCGTCCGGCTTCACCCGCTGCGCCGCCTCCCGGACGATCCGGCCGTACAGCACCGGGTACTCGTTGTGGACCAACGCACCCGGAACACCACTCGCGTACACGCCGTCGACGGGAGCGTCCTCGCCGAAGTCCTGCATCGCCCCGTCGAAGCCCACCACCCGCAGGGCCCGCTCCACTCGGTCGCCAAACCAGCGTGCGGCGCCGGGATTGGTCAGGTCGACCAGCGATGACGTCTCGCCCATCAGGGAGCCCGTGATCGGACGGCCCGAGTGGTCGCTGACCAGGAACCCGGCGCCCTGGGCGTACGACCACGCGGCGGTGCCTTGGAGAACGAACGGATTGAGGTAGCCGAGCACCTTCAGGCCGCGTCGATGGAGGTCCGCCACCAGGCCGGGCAGGTCCGGATAGAGCCCGGGCGGGATCGGGCCGTAGATGTGCCACGGGTAGCCGAATCCCGACTCCTCGTCGACGGCGTCGTAGATCCACACGGCATCCGCCGGGATCCCGGCGGTGTCCAGGCGGGCGAGGTCCTCCCGCACCCGGTCCGAGCCGCCGATCAGGTTCTTCCACACTCCCAGCCCCCACGGCGGGGGCAGCGGCGGCCGTCCCACCACGGCGGCATGCTGCGCGAGCACCGCCGCGGGGGTGGGGCCGTGCAGCGTGTAGACGCGGACGTGCGACGCGGCGACGTCCACGGTCAAGCACCCGGGGTGGGTGGCCCCGACATCCCAGTGCGCCCGTGCGGGCGTGTCCAGGAGCAGGCCGTAACCGCGGCTGGAGAGCAGGAACGGCGTGGGCGAGTAGTTGGCGGTCGATGTCATCCCCTGCGGGGTGGTCCCCGCCCAGGTGTCCACAGCCTGGCCCACCAGATCCAGCGGGCCGAACCGTTCGCCGAGCCCGAACAGGTGCTCATCCGCCGCCAGGGGCCACCGCAGGTGCAGCGTCTGCGCGCCGCCGTCGGTGCTGGCGATGTCAGCCGCGCTCACGCCTGGCGCGAACGTGCCCGCTGCCGCGACCGGTCCGTGGGCGTGCTGGTCCTGAGAGGTCGTGGAGCACCAGCCGCGGGCGGAGTCCGACACGATGAAGAAGCCCGCCGTGACGACCAGCAGTATCGCGGTGGACCATCGCAGCGCCCGTGCCCGAAGGATGGCGCGGACGAAGTTCACTGGTAGACCGCTGTCGGGCCGTCAGCCGGATGTCGTCTCAGTCCCATATCTGAGAGTCGGCGTCCGGCGGTGCACGGATGAGCCGGTTCCCTCCTTCGGCCCACGTTCAGTTGATGCTGGGCTCGGCGTCCCGCGGCACCACGACCTCGAGGCGGGGCCTGCCGCAAGGGAAGCGCCCGGGGGCGTCATTGCCGAATGAGTGGAAGCTGACGACCCGTGAGTGGCGGGTGCGCCTGTGGAACGGCACGTACGAAGACCCACTCACACGCGTGCTGGGGAGCGCTGGACATCGCCTCTACCTCGGTCGTCGGCTCGTCCATGTGGAGACCACGATGTGCCCTGGCCCGGCAGACCGTCCTCGACCTCCCTCGCTCCCTGAACCGATAGCCTGGAAGTCAGCTCGCGGCTCCACTGCGGTGCTCGGCGGCCGGTGCCACTCCTGTGCCTGTCAGGCGGGGTCGAGCGGGTTTGGGCGATGTGGTTGGTGTAGTTCGACAGCGTCTTCATCCCGACGCCCAGGACGATGTCGAGGACGTGGCGACGGGTGTACCCGGCCGCGAGGAAGGCGTCGACCTCCTCGTCTCTGACCCAGCCCCGGTCGGCAACCATCGCCTGGGTGAAGCGTCGCGCCACCATCCGCTCGTAGCGCTCGCCGGTGCCTGCTGGGTCCCTTGCGGGGTCAGCGTGCCTTGACGGCGGCGATGCGCCGCAGCGGCACCGGCAAGGCGACGTGGGCGGCGGCCAGTGCGTGCAGCCACCGGCGTGCCGCGCGCAGCCGGGCTGGCGAGATGCCGGGGAGGTAGAGCGAGGACAGGAGCAGGTCGGCGTCTGCCGGGGTGCGGAGCGGGTAGGCGAAGCGGCGCTTCCGGTCGTCGGCCAGGCGCAGCCCCGCGGCGCCGAGCAGGAGCGGCAGGGTGCGCGCACGCAGCGCGGTGTCGTTGGGGTAGCCGATGGTGCGGCCGAGTGTGCCGAGCAGTCCGGTCACCCACACGGCGTCGGCGGCGCGCAGTGGGGAGTGGGTGGGGACGAGCGCGACAAGGAGCCCGCCCGGTGCGAGGACGCGGCTGATCTCGCCCAGCGCCGCGGGCAGTGGCGTGATGATCTGCACGGCCATGGCGCAGGCCACCGTGTCCATGCTTCCCGAGGCCAGCGGCAGCGCCGTGGCGTCCGCGAGCCGCAGCTGGCCCGCCCCTCTAGCCCGGGCGAGCGCCAATTCAGCGGGGGAAGTGTCGACGCCGATGTAACGCCGCCCCTGGAGGGCGGGCCACAGTGGGGCGCTGCCGCAGGCCAGGTCCAGGACGCTGCCTTCGGCGGGGAGCGCATCGAGCAGCCACTGGTAGGGGGTGCGGTCGCGGTCGTGTGCGCGCTTCAGCACGGCCTCGGTGACGCCGGGGTGGTGCTGGTGAAAGTCGGCGAGGTAGCCGGACCAGGACATGGCATCCACTATCGCCGCGCCGCGGGTGGTGCGGGCACGGGCAAGGCGGTGGTAGTGCCGTGGCGGTGGCCCCGAAGCAGCAGGAGGACGGCCAGCAGGGCCCCGGCCCGCAGCGCCACGTCGGCGAGGTTGAACACCGGGCCGTAGCCGGGCACCTTGATCCAGTCGACGACCGCGCCGTGCAGCGCGCCGGGAGCGCGCAGCAGCCGATCCGCTCCGTTCCCCGCCGCGCCGCCGGCCATCAGCGCCAGCACCAGCACCCGGCCGCGGCCCCGGGCTCGCAGACCCGCCCACACCAGGACCGCCAGGGCCGCCACGGTGATGAGCGAGATCACCACGGTCCACTGCTGGCCCAGCCCGAAGGCCGCACCGGCGTTGCGGACCAGCTCGGCGCGCAGCGGCCCCTGCCCCGGCACGCCGCGCCAGGAGCGGACCGCCCATGCCTTGCCCGTCTGATCCACGGCGGAGACGCTGAGCGCCGTCGCGGCGAAGAGCATGCGGTGGGTATCTGCACGGCCCGGCCCGGGCGGTGCGAGGGCCTTGGGGAAGATCATGCGCAGCTCTCATCTCACGGGTGGGGACATCGTCGATGGAACCGAAACCCGCCAAGGCCCGGCGCACCTTCCCCCGGCCGCCACCGCGTCCGACCGGCGCGCCGCGCGGGGTGGCCGGTGCGACGGGTGGCAGGGGAAGATGGGTGGCAGGGGAAGTGGCGTGGGCGGCGGCGGGTTTCCATCGGCGGCGGGCCCTGCGGACGCTCACCGCTGGTGTCGCCTCAAGCCCGGGAACAGGGGTGTATGCGATGGGCGGATCGAGCCGGTCCGGGGTTCCCGGCGACGTGGACACGGCCGGGTGAGGCCGTTCGGCTGCTGCTGTGTGGGCGCACCGCTGGGCCGGTCTCCGTCGTCGTGGGAACGTTGCTGTCGGCGGTGAACCAGGGCGCCGTGATCGGCGCCGGCCAGGCCGACACCGGTACGTGGGTGCGCGTCGCGGTCAACTATCTGGTGCCGTTCCTGGTCGCCAGCTTCGGCTACCTGTCCGCCCGCCGTGTCCCGGCGGTGCTGAGCCCGGTGCCGCAACGGGGAAGGTTCGGGGCCGCCTGGCGGGTTTCCGAAGCGTCCCAGGGGTGGGGTACGTCGAACCGGTCGAGGAGGAGTTGCTGATGACGCGGGAAACCGAAGTCGTGGTGGTCGGGACGGGCCCGGGCGGTGAGCACGTCGCCGAGCGGCTGGCCGAGGCCGGTCTCGACGTGGTCGGCGTCGAGGCGGAGTTGGTCGGCGGTGAGTGCCCGTACTGGGGCTGTGTGCCGAGCAAGATGATGATCCGGGCCGGGAACCTGCTCGCCGAGGCGCGCCGGATCCCCGGCATGGCCGGGCAGGCGCGGGTGGAGCCGGACTGGGTGCCGGTGGCCGATCGGATCCGGGACGAGGCTACCGACGATTGGAACGACCAGGTGGCCGTCGACCGCTTCACCGGCAAGGGCGGGCACTTCGTCCGGGGTCGGGGTTCCCTGGTGGGCCCTGGCCAGGTCCGGGTCGGCGAGCAGCTGTTCACCGCCCGGCGCGCCGTGGTGCTCGCCACCGGCACCCGTCCGCAGATCCCGCCGGTGCCGGGCCTGGACCAGGCGCCGTACTGGACCAACCGGGACGCGATCGCGGCTAAGGAGCCTCCCGCCTCGCTGATCGTGCTCGGCGGCGGTGCGATCGGCCTGGAACTCGCGCAGGTCTTCGCCCGCTTCGGCACCCAGGTCACCGTGGTGGAGGCGCTCGAGCGCCTGGTACCCATGGAGGAGCCCGAGGCCGGCGCCATGCTCGCCCAGGTACTGGCAACCGAGGGACTCACGGTGCGCACCGGCGTCCGTGCGACGCGGGTGGGCCACAGCGGTGACCTGTTCACGGTGACCCTGAACGGGAGTGAGGAGGTGACCGGGCAGCGGCTGCTGGTCGCCACCGGCAGGACCGTCGACCTGACCGGCCTGGGGCTGGACACGGTCGGACTCGACCCGAATGCCCGGGCCCTGGAGACCGACGGTCAGATGCTGGCCGCACCTGGTCTGTGGGCGGTCGGCGATGTCACCGGCCGCGGGGCGTTCACACACGTGGCGATGTACCAGGCCCAGATCGCGGTCCGCGCGATCCTCGGCCGTCCGGGCCCGGACGCCGACTACCGGGCCGTGCCCAGGGTCACCTTCACCGACCCCGAGGTCGGCGCGGTGGGCCTGACCCAGGCCCAGGCCGAAGAGCGCGGCCTGCGGGTACGCACCGGCACCGCCCAGGTGCCGTCCTCCGCGCGCGGCTGGATCCACAAGGCGGGCAACGAGGGCTTCATCAAGCTCGTCGAGGACGCCGACCGCGGTGTCCTGGTCGGTGCGACCAGCGCCGGGCCCACCGGCGGGGAGGTGCTGTACGGGCTGGCGGTCGCGGTGCAGGCCCAGATCCCGGTGGAGGTACTGCGGCACATGATCTTCGCCTATCCGACGTTCCACCGGGCCGTGGAGGACGCGCTGTCCGCACTCGCGGACAACTGAGCCGCACCCGGTGGCGCGGGCGCTGTCAGCGCCTGCGCCACCAGCCAAAGACGCCCCGGCGGCTGGGCCGGGCTGCGGGCAGCAGGTGCGGGGCGTGCTGGGCGACGGCGGCCAGGACCTGAGGCGCGGGCGGGTTGACCATGCTTACCCCCTCGTGTTTCGCACTTTTTGGATCACGAGGTGGTGGACTGGTGTGCGGTTATTAGCTCGATCGGATGACCAAGGCCCTTACTCGGTAAGGGTGGTGACGGACGCAAAGAAGCATCGGCGGGGCGTTGTCAACTTGCTGGAGCCCGCGATGGCGTGATCGGGGTCGGGACGTGTCTGCCTCGGGTCGTGGCCTGGTTCAGGCGGTCGCGGGCAGGCCGGCGCCGGTGGCGATGTGCCTCCAGGTAGTGAAACGGCGTTGTCAACTTGGCTGACGCCTGCCCGAGTGTCATGATCATCAGGTAGATCGTCGCCGGTGGAAGAGGCTGGTTGTGGAGTCGGTTCGGGTGCTGTCGTACCGGGGTTTCCGCTACCCGCCGGAGATCATCAGCCACTGTGTGTGGCTGTACCACCGCTTCCCACTCAGTTTTCGTGAGGTGGAGGAGATGATGCTGGAGCGCGGCATTGTCGTGTCGTACGAGACGGTCCGTCAGTGGGCGCGGAAGTTCGGTCCCCTCTACGCGGCCACCCTGCGTCGGCGCCAGCTACGGCCGGGCGACAAGTGGCACCTGGACGAGGTGTTCCTCAAGGTCAACGGTGAGCTGAAGTACGTGTGGCGGGCCGTCGACGCCGACGGCAATGTCCTGGACATCCTGGTGACCGATCGTCGGGACAAGGCCGCGGCCAGGCGTTTCTTCAGGAAACTGCTCCAGGGCACCGGGTCGGTGCCGCGGGTGGTGGTGACCGACAAGCTCCGTAGTTACGGCGCCGCCCTCCGGGAGGTGATGCCGTCGGTCGAGCATCGTTCGCACAAGGGATTGAACAACCGGGCGGAGAACACGCACCAGCCCACCCGGCAACGCGAACGCGCCATGAAGGGCTTCCGCTCCGCCGGCTCAGCCCAACGCTTCCTGGCCGCCTTCAGCCGGATCTCCCCGCACTTCAGACCCCACCGACACCGGCTTTCTGCACCCGACTACCGAGCCGAGATGACCGACCGTTTCACCACCTGGAGGCACATCGCCACCGGCGCCGGCCTGCCCGCGACCGCCTGAACCAGGCCACGACCCGAGGCAGACACGTCCCGACCCCGATCACGCCATCGCGGGCTCCAGCAAGTTGACAACGCCCGTGCAGCGGCAGGCACACCCGGCGGCCGTTGTCCGCCGCCGGGATGACCACCTCCGCGGCGACCACGTCCCCGCTGCCCGGGCAGTCGGGATTCGTGGCACGAGAGGCTGAGCCATCCGGCGGCCTCCTCGCGGCTCAGAGTTTGTTCACCGCTCGGACGCCGCCGGACCGCTCCGCTTTCCCTCATGAGGAGGTTCTGGTGTGTCACCCGACCGGGATCACCAGGAGGACTTCGTCACCCCGGGGAGGAAGCCGGCGTGGGCCTGCTGCCTGGCGCGGACCCGGGAGAGTCCGAACTTGCGCAAGTAGCCGCGCGGGCGGCCGTCGACGCTGTCGCGGTTGCGGACCCGGGTGGCACTCGCGTTGCGTGGCTGCCGGTGCAGCTCTGCCAGCGCGGTCCCGCGCTCCTCCGCGGTGGACGAGGGGCGGCGGATGATCTCCTTCAGCTCGGCCCATCTCGCGGCGTACCGCTCGACGACCTCCTTGCGCTTCCCGTTCTGCGCGATCTTGCTCTTCTTCGCCATCAGACCTTCCCCCCGCGGGCACGGATCCGGGCCACGGCCGCCTCGATGCCGATCGTGTCCACCGTCTTGATCGCCTTGGCGCTCAGGGTCAGGCGTACGTTGCGGCCCTCGCTGGGCAGCCAGTAGCGCTTGTGCTGGATGTTCGGGTCGAAACGGCGCGAGGTGCGCCGGTGCGAGTGGGAGATGTTGTTGCCGAATCCGGGCTTGGCGCCGGTCAGTTGGCAGTGGGCGGACATGGGTGTGTTACCTGCCTCTCTCGGGACCATCCCGTGTTGGAAATGGAAACCATTCCCATATAGTAGCGTCATGGCACGCAACGAAATCCGCCCGATCATCAAGCTGCGCTCCACCGCGGGGACCGGCTTCACCTACGTCACCCGCAAGAACCGGCGCAACGACCCGGACCGGCTGGTGCTGCGCAAGTACGACCCCGTCGCCCGCCGGCACGTCGACTTCCGCGAAGAGCGCTGACCCCCGCCCCACCGCCCCTGCCACCTCGAAGGACACCCCCATGAAGCCCGGCATCCACCCCGCCTACGGCGCCGTCGTCTTCCGCGACAGCGCCTCCGGCACGGCGTTCCTCACGCGCTCCACCATGACCAGCCAGAAGACGGTCGAGTGGGAGGACGGCGAGACCTACCCGGTCGTCGACGTGGAGATCTCCTCGGCGAGCCACCCCTTCTACACCGGCACCGCCCGCGTCATGGACACCGCCGGCCGCGTCGAACGCTTCGAGCGCCGCTACGGGGCCCGCTGATGGCGCCGGACCCCAGACTGCCTGTCGTCATCGTCGCCGGTATCCACGCCGACGCCCGCAAGGAGGTCGTGGACCGGCTCCTGCGGGCCGTCCCCGGCAGCGTCGCCCTCCACCACGACCTGACCGGCGCGGCCGGCGGAACGGTTCGCCGCCTGATCCGCGACGCCACCGGGCTGCTGTCCGAGGACGGTGCGCCGCTGGTCAACGACTGTGCGTGCTGCGCGCTGCGTGAGGACCTCGTGCCCGAGCTGGAGCGGCTGGCCGGCGCCGGCCTGACCCGGCTCGCCGTCGTCGAGCTGTGGGACTCGGTCGAGCCCAAGGGGATGGCGGAGGTCGTGGTCGAACACGGTGGGGACGACGTGGTCCTCACCAACGTGATCACCGCCGTGGACCCCGCGCTCGTGCTGCCCTACCTCGCCAACGGCGACGACCTCGCCGAAGCCGGCCTGGCGGCCGCGCCGACCGATCAGCGGACGGTGGGGGACACCTGGGCCCGTCAGCTGGAGTACGCGCCCGTCCTCGCCCTCGTCGACAACGAGGAAGCCGACGACGAGGACCGCGCGCTCCTCGCCCAGTTGCACCCCACCGCCCGCCAGGTCGCGGCCGATTCCGGCGAACTCGCCGAAGCGGCCTTCGCCGGCTTCGACATCGAGGCCGCCGCGGCGGCGCAGCACCCCGCGTGCGCACTCCTGCCCCAGGACGCCGACGACGCCGGAGTCACCACACTCGTGTGGCACCGCCGACGGCCCTTCCACCCCGAGCGCCTCTACGAAGCACTGGAAGACCTGTGCTGCGCCGCCGCGCGCAGCCGCGGCAGGTTCTGGCTCGCCGACCGCCCCGACACCCTGCTCGCCTGGGACTCCGCCGGCGGAGCCCTCTGCGTGGAGAACGCGGGCCCCTGGCTGGCGTCACTGCCCGACGCCGCCTGGGAGATGGTCCCGCCGATGCGCCGGGCCGCCGCGGCCATGGACTGGCACCCCGAGCACGGCGACTGCTGCCAGCACCTCGTCTTCACCTCGCCCGGTCTCGACCGTGACGGACTGGAGCGGCTCCTGGAGTCATGCCTGCTCACGGACGCCGAGTACGAGGCGGGGAGGGACGGCTGGAAGCACCTTCCCGCCGCCTTCGACTCGCTCCTCGACCCCGTCTGACACCCGGACGTCCCACCCCCCCTGTACCAAGGAGAACGCTCATGGCACGCCGCCAGGAAGCCCGCAAGCCCGTGAAGTCCCGCCCGAACCCGCTCGACGCGGCCAAGATCACGTACATCGACTACAAGGACACCGACCTGCTGCGGAAGTTCATCTCCGACCGCGGCAAGATCCGCAGCCGGCGCGTCACCCGCGTCACCGCCCAGCAGCAGCGCAAGCTCGCCGCCGCCATCAAGAACGCCCGCGAGATGGCGCTCCTGCCGTACGGCAGCAGCCGCTGATCCTCGCGCGCCGCCGATCGAGTGGAGGGGGGCGGCGCGACGGGCCTGAACCCGATCACCGGCCCGACCGGTATCACCGCCCCTGCTCCGGGCGGGCCCGTCCCCCCGCCCGGTAACACAGGCGGCACCATCCCGCCGCCCGGCGGCAATGCCGGGTCCGCTCCGGCGCCGTCGGGCGTCTTCCGCCCGCCCGGCAGTGGGTCACTCCACTGCCCCCCAGGCTTCGCCCGGTGCGGGTTCGGCGCCTGGCGTGCCCATGGCGCGGTCGCGTCGGCTGGTGAGGTGACCCCCGGAGTGTGGACACAGGGGTTCATGCTGCGAGTGAAAGTTTAACTGTCTTGCGGTGCTGCTGTTCGAACTCCATTGGAGAGAGGTAGTCGAGCGCGCTGTGGCGTCGGCGGGCGTTGTAGTAGGTGAGCCACTGGAAGATCTCCAGCCTGGCCTGTCGCATCGTCACGAACAGCTTCCCGTGCATTGCTTCTCGCTTCAGTCCCTGCCAGAAGCTCTCGGCCAGGGCGTTGTCATAGCTCGAGCCGACCCTGCCCATGCTCCTGCGGATGGCGTGCCGGTCACAGACCTGCGCGAACGCGGCCGACGTATATTGCGATCCGCGGTCCGCATGGAAGATCACCCCGGTGACGTCACCGCCGCGGGGGGCGTTTCCCCTTGATCGTGGACACCCTGATCATTGGATCGTGAAGATCCCTAGGACAGGAGTTCCCGTTGGGGACGTCGAAGTACACCCCTGAGTTCCGAGCCGATGCCGTCGCGCTGTACCGCGCGAGCCCGGGGCGTACGTACGCCTCGGTGGCCAAGGACCTGGGCGTCAACCACGAGACGCTGCGAGTCTGGGTACGTGAGGCCGAGCAGGCCGCCGTGCCCGGTACCGCTGAGGCCACCGCCCTGGCGAGGGAGAACAAGCAGCTCAAGGCCCGGGTCAAGGAACTCGAGCTCGAGCGGGAGATGGCAAGGAGGGTGCACAGCCGCTTTACGCCGTAGGCGTCGTGGTGGTCGGCAACGAACTGGAAGCGGATCAGGACCCGTAATTTAACTACTGCCGGTTTCTGGCCGATACCTCGGTGGCGCCATGCAGTTGGGCTGTTGTGGCGATTCCAGATGAAGTCCTGGCGGTATTGGATGCGAAGTTCGCGGTGGTGCTGCCGCATCTGAACGAGCGGCAGCGCCGTCTGTATTTGGCTTCCGAGGCGGAGGCTCTGGGGCATGGAGGGATCGGGGCCGTGGCCAGGCTGGCCGAAGTCTCGGAGTCGACTGTCGCACGAGGGCGTGCAGAACTCGCGGTCGGAGCAACAGCGTTGGGGCGGGTACGCAGACCGGGCGGCGGGCGCAAGTCCGCTGCCGAGCGCGACCCTGGTCTGCCGGCGGCACTCGAGTTGTTGATCGAGCCGCGTGCGGTGGGTGATCCGGTGTCCCCGTTGCGCTGGACCACTGCCTCGCTGCGGGACTTGTCCCAGGAGTTGACCGTTGCTGGTCATCCGGTCAGTGCCCCGGTGGTCGGCGGTCTGCTGCGTGCAATGGGCTTCAGTCTGCAGGGCATGGCTAAGACTCGGGCCGGCAGTCAGGTGCCCGACCGAGACGCCCAGTTCCGTCACATCAACACCGCCGCCGAAAGTTTCCTGGCGCAGGGCCTGCCGGTGGTGAGTGTGGATGCGAAGCAGAAGGAACCGATCGGCGACTTCGCACGCCCCGGCCGCACCTACCGCCCCAAAGGGCAGCCGATCACTGCCCCGGATCACGACTTCTTCGGACCAGACACTCCGTTCGCCATCCCGTACGGTATCTACGACCTGGGCCGCGACAGCGGCTGGGTGAATGTGGGCACCGACCGCAACACCGCTGCCTTCGCGGTGGAGTCCCTGCGCCGCTGGTGGAAGGTCCAAGGGCGCCTCGACTACCCCAGCACCAACCGCTTGCTGGTCACCGCCGATTCTGGAGGCGCTAACTCGGCGGGCTCCCGTCTGTTCAAGATGGGCCTGTCCGACTTCGCCGACGAGTGCGGGCTGAGCATCACCGTCATGCACTTCCCGCCAGGTACTTCAAAATGGAACAAAGTGGAACACCGTCTGTTCTCCCGGATCACCCACAGCCTGCGCGGGCAGCCGCTGACAAGCTACGAGGTACTGCTGGAGACCATCTCGGCCACCCGCACCAGCACCGGACTGACCGTCCAGGTCATGCTGGACGAGAACGCGTACCCCACCGGGCGCGTGCTCACCCGAGCCGAACGCCAGAGCGCCGAGCGACGCGTCGAACGCGATAAGTTCCATGGTGAGTGGAACTACACCATCGCCCCCCAGGACCCCGGCCAGCAGCTTCTGGAAGCTCCACGGGACGACTCGGGCCCTCCGATTCCGGCCGAGGCCACCTTCCTCCTCACCCACCCCGCGCTCACTGGCATGACCCGAGAACACTTCGAGCAGCTCGTGCTCCAGCTCGAACCGTGCCAACTGCTCCTGACCGAAGCTGAACGCCAGAGCGCAGAAAGGGACGGTCGCGGCCGCAACCCCGGCTTCGGCACCCTCGATCACCGCCACCGCGTCCTGGCCGCCGTGCTCCGCAGCCGCAACACCGTCACCTTGACCCTCGCGGCCGAACTGATGGGCCGCAAGCGCAACGTGCTGAGCTACCACGCGGGGAGGTCCAAGGCGATGCTGGCCTTCGCGGGGCCCGAGCTCGCCAGAGTCCTCGTCTTCCACAGGCCCCACCCTCCCCGCACACTCGAAGCCTTGAAGCGCTTGATCGAGCACCACGACGGCGAGATCAACTCCGGCAGTAGTTAAATTACGGGTCCTCACCAGTTTGTCTCTCCCGCGAAATATTTGGCCGCCCGGTGCAGGATCTCCCGCTCGAGCTCGAGTTCCTTGACCCGGGCCTTGAGCTGCTTGTTCTCCCTCGCCAGGGCGGTGGCCTCAGCGGTACCGGGCACGGCGGCCTGCTCGGCCTCACGTACCCAGACTCGCAGCGTCTCGTGGTTGACGCCCAGGTCCTTGGCCACCGAGGCGTACGTACGCCCCGGGCTCGCGCGGTACAGCGCGACGGCATCGGCTCGGAACTCAGGGGTGTACTTCGACGTCCCCAACGGGAACTCCTGTCCTAGGGATCTTCACGATCCAATGATCAGGGTGTCCACGATCAAGGGGAAACGCCCGAGGTTCTCCAGGGAGCGGCCGAGGCGGTCGAGTTTGGTGACCACGAGCTGGTCACCCTCGCGGAGTACGAGGAGGGCCTTATCGAGTTCGGGGCGGCGGGCGAGCTTGCCGGAGGCCTTGTCGGTGAAGACTTTCTCGCAGTCGGCCGCGCGGAGTGCGTCCTGCTGGGCTTCCGGGTGCTGGTCGCGGGTACTGACCCCGGCTGAGGATCGATTGCCGGACGCCCTGCACCACACGGAGCCTCTCCGAATCGACCGCTTCAGAGAATGGCATGCGCATGCCAAGTAAACCGTTTCTGATCTCCCGTCGGATGAGCGGGACGAAGGCGGCGACGTGGAGGAACTTAGTTAGGGCTCAACGCTCCTTGCCCGGTCTAAGGTGCGGATTTGTGTGTCCAGGGCGGCCGGGAGGGTCTGCGGCCGGACCTGGTGCGCGCCTGCCGGAGTGTCCTCGGCGGATAACGGCAAGCCCCGGCCGCCGGTTGGTGTTGGTGCGGCGGGGTCGGGGCCGCACCGCAGCTGCGTGGATTCACGAGGTTGGGCGGCTGCCCCAAGGCACTTTCGTGGTGAACGCCGCTGCCCTGCCTTCGGGTCGCAGAAGGCTGGGCAGCGGCGTTCGCTGTGGCATCTGTCAGGTTGTCGGGCTGGAGCTGGCCGGTTCGACGGACGACACGGCGGCCGGAATGATCGTCTGCCACGATCCGCGGGTGAGGCGAAGGGTTCCAT
Source organism: Streptomyces sp. PH10-H1 (assembly GCF_030063355.1). Taxonomy (GTDB): domain Bacteria; phylum Actinomycetota; class Actinomycetes; order Streptomycetales; family Streptomycetaceae; genus Actinacidiphila. The sequence goes on from NZ_JASISZ010000090.1 coordinate 26,057, forward strand.
CCGGGTCCACCATCGCGGTGGCGCCGTAAACGGGCAGGGAACCGTCCGTCAGCCAGTCGTGCCGGATGGCGTCCAAAATGTCCCACAGACGGCGGGGGCCTGCCTGGTGCACCGTGGGGCGGTCGCCCCGGCGGCCGGTGGCGCGGGCCCATGAACCGTCGGCGTGGACCATGACCGCCGTCCGTACGCCGTCGTCCTCGTTGTACCCGTGCTGCACACCCGGCACCGCGACGGCGAGGGAGGTCATCAGTTCCCACGTCTCGGCTACCTGGATGACGGGGTACCGGCCGGTGGCGACGTCGTCGGCGTCGTCGGTCCAGGCGTGTCGGGTGGTGGGCGGCTGCGGGTAGTCCTGGCCGGTCCGGGTGGCCATGAAACCGGCCCGTTCCCACGTGACGTGTCCGCGAGCACCGCCGTCCGCGGTCTTGTCGGCAGCAATCACCAGACCGGTGCCAGCCAAATTCGTGACGAACCGGCCTCCGTCGCGAAGTCCGGTCAACCAACCCGGCGGGATGCCGGGCAGACCGACCGTGGACACGATCCGGTCGAACGTGCCGGGCAGGGGGCCGGTGATGTCGGCGATGTACACCCCCGAGTGAACGCCGATGAGGTCGAGACGTTCGCGGGCCGCGTCGACTAGGTACGGGTCGATGTCCATGCTGGTCACCGCGCGGTCGCCCAGTCGGCGGGCGAGTAGTGCGGTGCCGTAGCCGGACCCGGTCACGCACAGCACGTCGGCGCCCTCGACGATCATGGCGTGCCGGTACATCGCCACCATTAGGGTGGGCAGGGTGCTGGAGGAAGTGGGCAGGCCCTCGGGGTGGTCCTGGTCGGCGGCGTGGTCGGCATGCAGCGAGCCGACGCGGGTCACCAGGGTGCGGTCACTGTAGGCGGCGGTCGCCCACCGGGAAGGGTCGGCGGTGCCCTCGCGCAACGTCCAGCCGGATTCGGGCAGGCGGCGCCACCAACGGGGCACGAACAGGTGCCGGGGTGTGGCGGACAGCGGGCCGTGCCAGCGCGACGCCGGATGCACGACAGCATCCGCCAGCGCCGACGCTCGGGGTTTCCAGTCCATGGCTGTCAGCCTCTCAGAGTGCGGTTCGCACTGTAATGCCGGGTTTGGTGTCGCTCGATGGGGTGGCGTTGGGGCGTCTCTGCCGGTCAGGCGTTCGGGGTTCGCTTGGGTGGCGGGATGAGTGGTCGCAATCCGTAC
>NZ_JASISZ010000091.1 GCF_030063355.1 Streptomyces sp. PH10-H1
CCCTCTGCCCTCAAACGCCGGGCGGGCTGGATGGCTCGGCCCGGCCGGCGATTGAGGCCACCCACCAGACCGCCCCAGGAAAGGGCACCGGCATGGATCTCGTACTCCGCGACGTGAACGTCATCGACGGCAGCGGGGGCGCCGCCTACCCGGCCGATGTCGGCATCGACGCGGGCCGGATCGCCGAGATCCGGCCCGAGGCCGAGGCCCGGTTCGGAGGTGTCCGGCTGACGGGCACCCGCGCCATCGAAGCCGACGGCATGTCGCTGGCGCCGGGATTCATCGACATGCACGCGCACAGCGATCTGGCGCTGCTGAGGGACCCGGACCACTCCGCGAAGGCGGCGCAGGGCGTGACGCTCGAGGTGCTGGGGCAGGACGGACTGTCGTACGCGCCGGTGGACGACCGGACGCTCGCGGAGGTCCGCGCCCAGATCACCGGGTGGAACGGCGACGGCTCGGACATCGACTTCGACTGGCGCAGCGTCGGCGGGTATCTGGACCGGCTCGATCAGGGCATCGCGGTGAACGCCGCGTATCTGATCCCGCAGGGCACCGTGCGGATGCTGGCGCTGGGCTGGGAGGACCGCCCCGCGACGGCGGCCGAGGTCACTGAGATGAAGCGACTGGTGGCGGAGGGGCTGGAACAGGGCGCGGTCGGCCTGTCGTCCGGGCTGACGTACACGCCGGGGATGTACGCGTCGGACGCCGAACTCGGCGAACTGTGCCGGGTGGTGGCGGCGTACGACGGCTACTACTGCCCGCACCACCGCTCGTACGGGGTCGGCGCACTCCAGGCGTACGAGGAGATGATGGCGCTGACCCGTGACGCGGGCTGCGCCCTGCACCTGGCGCACGCCACGATGAACTTCGGCGTGAACAAGGGAAAGGCGCCGGATCTGCTGGCGCTGCTGGACCAGGCCCTGGACGACGGCGCCGACATCTCGCTGGACACGTATCCGTATCTGCCGGGCTGTACGACGCTCGCGGCCATGCTGCCGAGCTGGGCGACGGAGGGTGGCCCGGAGGCGACGCTCGCGCGGCTGCGGGACGACGCGACGGCGGAGAGGATCCGGCATGTGATGGAGGTCGAGGGCGCGGACGGCTGCCACGGCGTGCCGATGGACTGGGTGACGATCGAGATCTCCGGGGTGAGCGACCCGGGCCTGGCGGGCTGCGTCGGAAAGACGATCGCGCGCAGCGCGGCCGAGCGCGGCGAGGAGCCGTTCGTGACCGCCCGGCGGCTGCTGCTCGGCGACCGGCTGGGGTCGACGATCCTGCAGCACGTCGGCCATGAGGAGAACGTCCGGGCGATCATGCGGCACCGCGTCCACACCGGCGGCAGCGACGGCATCCTGACGGGCTACAAGCCGCACCCGCGTGCGTACGGGACCTTCCCCGAGTACCTCGGGAAGTACGTGCGTGAGCTGGGCATCCTGTCCCTGGAGGAGTGCGTCGCCCACCTCACCTCCCGCCCGGCCGCCCGGCTGCGGCTGCCGGACCGGGGGCTGGTCCGCGAGGGCTACCGGGCGGACCTGGTGCTGTTCGACCCGGAGACGGTGGCGGCGGGCTCCACCTTCGACGTCCCGCGGGTCCTGCCGGCCGGCATCCCGCATGTGCTGATCGACGGCCGCTTCGTGATCGAGGACGGCCGCCGGACGGACGTCCTGGCGGGCCGGTCGGTCCGCCGGGAGCCCGCGCGGCGGCGGTGACGGCCGGGGGATGACGGCCGGGGGGTGACGGCCCGGGGGTGACGCCCGTACGGCGATGGCGGGACGCGCGCTCAGCCGCATCGGGCTGCTCTTGCCCATCCCCCACCCGGCATCGACCGCCAGGGTGAAGGGTGTGGACCTCCGGGAGGCGACCAGCAGTCCGGCGAGCTGCTCCGCGGCCCGTCCCGCGCCCAGCAGATCCCGGTCGCCGTCGGACACCGGCTCGTCGTTGAGAAGGGAGTACGGAGGCCATGCGGAGGAGGACGACGCCATCGTGCCAGGGTGGCAGCGCGGGCTCCGCCCGTCCCGACGTGGCGAAAAACACCGGGCGGACGACGGTACTCGCCCGTAAGGTGACGGTCATGCAGCAGGTGATCCAGTCCACGAAGCTCGCGAATGTCTGTTACGAGATCCGGGGCCCGGTCCTCGAAGAGGCGATGCGGCTCGAGGCGGCGGGCCACCGCATCCTCAAGCTGAACACCGGCAATCCGGCGCCCTTCGGTTTCGAGTGCCCGCCGGAGATCCTTGAGGACATGCTGCGCTCCCTCGGCGACGCGCACGGCTACGGCGACGCGAAGGGCCTGCTCTCCGCGCGCCGGGCGGTGGTGCAGCACTACCAGACGAAGAGCGTCGCGCTGGACGTCGGCGACGTCTATCTCGGCAACGGCGTCTCCGAGCTCATCCAGATGTCGATGCAGGCGCTGCTCGACGACGGCGACGAGGTGCTCGTCCCCGCGCCGGACTACCCGCTGTGGACGGCCTCGGTCTCGCTGGCCGGCGGCACGGCGGTGCACTACCGCTGCGACGAGCAGGCCGACTGGATGCCGGACCTCGCCGATATCGAGCGCAAGGTCACCGACCGCACCAAGGCCATCGTCATCATCAACCCGAACAACCCGACGGGCGCGGTGTACGACGACGAGATGCTGCGCGGGCTCACGGACATCGCCCGCCGCCACCGGCTGATCGTCTGCTCCGACGAGATCTACGACAAGATCCTGTACGACGGTGCCACCCACACGCCGACCGCGGCCATCGCCCCCGACCTGCTGACTCTGACGTTCAACGGTCTGTCCAAGGCGTACCGCGTGGCGGGCTACCGCAGCGGCTGGATGGCGGTGTGCGGACCCAAGTCCCACGCCTCCAGCTATATCGAGGGCCTCACGATCCTCGCCAACATGCGGCTGTGCGCCAACATGCCCGCCCAGCACGCGATCGCCACCGCGCTCGGCGGCCATCAGTCGATCAACAGCCTCGTCCTGCCGGGCGGCCGGCTGCTCGCGCAGCGCGATGCCGCGCATGCCGCGCTCACGCAGATCCCGGGCGTCACCTGTGTCAAGCCGAAGGGGGCGCTGTATCTCTTCCCCCGGCTCGACCCGAACGTCTACAAGATCAAGGACGACCGGCAGATGGTCCTCGATCTGCTCCGCGCCGAGAAGATCATGGTCGTGCACGGCACCGGCTTCAACTGGCACGAGCCGGACCACTTCCGCATCGTGACCCTCCCGTACGCCGACGACCTCACGGAGGCGTGCGCGCGCATCGCCCGCTTCCTGGACGGCTACAGCCAGTCCGCCTAGGGCCTGTCCGGCGGGCAGCCGCGAAAACCCTGATGGCCGGGGTGCGACTTTCGTCGCACCCCGGCCATCAGGCTGAGGGTTGGCAGCGGCCGGTCCGGCAGGCGGTCTTGGTCGGGGTGCCTGCCCGATGCGGCCGCAAGCCGCGCCAACGAGCCGCCGCGTGCATCGCACATGCGGCGCGGGCAGCCCGAGTCTCTTGTTCTTCAAGCAGCCGGCGGGGCCGCCCCTGGAGGGGCCCCGCCGGCGGCGGGCCGGGGTCAGCCGAGTCGCGCGACCAGCGCCCGGTACTCGTCCCACAGTTCCTTCGGCGTGTGATCGCCGAACTTCTCCAGGTGGGCGGGGATCAGACCGGCCTCGTCGCGCCAGACGTCGAGGTCGACGGAGAGCAGCAGGTCGAGGTCGGCCTGCGAGATGTCGAGTCCCTCGGTGTCGAGGGCACCGGCGGCCGGGAGGATGCCGATGGGGGTCTCGACGCCCGCGCCCTCACCGTTGAGGCGCTCGACGATCCACTTCAGGACGCGGCTGTTCTCGCCGAAGCCGGGCCACACGAAGCGGCCGCCGGCGTCCTTGCGGAACCAGTTGACGTAGTAGATCTTCGGCAGCTTGGCGGCGTCGGCCTGCTGGCCGATCTTGATCCAGTGACCGAAGTAGTCGCCCATGTTGTAGCCGCAGAACGGCAGCATCGCGAAGGGGTCGCGGCGCAGCTCGCCGACCTTGCCCTCGGCGGCGGCGGTCTTCTCCGAGGCGATGTTGGAGCCGATGAAGACGCCGTGCTGCCAGTCGAAGGACTCCGTCACCAGCGGTACGGCGCTGGCGCGCCGGCCGCCGAAGAGGATGGCCGAGATCGGCACGCCCTTGGGGTCCTCCCACTCGGGCGCGATGGTCGGGCACTGGGAGGCCGGGACGGCGAACCGGGCGTTGGGGTGCGCGGCCGGGGTCCCCGACGCCGGAGTCCAGTCGTTGCCCTTCCAGTCGATGAGGTGGGCCGGCGGCTCCTCCGTCATGCCCTCCCACCAGACGTCGCCGTCGTCGGTGAGGGCGACGTTGGTGAAGACCGTGTTGGCGTACATGGTCTTCATGGCGTTGGCGTTGGTGTCGTCGCCGGTGCCGGGCGCGACGCCGAAGAAGCCGGCCTCGGGGTTGATCGCGTAGAGCTGGCCGTCCTCGCCGAAGCGCATCCAGGCGATGTCGTCACCGACGGTCTCGACGGTCCAGCCGGGGATGGTCGGCTGCAGCATCGCGAGGTTGGTCTTGCCGCAGGCCGACGGGAACGCGGCCGCGATGTACTTGGCCTCGCCCTTCGGCGGGGTGAGCTTGAGGATCAGCATGTGCTCGGCGAGCCAGCCCTCGTCACGGGCCATGACGGAGGCGATCCGCAGCGCGTAGCACTTCTTGCCGAGCAGGGCGTTGCCGCCGTAGCCGGAGCCGTAGGACCAGATCTCGCGCGACTCGGGGAAGTGCGAGATGTACTTGGTGGTGTTGCACGGCCACGGCACATCGGCCTGGCCCTCGGCGAGCGGGGCGCCGACGGTGTGCACGGCCTTGACGAAGAAGCCGTCCTCGCCGAGGTCGTCCAGGACCGCCTTGCCCATCCGGGTCATGGTGCGCATGGCGACGGCGACGTACGCGGAGTCGGTGATCTCGACGCCGTTGGCGGAGAGCGGGGAGCCGACCGGGCCCATGCAGAACGGGACCACGTACATGGTGCGGCCGCGCATGGAGCCGCGGAAGAGGCCGCCCTCACCGGCGGTGCCGGCGAAGATCTCGCGCATCGCGTCCGGGTGCTTCCAGTGGTTGGTCGGGCCGGCGTCCTGCTCCCGCTCGGAGCAGATGAACGTCCGGTCCTCGACACGCGCCACGTCGGTCGGGTCGGAGGCGGCGTAGTAGGAGTTCGGGCGCTTGTTCGGGTCGAGCTGCTTGAAGGTGCCGTTCGCCACGAGGTCGTCACAGAGGCGCTGGTACTCGGCCTCCGAGCCGTCGCACCACACGATCTCGTCCGGCTGGGTGATGTCGGCGATTTCGCCGACCCAGGCGAGCAGGTCCTTGTGATTGGTGGGAGCCGCAATTCCGCGCGCCACGATCGCTCCGTCCCGCCGAACTTGCACAGATTCGGCGTCAGATTTGAGGGTTTTGCGGACTCTAGCCCTGCTGTCCGCATGGTGGAACTACCTCGGCCCCTTGGGGGCTGCGACCCGGACGCCACGTGGCCGCTCATCCGGTGCCGACCGCACTCATATGAGTGTCGGTGGGGATAACCCGATCTGTCCAGGGCGCGAAGGGTGAGCATCACCACTTCCGCCGTCATACCTACGACTCCGTAACCTACGGTTCCGTAGGTAGGATTGACGCTATGACCCCCGTCGAGGAGACTTCCGCTGTGCCTCAAGCCGTAGAAGAGCTCGACCCGCCGGCCGTTCTGAAGCCCATGCTCAGGGGCTGGATTCACGCCGGAATGTTCCCCGCGGTGCTGATCGCGGGAGTGGTGCTGACCGCCGGCGCGGAGAGCACCCGCGGCCGGATCGCATGCGCCGTGTTCACCGTGACCGCTTGCGCGCTGTTCGGCGTGAGCGGCCTCTACCACCGTGGAACCTGGGGCCCGAGAGGCGAGGCGATCCTGCGTCGCCTGGACCACTCCAACATCTTCCTGATCATCGCGGGCAGCTACACGCCGCTCGCGATCCTGCTGCTGCCGTCGAACAAGGCGACCCCGCTGCTGTGGTTCGTCTGGGCGGGCGCGCTGGCCGGTATCGCCTTCCGGGTCTTCTGGGTCGGCGCGCCACGCTGGCTCTACACCCCCTGCTACATCGCGCTCGGCTGGGCGGCCGTCTTCTTCCTCCCCGACTTCATGCGCACCGGCGGTATCGCGGTGCTGGTCTGCGTGGTCGTCGGCGGACTGCTCTACAGCGCGGGCGGCGTGATCTACGGCCTCAAGCGGCCCAATCCGTCACCGCGCTGGTTCGGCTTCCACGAGGTGTTCCACTCCCTGACGCTGGCGGCCTTCGTCATCCACTACGTCGGGATCTCGCTCGTGGCCTACCAGCACGCGTAAACATCCGTGAGCGGAATGTCCACAACCTCCCTGGCTGAGCGCGGGTGAGGCCGCGGCCTCACCCGCTGAGCTGTGCCGCCAGGGCGGCGGGGTCCGTGGTGGGGGCGTCGCACACGAAGTGCCGGCAGACGTACGCGGCGGGCCGGCCCCCGACGAGCGGCCGGTCGTGCAGCAGCGCGAACTCGTCGCTGCCGGGCGTGCCGGGCGCGACCACGGCGCCGGGCGCGGTGGCCAGCAGCGCCGTACGGTGCAGGGCGGCGGTGCCCGGGTCGGCGGGCGGTCCGACCACGGCGATCTCCCGGGGACCGTCCAGGACCGCCTCGGCCACGGCGAGACCCCAGCCGATGAAGCGCGGTGCGCGGGGCGCCAGCGCGCCCACGACGCCCAGGGCCCGTTCTGCCGCCTCGCGGTGGGCGCTCGATCCGGTGTGGGCGGCATACGACAACAACGCGCCGGCCGCCGCCGTCCAGCCGGACGGGGTCGCGTTGTCGGTCGGGTCCTGGGGGCGGCGGATGAGCGCCTCGGCGTCGTCGGCGGTGTCGTAGAGGGTGCCGTCGGCGGCGATGAAATGGTGCAGCACCGAGTCGAGGAACAGCCCGGCGAAGTCCAGCCACACGCCCTCGCCGGTCACCGCGGCGAGCGCGAGGAAGCCCTCGGCGACATCCGCGTAGTCCTCCAGCACACCGGAGTTGGCGCCCGCGACACCGTCGCGGGAGGTACGGGTGAGGCGGCCGGCATCGTCCATGTGCACACGCACGAGCACATCGGCCGCGTCCAGGGCCGCCGGGACCAGATCCGGGCGGTCGAAGTACGCGCCGGTCTCGGCGAGTGCGGCGATGGCCAGACCGTTCCAGGCGGCGACGACCTTGTCGTCACGGCCCGGCCGCGGCCGCTCCTCCCGCGCCGCGAGCAGCCGCTCGCGGACCGACGCGATCCGGTCGGTGTCCCCGGCCGGGCCGTCCTGCGGCAGTTGGAGTACGGAGGCGCCCTCCTCGAAGGTGCCCTCCTCCGTCACGCCGAAGTACCCGGCGGCGAACGCCGCGTCCTCCTCGCCCAGCGCCTCGCGCAGCTCCGCCGGGGTCCAGGCGTAGAACGCTCCCTCGGCGTGCGTGCCATCGGCACGGTCGCTGTCGGCGTCCAGCGCGGACGCGAACCCGCCCTCGTTGGTGCGCAGTTCGCGCACCATGAAGTCGGCGGTCTCCAGCGCCACGCGCCGCGCGAGAGGGGAACCGGTGGAGCGCCACAGGTGCGCATAGACGCGGCACAGCAGCGCGTTGTCATAAAGCATCTTCTCGAAGTGCGGAACTGTCCACGCGCGGTCCACCGCGTACCGGGCGAAGCCGCCGCCCAGCTGGTCGTAGATGCCGCCGCGGGCCATCGCCTCGCAGGTGTCCGTCGCCATCCGCAGGGCGTCGTCCGAGCCGGTGCGGGCGTGGTGGCGGAGCAGGAACTCCACGGCCATGGACGGCGGGAACTTCGGCGCCCCGCCGAAACCGCCGCTCGCGGCGTCGTAGTCGCGGACCAGGCCGAGCAGCGCGGCGTCCAGCTCGCTCGCGCCGGGGGTCACCGACGCCCCGTAGGCGCTCTGCCGGTCGCCGAGGTCCTTGACGATCCGCGCGGCGACCTCGCCCACCTCGTCCCTGCGGTCCCGCCAGGCCGCGTGCACACCCTCCAGCACCTGCCGGAAGGAGGCCATACCGTGCCGCGGCTCGGGCGGGAAGTACGTGCCGAAGTAGAACGGCTCGGCGTCCGGTGTCAGGAACACCGTCATCGGCCAGCCGCCCTGCCCGGTCGCCGCCTGCACCGCCTCCATGTAGACGGCGTCGACGTCCGGCCGCTCCTCGCGGTCCACCTTCACCGGGACGAAGTGCTCGTTCAGATAAGCCGCGGTCGCCTCGTCCTCGAACGATTCATGCGCCATCACATGGCACCAGTGACAGCTGCTGTATCCCACGCTCAGCAGCACCGGCACCTCGCGTCTGCGCGCCTCGGCGAACGCCTCCGCATCCCACGGCCACCACTCCACAGGGTTGTCGGCATGCTGCAGGAGGTAGGGAGAGGTGGAACGGCTGAGTCGATTGGCCATGTACCCACCCTCACACACGGTGTCGCCCGCGGCGCGTACCGCAGGACACTTGGGGCCGGGCGGGCGACGAGGGGGAGCGATCTTGAAAGAAGCGCCAGAGCCGGTGAAGCCTTCCGGACGGGACCGGTCGGAGGTCGAGAACCGGCTGAAGCTGGCCGTGGTCGAGGAGGCGCGCGGCAGCACGCCGGCGGACGCGGAGCGGCTGCTCCAGCGCGCCCTGGCCGCGCTGGACGAGATCATGGGCAAGGCGGCGGAGGAGTACGCGCTCTACGTGCGCGCGACCGGAGCCGCGCCCGCCGGGCAGCCCCGTTTCACCGGCCGGTTCAGCCGCGAGACGGTGACCACCGGCGCGATCACCGCCGGCGCGGTCGGGGCGACGGCGTTCGCGGTGGACGTGATCGGCCAGAAGCTGTCGGCCGGAGCGTCCCTCACCACCGGGCTGGCCGCCGGAGCCGTCGGAGCGGTGGCCGTCGGGCTCCGGGGCACGACCCGGCCACGTACCGGCTCGGTGGCCCTGCCCGACGATCCGGCCCCTTACAGGCTGCGCTGGCTGGACGCGGTGGAACGGCTCGGCATCCGCCCCTTCCTCGAGCAGCACCGGAGCCTGGCGACCGCGGCGACCGCCGCCGGCACCTCCCGGACCGCGTCCCGGGCCCCTGCCGCCGGTACGAAGCACCAGGTCCCGGCGCCCCGCCGAACCGACCGCAGCGCCGCCGCCAGAACGCGGTCCGTGCTGGAGCAGTCGTTCGGCCAGCTCCCTTCCGCCGACGGTCCGTTCGCGGGCCGCCGTAAGCAGGTCGCGCAGATCGCGCAGTGGGTGCACCAGGCCCGGGTCTCGACGGAGAGCAAGCCGACCGTCGTCGTCCTGCACGGCCCGGCCGGCGCCGGGGCGACCACCCTCGCGGTGCACGCCGCCCGGCAGTTGCGCGACCAGTTCCGCGGCTCGTGCATGGTGGACCTGCGGGGCGGGGCCCTGGACGAGCGCCCGCTGCCGACCCGGGACGCGCTGCTGCACCTGCTGAACCGGCTCGGCGCGCCCCGCGAGCAGCTGCTGTTCCGGGAGCGGCCCAACCATGAGCAGCATCTGCGGCGGCTCGCCGACCAATACCAGAAGCACCTGACCGGCACACCGGTGACGATCGTGCTCGATGACGCCTCGGACGCCGAGCAGGTACGCACGCTGGTCCCCGAACGGTCCGAGACCCTGGTGCTGATCACCACCCGCGAGCCGCTCGCCTTGGAGCTGCCGAACGCGTGGGTGCACAGCATGCCCGTCGGCCCGCTCGGCGCCGACGACACCTATGAGCTGCTCGGTGAGATGGCGCGGGCCGCGAAGGCGCCCGAGCCCACCTCCGTGGAGTCCGAGCGGCTGCGCGGCCTCTGCGACGGCCTGCCGCTCGCGCTGCGCATCGCCGGAGCCGCGCTCCCGGACCACGGCACGGCGGCCGGGCTGGCCGCCGACCTGGAGGCGTACGGCCCGCTGGACGCCGTCGAGCGGATCCTCGCGCTGCGCTACCACGACCAGCCCGAGCCGTCCCGGCGGCTGCTGCGCCGCCTCGCACTCGCCGGGCGGGCCAGTTTCGGGGCGGCGGCCGCCGCCGCGCTGCTGGCCACCGACGAGCAGGAGGCCGGCCGCAGGCTGGACGAGCTGGCGAAGGCCGGGCTGATCGAGCACATCCGCGGCAGCCGCTACAAGCCGCACGACCTCATACGCCGCTTCGCTCACGCACGGCTGCTCGACGAGGAGGACCCGGCCGAGCGCGCCGCCGCACACGAGCGCCTCATCCGCAGTTACGCCGAACTGGCCAACGCCGTGATCCGGCTCGTCGAGGGCAAGACCTCCACCCGGGCGGGGCGCTTCGGCGCCCATGGCTTCGCCTCCCTCGAAATGGCGCTGCGCTGGCTCGACGACGAGTCGAGCTTCATCACCGCAGCGCTGCGGCACGCCGAGGGCGTGGACCGTACCGTCGTCCAGGCCCTGCTCGGCGCGCTGTGCGACTACTGCCTGCTACGCGGCGACCTCTACCGGCTCGGTGAGATCAGCGAGCTGGCGCAGGCGTCGAAGACCGGCCCTGACGAGGACCAGAACATCCTGGTGCGCTCCGTGCAGTGGCGGACCGGCATCGCCGCCCGGCAGCTCGGCGAACTCGACAAGGCCCGTTCCACCCTCACCTCCGTGGTCGATCTGTACTTCGAGGCGCAGCATCCGGCGGGCGCCGCCCGCGCGCTCGGCAGCCTCGGCATCACCCTCCATCACCAGGGCAATCTCCGGGAGGCAGAGATCAAGCTCCGCGAAGCCCTGGAGTTGCAGTCCGCGCCCGAACTCGGCGAGGACCGGGCCTGGACGCAGCACGCGCTGGCGGCTGTGCTGCGCGACATGGGCCGGCTCGGCACAGCCCTGGACCTGCTGCTCGAATCCCTCGCCCTGCACCGGGAGAACGAGAGCGTCCACGGGCAGGCCTGGGCCCATCTCCAGCTGGGGCAGGTCCATCTGCGGCTCGGCGCGGTCGACGAGGGCGAGGCCGAGCTGCGCAGCGCCGGCCAGTGCTACGCGCTGACCCGCGACCCGCGCGGCGCCGCCTGGACCCGCACGCAGCTCGCCCGCGCCACCCTGCAGCGCGGCAACGCCCAGGAGGCGGCCCGCGAGCTGGACGATGCACTGGCCCGCCACCGGGCCTGCGAGGACGCGCGAGGCGAGGCCTGGACGCTGTACTACCTGGGGCAGGCGCTGGAGGAGACCGGCGACAGCGACCAGGCGCTGCGCACCCTGGAGCGGGCCCGCTCGATGTTCAGCCGGATGCGGGACGTGTACGGGCTGGCCTGCGCCCGTCACCACTCGGCGCGCGTCACCCGCGACCAGCGGGCCGTGCGCACCGGCAATCTCCGTAACAGCGGCTTCGCCCGCCAGCTGCTGCAGGACGCCCGGCAGGATTTCCGGCGCATCGGCGTGGAACACGGCGAAGCCTGGTCCTGCGTGGAACTCGCGGTGATCGACGCGGGCAACAACCGCTTCGTCGAGGCCCTCACCCTCCTCGACGAGGCCCGTGAGCTCTTCGCCGATCTCGGCGACCGGCGCGGCCAGGACTGGGCCCTTTTCCTGCGCTGCACGGTCCAGCCGCTGCTGTCGGAGTCCGGCGCCGAGCAGGCCCGCGACACCCTGCGCGATCTGCTGGCCGCCCACTACCCCGGCCGGGACCCGGACCTGGAGGAGTACGCCGAGGCGTACTCCGTCCTCCTGGAGCGCGGTCCCGCGGCCCCGGGCGGCAGCTGGGAGGCCTGGCGGCTGGGCATGATGCCGCGGCGCTCCGCGCGCATGGTGATGGACCTCGTGCCGTCCGCGCCCTGACGGGCGGGGCGGCGGTCCAGGCGGGGGCGCTGGCGGGGCCGGTGTGCGGCCGGCCCGGCCGGCGCCGGGACCCGATCCCGGACCCGATCCTGGACCCGGACCGATCCCGGACCCGATCCTGGACCTGGACCGATCCCGGACCCAGACCCGCTACGGAGTCTTGGGGTCCTGAGCCGCCTGAGCGGCCTTCAGTTCCCGATGAGCCCGCAGGCCCCGGGAAGGCTTCCGGGCCGCCGCGCCGGCGGGGTCCGGGGTCTCCTCGAAGTCGATCTTCTTGAACTGCTTGCCCATGTTCTTCATCAGCGCCCACAGCGACAGCGCGATCGCCGCGAAGATCACAAAGCCGATGAGGCCGGGCGTCACCTTGTTGCTGTCCAGCTCCTGTGCGGCGAGCGGGACGAACTGAGTCAGTGCGGGGGAGGCAATCACAACAGCCATTGTGCGCTAGACCCCCCGGATACCCGCGAAGAGGTCGTCCTCGGGGAGCGAGGTGTCCACGAGCGACTTGGCGAGCTCGTAGTCCTCCGTCGGCCAGACCTCCTGCTGGATCTCCATGGGGACGTGGAACCAGGCCCCGTCCGGGTCGATCTGGGTGGCGTGCGCGAGCAGCGCCTTGTCGCGGATCTCGAAGAAGTCGGCACAGGGCACGTGGGTGCTGATCTGCCGCTCGGGGCGGTCGAACTCCTTCCAGCGCTCCAGCCACTCCGCGTACGGGGACTCCAGGCCGCGGGAGAGCAGCGCCTCGTGCATGGCGACGGTGCGGGCCCGGTTGAAGCCCTGGTTGTAGTAGAGCTTCTGCGGCGTCCACGGCACGCCGGCATCGGGGTAGCGCTCGGGATCTCCGGCCGCCTCGAAGGCGACCATGGAGATCTTGTGGGTCATGATGTGGTCGGGGTGCGGGTAGCCGCCGTTCTCGTCGTACGTGGTGATCACGTGCGGGCGGAATTCGCGGATCAGTTTGACGAGGGCCTCGGACGCCTCGTCGACGTCCTGCAGGGCGAAGCAGCCGTCGGGCAGCGGCGGCAGCGGGTCGCCCTCCGGAAGGCCGGAGTCGACGAAGCCGAGCCAGGACTGCTTGACGCCGAGGATCTCGCGAGCCTCGTCCATCTCCTTGGCGCGGACCTCGTGAATGTGCTCCTCGATATAGGGGTCACCCTGGAGCTTGGGATTGAGCACCGAGCCGCGTTCGCCGCCGGTGCAGGTCGCGACCAGTACGTCCACCCCCTCGGACACGTACTTGGCCATGGTGGCCGCGCCCTTGCTCGACTCGTCGTCAGGGTGGGCGTGGACGGCCATCAGTCGCAGCTGCTCAGTCAAGGCTGGATCCTCTAGTCATCGGTAGTGGCCCCCTCGTTTCATGTAAAGGGCGCCTCCTATAGTGACCGAAGCGAGGGGGCGATTATTTCCTTGGCCCCCGACCGGAAGGAACGATCATGACTGCGGTGCGCGAGGGGCTGCCCGAAGGGCGCTACGGACGCGGCGCCCATGCGCTGGCCGACCGGCAGCTGAAGATCACCGGGGCAGTGCTGGGCGTACTGGCACTGGGCGGAGTCGGCTGGTTCGGCTGGCACTCGGTCGCGGGCACGGACGTGAGCGGTGAAGTGATCAAGTCCCAGGCCGTCTCGGACCAGGCGGTGGAGATCCATCTGGAGGTCCGCAAGGACGCCGGGACGGTCGCCGTGTGCACCCTGCGCTCGGTGGACAAGGACCACACGGAGGTGGGACGCATGGACGTGACCCTCCGCGACCACAAGAAGCAGGTGGACACCGTGGTCACCATGCGCACCATCCATCGCGGCGAGACCGCTGAACTGCTCGGCTGCAAGCCGGCGGACCAGGGCTGACCTGCTACGACGACACTCTGACGATTTCCTGCTCCCGAGTGGGTGCCGAAATTGTTACGCTCATGGTTTCGCCCGGCCACGCGATGGCAAGGCACTCGACGCAGTCCCACGCAGTACCTACGAGGAGCATCTGTGACCCAGCAGACCAGCGAGAACGTCACCTGGCTGACCCAGGAGGCGTACGACCAGCTGAAGGCTGAGCTGGAGTACCTGTCGGGTCCGGCACGCGCGCTGATCATCGCCAAGATCGAGGAAGCCCGCCAGGAGGGCGACCTCAAGGAGAACGCCGGCTACCACGCGGCGCGCGAGGACCAGGGCAAGCAGGAGCTGCGGGTACGCCAGCTGACTCAGCTGCTGGAGCGTGCCAAGGTCGGCGAGGCGCCGGCCGACACCGGTGTGGTCGCGCCCGGCATGGTCGTCACGATCGCCTTCGACGGCGACCCGGACGACACGATGACCTTCCTGGTCGGTTCGCGTGAATACGTGAGCGACACCTTGGAGACGTACTCACCGCAGTCCCCGCTCGGCAAGGGCGTGAGCGGGAAGCAGGCCGGCGAGGACGCCGTGTACGAGCTGCCGAACGGCAAGAAGTCCTCGGTGAAGATCCTCTCGGTCAAGCCGCACCGGGGCTGATCCGGGCCGGGGCCGAACCGCGCCGGCACCACGACGAATGCACGACGGGCTCCCAGCCGTGGGTACGGCTGGGAGCCCGTTTCGTACGTGAGCGGCGCCGGTGTCAGGCCGTCGCGGAGCGGTACTTGCGCACCGACAGGGTGCGGAAGACCACGATGATCAGGACCGACCAGAGCAGCGAGGCCCAGACGGGATGCTGCATCGGCCAGGCGTCGGAATGGACGACGCCCGGGTTGCCGAAGAGCTGCCGGCAGGCCTGCACGGTGGCGCTGAACGGATTCCACTCGGCGATGTGCCGCAGCCAGGGCGTCATCCCGGAGGTGTTGACGAAGGCGTTCGAGATGAACGTGACCGGGAAGAGCCAGATCAGGCCGCCGGAGGTGGCCGCCTCCGGCGTACGGACCGACAGTCCGATCAGGGCGCCGATCCACGAGAAGGCGTACCCGAGCAGGAGCAGCAGGGCGAAGGCGCCGAGCATCTTGGGGATGCCGTGGTGGATCCGCCAGCCGACCAGCAGCGCGACTATCGCGAGCACCACGACGGTCAGCGTGGTCTGCACGAGGTCGGCGAGGGTGCGGCCGGTGAGGACCGCGCCACGCGCCATCGGCAGCGACCGGAAGCGGTCGATGAGGCCCTTGTGCATGTCGTCGGCGATGCCGGCTCCCGCGCCCGCGGTGGCGAAGGTGACGGTCTGCGCGAAGATGCCCGCCATCAGGAATTCGCGGTAGGCGCCCGCGTCGGTGGTGCCGCCGATGTTGACGGAGCCGCCGAAGACGTAGCTGAACAGCACCACGAACATGATCGGCTGGATCAGCCCGAAGATGACCATCTCGGGGATGCGGCTCATCCGGATCAGATTGCGCTTGGCCATGACCAGCGAATCCCGCAGGGACTGGACGATCCCGCCGCCGGCGCGCGGAGCGAGCGTGCTCCCCACTGCCTCGGGCGCATGGGTGAGTGCCATTACTTCGTCTCCTCGTCCGTGTCTGCGACCTCGGCCTCGTGACCGGTGAGCGAGAGGAACACATCGTCAAGGGTGGGGCGGCGCAGACCGATGTCGTCGATCTCGATGCCCCGGGCGTCAAGATCGCGGATGACCTCGGCGAGCAGCTTCGCGCCGCCGTTGACCGGCACGGTGATCCTGCGGGTGTGGTCCTCGACCTTGGTGTCGCCCTTGCCGAAGCCGCGCAGAATCGTCTCCGCCTCGGTGAGGCGGTCGCGCTCATGGACCACGACCTCGACGCGTTCGCCGCCGGTCTGGGCCTTGAGCTGGTCGGAGGTGCCGCGCGCGATGACCTTGCCGTGGTCGATGACGCAGATGTCGTGGGCGAGCTGGTCGGCCTCTTCGAGGTACTGCGTGGTGAGCAACAGGGTCGTGCCGCCTGCCACCAGGTCCTGGATGACCTCCCACATGACCTGACGGTTGCGCGGGTCGAGGCCGGTGGTGGGCTCGTCCATGAACATCACCGGCGGCTTGACGACGAGCGCCGCGGCGAGGTCCAGCCGGCGGCGCATACCACCGGAGTACGTCTTGGCGGTCCGGTCGGCCGCGTCCCCGAGGCCGAACCGCTCCAGCAGCTCGGCCGCGCGGACCTTCGCGTCACGGCTCGTCATCTGGTAGAGCTGGCCGACCATTTGGAGATTCTCACGGCCGGTCAGATATTCGTCGACCGCCGCGAACTGGCCGGACAGGCCGATGTGGCGGCGTACTTCGTTGGGGTGCTTCAGGACGTCGATACCGGCCACGACGGCTTTGCCGCTGTCCGGCTTGAGCAGGGTGGTGAGCACCCGTACGGCGGTGGTCTTTCCCGCGCCGTTCGGACCCAGGAGGCCCAGGACGGTGCCTTCCGGGACGTCGAAGTCCACTCCGTCCAATGCCCGTACGTCGCCGAAGGTCTTGACCAGACCTTCGGCGTAGATCGCGCCTGGCATGTGACTACTCCCAATCCGGGGATAGGTCTTTACTGTCGATGATCGCGGGGCTCGCGGCACGCCGCGACCCGATTTCGGTCCCGCCCGCACACCCGCCCGCACACCAGGAGTCCATACGCGACACATCGCGAGCATGCCGCATGCGATATATCGCGTCAATACCGGGGCTCCCGGAACTTCCGGCCCGGATCCCGACCAGCGTCAGATGACCGTGTAGCCGGTTCCCAGGAGGGCGGCTTCCACCGCCTCGCAGTGCTCAGGACCCTTGGTCTCCAGGTGCAGTTCGACCTCCGCCTCCGTGAGCCCGAGCCGCGGATCGGTCCGTACATGGCTCACATCGAGGACGTTAGCGTCCGCCTCTGACAACACCGCGAGAAGCGTCGCCAGCGCCCCCGGGCGGTCCGTCACCCGCAGCCGCAGCGACAGATAGCGCCCTGCCGCGGCCATACCGTGCCGCAGGATCCGCTGCATCAGCAGCGGGTCGACGTTCCCGCCGGACAGCACCGCCACCACCGGGCCCTCGAAGGACTCCGGGTCGGACAGCAGCGCCGCCACCGGGCTCGCCCCGGCCGGCTCGACGACCATCTTCGCCCGCTCCAGGCACAGCAGCAGCGCGCTGGACAGAGCGTCCTCGGACACCGTACGCACCTCGTCGACCAGCTCGCTGATGATGCCGAACGGAATGTCCCCCGGCCGGCCCACCATGATCCCGTCGGCCATCGTCGCCACCGAGTCGAGCGCCAGCGGCCGCCCGGCCGCCAGCGAGGGCGGATACGCCGCCGCGCCCGCCGCCTGCACGCCGATGATCTTCACATCCGGACGCAGCGCCTTCACCGCCAGCGCGACACCGGCGGCCAGCCCGCCGCCCCCGATGCCGACCACGATGGTCCGCACCTCCGGGCACTGCTCCAGGATCTCCAGACCCACCGTGCCCTGGCCCGCGATGATGTCCGGGTGGTCGAAGGGGTGGATGAAGACCGCGCCGGTCTGCTCCGCGTACATTTTGGCGGCGCGCAGTGTCTCGTCCACCACCTGTCCGTGCATCCGCACCTCGGCCCCGTAGTCGCGGGTCGCCGCGATCTTCGGCAGCGGGGCGCCGACCGGCATGAAGACCGTGGACCGCACTCCGAGCAGCGACGCGGCGAGCGCGACACCCTGCGCGTGGTTCCCGGCGCTCGCCGCGACGACACCGGCCGACCGCTCCTCCTGCGTGAGCCCGGCGATCCGCACATAGGCGCCACGCACCTTGAACGAGCCGGTGCGCTGCAGGTTCTCGCACTTCAGATGCACCGTGGACCCGACAAGACCGGTCAGGTAGCGGCTGCCCTCCATCGGGGTCACCCGCGCCACTCCGGACAGCATCTTGTGCGCCCCGCGCACGTCGTCGAGCGTGATCGGGTGGTGTACTGCGGGCGCCGGTCTATCCATGCACCCAGTCTCCCAGCTCCCGTCCGCACCCACCGCCGGACCCCGGTTTGTGCGGGATGGGTCTCATGGTGACCCTGTCCGCGTACTCTTCTCCCAACCTCCGCAGGAACGACAGAACGCGAGCTTCCGGCCATGCCCAATCCATCGGAGACGTCCTCCTCACCCCCCCTCGCCGAGGAGGGGCCCACCGAACTCTTCGAGCGACTCCAGCACCAGGTCGCTCTCTTCGCCCGGCGCGCGGAGCAGACCCGTCTCGGCGGTGTGGGCAAGGCCCGCAACTCCATGGACCGGGCCGCCTACCTCCTGCTCAACCGGCTCGACCACGAAGGCCCGATGGGTGTCAAGGCGCTCGCCGAAGGCATGGGCATCGACTCCTCCACCGTCACCCGCCAGGTCGCCCCGCTGGTCGACACCGGCCTGGTCAAGCGCACCTCGCACCCCGAGGACGGGCGCGCCGTCGTGCTCGCCCTCTCCCCGCGCGGACGCGGGCGGCTCGAAGAGGTGCGCAGCTCCCGGCAGCAGCTGATGGCCCAGGTCACCGAGGGGTGGAGCGCGGGAGAGTGCGAGGTCTTCTGCGACCTGCTGGGGCGTTTCAACCTGGCGCTGTCCGAATGGCACGCGACCACGGTCCAGCCGGGGCCGTCCGACGACTAGGGCCTCCCCGGCCGCCTGACCCGGTCCCGGCGGACACCGCACCCGCAGCACTCTTGACCTGGACTGCCCGCTTGCCGTCCACTGGCCGCGTGGGAGCGCGCCGGGCGGCAGCGGAGTACCAACGGGACGTCGAATTTCAGGCGTTCACCGCAGGAGCGGCAGGACGCCTCCTGCACGCCGCCACCCTGCTCACCGGCGACCGGGCCTCCGCCGAACAGCTGCTGGGCGCCGTCCTGGCGCGTACGTACGCGAACTGGTTCCGGATGCGCGCCGAGGACCCGTACGAACAGGCCCGCACCGAACTCGTGCGGCGCTTCGCCTACCGGCCGTGGTGGCGCCGGCCGCACGGCGGCGCCCTGGATCGGCTCACCGCGCAGGAACGGCTGGTGATCGTCTTGCGGCTGTTCGAGGGCATCGCCGAGGAGCAGGCCGCCGCGCAGCTGGGGCTGCCGGTCGAGCGCGTACGGGCCATCTGCAACCGCGCGACGGCCACCTTGCGCAGCCGCCCCGCGACGCCGCCCGCGCGGTCCGTGACCGAGGCGCGTGCCGCGGCGGAGCAGATCCGGGCGCGGGACCGGACCTCAGTGGAGACACCGGCCCCGGAGACCCTTGAGACCCAGGCGACCGAAGAGACCCCGGAGACCGAGGAGATCCGGGGAGCCGCGTCATGACGCTCCCGGACCGCAAGGAGGAGGAGGTCCGCAGGATCCTCGACACTCCGCACCCGTACGTCCCCGCCGACCTGTCGGCACGAGCGGCCGAACGCGGCCGCCGCATCCTGCGGCGGCGGCGCGTCCTCCACCGGCTGCTGTGGCTGCTGGTCATCGCGGCGGTCGTAGCGGGCGTGGTGCTCGCGGTGCTGGAGTGGCCCACCCAGCAGCCGCTCGACACCACGCCGCCACTCGACTGGTAGCCGCCCGGTGGCCGCGACGTACCTGGTGACCCGCACCTGGTGACCCGAACCTGTTGACCCGAAGCTGGTGGCCGCGGCCGTTTCTCAGCCGGTAGCCGCGGCGCACCCGGTGGACACCAGGTGCGCCACGGCCGTGGCTCAGCCCAGTGCCTGAGTGAGATCCGCCAGCAGGTCGTCGACCGACTCGATGCCCACCGACAGCCGTACGAGATCCGCCGGAACCTCCAGCGCCGAGCCCACCACCGAGGCGTGGGTCATCCGGCCCGGGTGCTCGATCAGCGACTCGACGCCGCCCAGCGACTCGCCCAGCGTGAACAGGCCCGCGCGGTTGCAGACCGCGACGGCTGCCTCCTCGCCGCCGGTCACCTGGAACGAGATCATGCCGCCGAACGCCTTCATCTGCTTTGCGGCGATCTCGTGCCCCGGGTGCTCGGGAAGCCCTGGGTACAGCACCCGCGACACCTTGGGGTGCGACTGGAGCATCTCCGCGATCCGGGTGGCGTTGGCACTGTGCCGGTCCATGCGCACGGCCAGCGTCTTGATGCCGCGCATCACCAGCCAGGCGTCGAACGGCCCGGCGATCGCGCCCATCGCGTTCTGGTGGTAGGCCAGCTCGTCGCCGAGCGCCGCGTCACCGGTCACCAGCGCGCCACCGACGACGTCGGAGTGCCCGCCCATGTACTTCGTCGTCGAGTGCAGGACGACATCCGCGCCGAGCGCGAGCGGCTGCTGCAGGTACGGGCTCGCGAACGTGTTGTCCACCACCAGCCGCACGCCGGTGCCGGCGCCGCGCGCGATCTCCGCCAGCGCCGCGATGTCCGTGATGCCGAGCAGCGGGTTCGACGGGGTCTCCACCCAGATCGCCTTGGTGTGCGGGCGCAGCTGCGCCCGCACCGCCGCCGGGTCGGACGTGTCCGCCACCGACCACTGGACGCCCCACCGCTCGACGACCTTGCTGAACAGCCGGAACGTGCCGCCGTACGCGTCGTTCGGGATCACCACGTGATCGCCGGGCGACAGAATGGTGCGCAGCAGGCAGTCCTCCGCCGCCAGCCCCGACGCGAAGGCCAGCCCGCGCCGCCCGCCCTCCAGGGCCGCCAGATTCTGCTCCAGCGCGGTCCTCGTCGGGTTCGCGGAGCGGCTGTACTCGTAGCCGCCGCGCAGCCCGCCCACTCCGTCCTGCTTGTACGTGGACACCTGATAGATCGGCGTCACCACGGCACCGGTCTGCGCGTCCGCCGCCTGTCCGGCGTGGATCGCGAGGGTTTCGAAATTCTGATGCTGCTGGTCGTGGTCGCTCATTCCGCCGAGGGTAGCCGCCCCGCCCCCGAAACGACCGGGTCCACCTGCCGACCACGCCCGAACGGAATCCTGCGGCCCGCCGATACGTTCCCCTGTACGGAGCCGAACCCGGAGGAGAACCCCGCATGTTCCTGAACCGCCACAAGAACCACCTGCCCTCCGCCGAGGAGGCCCTCAAGGGCCGTGCCGAGCCGGAATTCACCGTTCCGGCGCGTCACACCGTGCTCGGCAAGCCGCTCACGGCCCCGTATCCGGCCGATCTGGCGGTCGCCGACTTCGGGATGGGCTGTTTCTGGGGCGCCGAGCGCAAGTTCTGGCAGACCCCGGGCGTCTGGACCACCCTCGTCGGCTACCAGGGCGGCCACACCCCGAACCCCACCTACGAGGAGGTCTGCAGCGGCCTCACCGCGCACACCGAGGCGGTCAGGGTCGTCTACGACCCCGCCCTCGTGTCGTACGCCGAGCTGCTGAAGGTCTTCTGGGAGTCCCACAACCCCACCCAGGGGAACCGCCAGGGCAACGACTCCGGCACCCAGTACCGCTCCGCCGTCTACACCCACTCCCCCGACCAGCTCACCGGCGCCCAGGCCTCCCGCGACGCCTACCAGCAGGTCCTCAACGGCGCCGGCTACGGCGACATCACCACCGAGATCCTCCCGGCCGGCCCCTTCTACCCGGCCGAGCCGTACCACCAGCAGTACCTCGACAAGAACCCCGACGGCTACTGCGGCATCGGCGGCACCGGCGTCGACCTCACAGCCCCCTCGGAAACCAACTGGGGCCGCTCCTGCCCCACGGGCATCGCCCCGGCTCCCGCCGCGGACTGACAAGCACGAGGCGGGCCCCGGACTTCGGTCCGGGGGGCCGCCTCGACTCATTTCCGGCGGCTACACAGCAGAGATGCGTTCGGTGACCGTGACGCGGCCCTTGCGGATGCTGGCGAGGCGGGGGGCGCGTTTGGCGATGCCGGAGTCGTGGGTGACGAGGATGAAGGTGAGGCCGCGTTCCTTCCAGAGGCCTTCGAGGAGGCCGATGATGTCGGCGCGGGTGGCCTCGTCGAGGTTGCCGGTGGGCTCGTCGGCGAGGAGGACCTTGGGCTTCTTGACGAGGGCGCGGGCGATGGCGACGCGCTGCTGCTGGCCGCCGGAGAGTTCCGACGGCAGGTGGCTGAGGCGTTCGGCGAGGCCGACGGAGTCCAGGGCTTCGGCGGCGAGGCGGCGGCGTTCCGCGGCCTTGACGCCCATGGGGACGAGGGCCGTCTCGACGTTCTCCAGGGCGGTGAGCGTCGGGATCAGGTTGAAGCTCTGGAAGATGAAGCCGATGTTCTCTGCGCGCACCTTGGTGAGCTTGGCCTCGCTGAGCCGGGCGAGGTCGACGCCGTCGAACTCCACCGAGCCCTCGGTGGGACGGTCGAGCGCGCCGAGCATCTGCAGCAGGGTGGACTTGCCGCCGCCGGTGGGGCCCTGGATGACGAGCTGGTCGCCGTCCTCGATGACGAGGTCGACGCCGCGCAGGGCCTCGACGGTGTCTTTGGCGCGCCGGTAGTGCTTGGTCACGCCGGTCAGCTTGTACATGGTCGACTCCTGTGAGGGCAAAGGTGATGGGGGCCGCTCAGCGGGCTATTCGACGCGGCGCAGCGCGTCCGCCTGGCGCAGCCTGGACGCGCGCCAGCCGCCGAAGGTGCCCGCGATGAGGCCGCCTGCCACGGCGAGGCCGACCGCGAGGGCGATGGTGTTGAGGCTGACGGGTGCGGTCAGGGCGATGTCCAGGGCCTTGGTCGCGGCCCGGCCGCCGGGCCCGCCGCCGAAGACCCGGCCCCCGCCGCCGCCCGGGCCCCGGAGGAGGCGACCGACGCGGTCAGCGTCGGGCTGATGGAGGTGATGAGGTAGGCGCCGCCGAGGCCGAGCGCGATACCGAGGACGCCGCCGATGAGGCCGTTGACCAGGGCTTCGCCCATCACCTGACCGGTGACGCGGCGGCTCTTCCAGCCGAGCGCCTTGAGGGTGCCGAACTCACGGACCCGGCGGCTGACGGCGGCGGAGGTGAGCAGCCCGGCGACCAGGAAGGCCGCGATCAGCACGCCGATGGACAGCCGCTTGCCGACGTTCGTCGCGAGGTTGGAGGCGGTGGAGAGTGATCCGGAGACGGTGGAGGCCAGGTCCGCGGACGTGGTGACCGTCGTGCCCGCGATGTTCTTCGACGGCGACGGCGGCGTTGGACTGCGCGCCGGTGAAGGTCTTGCCCGAGGTGATCTTCGACGAGGTCAGCGGGCCGAGCGTCAGCTTGGAGACGTCCACGCCGGAGACGGTGTAGGAGTTGACGTCGAACTGCGCACCGCCGCCCTGCACTTCACCCTGCGGCTGGCCACCGGTGCCGCTCCGCGGCTTGGGGGTGCTGCCCTGGGACTGCTTGAACTGACCCCGGTCGAACTGCCCGTTGACCTTCAGCACCTGCAGATTCAGGCGCCGACCGCGTCGGCCACGCCCTTCTGCCCGGAGACCTGGGTGACGATGGAGGACGCCAGCGACTGGAAGCCCTTGACCATCACGCGGTCGCTGCTCTGCTCCTTGGAGTCCGTGGTGGCGCCGAAGTTGAACCTCGGCCGGTCGGTGGCCCCGGTGCTGCCCTGCGCGGCGGCCGCCTTGGTGACCGTCATGTCGGTCCCGAGTCCGTACAGGGACTGCAGGACCTTCCCCTGCGCCACCGTCATGCCCGCCGACGCGGAGTTGACGGTGATGACGAGCCCGATGCCGAGGGCCAGACCCAGCGCGATGACCAGGGCCGCTTTTCTGCGACGTCGCAGCTCACGCCTGAGATACGTAAAGAACATGCGATTCCTCGCCGTTGCCGCCCCGGCCAGGACGCGGGGGGATGGATGGGGACGGCGGGAGCACGAGGGGGTTGCGGTCCCTCGTACTCCCGCTGCGGCGCCACGGTAGGAATCAGCGGTGATGAACGGGTGAGGCGGGGCTGAGAGCCGGATGAGAAAGGACGCAGGCTCAGCGAGCGCCCAGCAGATGGTCCATGGCGAGCTGGTCGAGCTGCTCGAACGCCATGCCCTTCACGGCCGCCGCCTCGACGTCGAAGTCCTCGTAGGACGAACGGTCGGCGAGCAGATCGGTCAGCGACTCCCCCTCCCCCAGCGTGGACCGGCCGAGTTCGTCCAGCCGCGAGGTCCTGAGCGCCTCCCGGACGGCCGGGTCGGCGCGGAAGGCGGCGGCGCGCTCCTTGAGGAGCAGGTAGGTGCGCATGCACCCCGCGGCGGAGGCCCAGACTCCGTCGGAGTCCTCGGTACGCGGCGGCTTGAAGTCGAAGTGCCGGGGCCCCTCGTAGCCGGCGGTCTCCAGCAGGTCGACGAGCCAGAAGGCGTCCCGCAGATTGCCGGCGCCGAACCGCAGGTCCTGGTCGTACTTGATGCCGGTCTGGCCGTTGAGGTCGATGTGGAAGAGCTTGCCGTGCCACAGCGCCTGGGCGATGCCGTGGGTGAAGTTGAGGCCGGCCATCTGCTCGTGCCCGGTCTCGGGATTCACCCCGACCAGTTCCGGGTGCTCCAGCTCGTTGATGAAGGCGAGCGCGTGCCCGACGGTCGGCAGCAGGATGTCGCCGCGCGGCTCGTTCGGCTTGGGCTCCACGGCGAACCGCAGGTCGTAACCCTGCGCGAGAACGTACTCGGCGAGCAGGTCGAAGGCCTCCTTCAGCCGGTCCAGCGCGACCTGTACGTCCTTCGCCGCCCCGGACTCGGCACCCTCACGGCCGCCCCACGCCACGTAGACCTTCGCCCCGAGTTCGGCGGCCAGGTCGATGTTGCGGATCGTCTTGCGCAGCGCGTACCGCCGTACGTCACGGTCGTTGGCGGTGAAGGCGCCGTCCTTGAAGACCGGGTGGGTGAAGAGGTTCGTGGTGGCCATCGGCACCACAAGACCGGTCGCGTCCAGCGCCTGCCGGAAGCGCTTGATGTGCGATTCGCGCTCGGCCTCGGTGGCACCGAACGGGATGAGGTCGTCGTCGTGGAAGGTCACGCCGTACGCGCCCAGCTCGGCGAGCCGGGTGACGGACTCGACCG
This sequence comes from Streptomyces sp. PH10-H1, assembly GCF_030063355.1. Lineage (GTDB taxonomy): Bacteria > Actinomycetota > Actinomycetes > Streptomycetales > Streptomycetaceae > Actinacidiphila. The sequence continues at coordinate 24,543 of NZ_JASISZ010000091.1, forward strand.
GGTCGAGGGCGGGGCGGGTGGCGTCGCCGAACGGATCACGGCCCTGCCAGCCGACCGTCCACAGGCCGAAGGTGAACTTGTGCTCGGGGGTGGGAGTGAGATTCATCGCACCGGCTCCTATTCGTAAGACAGTTGAACAAATTAGTATGCGAGGCCTGCGATGGGAAGAGGAGGGGCCATGGAGGTCGTGATCGGGGTCGACAGCTCCACCCAGTCGACCAAAGCGCTGGCCGTCCGCGTGGACACCGGCGAGGTCCTGGCACGCGCCCGGGCCCCGCACACCGTCAGCGAGGGAAAAGCCCGGGAATCGAATCCGGAAACATGGTGGCAAGCCCTCCAAAAAACGCTGACCCACCTCTCCGAACACACCGCCCAGGCGATCTCCATCGCGGGCCAGCAGCACGGCCTGGTCACCCTGGACGAAACCGGCAGACCCCTGCGCCCGGCCCTGCTCTGGAACGACGTCAGATCAGCGCCGCAAGCGGAAGAACTGGTCAAGCGCTTCGGCACTCAGCACTGGGCCGACCGCTTCGGATCCGTACCGGGCCCCAGCTTCACAGCAGCCAAGTGGGCCTGGCTGCGAGCCAACGAACCGGCCACCACCGCCGCCACGGCAGCCGTCCGCCTCCCCCACGACTTCCTCACCGAACGCCTGACAGGCGAGGCGGTCACCGACCGGGGCGACGTCTCCGGAACGGGCTGGTGGGCCTCGGACACCGAAACGTACGACGAAGCCGTCCTCACCGCGATCGGCCTGGACCCGGCCCTCCTCCCCCGGGTCCTGCCCCCCGGCGAGCCGGCCGGCGCCACACTCCCGGGCCTCTCCCTCCCACCCGGCATCCTGGTCGCCTCCGGCACCGGCGACAACGCGGCGGCCGCCCTGGGCCTCGGCCTCACCCCGGGCCGCGCCGCCGTCAGCCTGGGAACCTCCGGAACCGTCTACACCCCCTCGACCAGCCGCCCCACCGACCCCACCGGCACGATTGCCGGCTTCGCCGGAGCGCACGGCGGCTGGCTGCCACTCGCCTGCACCCTGAACTGCACCCAGGCAGTGGACAGGATCGCCGCACTCCTCAACCTTGACCGCGAAACCGTCGCCCCGCCCGGAGAGACCGTCTTCCTCCCCTACCTGGACGGCGAACGCACCCCCAACCTCCCCCACGCCTCGGGCACCCTGAGCGGCCTGCGCCACGACACGACCGCTGGTCAGGTACTGCAGGCCGCGTACGACGGGGCCGCCTTCACGCTGCTGGCCGCCCTGGACCTCGTACTCGCCGTGGACGGCGCACCCTCGGACGAGCCGCTGCTCCTGATCGGCGGCGGCGCCCGCGGCACCGCCTGGCGGCAGACGATCCGCCGCCTCTCCGGACGTGCGGTCCAGGTCCCCGACGCCGACGACCTCGTAGCCCTGGGCGCCGCCACCCAGGCCGCCGCCCTCCTCACGGGCGAACACCCGACCGCCATCGCCGCTCGCTGGGGCACCACAGCAGGACCGGTCTACGATCCGATCAAAAGAGACGAAGCCACCCTGAAGAACCTGGCCGCAGCACTGACCACCATCTGACTCGACGCAAAGACACCAGAGCAGCGGGACAGGAAATCCCCCACCCGCCGGACTCATCGAACGTGAGAGGGACCGGCCCCCGCCCACCCACGAACCGAAAGGCGCCGCCATGGCCAACGGCACCGGCCCCCAACCGGCACTCCGCCGCCGCAACCTGTCAGCCGTGGTGCACGCCGTCGCAGCAGGCGACAACATCTCGCGGGCGGCGGTCGCCGCCGAGGTCGGCCTCACCAGAGCCACCGTCTCGACGCTGGTCGACGAACTCATCGCGGCGGGCCTCGTCACCGAGCTGGGCGCGCAGCGCCCCGGCACCGTGGGCCGCCCCGGCACGGCCCTGGCGCTGAGCACGCGCGGCCCGGCCGGAGTCGGGGCCGAGGTCGGGGTGGATCACCTGGCGGCATGCGTGGTGGATCTGCGCGGAACCGAACGGGCCAGGGTGACGGTGGAGGCCCGCAACAGGGGACGCGCGGCAGCGCAGACCCTCGGAGAACTGGCAGGACTCGTACAACAGGTCACGGAAGAAGCAGCGGCGCTCGGACTGCACCCGGCCGGGCTGACCGTCGCAGTCCCCGGCCTGGTCGGCCGCGGCCGCCACACCGTGCTGCGGGCGCCCAACCTCGGCTGGACGGACGAGACCACCGACCTCACGGTCGAGAACGAGGCCAACCTCGGCGCGCTGGCCGAGCTGTGGCTGGGCGGCCACCACAGCCACCCCGCCCCCACCG
>NZ_JASISZ010000092.1 GCF_030063355.1 Streptomyces sp. PH10-H1
CGCGCCATCAAACGCATCATCTCCCGCTACCGCATCAAGAAACCCGACGACCGGCAAGCTCCCACACCACCCCGCACCCCCACGCTCATACCACCCCACCCGAACTCTTAACCTAACGGCATTGGATCTTGTTCCAGTGTGTCCTGAATGCGAGGGGAATTCGATGTAGGACGAGTTGCTTGAAGCAGTGCTGCGTGACCGATGAAGGAATGGCCCTTCGAAGTCGCCCTGCGGGGCACGGCCGTTTCAAGATCCATGCGGGAGTCCGAGGATGTCGAACGGTCGGTACATGGCGCGGCTGGCCCAGCGGGTGGCTTCGGTGATCCCGCTGCGGCCGGCGAGGCGGTGTGCGCCGACGGCGAGGTTACGCAGGGCGGCCATGACACGGGGGCCGGAGCGGGTGCGCACGCGTGAGGCGTCCTCGGCGTAGAGCGTGTCCCGTACGAAGTGCAGCACTTCAAGCTGCCACTGGCCCGAGCACAGATGCGAGAGCTCGGCGGCACCGGCCCGCTCGGGGCTCACGCTGGTGACGCCCAGGATCGCCACCGCGCTCACCTGCTTCCCCTGCAGGTCGCTGACGTAGCGTTCGCACAGGAAGACCTGGCTGACATGCGGAAACGGCAGGTCCTCAGGTGCGGACAGGACCTGCATCGTGCGCCGCACACTGCGGCCGTGCCCACGTACGGTCTCCTCGTAGCCGATCGGCACCCGGCCCCAGTCCAGCGCGTCCAACGCGGTGAACAACCTGGGCTGATTGCCCTTCACCTGGAACACAAAGTCCGCGCCGAGCCCGTGCAGCACCCGGGCGTGCTCGCGCTGCGTGTGGAGCGCGTCCGCGGTGAACACCACCCCCTTCGCCTGCCTCCCCACCTGGTCCAACAACTCGTAGAAGGCCGGGATCTCGTTGCTCTTCCTCTCCATCTGCACCTGCCCCAGCACCAGTTGCCGACCGTGCTCCATGAACGCCAACAGCCGCACCGCCTTGCCGTCCTCGTCCTACGCACCCCGCAGCGCCTTGCCGTCCGCCGCCCACGCGACCAACCCCACCCCCACGTCTCCGGCTTCCGGCTTCGTCGGTTCCCGCGCGGCGGCCTCCTCCAGCAGCGCGCCCGGCAAGAAGCGCCAGCCGGCCGTGAAGCGAGCCGAGGATCTCCTTCACTACGCGAAGGCCCGTGACCAGTGGGAACGTCGCTCCTGCGGCTTCGGCTCCCAGGGCGAGAGGCTCTACGACTGGACCGCCTTCGCCGTCGAGAGAAGGACGAGTCCCCGGCCGAGGGGCACGCGCACTGGCTTGTCCTGCGCCGGTCCCCGCACCCCAACCGGCGGGGCAAGGACAATGAACTGCGCCGCGAGATCGCCTACTTCCTCGGCCACGCCCCCGCCGACGCCACGATCAGCGAGATCATTGCCCGGGCCGGCGGCCGATGGCAGATCACCAGCCGATCCCACCCATCACCCACCCTCAAGATCTCCGGCTGTAGTACGAGGTGCCGTGTTCTGCCCACAGGCGGAGCTTGTCGCGGTCGAGCCAGTGGATGAGGTTGGTCTCGCCCCAGGTCTTGGCGTCGCGGGTGAAGCCGCCGTTGGTGACGACGAAGGCGATGTCGGCGCCGTGGACGGGGCCGGCGGTGCCCTTCACCTCGTACATGGTGCGCGAGACCACCCGGCCCGCGACGGTGGTGTGCTTGCACTGCGCGACGAACATCCACCCGGCGGTGTCCCTACCGACCGCGTCGGCGGCCTGGTCGCCGCGCTGCCCGACGTGCCGGGCGGTAATCCCGTCACGGATCATCAGATCCCGCACCGCCAACTCGAACTGCGTCGGGTCCAGGGCGTCCAGGTCCGCCAGGGTCAGCCGCAGGTCCTTCAACCGCAGGGCACGAGCCCGGCCGGCGGCCCTGCGCCGCACCCACAGCACCACGCATACGGCAGCCGCCGCGGCGGCCAGGGCCGGCAGGACGTACCAGGCTTGCAGCAGGGCCCCGAGCGCGGCGCGGGCCAGCTGCAGCACGATCAGGAAGCCGAACAGGGCGGCGATGCCCGCGGCGATCCGTTCGTTGCGGTGGCGCGGCGGCCGAGGCAGCAGGGTCCGCCACCGCGCCGGGCGGCGGGTCACCGGGCGGCCGGCTGGGAGACGGTCGGCGTGGGTGTCGGGGTGCTGTTGGTGTCCGTTGTGGTGCTGAAGCCGCCGTGCAGCAGCCCCCACCCCAGGACGGCCGCGACCGCGAAGCCGATCCACTTGCCGCTGCTCTTCGCCCCACGGGTTGAGTTGTTGACCCAGTGGCCGCGCCGGTAGTGCTTGCCTTCGGGCATCGGAGTCCCCATCCACGAGCCGGCCGCCCGGTGCGGTCCGGTTCTCCCTCCGAGAGAAGCAGCAGCAACCGACAGAAAACAGTGGATCATCCGGCAAAGACGGCATTCCAGCCACGCTGGTGATGACGCACGCGGCGCTGCGACCTGGGGACCGTCCCGGAGGCCCGGCGTCCAGGGGCGGAAATCACGCCAGTTTTTGTGGCGGCCTCCGCGGAGAGCAGGAGAACGGCTTCACTGTTCGCCACACCAGCGCCCGGACGTCAGGGGCGGCATGCAGGAGCAAATCAGCCAAGTGTGCGAGAAACAAACACGTGTTGCGATCTTGTTGTGACGTTCCGTCAATATTTTCGGGTTCTCGACTAGACGTTTGGGGTTCCTGCGACGGCATCAGGGGTGAGGGCCGATTGCGCTCTCCCGGGGAAGGGGATACCCGGCGGCGTTCCGAAAGGTAACGAGTGATGTCCGACGGCATGACGCCGCCCGCGCACCGCACCGGGGGCACGGGCCCGATGCGCGCAGCTCAGCACCACCCGCTCCATCCCGTCCCGGCCCGCGTGCCGTGGGATCTGTGGTGAACGCCAGCCGCGCCGTGCTGCCCACGGCCATCGAGGAACACCCGTCGGTGGTGTGCGAGTCGTTCGTGCTCGGCAAGCGCGACATCTACGTGAAGACCGCGTACCTCAAGCTGGGTTCCCACGAGGATGCCCGTGAGGTCGCCAACGTCGCGCTGTTCAAGATCTTCAAGCGGTGGGACGACGCCCTGGCCAGCGAGAGCACCGCGGCGTTCGGCATGAAGATCCTCAAGGACGAGATCGCGGACACGCTGCGCAAGCGCGACCGCCGCCCGTGCTCACCGGCGGGCCTCGCCTTCGAGCCCACCGTGCGCCCGTTCGCCGGCATGACCAACGAGGACATCGACCAGGTCCCGATCCGCATGGAGCTCCGCGTCCACGAGCTGCAACCGCCGCTACCGCCCCGCGAGATCTGCCTGCACTGGCGGACGGGACGCAGCCCCTCTCCCCTGGCAGCCCGAGCGATCGAGATCGCGGTCGAGGTCGCGTCCGAACTGTCCCGGCAGATGTGAAACCCACACTGCGAAACGCCGGTTGGAAGGATCGTTGACGCGCCGCCCGGACCATCGGCGGGTCGCCAGTCGGCCCCTGTCAACTGCCGGGCCGCCCGACAACGCGGCGGGACGGACCTCTCGGCACCCAGCCCCCGTCACTCACCGAGGGGCCGCGGCGCAGGCGCCCTGCCAAGGAGCGGGCTGCCGCAGACTGAGTGCCGTTCCAGAGTCCGTGCCTCACGGGCGTGGGGCAGGTGAAGGAGTCACCACAAGTGATCGAACCGCTCATTTCCCGTGCCCGGGGACCCTGCCCGCCATGACCCCTCGGCGGGCCGACCGAGGCTGTCGGGCCTGGCGGACCGCCGCCATCGAGCAGGCATGCCGGATACTCTGGCTGCCCACCCTCCTCAGCCAGTTCCCCGACCTCGCCGAGGCCGCGTCCCGCGAGCGGATGTCCTGTCGCTTCAAGGCGTGCGGTATCCGGACAAATGGAAGCGCTCGCGCGATGGTGTACTCAGCCCATGTGCCGAGCTGCTCGGCAGGTCTGCCGGCTGCCGGTGTGTCCGAGGGCGGCGGCCAGGAGGAGAGCGGTGAGGGCGGTCAGGGTGGTGCCCTGCCAGCCGAGGGTGTTGAGCAGGGGGGCGGCGAGGCTGGTGCCGATGGCGCCGATCGTGAAGTAGAGCACGAGGTAGACGCTGCTGAGACTGCCCGAGCGCCCGGGGTCGAGGGCGATGATGCGGCTCTGGTTGGCGGCCTGGGCGGCGAAGCAGCCGGCGTCGAAGAGGGCGAGTCCGATCGCTGCGACCGGCGGAGTGTTCAGGCCGGTGGCCAGCAGGGCGGTGCCTGCCGCGGCGGCCAGCAGGGCAGCGGTGATCAAGGTGTACGGGGTGTACCGGTCTGCGAGACGTCCGGCGAAGGGGAGTACGGCGAAGCCGAGGATGCCGGCGAGGCTGTACAGGCCGATGGCTGTCGGGCCGAGAGAGTGCGGCGGCTTGGCCAGGTCGAGGGTGAGGGCGACCCAGATGAGGTTGAAGGCGAAGTACCACAGCCCGCCGGCGGCCACGGCTCGGCGCAGCTGCGGGTGGTGGCGCAGGAGCGGGGGAAGCGAGGCGAGTGTGGCGAGGTAGCTGTTGCGGGAGGAGGACCGCTGCCGGGGCAGGAGCATCGCGGCGGCGAGCGCACCGAGCAGGGCGAGGGCGGCGAAGACGAGCAGCATCCGCCGCCAGCCGAGGAGGTCGGTGAGTGCTCCCCCGGCCAGGCGGCTGAGCAGGATACCGGCCGACATGCCCGCGGCCACGGTGGCGACGCCGGTTCCCCGCCCGGTCGGGGCGTGGCGGCCCGCGATGTTGCCGGCCTGCGCCGCGACGCTGGCGGCCGCGCCGATGAGCAGGTAGGCGGCCAGGAGCACGACCGCGCCGGGCGCGGCGGCGGCGAGGGTGAGGGCGGCGGCGAGGGCGGCGAGTTGAGCGGCGATCAGGCGGCTGGGGGCGAGGCGGTCCGTGAGGGGCAGCAGGAAGGCGAAGCCGGCCACGCAGCCGGTGAGCGCGGCGGTCGGCACGAGGCCGATCACGGAGAGCGGGACGTCCAGGTCGGTGGCGACCGCGGTGAGCGCGGGCTGGATGGCGTAATTGTTCGCGATCGCCGTTCCGGCTATGGCGGCGAGCAGGAACGTGGCGCCCCGGGGAAGGGCGCCGGTCATGGCCGTGTGCCCCGGGCGAGGATGACGGCGTAGCGACACTCGGTGTCGGTGGTGTTGGCAAAGACGCGCTCGGTGGGCTCGCCGAGTTCGATGGTGTCGCCCCCGTCGAGTTCGTGGACGGTGTCTCCGTCGTGGAAGGTCAGGTGGCCGTCGAGGACCCAGACGACCTGTCGTACGAAGGCGAAGGCGGCGGCCGGATAGGGCACGCGAGCTCCCGGGGGCAGGTGGATCTCAGCGATCTCCGCGGGAAACTGCGGGCCGGTGATCTGGCGGCGCCGGTAGCCGGTGGCTGGGTCGCGCCACTCGGCCGCGTCGGCCTGGCGGTGTACTCCCCCGGTTCCTGTCGCGTCGTCCTGCGTTGCTTCGGCGAGGGTCAGCAAGGAGGCGATGCTGAGCTGGAAGGCCGCCGACAGCTTGCCCAGGACCACGGCGGTGGGGCTGCTCTCGCCGCGCTCGATCCGACTGATCATGGCCTGGGAGACGCCGGAGGCGTCCGCAAGCTGGGCCAGGGTCCACCGACGGCGTTCCCGTTCGGTGTGGACACGGGCTGCGATCCGGGCCACCAAAGGGTCTACTATGTTGGACATGAATCCAATATATGGGAGAAACGAGAAGGTGACGGTTCGCCGGGCGCTCCCTGGAGACGCGGAGGTCATCCGCGCGATCCGCAACCATGCGATCGAACACTCGACGGCCCTGTGGACGGACACCCTGCAGTCCCCGACCGAAGGCGCGGCCTGGCTCGCCGCCCACCTGGCGCGCGGCTCGGCGTTCGTGGCCGAGGTGGAGGGCGAGGCGGCCGGGTTCGCGGTACGGTCCGTGGCGGGAGAAGGACGGGTACCGCCACACCGTGGAGGACTCCGTCTACGTCCGCGAAGGCATGCACGGGCTCGGCATCGGCTCCGCGCTGCTGGCTGCGCTCATCGCCTCTGCGCGCGATGCCGGCCACCACGTCGCGGTCGCCGGCATCGAAGCCGAGAACACCGCATCCATCCGTCTGCACGAACGGTTCGGGTTCCGCCACGTCGGCACGGTACCGCAGGTCGGCACCAAGTTCGGCCGATGGCTCGACCTGACCATCATGCAGCTGCCCCTGACCTGAGGCGGCCCGCTCAGGGCCACCTCACACGCGTCTGCCACGCCCCCACAGGACAGGCCGACGGGAGCACGAGCTCGGGTGGGCCGTCGACCGGCAACGCCACCACACCTCCCTGGCCCAGGCCTTGGCCGCCAGAGAGTGCTCGCGGGTCGCGGGTACAGCCGGTCGACTTGACTGCGTGCGGGCCGCATCGGCTGGTGGTGCTCCGACGCGGCCCGCGTTGACGGTTGGTCAGGCACGTCCCCCCGCCGGGCCGAGGCTGGTCCAGAAGGCGTAGTGGTGTTCGGCGGCGGCGTCGGCGGTGCGTATGCCCCCGGTTCCGGGTGCGAGGACCAATACGTCGCGCGGGGTCCGGTATTTCGGCCAGGCGGGAAGTGCGTGGGCGTTCGGGTCGCCGGTCGTCGCGAAGCGCGTCCAGTAGCGGATCATCTTGTCTCCCAAGGCGCGCTGTTCGGGGGTGAGCGTGGTCGGCTGGTCGAAGAGGTAGGCCAATTCCGAGGCGTGGGTGGCGCCATAGCCGGGGATCGGCGGGAGCGGGTACAGGAACGGCGCTTGCGGGTCGGCGAACTCATAGGCGTAGACCGGTACATGCCCTTGGGTTCGATAGAACGTCGCGGTGTCGAGGTTCTGGCACCAGGACACCGAGGGCCCGCAGTCGGTCTGCGCGGCGAACAGCGCGAGGGTCGGCGTGCGGTACGCGGCGAGCGGGTACTGGGCGAGCACCTTGTCGGTGTCGGTGCCGTAGACCTCGCGCAGCAGCTGCGGGTACTGCTCGGTGGTGACCGGTTGGCCCGACAGGTCGTAGAACAGGGCCGCGTAGAAGTTCATCTCGTCGCGGGTGCCGCCGATGAGGACAGGGACCCGGTTCCAGCGGCCGGTGCGTATGGCGTTCTGAGGCTGCTGGGTCAGCACGTTGCCGTCCAGGCTGGGCACCCATCGACCGATGGGCGGCCCCTGCTGGGCGAGCAGCTCGGCGGTGGACTTGCCGCGCAGACACGCTGCGGCGCGTGCCGTGCCGGCGCAGCCTGCGGCTGTTGCGGTGGCGACGCCGGCCTGCGCGGCGCTCTGGTGGGTGGGGAATGGGTCGCGGCACGCGCCGGACTGCTCGATGGCCCTTTGGAACAGCCCGCGCGCGGTGGGTGAGACGAGGTGCGCGCACACGCTGACCGCGCCGGCGGACTGGCCCGCGATGGTCACGTTCCCCGGATCGCCGCCGAAGGCCGCGGCGTTGCGCTGCACCCAGCGCAACGCGGCCTGCTGGTCCATCAGGGCGTAATCGCCCGAGGCGGCGCCGGGTGCATCGAGTCCGGGGTGGGCGAGGAACCCGAAGACACCGAGGCGGTAATTGACGGTCACCACGACGACATCGCCCATCGAGGCCATCCGCCCGGCCGGGAACTCAGCTCCGGTCCCGAACACGAACGCACCGCCGTGGAACCACACCACCACCGGCCGCCCGTGCGGCGCCTGACCACTGCGTCCCAGCGGCGTCGTGACGTTGAGGTACAGGCAGTCCTCCGCGCCCACGACCTGCGTGCCACCGTCGGTCGGGAGCTGGGCGCAGGCACTCGCGGTCGCGGTGGCGTCCCGCACGCCGCGCCACGGCGCGGCCGGCCGGGAAGCCTGCCAGCGCAACGCGCCCACCGGCGGCGCCGCGTAGGGGATCCCATTGAACACTCGGTGGTCGCCGGAGACCATGCCGCCGACCGCTCCTCGGTCGGTCCGCACGACCTGGGTCGTGGCACCGCCTCGCGTGGCAAAGGCGGGGGACGAAGCGCCGGCCAGGCCCGTGATCAACAGGGCGAGCACCAGCAGCATGCTTCTTGCGTGACGCAGGCGTTCGAGCCTTCGGCCCACGGTGGCCCTCCAGGGGTGAGGCGATCAATTGACACGTGTCAGCACTCGACGCGGAGACTATCGCGCAATTTCGACTACGGCCAGATTTCCGACATGAATAATCGAGGCGTGAGGCCGCTCGCAACCCGCGGCCCGTCCTGTCGACCGCCGTCCCCGCACACGTCGAACAGGGACTGCCTATCCAGCCTTGGCCTACCTCGACGGCGGCATGCAGGCGTCGCCCCGATCGACGCACCGGGCGAGGCGGACATGACCTAGCAAGAGGACCGGCACACCGCCGCGGTCGCCGAACTCGTACAGGCCAAGGCCGAAGGCGCCGCCACCGCCGCCCCAAGTCCGACAATCCGCAAGAGTGCCGACGGTGACTCGCACGGGGTTGGTGCGCACCGGACAGCCTGGAAGCGACGCGCCGAAACCTCCAAGTTATCGAACATGACATCACATATCCTTCGCTGCGCGGGTGCCGCTGCGGCGCCCGCCGGATGCGCGGCCCACCTGCCGGTAGCCCGGCCGAGGGCTCGAGTATCCGAGCAGGACGACCAGCCAGTATCCCAGGAGGAATTCCACCGTGCAGAAGATCACCCGTCTCGGTCTCGCCGTCGCGACCGCGCTCGCGGCCGTAGCCGTGTCCGCTCCGTCCTCTCCGCCGACGAGAGCGGTGGCCACGGCCACGGCGGGCGTCCTGCCGTGTTCGCGCAGACCGACAACACGGCGGGCAACCAGGTCGTCGCCTACCACCGCGGCGCGGACGGGCGCTTGGCCCAGGCCGGTGTCTACAACACCGGCGGTCTCGGTGGCGCGCTGGATGGTGCGGTCGCCGACCACCTCGCGTCACAGGGTTCCCTGACCTACGACCCCCGGCATGCCCTGCTGTACGCGGTGAACGCGGGCAGCAACACCGTCACCGTGTTCTCCGTCGACGGCGACCGCCTCGAACGGCGCCAGGTCGTGGCCTCGGGCGGCCGCTTCCCGGTCAGCGTCGCCGTCCACGACGACGTCGTCTATGTCCTCAACACCCTGAACGGCGGCTCGATCCAGGGCTTCACCGTCGAGGGCGGACGCCTGCGGTCGCACGCGGACTGGAACCGCTGCCTGGGTCTCGACCCGAAGGCCACCCCCCAGTTCGTGAACACCCCCGGCAGGTCGGCTTCACCGGCGACAGCACCCAGCTGATCGTGACCACCAAGGCCAACGGCAACAGCATCGACGTGTTCGATCTGAAGCACTCCGGCGCCCCTGTCCAGAAGCCGGTCGTCACCGTCCAGCCGGGCGCCGTGCCGTTCGGCTTCGTCTCTCGGGGCAAGCACGACCTCTTCGTCACCCAGGCCGGCCCGAACGCCGTCGCCACCGTCCACGTCCACCGCGACGGCACGGTCATGCAGACCGCCGACGCGCTCACCGGCCAGGCTGCGACCTGCTGAATCACCGCCGTGGGCGGCGACATCGTCTGCGTACAGCAGGTCGTCCGGATCCGCTGTCTGCCACACCGGGTGGTAGGCGGGGATGGTGGTCAGAACCTCCACGCGGGTCAGGGGCCTGAACTCCTGCCAGATGTGGACCCGGGAAGCGAGCATGTCCTTGCGGCTGAGGACCTGGTAGGTATTGCCGCCGCCGACGAACACGACCGCGATGTCGGTGTAGAGGTCGTCGAACAGGTGCCGGAAGTACTCGAACGACTCCTCCCGCAGCCACTGGGCCTCATCACAGACCAGGACCCGGAATTCCTCAGCGAGAACGTCCTTCAACAGTGTGTCGAACGCGGTGGGCTGCCGGGGCGGCGAGCCGGGCAGCCCGAGCACGTTGAACAGGTTATGGCGGATGTCCAGCACCGTGGGGCGGCCGCGGAACTCGATACACGGAGTCTTGCCGAGCGGGCACCTGCTGCGGATCCGGCAGCAGCACGACCCCGCACTCCCCCTGCCGGGGGAGGCTGTCCACCTCAGGTACAAGCCGGTGGGTCAGCGGGGCACCACCGTGATCCCGAGCATCCGCGCGCCTGTCTCGGTACGGGGCCGATGGCGGCTGCCCGGCGCGAATACCACGTACGTACCGGGTCCGTGGCGCTCCTCCCCCTCGATCACCTCGCCGCTGAGCACGTAGTAACGCTCCTCGGTGGCGTGTACGTCGACCTCCGGCCACTCGGCTCCCGGGGCGAAGTCGATCAGCCAGCCGCGGGCGTACTCGGTCATCGGCAGCCTGCGGCGCACGATCCCGGGCACGACCTCGACCGGTTCGACCTCCTCGACCTGGACGGTGGTCTTCAGCGCTGTAGTTCCATTCGTTTCGCTCATGAGGCCACTGTGGTGCAGGCCGACTCTCGGTTCGAGAGTCCAGGAAGACATCCATGGGTATATTCCTGCCATGAGCCGTCACCGCGTGGTCGCCCTGGTGAACCAGCCCCAGTCGCCCTTCGAGCTTGCCTGTGCTGCCGAGGTCTTCGGCACCGTCCGGACGGGAGTACCGGTGCGCTACGACTTCCGGGTGTGCACCGAGCGCCCCGGGCCCGTGGCGACGACCGTCGGATACTCGATGCTCGTCGACGCCGGGCTGGCCGCCCTGGAGAAGGCGGACACCGTCGTCGTCCCGGGCTGGCAGCCGCCGGGCGCCCCGGTGTCGCCGGCCGTCCTGGCCGCGCTCCGGGGTGCGCACCGCCGCGGGGCCAGGATCGTCGCCATTTGTACCGGAGCGTTCCTGCTGGCCCGGGCCGGACTGCTCGACGGCCGCCGCGCCACCACCCACTGGTGCCGCACCGACCAACTCGCCGCGGCCTTCTCCGAGGTCGAGGTGGACCCGGACGTGCTGTACGTGGACCACGGCGACGTGGCGACCAGCGCGGGGACCGGTGCCGGCATCGACCTGTGCCTGCACCTCGTACGCTCCGACCACGGCGCGGCGTACGCCGCTCAGATAGCCCGGAGCATGGTGCTGCCGCCACACCGGGAGGGCAGCCAACTCCAGTACGCCGTGCAGCCCGCCCCTGCCAGGGCAGACGGGTCACTGGCACCCCTGCTGGAATGGGCCTCCTCCCGGCTCGACGCCCGGCTGACCCTCGACCGGCTCGCCGAGCACGCCGGACTGTCGAGTCGAACCCTGGCCCGACGCTTCACTCAACAACTCGGCACCAGCCCCGGCCGGTGGCTGCTCCGCCAACGCATCGAGGCGGCACGGGTTCTGCTGGAACAGACCGACCTGCCGGTGGAGGCCATCGCGACGCGGGTCGGCCTCGCCTCCGCGGTCAACCTGCGCCACCGCTTCCGGGCCGCCATCGGCACCACCCCCGGCGCATACCGGCGAGCCTTCGGCGAAGCCCAGTAGGAGGCTTCAACCAGTGAACACGCGCACCGGCCTCACCCGTTACGAGCAAACTGGTGCCGGTGCGGCCAGGCTAGGCCAGGCCGCCGAAGCCCGTACGGCAAGCCGCAGGCCCAGCCCGGTCACCAGGCGCGCCTCAGCTCACCGCCTGCTTCACGAGCGCGCCGATCCGCGTCTCCACCTCGGCGGTCACCTCGGTCAGGGCGAAGGCGGCTGCCCGCATCGGGCCCTCGTCCAGCTTCGCCAGGTCGCTGAACCCGAGCGTCGCGTACCGGGCCTTGAACTTCTCCGCGCTCTGGAAGAATCAGACGACCCTGCCGTCCAGTTTGTGCGGGCATCCCGTACGAGAGCTTCGGCGCGAGGGCTGGGGCGCCGGCGGTGATGACGGCATGGACGCGCTCGGCCGTGATCCGGTCCGAGTCCTGCATCTCGGCGATCCTCGCGAGGACGTCCCGCTCCGCCTCCGCCGCCTTGTCCGCGCGCGAGCTGCGGCGCGCCGCCGCCTTCTGCTCCTTGGCGTGGCCCTTCATCGCGACCCGCTCTTCGGCCGTGAATCCCTGGTACGTGCTGTCTCGGCCGCTCTTGACAGATCTCCCCCTTGACGATCTTGATGTGTCGGACTTTGAGAGGGGCCGTTATCCCGCTCGCCGACAACGGGCGCACGCGCGCCCAATAAGCGTCTGCGTCTCCGCGGGGTGAGTCGGAGCACCGGGTACTCCCGGTCGGTCTCGCGCTGGTACTTCTCGTAGCACGGCTGGGCGGTGGCGATGCGCCTCCAGGCCTGCTCCCGCTCGTCGCCGTCGAGCACGTGGGGCGTCACCGGGGTGCCGGCGCGGCCGGTGCCAGTCCGGGTGCCGGTCCTTCCCGCCCGACGGACGACCAGCCAGGCGCCGGTTGCCAGCCGTCAGCGGGACGTCGGCCTATGCCCCGTCGTCGAGTGCGAAGCGCAGGTAGCGGTCCGCGGAGCGCCGCAGTGCGGCTGCCCCGTCGGCAGCGACGACCCGTCCCCAGAACGCGCCGTATATGCGGGCGAAGTCGAAGGGCTCGACCAGTTCGAGCGCGCGGCGGATCGTGCTCGGGCGCTCGGGAATGAAGTTGGGGATGCTGTACATGAAGCTGAGCCACTTGCGGTCCATCACGACCATGAAGATGTCGCCGCTGAACAGCGCCCCGCGCCCTTCGGGGTCGTCGGCCCAGTGCAGCACCGTGCCACCGGCGAAGTGCGTTCCCGCGTTGACCAGCGTCATTCCGGGCGCGATCGGGTGGGTGTCGCCGGCCCAGTAATCGATCGTCGGGTCGGGCCGGCCGACCCAGTCGCGGTCCGCCGCGTGGATGTACACCGGGGCGCCGAAGACCCGGCCCCACTCGGTCATGACACCGTAGAAGTGCGGGTGACTGACGGCGATCGCGCTGATCCCGCCCAGCTTCTCGATCTCGGCGGCCAGGTCGTCGTCGAGGTAGCCCACGCAGTCCCACAACACATTGCCGGAGGGTGAGCGGATCAACAGGGCTCGCTGGCCGACGGCTACCGACGGATCCGCGCCGACCCCGATCACACCCGGGCCCTCCTCGCGGAGCCGACCGCTGCGGCCACTCGCGCGCAACTCGGCCAGCGAGGTCCACTGTTGGCCCGCCCAGGCGACGTACTGCCGTTCGTCCAGACAGACCGGGCAGTCAGCGCGGGGCGCGTCGTACTGCACACCGCAGGTGGCACAGATCGGCAACTGAAGGCCGGTGACCGGCGCGACCGGCTTCGGAGACGATATGTTCGACGACGACATGAGAGCCCTCCCGACGAGGAATACCGCTGGTTGACGGTACCCGGACCAACAGCCGCCGCCGGATGGCTTGTTCCCGGCAAGCCACATCGTGCAGGCACCGAGGCGAAGGGACTGGGCCGAAGGCCCTTTCCGGGGCTCCGCGGCGCCGACCACGGCCGCGGGCCTCCGCGCCTCAGCGGAAGGCGGCGGCGTGCTCAGCTGCCCACTGCCGGAAGGGCCTGGCCGGGGAGCCGTTGACCTGCGAGACCGTGTCGCGCACCTGAAGCAGGGCGTCGTTGACGTCGCCGCCGGTCACGTCGAGTACCGCGCCCGCGGCCTCGTCCCCGAAGACCGCGGCCATCTGGGCGTGGGCCTCCGCTCGGCTGATCTCCGCGAAGGGCACGTCCCGCCCCAGTACTTCCGCGATGGAGGCCACCTGCTGACGGGCCGTCACTCGTTCCGGGCCGGTCAGGGCGTACGTCCGGCCCGGATGGCCGGGCCCGGTCAGCGCCACGCGCGCCACCGACGCGATGTCCGCGGGGTGGATCGTGGGCAGGCCTACGTCGGCGTACGGCATGCGGACCGCCTGCCCGTCGCGGATCGACGCCGCCCACATCATCGCGTTCGAGGCGAACTGCGTTGGTCGCAGGATCGTCCAGGCCATGCCGCTGTCCTTGAGTAGCCGTTCGACGGCGAGGTTCTCGCCGGCGGGGCCGAGGTGCGGATGCGTCTGGACGGTGATGGACTACACGAGCACCACGTGCTCGACACCCGCCTGTCAGGCGGCCTCGAGGATCTCGGCGTCCGAGCCCGGCCGCGACACGAGGAACAGCGACCGCACACCCTCCAACGCGGGCTTCAGCGACGCCGTGTCGGCGAAGTCACCCTCGACCGCCTCGACCCCGGCGGGGAACGCCGCCCGTGAGGCGTCGCGGGTCAGCCCCCGCAGCAGACCGGCACCGCATGCGTGCAGCTCCGCCAGCAGGGCACTTCCTATGTGTCCGGTGGCTCCTGTCACGAGGATCACGAGCGGCCTCCCTTTCGTCGGATGATCAATGTGAGCGGCTCCGCATTGCCCTGTCCGGCTAGGCCGCGAGATCGGGGAACCCCATCAGCACCGAGGGCAGCAGCGGCTCGCCCTCGACAGGCTGCACCTCGCCGCCGACTGCGCCGTAGCCACCGCCGTACCGCTCCACGACAGCCCGGACTCGCGCGGAGTACTCGGCCGGCTCGTCCGGTCAGTGACCTCGACGTTGTCGAACAGTGCGTACGCGGCCATGGAACTCACACCTTCAGCATGGCAAGATTGTTCCGTTCGGGACTGTCCCGAATTTACTCCCGATCGGGACTATCCCGCAAGCGAGTGCCGTGATGGACGAGTTGTTCGACGATCCGCGTTGGGAGGCCTACGGGATGCTCCGCGAGGCGTACCTGGCCGTGACCGCGCACATCGACGCCGAGGTCAGCCCGCAGGGCGGCACAGACGCGTCGATCTCGGACGCGCTGTTCCGCCTGGCCCGTACCCCCGGCCACGCGCTGCGCACCGTGGACATCACCCAGGCCCTTGCCACGAGCACCACCCGCACCACCCGGCTGCTCGACACCATGGAACAACGCGGCCTCGTCACCCGCAACGCGCATCCGACCGACCGGCGCGCCACCCTCGTGACACTCACCGACGACGGGCTCGCGAAGGCGCGACGGCGCAGCGCCCTGGCCCTGACCGCGAGCCAGCGCCACATCCAGGACGTACTGGCACCGGACGAGGTGGCCGTGATGACCGCGATCCTGCGCCACCTCCGCAACGCCAACCAGAAGGCCCACTAGACGAGTACTCCAGCAGCGGTTCGGTATTCCGCAGGTCAGGTGTGCCGCTGGTCCGCTCTCCGAACGCGATCCCGGTGAGGTCGGCCAGGCTGCGGCGGGCCGGCACCCAGCGGCCCCGGCGGTGTTCCGCGTCGTCGAACTCCCCGACAGCGGGCAGACGGGCGCACGCCCAGTCGTAGATCTGCGGTCCTTTCGCGCCGTCGCCGCACGACATGCGCTGCCACGCCTCGGGCGCAGCGTGCCCGATCAGCGCGTGGCCACCGCCTTGAGCGGCTGCACGGCGTGATGGCGTGATGGCGTGATGGCGTCCGCCAAGCATGGCCCTGATCGTGCTGCGGGACAGTCCGGCGAACGGCATCTCGCGCATCCCGATGTCGCGCATGGCCTCGCCGTCACGGGCCGGTGGCAGCAGCCGTGCCGGCACCGGAGGTCCGGCAATCATGAGCAGGTCGGAGACAGGCAGGTCACGATCGGCTGCCAGCTCGTGCGGCCGCTCGAGACCGTACCTCCGCCCGTTGGTCACCAGGTCTCGCAGCACCCCGGTCCGCGTCATGGGCCTCACGCGACGCGGCGTCCATCGGCTGCCGTGTGCCCTGCGGTGCCCGCGTGAGGCTGCCGTGCCCTCGATGCGAAAAAGGCCTCGGCTGCCGACGGGTACGCGCAGTACGCTGCACCGCATGGTGTCTCCTGATCGTCTGCTCGCCTTCGCGGCCATGTCGTTCCTGCTCATCGTGATCCCGGGTCCCAGCGTGCTGTTCGTCGTCGGGCGGGCCCTGGCGCACGGGCGCCGCGCCGCGCTGACGACCGTTGCCGGGAACACTGTCGGGGCGTACACCCTGGTGGTGGCCGTCGCGCTGGGCGTCGGCGCGACCGTGGAGCGGTCGGTGCTGGTCTTCACCACGCTCAAGCTCGTGGGCGCGGCGTACCTGGTGTACCTGGGCGTCAAGGCGGTACGCCGTCGCAAGGCGCTGCCCGCGGCGTTCGCCGAGGACGGGCGGCCGGTGCGCGGGAGCTTCCGGACGTTCTGGGACGGGTTCCTCGTGGGCGTCGCCAACCCCAAGACGATCGTGTTCTTCGCCGCGGTGCTCCCGCAGTTCGTCGACCGCGACCAGGGCCACGTGGCGGTGCAGATGCTGCTGCTCGGCCTGGTGTTCAACGTGATCGCGGTGGCGTCCGACAGCGCGTGGGGGCTGGTGGCCGCGACCGCGCGGGGCTGGTTCGTCGGCTCGCCGCAGCGGCTGGCCGCGGTCGGCGGCCTCGGCGGGCTCGCGATGATCGGGCTGGGTGTGACGGTCGCGGCGACCGGCCGCAAGGACTGACGGAACAGCGCCTGTAGCGGTCGGCGCCCGCACACGGCACGACGGTACGCCGGAGGTCCTCGATGAACTCCGGGAACCGGGCCTCGATTTCGGGGAACTTGAGCATGAGGCCGCGCCGAGTACGTTCTGGGCCCGGCGGAACCAGGCCAAAAACGCCCGTTCGGCCGGGGCGAGGGTGAAGTAGATGATCAGATCGTCCCTGCCGACTGGGCTCGACGAGGACGGCAGTCCTCGCGCACACCGCCAGACGGCCAGCTGCTTAGCGGTCGCGGTGAGCCGTGCCGCTGTGCGTGGTCCGGGGAGAGGCCAACGTGCATGGCTGCCTCAGCTACTGGTGTTCCGCCGCCACAAGGTCCAGGACCCGTCTGCGGGCCGGAGCAGGGAGAATCCGGTCCTCGGCGCGTCGGTGGCGCTCCGCCAGGTCCGCTATGTGAGCTGTGCAGCAGGCTTCGCGGGAGCAGCCCCTGCGCCACAGCGTCAAGGGAGTGTACCGGTCGTGGTCCAGACCCGACGGGTCGGCTTCCTCGGCCGCGAGGCGCGCGGCGCCGGTCCTCACCCGTTGCCTGACGACAGAGTCAAGCTCAACGAACAGTCGTGTTGATGAAGCTCAGGATCCCTGCGCTGGAGGCGCTGCGTGCAAGGCCCGGTATTCGCTGGCCGACATCCCCGTGGCTGCCCGGAACGCGCGGGCGAACGCGTCCGGTTGGGGGTAGCCCCAGCGCGTGGCGATCGCGTGGATCGTCAGATGACGCAATGCCGGATCGGCCAGATCTCTGCGGCACCGGTCCAGGCGCTGCTCGCGGATGAAGGTGCGCGGCGTGGTGCCGTTGTCCTGGAAGACCCGGTGCAGATAGCGCAGCGAGACATGGTGCGCGCCGGCCAGGGCCTCGGGGCCCAGGTCCGGGTCGGCCAGGTGCTCGGTGACGAATGCGCTCATCTTCAGGAACGTGCCGTGCTGCTGAGACTCGCCGTCGCCGTCCCGGGGCGCGTCGTCCTCCTGGGCCAGGACCGCCGTCAGCAGATCTACCGCCGTCGCCCCGAGGCGCGCCGCCTGCTGCGGGGTGCAGTGCGGGTACTGCTGTGAGAGTTCCACCAGAAACTGTCCGAACAACCGCCCCACTCCCTGCGTCCATGGCCGCGACAGCCCGCACAGCGCGGTGAACCGCTGGTGTGGCAACCGCAACAGGCTCTTGGGGAACTGGAACAGGAGCGCCTGCCCGGGTGTTTCGCCCGCCTGGGTGTCGAAGGGGCGCGAGCTATCGAAGAATCCCATGTCGCCTCGGCACAGCAGGGAGCTCTGCCGGTTCTGCTCGATGCCGATCTCGCCGTCCGTTGCCACGGCCACGTGGTACATCTCCGGGTCCGACTGGCGCACAAGTCGCGGTGTGCGCTGTGCGATGAGCGAGGCGTACGAGAGCGTCGACAACTGTCCCACGCCCAGCGGCATGATCTCCATCCGGGCACTGAACCGTGCTGTCTCCAGGAACTTCACCCGCTGGGTGACCTGGGCCAGCGCCATTGTCTCAACCCATGCGGCGGGCCTTTCCGCTACGGGGACCTCGACGGTGTCGAAGACGAGGGGATGCATGTCCGCTCCGGCGATGGTGAAGGGATCTTGGGACTTCAGCCAACTGCAGTGGCGGGTGATGTGGAAGTGCGTTCCACGCCAACCAGTGTGCGCATGGCGCCAACGACAGTCCGGAATCCGCTCGGCCAGGATCTTGGTTGCCCCCCTCCCGGGATGCCGGGGGTCACCGGGAGGGGTGGGCACGACCGCACAGGACGAGGCGCCCGTACCGACGGCACGGTGGAAGGAACGGCATGCGACTGAACCTCGGCCGACGCCTGGGGCGCGGCGCGGCGGCGTTGGGGCTTGTTGTCATGATACTGGCCGGCGGGGGCGCGGTGCCGGCCGCCGCGGCCGTCGGCCCAAAGCCCGCGCCCACGCCCACATCCCCGGGGAAGGACCCACGCCCACCGGGGTCGGCCACGGGAACGGACCTGTCCAAGGACAAGCGGTACCAGGGCAAGAACCTGCTGTTCCACCCGCTGCTGCTGCCGATCGTGGACATGCGCCTCGACTTTCACCGAAGGCTGGAGTCCGATCGCGACGAGGCATTCAACGCGTACCGCAACGGTGCCGTCGAGCTGATCAATCCGGTCGGCCTGCCCACCCTGACGATGACGAGGATGCTGACGGAAAAGGCCGCCCCTTCCGCCGACCACGCCTACTGGCGGAACTCTCTCCTCCGGCTCGACTCGGTGACGCCGTTCCTACCCCGGACCGTCGAGACCAAGCTGCGCGGCGCCGGAGTAACCCAGCTGCTGGCCGTGAGCGCGCTGAACCTTCCGGAACAGGAGGAAGCGACCTCCTCGAGGGTCGTTCCGAGAGAGCATTCGGAGGCCGTCATCCAGCGTCACCTCCAGGACTACGGGATACCTCCGAGCGCTCGGGTGCTCGGTGCCTCGGAGCGACAGCAGTGCCCGCTGTGCGCGGGCCTCTACCCGCAGGACATGCCGACCTACTTCGCCTGGCGCTACGGCTTGTCCGTCGAGGAGACGGCGGAACAGCAGCGCCAGGTCGTCGCAGTCGGGAAACGGACCGACCAGAGCGCGAAGTGGCGCGCGGAGGAGACACGGCGGACCAAAGAGAAATTCACCAACCTGACGCGGACCCGTGCCGCCGCCGCGAGGCAACAGATCGAACTGGGGCTGGATGCCGCCAAGAAACTCGGCACGCAGCACCCGAACTCCACGGCAAGCGCGGCCCTCCAGCTCTTCGCTCACCCCCTCGACCCGATCGGCAAGCCCTGCCCACCGGCCGGCACTGCCCAAATGAGCCTCGCGGCGTTCCGGCGTGCCGGCCCCTGCGACGAGAGCACGGGCGAATCCTCCCCGGCGGGAGGCGACGCCGCCACGTCCACCGGCCTGGGCCAGATCCTTTCCGGCGGCCCCTCCACGGCGCCCGGCGGCATCGACTTCACTACGATGGAACTGCGCTACCTGGCGGACCCGGGGGACGGCAGCGGCCTGCAGTACTCCTTCGAAGCGGGCCGCGACCCACTGCGCGGGGACGCGCGCACCAGCACCGGAATGGACGCTGCCACCCTCAGCTCGGACGCCTTCTTCGTATGGCTGTCGCTGCGCCCCAGCGACTTCTGGGTCAATCTCAACCCTGACGAGCCCGACCGCATCGTCGATGCCCGCCTCGGGTCCACCGACGCCGGCCGCGTGCTGCTCCAGGCCGACCTGCGGATGAAGAAGACCGTAGGCACGCTGATCCATCCCGACACCGGGTCCGGCAAGGAGTTGTGGAACCGCGTCAAGGGGCAGTGTCTGTCGTTCCGCACCTGGATCGTGCCCGCGCCCGCCTCCGTGCACCAGGACGGCGACAAGCTGTACATCCTCGACGCGCCGCTCGACGTCAAGATGGATACCCAGTACCTCAAGTCCCGTGGCGTGACGCGTGGGCAGAGTTGCCCCCGCCAGGAAGCGGCCACCGAGGAGCACAACGAGCAGGTGTACCGCACTCTGGTGCTGCCCGAACTGAAGCGGGCCATCAACACCGGCCCGGACTACGCCGACCTGCGCCGCGTCTACCTGGCCCGGGTGGCCGCCGAGTGGTACCGAAACCTGAGCCGCACCCGGCACACCACGTACGGCGCCCTGGTCGACCGGGGAGACGCGAGAGCCTGGCCCGGCAAGACGTCCTGGAAGCCCACCGACACCTTCGACGAGTATGTGAAGTCCTACACCAAGGGCGAGTTCAAGGTCACCCGGCACACCACTCAGGGCAACGCGGAGTATGTCACCACCTACACCTACGGGGGCGTCGACCTGAGCACGGTGCCACTGCGTGACGCTCCGGCCGCGACGTTCGCCGCGAACGTGAAGCGCTCGCTGCGCGCCTCCGACAACCCCGGCCCGGGCGATTCGTTCTGGCTCGGCGCGCCCACGCCACGACAGGCCGCGGGCCTGGATGCCGGGGACGGGGCGTTGTCCGCCACCGCCCTTGCGCTCCGCGTACTGCCCGCGCTGCTGGTGTCGGTGGCTGGGCTGCTGTGGTGGCGCAGTCGTCGCCTGGGCGCCGCCGGTTCCGCCAGCCCTCTGCGCCGCGCGGCCGTTTCGGGTCCGCGCATCCTGTCCCGTACCCGGAGGCCCCGATGACCCACCCCGGCCCTCGACCGCCCGGATCGCCGGAGCCCTCCGGCCCGCCTCAGCGCCCGCACATCCGGCTCATGGCCGCCGTCGGCGTACTCGGGGCGGTGGCGCTCGGGCTCGGCACCCTCGCCGCGTTCACCACCGACTCGCCAATACCGCTGCCGGAGAAGATGCCCACCCTGCCTTCGCGTCCCGGCACGCTCCCGCTGCCTTCCGATTTCCCAACCGGCTTGCCGTCGGACTTCCCCACCGCTCTGCCATCGGACTTTCCGACCGACCTGCCGTCGGACTTCCCCACTGGTCTGCCGTCGGGCTTTCCCACAGCACCCCCGGTTCCACCCCGTTCGGAGGCCCCCGATGACGCTACCGCTGTCGCCCCCGCCACCCCCGCAGACCCCTCCGGACACCTTCCGGCGCCCCTGGCGGATCGCCCTGGCCATCGCTCTCGTGCTTTCCGCAGCCTTCGCCACGGCACAGGTGCTGTACTGGGCCGCGCCGGAGATCCACTCACCGCTGCCGTGGATGCGGATCTATCTGCTGCCCCAGCCGCCCGCGCTGAAGCTGACCCGAGTGCTGCTGTACACGGGCTGGGGCATCGCCCTGCTGCTCTCTCCGGTGCTGTACGCCGCGCACCGCTCCGGCCGAGTGCGCGGCGTGCGCGCCTGCCGTGCTGCCGTCCTGGCCGTGCTGCTGCTGCCGTACACCGTGATGGCGCTCGATGCTCTCTCCGGTGCCCCGTTGACCGCGTTACTGTGCCTGCCGACCTCCGGCGTCGCGCTGTTGATCGTGCACCGCGCCCAGCTGTACCTACGGCTGCCCGCCCGCCTGACGCTGATCGCCTTCGGCTGGGGCGCGCTGGTGGGAGCCGGATTCGCGATCGTCATGGAGATGTGGTTCGCCTGGTACGCGGGCGGATACCTCATGGACTTCCAGCACCCGCGCGGCTCGATCCGCACGCTCCTGGCACTGTCCGCGCTCAACGCGGACCTCTTCGCCGAACTGGGCAAGGCGGCCGGCGTCGCCCTGCTCGTCCTCGTCTTCCGACGGTACGCCGACGGGCTGGTGCCCGGAATGGTGCTCGGAGCCGCCGTGGGCATCGGCTTCAACCTCACCGAATCCGTCCGCTATGTGGCGGAGATCGAACCCGGCCAAGCAGCCGCCCAGTTCTGGACCCGCCAGGTTGTAGGACTGCTGACCGTGCACACCGCCTTCACCGCGCTGGCGGGGGCCGGGTTCGGTACGGCGTTGAGGGCCACCACCCGCCGGGACCGGTTCACCGCGTGCGCGGGAGGTCTTCTCGCCGCATTCGGCGGCCACTTCCTGCTCGACACGGCCATGCCGCTGCTCGACCGGTGGCGCAAGGATCTGTTCGCCGACAACGCAGTGCTCGGGGTGCTACTGGGCGTGCCGCTGGTCACTCTGCTCGCCACGGGCCCGTTCGTGGTCATCTGTGTCCTGCTCCTGCGGCGGGGTCTGCGCGACCAAGCGGCCGAGCTGCGCGCGGCTCTGCCGGTCGAGACCACGGGCGGCGCCCGCGCCGTGACACCCGCCGAGTCCGAGCTGTTGCTGTCACCTCGCCGTCGCCTGCTGCTCGAACTGCGGGTGTGGCAGCGCGACGGCACCGCCGGGCTGCGCCACCTGATCCGCCTCCAGCAGAGCCAGTTACGCCTGTTGGCCGCACCGCTGGCTCAACAGCGCGAACACGTCATGGAGTTGAAGGGCTTCGCGATGCGTCCGAACGTCCATCCGGCACGCCCCGAGCAAGGAGTCCCGTCGTGACACGATCCCGCACCGCCCGGCCTCTCGCCCTGTTCGCCCCGCTCCTCGCGACGGCCTTCGTACTGGTGACGCCGGATCGTGCAGCCGCGCAGTGCGCCGCGCCCAACTACCGGGGCGGCCGCGAGCTCCCGAGCGGCGGCTGCCCCACACACGCCGCCGCCACCGCCTCCGCCGCCGTCTGGGCCTTCCTGGCACTGGCGGCCGTGGCATTGCTGATGCTCACGATGCGCCGGCTGCGGGCCGTCACGGACGCGGATCTGGCGGTCGTCGACGCCGGCTTCGCGGCCGGCCGGGAGGAGACACCGTCCTGGCATGACGACGCCATCTGACGCCACCGGTCGGCGGAGAGCCGATTGGGCCGGTGGCGCGGGCGCCCGCGCAGTCCCCGGATGCGGGGTATAGCGTCCAGCAGTTGACGGCCGCTCGGTGTGGCCCAGTCACCAGGGTCCGCGGCGAGCGCGGCCTCGGTCTGCTCCGAAGCTGGCCGCCGGCCGTATGGAAATCCGCTGGTGTTCGTTCCCAGGTGCCCGGAGAATCACGGCGCATGGGGACTGAGGTGCCCCGAAGTCTCCGGACAGAGACCCAATATGATCTCTGTTCAAAGGAAGCGAGACAACAGTGGCACCGCCCAGCAAGTACTCACCGGAGTTCCGCGAGGAAGCCGTCCAAATCGCCCTGAGATCAAGTAAGACGGTCACCGAGGTTGCTCGGGAGATCGGCCTCAATTCGGAAACCCTTCGTGGTTGGGTGAAGAAGTATCAGAACCAGCCGGAGCCGTCTGCCGATGCAGAACTGACGTTGAGGGAACGCGCGCGCCTCAAGGAACTCGAGCGACGCAACCGTGAACTGGAAATGGAAAACAGCTTCCTGAAAAAAGCCGCAGCGTACTTCGCCAAGGATCACCGGTAAGTGACAAGTTCGAGTTCATCGATCAGATGCGGCTCGACGCTGCGGGTACGCCTTCCCCGTCGAATTCATGGGCACCAAACTTCATGTCTCCCGCTCCAGCTACTACGAGTGGCGTGACAGGCCGGAATCCGCCACTGCAACTCGCCGGGAAGAGCTTAGAGTTCTCATTTCAAAGATATTCGAGGATTCCGACAGCACATACGGGTACCGACGCGTGCACGCCCAGCTTCGCCGCTGGGACGTGCAGGCAGGAGCGGAGCTGGTCCGCCAGCTCATGCGAGAGCTCGGTCTGGTCCCCTGCCAGCCCAAGCCCAAGCGGTTCAGCCTGACCAAGGTCGGCCTGCCGTTCCCCGTCCCTGACCTCGTCGCCCGCAACTTCACCGCCGATAAACCGGGCGAGAAGATGGTCGGGGACATCACCTATATCCCGACCGGCGAGGGATGGCTCTATCTGGCGACCGTTATCGACTGCTGCACCAAGGAAGTGATCGGCTATGCCATGGATGACAACTACCAGACCCCGCTAATATCTCGTTCCATCAGGAATGCGGCACGCAATCGGAAGCTCGCAAAGAAGGCCATATTCCACTCCGACCGCGGCAGCAACTACATGTCCGCCGAATATGGGAAGACTCTCGATCAACTCGACCTCCGCCGCTCGGCCGGCCGCACAGGAATCTGTTACGACAACGCCATGGCCGAGTCATTTTTCGGCGCCCTTAAGAACGAACGCGTAGCGCGTATGACGTATGCCACGCGAGAAGAGGCCCGACAGGACATCACGAGATACATCGAATTCTGGTACAATCGCAAGCGACTTCACTCGGCGATCGGATATCTGACGCCGCATGAGGCCTATTTCGAGCATCGCAACATGCGACTCGCCGCGTAGATTTCAGCTGCCTGGCGACTGTCCGGAAAACGCGAGGCCCCTCAGTTTAGGTTGCCCATCAATTCCGCAACGTCCCGCCCCCGGCGTCTGTCGCCTACCCCCAGCTCACCCCGGCGATTCGTGTCCGATCGGGCGCCGTGTTGCGGGTCCGAGCGGTCCGCAGTGGGCGAACAGAGGTCAGGCCCCCGGCGGTGCCGGGGGCCTGATGAGTTGCGATGCGCTGCGGTGCGGCCGCCTACCAGCGATACCAGCGACTACGGCCGCCGCCGGAGTGCGTGCCCCGCATGACGAAGCCCAGCAGCCAGACCACCAGGACGACGACGGCGACCCACCACAGGATCTTCAACGCGAAGCCGGCACCGAACAAAATCAGCGCGAGCAGTAGAACCAGAAGCAACGGACCCATGGTTATCAACCTCCTGACCAGCGGATACCCCGGGTGGGATCGCTCATTCACGCGAATTTCCGTTGGCCGATCGGCCGGTGCGGCCCGCAGACGAAGCGCCCCCGAAATTGGCGCAAAAGGCAGGTATTGACCCCGGCAGCCTGGGTAGGCGGCCGAGTGCACCACCCGCACCGATCTTGGAGGAAACCTCATGGGCACCGGAGACAAGGCCGAGAACACCGCAGACAAGGCCAAGGGCAAGATCAAGGAAGCCGCCGGTAAGACCGTCGGCAACGAACGCCTCGAAGCCGAGGGCAAGGCCGACCAGGCCAAGAGCGATGTGAAGCAGGCCGGCGAGCACATCAAGGACGTCTTCAAAGACTGATCGCCGGCATTCTCAGGCCCCGGGGCCGCAGCCGATCACGGCTGCGGCCCCCGCGCTGTCCGGTCCGCCAGCCGGGATACAGCGACTTACGGCATGGCCACGCGCAGCGCCCGGCTGAGAGCGGCCGCGGTGGAAGACGCGAGAGTGCCGACGACCTCGTGGACCTGGTCGCGGTAGAGGGTCAGGATGTGGTCGGCGGAGACGAAGCCGGTCAGCGGGTCGTTGCCGCCGGTGGCGACCCGGCTGGGCGATGAGCCGCCGGCGCCCAGGACGCGGGCGGCGAGGAAGCTGTCGAGTTCACTGTTGCGGATGTCATTGGAGATCACCACCCACACGTCGGTGCGCCCGCCGGCACGTGCCTGGACGATGTCGCCGCGGTGCGGGACATACTCCTGCTCTGCCTTCACGCGCCCACCTCGGCCGTGATGCGGCCAGCGGCGGCGCCGGCCGCCTCCCGCAGGGCTTGTTCCTGGTCCGGGTCGAGCTCGGCGCGCAGTCGGCGGTAGCCGGCGCGCAGCGCCTCGTCCTGTATCCGGGCCATCAGCGTCGCGTGCGCGTACGCCTTCATCGAGATCTGCTCCCGGCCGGCCGATTCGCGCAGCGCTGCCAGTTCCTCATCGGTGAAGGTGATCGTCAGTCCAGGCATATCCCCAACGGTACCGGAATCCGGAACCGGATTTTGGTAGCGCTTGGCGTCCGACACTCTGCGATACTCAGCCCGCCGCCGACCTCCGGCGCCCACGATCATCCTGAGAGGAGTGCCGCCGCATGGACCGCCTGCAGGTACGCCCGCTCCTTCCCGCTTCCGGCGGCCTGGCGGTGCTGGCGGTTTCCGGAGAACTCGACCTGGACAGCCGCGCCACCCTGGACGCCGCTGTCGCCCCCCTCACGGACGCCGGATACACGCAGGTCGTCCTGGACTGCGGCCGCCTCACCTTCTGCGACTCCGCCGGTCTGAACTGCCTGCTCATCTGGCACCAGCGACTGGAGGACGCGGGCGGCACCCTGGTCCTGGCCGACCTCACTGCCGCCGTGACCCGCCTCCTGAAACTCACCGGCACCGATCAGGTGTTCGTCCTGGCCGACAACCGTGACCAGGCCCGACAACGCCTTCTCCCACCTTCCTCGCAATAACCGGACGCGCCGAGCGGCAACCGACGGCGCAACGCCAGCCCTCGGCGACGGCGGCTGTTCCGCAGAGTGGAAAAGCTGCCGCGTCTCAGCTCAGAACGCGGGAAGCCGCGGCTGCCGACGCATCCGGGTGCGGGCGGGGATGCGCAGCAGCTCGTGCAGGGACGTGCCGTGCTCCGCCCACAGCCCGGGGCCACCGCGGCCCCGGCTCGCGACCCCCCGCGCAGGAGGATCGGCCCCAGGACGGGGTGTGCCGCCCGCCCCCAGGGACCAGGTACCGGCGGGTCAGGCGGAGGTGAGGAGGTGCGTGCGCAGGTGGGCCAGGGTGCGGTTCAGGAGGCGGGAGACGTGCATCTGGCTGTAGCCTAGCTCTTTGCCGATCTCAGCCTGCGTCATCTCCTGACCGAAGCGCATCTGCAGGATCCGCCGGTCCCGTTCGCTGAGCCGGGCGATCAGGGGCTTGAGTGCCAGGAGGTTCTCCACGCCCTCCATGGCCGGGTCGACATCGCCCAGGCGGTCGGCCAGCGCCGTGTCACTGTCGCCCTCCTCACCAGCGGAACCGGGCGGCAGGTCCAGCGTGCCGGCGGTGTAGCCGTTGGCGGCGACCAGACCCTCGGTGACCTCCCGCTCGGTGACCTCCAGGAACTCGGCGAGCTCGGTGGTGGTGGGCCGGCGATCCAGTCGGCTCTCCAGTTCCTCGGTGGCCTTGACGAGCTCCAGGCGCAGTTCCTGAAGCCGGCGCGGCACGTGGACGGCCCAGCTGGTGTCGCGGAAGAACCGCTTGATCTCCCCCGAAATGTAGGGGACGGCGAAGGTAGTGAACTCCACCTCGCGCGACAGCTCGAACCGGTCGATCGCCT
>NZ_JASISZ010000093.1 GCF_030063355.1 Streptomyces sp. PH10-H1
GTGTGGGTGCTGGCCGACCGTACGGCGGCGCCCAGCATCGATCCGGACAGCAGCGCCAGGCCGACCAGGACGGTGGCCAGCACCACGCCGCGGCGCAGCACCCGCCTGCGCAGGTCCCATAGGGCGGCGCGCGGCCCGAGCCGCCGCCATGCCTCGCCCGCGAGACGGCCGTCCACCGAGTAGACGGGCGCGCCCGCGATGATCAGCGGGCTCCAGGCGGCGAGGTAGATGATGTCCGGCGCGTCGTAGACCGGGACCGTGCGCCAGGTCACCGTCACCAGCAGCGCCACGGAGAGCGCGGCGGCCAGCGACGCGGCGACCCGCTGCCACAGCCCGCAGATGGTGAGCACGCCGACGACGACCTGCAGGAAGGCGATGGTCAGTCCGGCGCCGACGGGGTGGTGGAGCGCGAGGTCGCGCAGTGGCGCGGCGGCGGCCCACGGGTGCAGCGAGGAGAGCCACTTGACCATCGAGCCGCGCTCGCCGCCGTCGAAGTACACGGGGTCGCAGAGCTTGCTCATGCCGGCGTAGACCGAGATGAAGCCGAGGAAGACGCGCAGCGGAAGCAGGACGATGCCGAGGTTCATCCGGCGCCCGGGGTACCAGGCGTGGCGGATCGGTTCGCCGGCGCGGCCGCGCCGGGCCTCGCCGTTCTCGCCCGGCCCGGCCTCGAGGCCGTCGCCGTGACCGTTGTCGTGGCCGTCACCGAGGTCGTCGTAGTCGTAGTCGTAGTCGAACGCGCCGCGGGCCGGCCGTACGCCGCGCAGCAGTTCGGGTTCCGGCATACGCGGACCGACGACGGCCGGCGCGACGGCCTCGTCGATCCGTGGCAGCAGTTGCGTCGAACCGGTGGGCGAGTCGGGGCCGGAGTGACCGGAGCCGGCGTGACCGGAGCCGGATTCCGCGCCCACGCGGCCCGCATGGCGGACCGCCTGCAGGAGCCGGCCGGCAGCTGGGTCGCCGGGCTCGGTGCGGCCGGACCACACCACTGGTGCGGCCCGTTGCCGGACGGAGCTTTTGATGACGGGGATCCGCGCGGTCTCGTCGAGGCTCAGGGCACGGGCCGACGTCGCGCCGAGCCGCACGCGAAAGCTCGCGTGGTTGACGATGACCTGGGCCGGGTCGCTCGGAACCTTGAGCATGCTCAAAGCAGGCTCGTCGAACCCGGGCGTCCCACCCCCCGTAGGAGTGCGGGGTGTTCTGGTGTCCACACTCCACTAACCGAGTGACGGACGATTAGGACACTGCCGCCGACCCGGTGGATGTCCGAGACCCGTCAAGATCAACGGTGTTGGGCCCTGGCCACCGCGGCTTGGATGCGGCCCCGGCCCCGGTCACGTTCCCGGTCACGTGACCGGCTGGGGCTCAGGACCGGAAGCGGCTCAGTACCCATCCCGCTCAGGACCCATCCCGCTCAGGACCCGATCCGGCTCAGGCGCAGCCGGTCACGCGCGGCGGCGTGCCGCCTCGTAGAGGACGATGCCGGCGGCGACGCCGGCGTTGAGGGACTCCGCGCCACCCGGCATCGGAATACGCACCAGGTAGTCGCAGGTCTCGCCGACGAGGCGGGACAGGCCCTTGCCCTCGGAACCGGCGACGATCACGACGGGACCGGCGAGCGCGTCCAGTTCATGGAGGTCCGTCGCGCCGTCGGCGGCCAGGCCGACCACGACGAGACCGGCCTTCTGGTAGGACTCCAGGGTCCGCGTCAGGTTCGTCGCGCGGGCGACCGAGACACGGGCGGCCGCGCCCGCGGAGGTCTTCCAGGCGCCGGCGGTCATACCCGCCGCGCGGCGCTCCGGGACGACCACGCCGTGGCCGGCGAAAGCGGCCATGGAGCGGACGACCGCGCCGAGGTTCCGTGAGTCGGTGATCCCGTCGAGCGCCATGATCAGCGGGGCTTCATGGCTGTTGGCGGCGGCGACCAGCAGGTCGTCCGGGTGCGCGTACTCGTACGGCGGGATCTTCAGCACGAGGCCCTGGTGGTTCAGGCCGTCGGTCATCCGGTCCAGCTCGGGGCGCGCGGCCTCCATGAGCGGGACGCCGCGGTCGACGGCGAGCTTGATCGCCTCGCGTACGCGGTCGTCGCTGTCGATGTACTGCTGCACGTAGACCGCGGTGGCCGGGATCTCGGCGCGCAGCGCCTCGACGACCGAGTTGCGGCCGACGACCATTTCGGAGCTGGCCTTGGCGCCGCGTCCGGACGGGCGGCGCGACTGGGCGGACACGGTCCCGGTCCGCTTGGCCACGGCCTTCGCGACGCGGTTCTTCTTGTGGCCCTTGCGGTCCGAGGCGGGCGGAGTCGGGCCCTTGCCCTCCAGAGCCTTACGCCGGTGACCGCCGGTGCCGACCTTCATGCCCTTCTTGTTGGACGTACGGCGGTTCCTGCGCTGGCTGTTCCCGGCCATGGGGCACTCTCACTTCTTCGCTGCTGAAAATGTACTGACGTATATGGGGGCGGGGCTGTGCGGGCGGGGCGGAGACGGTGGCGCGCTCAGCGCGAGCCGAGCGACCACCGGGGTCCGGACGCGGTGTCCTCGATGTCCAGCCCCGACTGCTGGAGCTGGTCGCGGATGGCGTCAGCGGTCGCGTAGTCCTTACGCTCCCTGGCCGCCTGCCGCTGCTCGAGCACCAGCCGGACGAGTGAATCCACGACGCCGTGCAGGTCGTCACCGTGCTCGCCGCCGGCCCATTGCTCGTCGAGCGGATCCAGTCCCAGTACACCGAGCATCGCACGTACCTCGGCGAGACGCGCGACCGCGGTTTCCTTGTCGTCCGCGGTGAGGGCGGAATTGCCCTGCCGGACGGTGGTGTGGACGATGGCGAGCGCCTGCGGGACGCCCAGGTCGTCGTCCATCGCCTCGGCGAAGGACAGCGGCACCTCGGCGGCCGCTTCGACCGGGCCGCACTTCTCGATGACCCGCTGGACGAAGCCTTCGATACGGGCGAACGCGGACTCGGCCTCGCGCAGGGCTTCCTCGCTGTACTCGATCATCGAGCGGTAGTGCGGGGTGCCCAGGTAGTAGCGCAGCACGATGGGGCGCCAGCGCTGCACCATCTCGGAGACGAGCACCGAGTTGCCGAGCGACTTGCTCATCTTCTCGCCGCTCATGGTGACCCAGCCGTTGTGCACCCAGTACCGGGCGAACCCGTCGCCGATCGCCTTGGCCTGCGCGATCTCGTTCTCGTGGTGCGGGAAGATCAGGTCGATGCCGCCGCCGTGGATGTCGAAGGCGCTGCCCAGGTACTTGTGGGCCATCGCGGAGCACTCCAGGTGCCAGCCGGGCCGGCCGCGGCCCCACGGGGTCTCCCAGGACGGCTCACCGGGCTTGACGGACTTCCACATCGCGAAGTCGCGCTGGTCGCGCTTGCCGGTCTCGCCCTCACCCTCGGGCTGCCGGAGGTTGTCCAGCTCCTGGTTGGACAGCGCCAGATAGCCGGGGTACGAGCGCACGTCGAAGTAGACGTTGCCGTCGGAGACGTAGGCGTGGCCCCGGTCGATGAGCTCGCGCATCATCTCGATCATCTCGGGGACATGGCCGGTCGCGCGCGGCTCATAGGTGGGCGGCAGGCAGCCGAGCACGTCATAGCCGGAGTTGAAGGCCCGCTCGTTCTCGTAGCCGATCGCCCACCAGGGGCGGCCCTGTTCCGCGGACTTCGCGATGATCTTGTCGTCGATGTCCGTGACGTTCCGGATGAAGGTGACGCCATAGCCGCGGTAGGCGAACCAGCGCTGCATGATGTCGAAATTCAGGCCCGAACGGATATGCCCGATGTGCGGGGCGGCCTGCACGGTGGCACCACACAGGTAGATCGAGACACAGCCCGGCGTGAGCGGGGTGAAGTCACGGATCTGCCGAGCGCTGGTGTCGTACAGGCGAATGGTCACGCAACAAGGGTAGTGGGCGGAACGCCGTGCAAAGTGCGCTCCGCGCGGGTTCTGGGGGGCCGCGGCCCGGACGATCTTCCGGGCTCCGTCCGGACCTGCCTGGATACCGTGCGCTCAAGTGCCGCTCGGGCTCAGAAAGGTGGCCTCAAACTCCCCCAGCTACCGCTGGGAGGTGCCCCCTGGCCGGGCTGATTTGATTACGAGTGCGGTGGCGATGGCGGCCAGGCCCTCGCCTCGGCCGGTGAGGCCGAGTCCGTCGGTGGTGGTGCCGGAGACGGAGACACGGGCGCCGATCGCGTCGGAAAGGACCTTCTGGGCCTCGTCGCGGCGCTTGCCGATCTTCGGGCGGACGCCGATCACCTGGATCGCCACATTGCCGATCTCGAAGCCGGCCTCGCGGACGATACGGGCCGCCTCGGCGAGCAGCGTCACACCGGACGCGCCGGCCCACTCGGGCCGTCCGGTGCCGAAGTGGGCGCCGAGGTCACCGACGCCGGCCGCCGAGAACAGCGCGTCGCAGGCGGCGTGCGCGGCGACGTCGGCGTCCGAGTCCCCGGCCAGGCCGTCACCGGCGTCCGGCCAGTGCAGGCCCGCGCACCACAGCTCGCGGCCCGCCTCGAAGGCGTGCACATCGGTGCCGATGCCGACCAGGGGCAGGCGGATCGCGTCAGTAGCCATCGGTGGCCCTCCGGCGGGCGAGTACGGCCTCGGCGAGGATCAGATCCAGCGGCCTGGTCACCTTGAAGGCCTCTTCGTGGCCGGGCACGACCACGACCTGGACACCGAGCCGCTCGACCATACCCGCGTCGTCGGTAGCGCCCTCGCCGTCGGCGGGCCCGGTCTCGTGCGCCGTCACCAGGACGTCCCGCCGGAATCCCTGCGGGGTCTGCACGGCGCGCAGCAGGGCGCGCTCGGGCGTGCCGGTGACGATGTTCGTGCCGGGTTCGATCTGCTTGACGGTGTCGGCCAGCGGCAGGCCGGGGACGACGGCCGTAGCCCCGTCCCGTACGGCGGCGGCGACCGCGTCGACCATCTCGACGGGCACCAGCGGGCGGGCGGCGTCATGGACGAGGACGATGTCGATGTCGTCGGGGAGTGCGGCGAGGCCGAGCCGTACCGACGCCTGGCGGGTGTCGCCGCCCGCGACGATCCTTATGTCCTTGTCCTCGGCCAGCCCGTGGCTGTCGAGCATCGCCCTGACCTCGGCCACTCCGTCCGACGGGGCGACCACGATGACGAGGGAGACGGCGCGGGAGCGGGTCATGGCCCGTACCGCGTGCACCAGCATCGGGGTGCCGCCGAGGGCGCGCAGCGCCTTGGGGGTGCCGGGGCCGAGCCGGACGCCTCGTCCGGCGGCGGGGATGACAGCTGCGGTACTCAGAGGTTTGTGTCCTTGGCCGAGGTGGGTATCGCCTCAACGTGTGACGCTGCGGACCCCTTCCGTGAGAAGTCCGCGGGGTTGTACACGTTCGGGCTCGAATGGCTCAGAGAGCCATCACATCAGAGCAAACACGATCTGGAGCAGAAAACAAGCATGCCGCAGCACCCGACCTGAGCCGGGTACCGCGGCAGAACTCGCGTCAGGACGCGAGGACCTCGTCGAGCAGGGCCTCGGCCTTGTCTTCGTTGGTGTTCTCAGCGAGCGCGAGCTCGCTGACCAGGATCTGCCGCGCCTTGGCGAGCATGCGCTTCTCGCCGGCCGACAGCCCGCGCTCACGCTCACGACGCCACAGGTCGCGGACGACCTCTGCGACCTTGATGACATCGCCGGAGGCGAGCTTTTCCAGATTTGCCTTGTAGCGCCGGGACCAGTTGGTCGGCTCTTCGGTGTACGGCGCGCGAAGCACCTCGAAGACCCGGTCCAGTCCCTCCTGACCGACCACGTCGCGCACGCCGACGAACTCCGCATTGTCCGCGGGTACGCGTACCGTCAAGTCGCCCTGGGCGACCTTGAGCACCAAGTAGGTCTTGTCCACGCCTTTGATCTGGCGAATTTCGATAGCCTCGATCAGCGCGGCCCCGTGATGGGGATAGACCACGGTGTCGCCAACCTTGAACGTCATGTGACAGGTACCCCTTCCGTGGCTATCCAGGGTAACACGGGAACGGCCTCTTCTGAATGGCGTTTTCGCAGGTCAGGGCATATCTCGGGGCTTGACAACCCCTACCGGTACGTGCTGGAGGGGAGTACCGAGCAGGGGTATTCGCAGGTCGGAGCCGGTATGCGGCAGGGGTGAAACGCACCCGTTACACCCAACAGCCCGCCAGCGGAAGGGGTAGTACATCCCCATTTGTCACTCCCTTGGGAGTGGATCTTCGCTACTCCGTTCGGACCTTGTTCGCCCGATGATCCAATTTTGTGAAGTCGCGGAAGCGGCGCGATCGGTGCACGATAAATGGATCTTGCCCGGCCTGCCGGAATCCCGTGGCGGAATGCCGGAATGCAATCCGCGGCCCCCGGTCGGGTGAGCCCGCCCCGCCGAGGGGCGGCCCGGTGCGGAGGCGGGCCGACGGCTGAGTAATGTAAGCCCGCTGGAAGATCTTCCCTACCTGTCTAGGAGATGCCGCCGCCGTGAGCAGCAGCCTTCGACGCGGTGCCCTCGCCGCCGCCCTCGCGCTCTCGATCGCCCCGCTCGCCGCCTGCGGCGCCGGTAACGACGCGCAGACACACCAGGTCCGCCCCGACAGTGCCGCGACCGCCGTCGGGGACATCCAGGTGCAGAACGTCGTGATCCTCACCCAGAAGGCCGGTTCCGGCCCCGCGACGGTCTCGGCCCGCATCTTCAACAACGGGGCCGCCGACCAGACCCTGCAGTCGCTGAAGATCGGCGACACCGCCCTGACGGCGAACCTGTCCGGCGCGGCCGGCGGCCAGAACGTCACCGTCCCGGCCCACGGCTCGGTGCTGCTCGGCGGCACGGGCAACCCCGCCGCGACGATCCCGAGCAGCAATGAGGCGTTCAGGGACGGTGACTTCCAGCGCATCGTCCTGACGTTCAGCGAAACCGGCGAGGTCGCCCTCGCGGCGAGTGTGCTGCCCGCCACGGGCTACTACGAGAAGTACGGCCCCAGCGGCACCCCGTCGCCCACCGCCAAGCCCACCGGCACGGCGACCCCGACGCCCGCCGCGACGCCGCAGAACGGCGGGACGCAGACGCCGACCGGGACCCCGACCGGGACGGCCACGGCCACCCCGACGGCCTCGGCGACGAAGAAGAGCTGACGGCCCTGACGCCGGGCTTCGTACGGCCGGGCTGAGCCCGTACGGAGCCGGAGGACCTCGTACGGCGCCCCGTAGGACCTTGTAAGGACCCCGTACGACGCCGAGCCCGCCAGCGCGTGCTGCCGGGCTCGGTGTCATCTGCGGTGAAGCGGGATCCGCGGAGCGGCCCGCCGGCCCGGCTACGGCTCGAACTTGTAGCCCAGGCCCCGGACCGTGACCAGGTAGCGCGGTGCGCCCGGGTCCGGCTCGATCTTGGCGCGCAGCCGCTTGACGTGGACGTCGAGGGTCTTGGTGTCGCCCACGTAGTCGGCGCCCCAGACCCGGTCGATGAGCTGCATACGGGTCAGGACGCGGCCCGCGTTGCGCAGCAGCATCTCCAGGAGGTCGAACTCCTTGAGCGGGAGGTCGACCTTCCCGCCGGAGACGGTCACCACGTGACGGTCGATGTCCATCCGTACCGGGCCGGCCTCCAGAGCGGCCGGTGACAGCTCCTCGGGCTCGCCGCGGCGGCGCAGGACGGCCCGGATGCGGGCCACCAGCTCACGGGAGGAGAAGGGCTTGGTCACATAGTCGTCCGCGCCTATCTCCAGGCCGACGACCTTGTCGATCTCGCTGTCCTTGGCGGTCACCATGATGACCGGGACATTTGACTTGAGCCTGAGCTGACGGCAGACCTCGGTGCCGGGCAGGCCCGGCAGCATGAGGTCGAGCAGTACCAGGTCGGCGCCGTTGCGTTCGAACTCGTCCAGCGCGTCGGGCCCGGTCGCGGCTATGGCGACCTCGAAGCCCTCCTTGCGGAGCATGTACGACAGCGCGTCGCTGAAGGACTCTTCGTCCTCGACGACGAGTACACGGGTCACGGAAGGACCTCCGGGGCAGGAATGTGATCGGAATAGTTCTCGTAGAACTGCTGGTCACCGGCGGAGCCGTCGGGGCCCACCGGGCCGTCCGGGCCGTCGCCGGGGAGGGCGCGGTCGTGTGCCCTGCCGGCCTCGGGCAGCCGCAGGGTGAAGGTGGAGCCCTGTCCCTCGGCGCTCCACACGGTGACTTCCCCGCCGTGCGAGGCGGCCACGTGCTTGACGATGGACAGGCCGAGCCCGGTGCCGCCGGTGGCGCGGGAGCGCGCCGGGTCGACGCGGTAGAACCGCTCGAATATCCGGTCCCGGTCCTTCTCCGAGATGCCGATGCCGGCGTCGGTCACCGAGATCTCGATGAGGTCGCCGCCCGGAGAGGAGATCCGGCGGCCGGCGATCCCGACGCGGGTGCGGGCCGGGCTGTAGTTGACGGCGTTCTCGACGAGGTTGCCGAGAGCTGCCGCGAGCTGGCCGCGATTGCCCCAGATGTGCAGGTCGGGGGCGGCACCGGTGGCCATGGTGATCTGTTTGGCGTTCGCCTGGTGGCGGCAGCGGTCGATGGCCTCGGCGACGAGATCGTCGACGTCGACCGGTTCCGCGTCGTCCAGCGGGTCGTCGTTCTGGACCCGGGAGAGATCGATGATCTCCTGGACGAGGCTGGTGAGGCGGGTGGCCTCGATCTGCATCCGCCCTGCGAAGCGGATGACGGCTTCCGGGTCGTCGGAAGCGTCCATCACGGCTTCGGAGAGCAGTGACAGCGCGCCGACCGGGGTCTTGAGCTCGTGGCTGACGTTCGCGACGAAGTCGCGGCGGACAGCCTCGATCTTGCGGGCCTCGGTCAGGTCCTCCACGAGGAGGAGGACCAGCCGGGAACCGAGCGGGGCGACCCGGGCGGAAACCGCCAGGCCTTCGCCGCGGCCGGCCCCTCTTCGTGGCAGATCCAGTTCGACCTGGCGTATCTCGCCGTCCCGCCGGGTCTCGCGGGCCATCTGCAACATCTGGTCGACGGCCAGGCGGCCGCCGCGGACCAGTCCGAGGGCGTACGCCGCCGAACTGGCCTTGACCACCATGTCGCCCTCGTCGAGGACGACCGCCGAGGAACGCAGTACGGAGAGGACGGTGTCCACTCCGGGCGGCAGCACGCCGGTGCCATCGGGTCGCAGGGCCGTGCGGGTGGGGCGGGCTTGTTCCCGCTCGCTCCAGCGGAACGCGAGCACAGCGATCACTCCGGTACACAGACCGGCTATCGCACTGGCTGCGGCAAGCGCCGCGTTCACGTCCATACCCCCAGGTTAGGCGGCCAAAAGGGGTACCCCACAGCCTTGAGAGCTACCTCTCGAACGCCCGTTGCCAAGAGTTCACCTTGACGTAGGCGCTGATTCACTCGGGATGCTCGAACGGTACGCGTACGCCCATCAGCGTGGGAGCGTGGAGGAGAAGCCTCTGTTTGGACGGAAGGACAGCGATGCGAGACGCATACCACGAGGAGCTCGACTCGATCGGTGAAGGGCTGGTCGAGATGGCCCGGCTCGTCGGGTCCGCCATCGGCCGGGCCACCACCGCGTTGCTCGACGCGGATCTGAAGATCGCCGAAAGCGTGATCGCGGCCGACGAGAAGGTCGACGACCTGCAGCGCGAGCTGGAGGCGCGG
The DNA here is from genome assembly GCF_030063355.1 of Streptomyces sp. PH10-H1. GTDB lineage: Bacteria > Actinomycetota > Actinomycetes > Streptomycetales > Streptomycetaceae > Actinacidiphila. The sequence goes on from NZ_JASISZ010000093.1 coordinate 9,618, forward strand.
GCCATCAACCTGCTGGCACGCCAGCAGCCGGTCGCCACCGACCTGCGGATCGTCGTCACCAGCCTGCGGATGAGTGCGGACATCGAGCGGTCCGGCGACCTCGCCCGACACATCGCGAAGGTCGCCCGGCTCCGGTTCCCCGAGTCGGCGGTACCGCGCGACCTGCACAGCACCATCCTGGAGATGGGCCAGCTTGCGCAGCGCCTGATGGCCAAGGCCGCCGAGGTCATCGTCACCAAGGACGTCGACGACGCGCTGCAGCTCGAAGCGGACGACGACCGGATGGACGAACTGCACCGCACGCTCTTCCAGCACCTGCTGGACGACCGCTGGAAGCACGGCATCGAGACGGCGGTCGACGTGACGCTGTGCGGTCGCTACTACGAGCGGTTCGCCGACCACGCCGTATCGGTCGCCAAGCGCGTGGTCTACCTGGTCACCGGCGAGCACGCCGACGAGCTGTCGCCGCCGGCCACGCAGGTCGAGGGAGCCTGACGGGTCCCTCCTCGCGCCGGGCGAGTGCCTCCGCGCGCCGTTGATGCGCCCATGCCGGGCGGCGTTCACTGGTGCGGTAAGCCAGCCGAGGAGGGTACTCATGCCGGATTCCCCCACGCCGCCGTCCATCCGGGACCAGCCGTCCCTTGACCGTTCCCCGCAGCTCGTGCGGGTGCAGCTGCCCCTGCTCGGAGCGTGCGGCTGCGGACCGAGCTGCCAGTGCGGATGCCAGTCCGGCGGCGCCTGCCAGTGCGGCGGCTGCACCTCCTGAGCACCGCGTGCCACCCAGTGCGGGACGAAGGGCCCCACCCGGATCCGGGTGGGGCCCTTCGCTGCTTCGCTACTTCTTCGTGACGTTACGTTCTTCACACAGATGAATTCTCGGCGCCGACTACTTCTCGGCGCCGACTACCTCTTGCCCTGGTTCTTGACGGCCTCGATGGCGGCCTTCGCGGCGTCCGGGTCGAGGTAGGTGCCGCCCGGCTTGAGGGGGCGGAAGTCGGCGTCGAGCTCGTAGGCGAGCGGGATGCCGGTCGGGATGTTCAGGCCGGAGATGTCGGCGTCGGAGATGCCGTCGAGGTGCTTGACCAGACCGCGCAGGCTGTTGCCGTGTGCGGCGACCAGGACGGTGCGGCCGGCCAGGAGGTCGGGCACGATGCCGTCGTACCAGTACGGCAGCATGCGGTCGACGACGTCCTTGAGGCACTCGGTGCGGGGACGGATCTCGCTCGGGATCGAGGCGTAGCGCGGGTCGGCGCTCTGCGAGAACTCCGTGCCGTCCTCGAGGGCCGGCGGCGGGGTGTCGTAGGAACGGCGCCAGAGCATGAACTGCTCCTCGCCGAACTCCGCGAGAGTCTGCGCCTTGTCCTTGCCCTGGAGCGCACCGTAGTGGCGCTCGTTCAGCCGCCAGGAGCGGTGCACCGGGATCCAGTGGCGGTCCGCGGCTTCGAGGGAGAGCTGCGCGGTGCGGATCGCACGCTTCTGCAGCGAGGTGTGGACGACGTCGGGGAGCAGGCCGGCATCCTTGAGCAGCTCGCCGCCCCTGACCGCCTCCTTCTCACCCTTCTCGTTCAGATTGACGTCCACCCAGCCGGTGAACAGGTTCTTCGCGTTCCATTCGCTCTCGCCGTGGCGGAGGAGGATCAGCTTGTAAGGAGCAGCAGCCATGGGCCGAGCCTAATGGAAATCTTCTGGCGCCACCCTCCCCGTCTCAGTAAGCTGCACGGGACGATAGAGACCATTACCTGTGGGGGGGGCCGCAGTGCCGGATGTACGACAAGCCGTGCGCGAGACCGTGTCCGGGTTGCCGAGGGCTTTCTGGTGGCTGTGGACCAGCACACTGATCAACCGGCTGGGCGCGTTCGTGGTGACGTTCCTGGCTCTGTACCTGACGGTGGAGCGCGGTTTCTCCGCCTCGTACGCCGGTCTGGTCGCCGCGCTCTACGGGCTCGGCGGATCGTTCGGCGCCGTCGGCGGCGGGGTGCTGGCTGACCGCATCGGGCGGCGTACGACGATGCTCATCGCCCAGCTCGGCGCGGCCGTCGCGACGGCCGCGCTCGGCTTCACCGACAGCGCCTTCACCATCGCGGCGGTGGCGTGCGTGGTGGGCATGACCAGCAATGCGTCGCGGCCGGCGCTGCAGGCGATGATGGCCGACCTGGTGCCGGCCGAGGACCGGGTGCGGGCCTTCTCACTCAACTACTGGGCGATCAACATCGGCTTCGGCGTCTCGTCTGCGGCGGCCGGGCTGATCGCCGCCGAGGGCTATGTCTGGCTGTTCCTCGGCAGCGCGTTCATGACGGTGATGTGCGCGCTCGTCATCTACGCCAAGGTCCCCGAGACGCTGCCGTCTACCGACAGCGCCCGGGAAACCGAAAAGAACGACGGAACGGGCACCGGTCTCACGGACGTGCTGCGCGACCGCCGTTTCATGTCCCTCGTCGGTCTGACGTTCCTGCTCGGCACCGTCACCCAGCAGGGGTCGACCACGCTCTCCGTCGACATGGGGCAGTCCGGCTACAGCGCCAAGGAGTACGGGCTCGTCATCGGGCTCAACGGGCTGATCATCGTGCTGCTGCAGATTCCCGTGACCCGGATGATGCGCGGACGGAGCCAGGCGGGACTGCTCGCCGCCGGCACCCTCCTGATGGGCTGGGGCTTCGGCCTCACCGCCTTCGCCGGATCGGTCGGCTTCTACGCCCTCACGGTCACGGTGTGGACGCTCGGCGAGATCATGCACGCCCCGGCGTCCATGTCGGCCGTCGCCGAGCTCTCCCCCGCACAGGCCCGCGGGCGCTACCAGGGCATGTTCTCGCTCTCCTGGTCAGCGGCCTCGTTCGTCGGCCCGCTGGCCGGCGGCTTCGCCCTCGACCACTGGGGCAGCGGGGTGGCGTGGGGCTCCTGCGCCGTCGTCGGCACCATCGCCGCCGTCGGCTACGGGACGCTGCTCCGGACGCGGAGCGCCCCCACGCCGGTGCCGGCGGCCGGTTCGTCCCCGCTCGCCGGACGGGCGGAGGAGCAGCCCGTCCGGCGAGCGGGGAGGCAGGGCTAGCCGCAGATGTGGCGCTGGGCCTCGTAGAGGTTCGGCGGGGTGACGGCGGGGGTGCCGTAGGACTCCAGGCGGGAATGGAGCGGTCCGGTGAAGTCGGGGACGTCGATCTGGCCGAACGGAGTGACCTCGGAGATGCCGACCGTGGCGCTGTACGGGGCGATGTCGTCGATCTTGACGCAGCCCGCACGGCCGTTGGTGACGATGACGTTCCAGTGGGTGAAACGGGCACCGTAGAGCGGCCCGGCGCTGGCTTCGCCGCCGTGGGAGCCGTCGTTGAAGACGGTGATCTCGGTGCGGACGTTCGCGAACGGCAGACCGCGGTGGGTGTCGAACGTCCCCATGTCCATCCGCCCGCGCGACCAGACGTTGTAGCTGGACAGGCCCTCGACGTTGATGCCGTGCAGCTGGGTGCCCGCCGGGGCCGGGATGACGGTGCGCTGGTCGATGGCGAAGTCCTCGATCAGGTTGTCGTGGGAGCCCTCGCGGCAGCAGTAGGGGTGATGGCTGCCGCGCCCGGAGACGCGGGTACGGCGGAGGGTGGAGCCCTTGGCGGCGACGAGCAGGAAGCCGTTGTCGACATTGACGACATGCACATCGTCGGCCCAGCAGTCCCAGGCGCACTGCAGGGCGAGGCCGTTGTAGCCCTTGTCGAGGAGGTGCTGGGACTGGGGGGTCTCCACCATCTCGATCGTGAGGCCCTCGACGCCGGAGTTGATCACGGGGTCGATGAGTGTCGTCAGCTTCGGGGCCCAGCCCGGCCGGGTGTCCAGCGGCAGCGGCCGGTCGAGGGTGACGCGGTGGCCGCGTACGGCGGTGACGCGGGCCGGCCACTCGTAGGGGACGTACGACAGCACCTTGGTCTTGTCGGACCAGTCGTAGCCGGCCGTGCCGTCCACGTCGCCCGCCATGTGGTCGAGCAGGCTGTGCGCGACGTCGTCCGCGAGCCGCAGGAGCACCCGGTCGCCGCGGCGCAGTGCGGAGGCGTTGTCTACGGTGACGGTGAAGTCGCCCTGCTTCGCCACCGCCGTGATGGTGGCGAGGGTCTGCCATTCGTCGCGCTCGTTGCCGGTCCAGCCCTCGAAGGGCCAGGCCTTGGCCTTGATCGCGTCGGTGAGGGTGCGGTATCGCTCACGCGGGCAGACCCAGACCAGACCTCCGGCCCAGGACCAGGCGGACTTGGTGCCGCCGTAGCGGCTGCCATAGACGCCGATCACGTCGGTGAGCGAGCGCGTCGCGAAGAGCTTGGTGGTACCGCTGCCCTCACCCCGCAGGGTGACATTGCTGTAGCCGAGCTGGATGACGTCGTCGATCCGATAGGTGCCGCTGGGCAGCAGGACCGTGCCCCCACCGCGCTCGCCGACGTCGGCGATGGCCCGGTTGATGGCGGGCGCGGCATCCGCCGAGCCGTCCGGCCTGGCGCCGTAGTGGAGGACGTTGGCGCGTACGGGACGCCGGGGGAAGGTCCGCTCGCCGCCGTTGTAGCCGGAGCGGGCGACGTTCGGGATCTGCGGGTGGGTGTAGGGCGCGGCCTTGAACTCCGCCCAGAGGAAGGGAGATGGGACCGGTGGGTGGGCTCCTGGGAGCGGTGCGTCCGCCGGGTGGACTCCTGGGGGCGGTGCGTCCGCGAAGGCGGTCCGGCCGCCGAGCGCGGTGGCGGTCACCGCCGCCGCGGTGGTCTGGATTGCTCCCGTGAGCAGTCTTCTGCGACTGACCGTCATAACCCCACCTTTCATGTATCTGAACACCATTCAGATGTGCGACGGCATGAGGGTGCCATGCCCTGCGGGCGGCGGGGAAGGGGTTGGACCGGGATTGGACCGGGATAAGTGCGACGGCGGCCGCCGCACCAGCCGGATGCTGCGAGCCGGACATGACGTATCCGCTGCTCGGGCGCGGTTCGGCGGTGATGGTGAGGATCGTCGGCGCGGCGCCTCGGCGGGACCGGGGAGGGCCGGCCGCCGGTCAGTCGTCCGAGGCTGCCGGTTTGTCCGCTCCGGTCAGATGGGCGAACGCCTCCAGGTTGCGCGTGGACTCGCCGCGCGAGACGCGCCAGGCGTACTCCTTGCGGATCGAGGCGGCGAAACCGAGTTCGAGGAGCGTGTTGAACGAGCCGTCCGCGTTCTCCAGAACCGCACCGAGCAGCCGGTCGACCTCGTCCGCGGTGACGGCCGCCAGCGGGATACGGCCGGCGAGGTAGACGTCGCCGAGCCGGTCGATCGCGTAACTCACTCCGTACAGCCGGAGGTTGCGCTCCAGCAGCCAGCGGTAGACCGCCTCGTGGTTCTCATCGGGGCGGCGCACGACGAAGGCGTTGAGCGAGAGCGTGTGCTTGCCCACGATCAGCGAACACGTGGTGGACAGCTTGCGGGTGCCGGGGAGCTTGGCGACATACGTGCCGGGCTCCGGGCTCTCCCACTCCAGCTCGGCATCCTTCAGCGCCTGCTCGACGGTGTCGCGAGCCGCCTGCTCCGGCTCCTCCGCCCGCTCTGTCCCTTGCGCCGCTCCTGCTGCCTGCCCGTGCTCAGCCATGAGCCGATCGTAGGTGACGGCGGTGCTCGTGCACCGCGGCCGAGTAGACGTCGGCCGTGGAGCCGGCCGCCCTCCCCCAGCCGAACGCCTGCGCGTGCCGGGCGGCCGCCTCCCCCAGCTCCTCGCCCAAATGCGGCTGGTCGATGAAGCGGCGCAGCGCCCGTGCGTAGTCGACCGGGTCGTGGCCGGGGACCAGGAAGCCGGTCTCGCCGTCCCTGACCGCCACCGCCAGCCCGCCGACCGCCGCCGCTACCACCGGCGTGCCGCAGGCCTGCGCCTCGATCGCGACCAGCCCGAAGGACTCGCTGTACGAGGGCATCACCAGCACCGTCGCGGCCCGGTACCAGTCCGCGAGCCGCTGCTGGTCGACCGGCGGCTGGAACCGTACGACATCGCTGACGCCGAGCCGCGCGGCCAGCTTGTGCAGACGTTCCGGCTTGCTGAGACCACTGCCGCTGGGGCCGCCGACCACCGGCACGACCAGCCGCTCACGCAGCGACGGATCCTCGTCCAGGAGGACCGCTACGGCGCGGAGCAGCACGTCAGGGGCCTTGAGCGGCTGGATGCGGCCCGCGAACAACGGGATCACGGCGTCCTGCGGCAGCCCGAGCCTGCTCCGGGCGGCGGCACGGCCGTCGGCGGGAAGGAACCGGTCGAGGTTGACGCCCGGATGGACGACGGCCACCTTGGCGGGCTCCGCGTCGTAGTGGCGGACCAGCTCGTCCGCCTCCTCGTCGGTGTTCGCGATCAGCCGGTCGGCGGCCGCCACGATCTGCGTCTCACCGATGACGCGGGCGGCCGGCTCGGGGGTGTCGTCCTCGGCGAGCGCGGCGTTCTTGACCTTCGCCATGGTGTGCATGGCGTGGACGAGCGGAACGCCCCAGCGCTCGGCCGCCAGCCAGCCGACGTGGCCCGACAGCCAGTAGTGCGAGTGCACCAGGTCGTAGTACCCGGCCCTGTGGCCGGCCTCCGCCTGCATCACACCGTGGGTGAACGCACACAGCTGCGCCGGCAGCTCCTCCTTGGCCAGCCCCTCGTACGGGCCCGCGTCGACATGCCGCACCAGCACGCCGGGCGCCAGCTCCACGGAGGGCGGCAGCGCGCCGGTCGTGGCGCGGGTGAAGATCTCGACCTCGATGTTGATCTCGGCCAGCCGCTTCGCCAGCTCCACGATGTAGACGTTCATACCGCCGGCGTCGCCCGTACCGGGCTGATCCAGCGGCGACGTGTGCACGCTCAGCATCGCGATCCGCCGGGGCGTGCCGCGATGCTGCGCGGGCCAGCGCAGGCGGCGCGACTGCGCGTAGCCGCGCAGGGCACCGAGCCGTGCCATGTGCTGGGTCACGCCGCTCTCCTTCGGCCGGACGAGTCCGTTCAACGGTGGAACGCCGGAACCAGCCCTTCCCATTTCCGTTTTGCCGAACCGTAACTAATCGCTTGCGGCGGGCTGGGTGGATGTGCAGCCGGGTTTGTGCGGGCCGGTGCGGGGTTCGGGGGCCGGGCCCTCCGGGGCGGCGGTTCGAAATCGACTATTTGTGGGCCGCCAGGCCCGTAAATATACGATTTCGGACCCCTCCCCCGGAGCTGCCGGACCCCGGCCCCACAAACCCCCCGCAGACAGCACACCGCTTAGGGTCAAGGCATGGCTGCGCGACCCATCGGGACGATCACCCGGGGAACCACGAACCCGAACCGGCTGCGCCGGATGGACCGGTGGATCGCGGTCGCGCTCGGAGCCGAGCTGCGGCGTGCGGCGGACCCGGTGGCGGTCGATCTGGGGTACGGGGCGGCCCCGTGGACGGCGGTCGAGCTGCTGGGGCGGCTGCGTACGGTGCGCCCCACCGCCGAGGTGGTGGGGCTGGAGATCGACCCGGCCCGGGTCACCGCGGCGGAGCCGTACCGGCGGGAGGGGCTGACGTTCGCGCATGGCGGGTTCGAAGTCCCGCTGCCCGGCGGCCGCCGCCCGGTGCTGATCCGGGCCGCGAACGTGTTGCGGCAGTACGAGGAGGGCGAGGTGACGGCCGTCTGGGACCGGCTGCGGTCCCGGCTGGCGCCCGGCGGGCTGCTGGTGGAGGGGACCTGCGACGAGATCGGCCGCCGCCATGTGTGGGTGGCGATCGGGCCCGAGGGCCCGCGCACGGTGACGTTCGCGACGCGGCTGGGATCGCTGGACCGGCCGTCCGATCTGGCGGAGCGGCTGCCGAAGGCGCTGATCCACCGGAACGTGCCGGGTGAGCCGGTGCACGCGTTTCTGTCGGAGTTCGACCGGGCGTGGGCGACGGCGGCGCCGTTCGCGTCGCTGGGGGCGCGGCAGCGGTGGATCCGCAGTGTGCGGTCGCTGGCCGAGGCGGGCTGGCCGATCACCGACGGCCCGGCCCGCTGGCGGCAGGGCGAGATCACGGTGCGCTGGGAAGCGCTGGCGCCGCGCGAGGCGTAACCGCGCCGCGCGAGGCGTAGCCCCCAAGTAGCCCCCAATTCGCTTCTGCCCCTGTCGCATTGCGGCAGCCCATGTCACCATCCCCATCCATATGACGATCCGTCAGATACGAAGTGGGTGGTGACGATGGCGGCCGGACCATCGCGCAGCGCGGCCGTCGCCTGCACGGCCGTTCTCTGCGTGGCAGCGACGCTGGCGGCGCCCACCACGGCGCACGCCGAACCCGCGGCAGCGAGGGCGGCGCATGCCGAGCGGCCGAAGACCCTCGCGCAGGTGCAGGCCGAGGTGAACACCCTCTACCACCAGGCGGAAGTCGCCACCGAGTCGTTCAACGCGGCGGAGGAGAAGGTGCTCACGCAGCAGCAGAACCTCGTCGCGCTCGCCATCTCGCTGGACGGCGCCCAGACGCGGCTCAGCTCGCTGAAGGACCAGGCCGGGGCGATGGCGCGGGCGCAGTACCGCAGTGGCGGGATGACGGACGAGCTGCGGCTCGCACTGTCCTCCGACCCCGAGACGTTTCTGAACGACGCGAGCCTGGCCGAGCGGGGAGCGCGCGCCGCGAATGACACGATCCGCGATCTGAAGTCCACGAAGGCCGCGCTGGACGGCTACGCGAACGCGGCCACCGCCGAGTGGGAGGCCCTGGTCGAGACCCGGCGGAAGTCGGCGGATGCCAAGCGGGAGGTCGAGACCCGGCTCGCCCGGGCGAAGACCCTGCTGGCCTCTTTGAAGGAGCAGGAGCGCGCCCGGCTGCAGCGGCTGGAGGACGAGACCGCGTACCAGGCGCAGTTGACGTGGACGCGGAGCGAAGCGGCCAAGAACCTGGCGCAGTTGCCGAAGACGGCGGGCGACGCGAGCGCCGAGGGCCGGCGGGCGGTGGCGTTCGCGGCGGCACAGATCGGGAAGCCGTACGTGTGGGGCGCGGACGGGCCGTCCTCGTACGACTGCTCGGGGCTGACCCAGCAGGCCTGGGCCGCGGCGGGCCGGAGCATCCCGCGGACATCGCAGGAACAGTGGCGGCAGCTGCCGCACGTGCCGGTCGACCGGATGCGGCCCGGGGACCTGATCATCTACTTCGACGACGCCAGCCATGTGGCGATGTACATCGGGGACGGCGCGATCGTGCACGCCCCGCGGCCCGGGAGGAACGTCACCATGGCCGGGGCCGGATCCATGCGGATCCTCGGGGTGGTCCGCCCGGGATGACGGAACCCGATGATCGGTTGTTGCAGGTGTTGTGAATGATCCACGCAGGCGGGTGATGTATGTCATGCCCGGATCCTCCCAACGGAGCTGAAATCCCCTTCTGACCGCCGCATATGACACAGGCGGTTTACCTCGTGGCCTCCCGCCACCCCGTGCGCTGCCGCTAGGGTCGCCAGTCAATGGCCCTCGGGGGGAGGGAAGGAACTGTCCGATGACCACAACAGGGGTACCGCGCGCCGGTGAGGCGGACGGCTCCGCCGTCCTGCCCGTGCCCCGGCAGCGGCAGGATCCCGCCGCCCCGGCACTGACACTGCTGGTCATCGGCGACGACCCGACGGGGACCTTCACCGCGCCCGAGCTGCTCGACGGCGGCGGGAACCGGGTGCGCATCCGGCGGGCACGCAATCTCACCGAGGCCGAGCGGCTACTCACCGACGACGTCCACTGCGTGCTGCTGGTGCTCGCCGAGGACGGTCTGGAGAGCCTGCGCCGGCTGCTGTGCCTCGCGCCGGCCACCGCTGTCCTCGTGCTGACCGGCGATGGTGCCGGTGAGGTGGGTGAGGCCGGTGAAGCGGTACGGATCGGGGCGCAGGACCATCTCTCCCGCGATGAACTCGACGGCACCCATCTGACCCGGGCGATCCGCTACGCCGTGGAGCGCAAGCGCGCCGACGTCGCGCAGCGGCAGCTCACCGAGACCCGGCTGCTCGCCCAGGAGAACTCCCGGCTGGAACGCGGCCTGCTCCCCACGCCCCTGCTGGAGGGCGCGGACCTGCGTTTCGCGGCCAGATACCGGCCGGGCCGCAGCCGCGCGCTGCTCGGCGGCGACTTCTACGACACCGTCCGCACCCCGGACGGCACCGTGCACGCGATGATCGGCGACGTCTGCGGGCACGGCCCGGACGCGGCCGCCCTCGGCGTCGAACTGCGCATCGCCTGGCGGGCGTTGACGTTCGCCGGGCTGAGCGGCGACCTCCTGCTGAGCACCCTGCAGAAGGTGCTGGAGAACGAGCGGTCCGACGACGAGATCTTCGCGACGCTCTGCACACTGGACATCGCACCGGACGGCGCTTCCGCCGCCCTGTATCTGGCCGGGCACCCGGCCCCGCTGCTGACCGGGTCCGACGGCGTGCCGCGGCTGCTGCCGTACGAGGCGGGCGGCCCGGCGCTCGGGCTGCTGCCGCAGGCCGCGTGGGGCCGGATCGACGTCGCACTGGGCGCGTCCTGGAGCATGATGCTCTACACCGACGGGCTGATCGAGGGCCGGATCGGCCAGGGCACCCAGCGGCTCGGCCAGGACGGGATGGTCGCGATGATCAGCCGCCAGCGGGCCGGGGGGCTGCGCGGCGAGGAACTCCTCGACGCGGCCGTCACCGAGGCGCGCGAGCTGAACGGCGGGGAGCTGACGGACGACGTGGCCGTCGTGCTCCTCGACCGCGGGGTCTAGCGTCCGGCGGTCCGGCGTCCCGGCGGCCTAGCGGTTGTACGGCCCGTACGGTCCGTCGCTGCTGCTGCCGCCACCGCGCCGGCCACCGCGGCCACCACCACCGGAAACCTGCTTCACGGCGGGCCGGACGTCGACCATGTAGACGATCACCGCGATCAGCCCGATGACCGGCAGGAACGAGAAGATCGAGAAGAACTTCATCACCACCGCGGCCAGACCGAGAATGATCAGCCAGAACGGCTTGGTCTTCTTGTCGGCCGCGCGGTAGGCGTCCTCGCGCCGAATCGCGGCGTCGATGAACGCGAAGAGCGCGAAGAGGAACAGCCCCCATGACAACAGGGCCAGCACCCCGAAGAACCCTGTGATCAACACGCCGTCCACCGCCTTGTCCGTCTGCCCGAGAACTGTCGACGCCACCGTACCGGTCCTACTGGAACAACGGGCCGGGCACGCGGTGCGTGCCCGGCCCAGTGTTCTGAGAAGTGACCGTTACTCGGCCGACTTGGCCGCCGGCTTCTTCGTGGTGGCCCGCTTCGCCGTGGTCTTCTTCGCCGGTGCGGGCGCGGAAGCGTCCTCGGAGGAGTCCGCGGCGGCCGGCTCCGGGTCGGGCTCGACCGCCACGGCGATCTCCTCGATCTCCTCGGCCACGTCGCCGCGCCAGGTCGCCACGGCGCCCTTGCCGCGCTCGGCCAGCGTGCCGTAGGTCTCCTGGACGCGCACCGCGGCCTCGGCGGCCCGGCCGACACCCTGGAGCGCGAAGTCCTGGACGGTCTCGCCGATCTTCTTCAGGTCCAGCTCGACGGTGCCGAAGGCCTCGGTCACCTTCGTCTGCACCTTGGTCTGGGCATCCTTGGCCTGCGCGGTGACGCGCTCCTGCAGCACCTTCGCGTCGGTGCTGCGGATCTTCTCGAAGCGCTCAGGGGCCTCGGCGCGGATCTTCTCGATCAGCGCGGGCACCCGCTGCAGCTTCTCTGCGGCGAGGTCCGCGGTACCGGCCACCGCGTAGAGCGGAGTCGGGTCCTTGAGCGTCTTCACAATGTCATCGGTGATCGCCATGAGGGTCCTCCCGGACGGGGTTGGTGGCGCGTAGGTCGTGCGTACGGTGTGCAGTGCGCGCTGCCATGCGCGCCGGCTATGCGGTCTTCGGCTTCACCGGGTCCGCTGGCACAGGTTCCTCCACCACGGCGTTCTCCTTGCGGAACGACTCGTAGATCTGGATCAGCACCTGCTTCTGCCGCTCATTGATCGTCGGATCCGCCAGGATGGCCGCGTGGACCTCCAGCTCGTCCCGGTCGCGCTCCTCGAGCATCCCGGCCTGGACGTACAGGGTCTCGGCGGAGATCCGCAGCGCCTTCGCGAGCTGCTGCAGGATCTCGGCGCTGGGCTTGCGCAGCCCGCGCTCGATCTGGCTGAGATAGGGATTCGACACCCCGGCGGCGTCGGCGAGTTGCCGCAGCGACAGCTGCGCGTTGCGCCGCTGCTCCCGCAGGTATTCGCCGACGTTGCCGACGTTCAGTGAAGCCATGCCCCGATGCTGCATCATCGGTGCTAACTATTGCAAGCACATCGCTTGCAAAAGGCTCGTTTTCACCGTGTGAGAGCCATCACCCGGCACCCGGGTGACCTGTCCCTGCGATGTGTAGGCATTCCCGGACTTCTGTAGGCATGTGCGGTGTCGTCTCGGTCATCTGTAGGCAAGTTCTGGGGTGTTCCGGTCTTGTGTAGGTACGGCGATCAGGGTGCCTCTACGGTCGGATCGGCTGGTCAGTGTGGTACCGGGGGCTTGGATGACTGCACACGCGGAGGTTCCGGAGTCGGCGGGGGACTTCGAGGTTGGGTACGCCGATCTGGCGGGCACCCGTCACCGGGGGCCGTTGAGCAGGCTGTGGCCGGTCCGGTTTGAGTCCGTCCCGCCCGAGCGGCGGTTCCCGGCTTTCCGTGGTCAGGGCAACTGGTGCGGTTGGTATTGGTCGGCGACCTGTGGTGGGCATGTGGGCTACGAGTCGTGGCTGGAGCGTGATCATCTGATGCTGTTCGACTTCGACCCGCTGGTGACAGGCATGGCCTCGCAGCCCTTCCAGCTGTCGTGGACGGGTCCGGGCGGGAGGCGGGTGCGGCATACGCCGGACTTCTTCGTCCGCCGTGCGGATGGGACGGGCCTGGTGGTGGATGTCCGTCCCGATGACCGGATCGAGCCGCGGGACGCGATGAAGTTCGCGGCGACCGCGGCGGCCTGTGAGCTCGTGGGCTGGGGCTTCACTCGGGTGGGGGCGCCGGATGAGGTGTTGATGGCGAACGTGCGGTGGCTGGCCGGCTACCGGCACCCGCGGGTGCATCGTCCTGAGGTCGCCGCTCGCCTGGTGGAGGTGTTCGCCGACGGTGCATCGTTGCTGGCCGGGGCCCGAAGCGTTGGTGATCAGATCGCGGTGCTGCCGGTGCTGTTCCATCTGCTCTGGCGCCGGGTTCTGACCGTGGATCTCGATGCGGGCCTGCTGTCCGCGGCTACACGGGTCCGGCTCGGCGAGGTGCGAGAGGGAGGCGGGCATGCCGTTGCGTCCGCGGCTGCTGCGAGCGGGTGACCTGGTCCGTTTCGACGGCCGTCTGCACACGGTGGCCGCCCTGGAGGGGACCGCGGTCCGGCTTGTCGACGAGAGCCAGTCGGCGAGCGTGGTGATGCTGGCCCACCTGCTGACCTTCGACGGGTTCGAGGTGGTTACGCCGGCCTCGGTGCGGGCGGTGGTCCCGGCGGCCGGAGTGCTGGAGGGGCTTCCCTGCAAAGCGGTTGATCGGGCGGAGTGGTGGCAGCGGCACCTGGTGGAGATGCTTACCGGGCGCACGGTTGATGACCCGCATGGGCCGGTGCGGGGCGAGTACGACCCGGCGGTGAGGTCGCTGCGGCAGCGTGAGCTGGCCAAGGCTGACGAACTCGCGGCAGCCGGGCATCCCGCGTCGCTGGCGTTGATCCAGCGGATGCGGGGCCGGTTCGAGCGCGGAGGTGTGCTGGGGCTGGTCGATCCCCGTCTGCGGGCGGCCTCGGACGGCACGGGCCGCGCCGATCCCCGGGTGATCGCGGCCCTGCGGAAGGTCGTGGACGAGCAGACGGGCAGGTCAACGGTGTCCGCGCAGGTGCTGCGGCGCCGGATGGAACGCGTGCTGGACGCCGAGCACGGGCCGGGTGTGGTGCCAGTGCCGTCGCGGACGTCGTTCTACCGCCTGCTGGCGGCGGTCACGTCCGGGCGGCACACCCTGGGTTCGGCCCGCACCCGCCGGTCGCTGGCCAAGCAGCCGGACGGCATGTTCGGCCAGCTCACCGCGGCCCGTCCGGGTGAGGTGATGGAGATCGACTCGACTCCGCTGGATGTGCTGGTCGTTCACGATGACGGCACGGTGGACACGGTGGAGCTGACCGGCATCGTGGATATCGCGACCAGGACCCTGGCGGCGGCGGTGCTGCGGCCGTCGACGAAGGCGGTGGATGCCGCACTGCTGCTGGCGCGGGCGATGACGCCGGAGCCGATGCGGCCGGGCTGGGCGGACGCGCTGAGGATGTCCCGTTCGGTGCTGCCCCATACCTCGCTCTTGGCTCTCGACGAGCGGCTGGCCAAGGCCGCGGCTGTCCCGGTCATTACGCCGGAGACGATCGTCTGCGACCGGGGCAAGGCCTACATCTCCGACACATTCCGCTCGGCCTGCCAGGCATTGGGCATCTCGTTCCAGCCCTGCCACCCGGACACCCCTACGGACAAGCCGCACATCGAAAAAACTCTGGGCTCGGTGGCCACGATGTTCACCCAGTACCTCCCCGGCCACAAGGGACGCAGCACCGAGCACCGCGGCGCCGATCCGGCTGGAGAGGCAGTCTGGAGCGTCCATCAGCTCCAGGAGCTGCTGCAGGAGTGGATCGTCATCTGGCAGAACCGCCCGCATGACGGGCTGCGGGACCCGCTGATGCCGGGGAAGGCGATGAGCCCGAACGAGAAGTACGCCGCCCTGGTCGCGGCCGCCGGGCACGTCCCGATCGCGCTCACCGCCGAGGAGTACATCGAGTTGCTGCCCCGGCACCGGCGCACGATCAATTCCTACGGCGTCCGTATCAATCACCGCACCTATGACAGCGCGGAGTTGGACCCGTTCCGCCGTCAGCCGTCCCGCGCGGGCCCGGACGGGCGGGGCTGGGAGGTCCACTACGACCCCTACGACATCTCCCGTGTCTGGGTCCGCAACCACAGACAGGGCGGATGGATCACCGCGATCTGGCGGCACCTTCGCACCGCCCCGATGCCGATGGGCGAGCTGGCCTGGGACCACGCCCGCCGCATCCTGGCCGAGCGCGGAGCGGACTCGGTGACCGAGGAAGAGATCGCCCAAGCCGCCGTCGCACTGCTGGACCGGGCCACCGATGGCCCCGAGCCCGCGAAGGCACCCAAGCCGTCGCGCCGCGGCCGCAGGGACCGTAAGGTCGCCGCCCGCACCAGGGCGACCTCGGCCCCCACCTGGCCCCGACCGGCCCCCGAACCCGACCCGGAGCCGCAGCCCGCTGCCACGGCCGGCGGTGAGGAAGAGCTCGCCAAGGTCGTCCCGCTGGAGATCTTCGACGCACGCAAGGAGGCCGAGAAGTGGTGGTGAACACACCCGAGCCAGAACCAGAGGACACCGGCGACCTACCAGAAGACCGCACCGAACCATCGACCCGGCTGGAAGGCTGGCGCCGGTTCATCGATACCGACCCAGCCGCCTTCGACCTGCTGCC
Organism: Streptomyces sp. PH10-H1; assembly: GCF_030063355.1. Classification (GTDB taxonomy): domain Bacteria; phylum Actinomycetota; class Actinomycetes; order Streptomycetales; family Streptomycetaceae; genus Actinacidiphila. The sequence goes on from NZ_JASISZ010000093.1 coordinate 25,033, forward strand.
CGAGCAGCAATGGCAGTCCCTGGCACCGGCCCTGCGTGACGCCTATAACGAGCCCCGCATCGCCTACCACTCCGAACTTCAGGTCATACGCACCTCCGCAGTCAAAGAGATCGCACACCAAGGGAGGCTGCTGACCCTGCTCAACCAGCGCGAGCACGGCGCCCGCCGCGGATTGATCGTCTCCGGCGAGTGGACCACCGGCAAAACCACCGCGCTCAAGCAGCTCGGCCGGCTCCACGAACTGCGGATCCGGCAGCGCTATCCCGGCAGCAACCGCATCCCGGTCGTCTACCTCACGGCCCCGCCGAAAGGCTCCCCGCGCAAACTCGCCATGGAGTTCGCCCGGTTCCTCGGCCTGCCCGTCATCACCCCCCGCCACAACGCAACTGACGTCACCAGCGCAGTCTGTCAAGTGATGATCGAGGCCCGCACGGAACTGGTGCTCGTCGACGAGATTCACCTGATGAATCACGCCACCACAGCAGGCGAAGACCTCTCTGACCACCTGAAATACTTCACCGAGCACCTGCCCGCCACGTTCGTCTACGCCGGGATCAACGTCGAGCAGTCGGGCTTGTTCACCGGGATCCGCGGCAGCCAGATGGCCGGCCGGTGCACCCTGGTCCGCACCGGGCCGTTCCCCCTCAACACCGAGTGGCGGTCACTGGTGTCCACGATCGAGGGCACCCTTCGGCTGCACCGCCACGAGCCGGGGACCCTGGTGAAACTGTCAAAGTACCTACACCAGCGCACCGGCGGCATGATCGGAAGTCTGTCCCACCTGATCCGGGCAGCCGCCATCTCGGCGATTCTCGACGGCAGCGAACGCATCACCCACACCGCCATCCAAACCACCCGCATCGACCACAACAGCGAATCCGCAGCCCAACCGGGCGCACAGTCACGCAGGGCAGCCGGATGAGCCCATCCTTTGAGTTGACGCTCTTCCGGCCACTCCCGCAGCCTCCCAAGCTCTTCCCGAACGAGACGGAGGCATCGTTCCTGAACCGACTCGCGGCAGCCAACCAGGTGCCTCCGCATCGGCTGGACCGCCCATCCCTCTGGCTCAAGTCGCGCCTGGACCGCGTCGCGCAGCTCAGCACCCTCAGCGGGCACTCCCGCACCGCTGTCATGCGCGCGATGCCCCAACTGGACCAGCAGCGATGGGAAGTCCAGCAGGGACCCCTCGGCCTGGCTCCCCGATGGGCCTGCCGCCGGTGCGCTGCCCGCTGTCCGCGTACTCGTTGAAGTGCTCAGCCAAGTACAGCTGAACGTGCTCAGGTGTCAGGCTGCGTCGGTGTCGCGTTCGATGGCGGCGAGTCGGTTCTTGAGCCGGTAGCTGGGGCCGTTGATGGCG
>NZ_JASISZ010000094.1 GCF_030063355.1 Streptomyces sp. PH10-H1
TGCATCGCAATCATGGACGTGGAATGCAACACAGCCGACGGACTGCGTCACGAAAGAATCCACATCGGCACGCCTGCTCAATCGCTACACAGGGTCATCCGCACACGGCCTCTGCGGACACAAGCCGGCGCTACATCACGCACCTGACGGAGTTCGGCTATCCTGCCCGCTTCGTTCAAGAGCAGGTCGGCCACAGCCATGCCTCTACGACGGCCGTCTACATGGGCGTCTCCGACGAGTACCGCAACCAGCTCCTGGAGGCGTCGTTGAAGCGCCGGCTGGGCGACGACTGGGACCTTAAATGATCAAGAAGATGGGCTATGAGTGGCGGCTGCGCCAGTTGATGGCCGCGCAGGAGATGTTCCAGACCTCGGACTTGGTGCCGTTGTTGGCCGAGCGCGGCGTGACGCTGTCACGAGAGCAGGTCTACCGCCTGGTGACGCAGCCACCGCAGCGGATGAGCATGGACACCCTGGTCGCGCTGTGTGACATCTTCGGGTGCACGCCGAACGACCTCATCGTGCCGCTGGTGGTCAACACGCAGGTGAAGAAGGCGGCCGGCGACGAGGCCGCGCCATTGCCGCTGAAGGAGCGGCGCACCACGATCCGGCGCCCCGGCCAGCCATGAGGGCCCCGACGCCGGACCAGATCCGACTGCGCGCGGAACTCGCCGCAGCCCGGGAGCGGATCATCGTGCTGTTACGGGTCGCGGTCGGGCCGTCCCTGTCCGGCGAGCGAGCGCAGGCCCTGGTGCAGGAGGCCCGCGCGTGGAGCGGCCCGAACGCCTTCGGGCTCCTGCGCTACCTCGCCGCCCGGGGTGACGCTCTGAGCGCGCCGGGCGGGGACTGCCCGATGTCTGTGGTGCGGTTGATCGCGTTGTTGGCCGCGGCCGGCTACGGCGCGAAGGTGGCGCTGGTGGTCTGCGTCGACTGCGGCAGGACCGACCCCCTCCCCGGCCGCACCAGTCCGCGGGGGCGCCAGTGCACCCCCTGCGCCGTCCGGTCCACGCTCCGCCCCTGCGCGCGCTGCGGCAAAACGACCAGGATGCACGCCCGCCGTCCGGAGGGCGGCATCTGCAAGCCGTGCCGCAACCAGGAACCGGATGCCCGCAAGGAGTGCGCCGGTTGCCACCGGATGATGGTGCCCGACCGGCGCCTGCCCGGCGGTACCCACCTGTGCCAGTCGTGTGCCCCCCGCAAACTGCAGACGTGCTCCGGCTGCGGCCGAGAGCGCCGCGTCAACGCGTGGACGGCCACCGGCCCCGTCTGCATCAGCTGCTACTCCAGCCCTGTCCGCCGGTGCGGGATCTGCGGACAGACCGCGCCCATCAGCAAGCGGGCCAACGGGAACACCCCGGACACCTGCCGCCGGTGCTACAAAGGGCAACCGGACACGTGCAACGCCTGTGGGAAGGTCAGCACCGGGCACCGCATCCATGGCGGCTGGGGGCCGTTCCACTGCCGTACCTGCACCGCGCGCGAGGCCCGCACCAGGGAGCCGCGCGCGTGTCGTGTGTGCAACCGGGTGCGAACCGTCAAGATCGTGTGGCCGATGGGGCCGGTCTGCGGGCCCTGCTACCGTGCGGCCCGGGTGACGCCTGCGGCCTGCACCTCTTGCGGCCGGCAGCGGATCCTGATCGGCCGGAGCGCCGACGGTGGCCTGCAGTGCAGCGCGTGCTGCTTGCCCGGTGAGCCGCCCGAACGGTGCACAGCCTGCGGCGAGCCCGCCGATCTCCTGCCCGGACACCGCTGCCCGCGCTGCACCCTGCACGCCCGCGTGCGCGACCTGCTGTCCGCGGACGGGGCCAGCATGCGCCCGGCGTTGCAGCCGCTGGCCGCGGTGCTGACCGGTTCGGACAACCCCTACCCGATCCTGGCCTGGCTGCGCCGCAGCCCCGCCGCCCACCTCCTGGGCACCCTGGCCTCCCAACCCGACGACCTCGACCATGCGGCCTTGGACGCGCTGCCGCACGGCGCCTGCACCGCCTCCGTGCGCGGCCTGCTGGTCACCGCCGGCCTCCTGCCGCCACGCGATGAAAACGTGGCGCTCCTGACCCGCTGGGTCGCCCGGACCGTGACCCGGCTGCCGCCCGCGCAGGCCACCGTGATCCGACCCTTCGCCGAATGGCACATCCTGCGCGACGCGCGCCGCCGCTCGGCCCGCGGCCGCTACAGCTACGCCGCGCACAAAGGCGACTGCACCAACATCCGCGCCGCCATTCACCTCCTGAACTGGCTCGGCGCCCGGAATCTCCCCCTGCAACGCCTCGATCAACGCCACCTCGACACCTGGGCGACCGACCGGCCCTGCCTGCGGAGCTGCGCCATTCCCTTCATCCGGTGGGCCACCGCCCGCCGCCTGACATCCCCAGACCTGGTCATCGAGCACCGGCCCTTCCAACTCCCCGGCCAGTTCCTCGTCGACGACGTCCACCACGCGCAGTTGCGTCGGTGCCTCCACGACACCGCCCTTCCGCTGGATGTGCGCGTCACCGCAGCCCTGGTGCGCCTCTACGCTCTCCCGCTGACCCGGATCGTCGAGCTCACCGCCGACCAGCTCCATCGCGACGCGGAGCACACCTACCTGACGATCCACCGGCACCCGGTCCTATTGCCGCCGACGCTCGCCCGCCTCATCGACGACCAACTCCACCAGTACCCTCCCGCGCACCGCACCGCAGACCGCGCCCGGCACCTCGTGCCCGGCCCCAGTCCCGGCCTACCGCGCAACCCGGCCGGGCTGGCCGCCAAGCTGCACCAGCACGGCCTGCCCGTCCGCGCTGCCCGGAACACCGCCATGATGGAAGCCGTGGCCGACTTGCCACCCATGGTGCTCGCCGATCTGCTGGGCATCGCGCCCCGCACGGCGGAGCGCTGGGCCGCCCTGGCCGGAGGCAGCTGGTCGCACTACCTGGCTGCCCGTCCCGGTTAGATGCCGGTGGGCAAGGAGGTGTTGGACGCACTGGAGGAAGCCGTGATCAAGCAGGAGCGAGCCCGCCAAAAGGGGGAGGCCAAACGGAACAGATCGGACCCGTCACCGGCGGCGAGTCCGAGCGGGAAGAACGCCGACGGAAGCGGCGACGACGCAAGCTCCGCCTGACCCAAGCCCTGCTGGGAAGGTCCCGCGGAGGGCTGACCACCAAGATTCACCTCACCGCCGATCGCACGTGCCGGCCCTTGTCTTTCGTGCTGACCGCCGGACACGCAGCCGACAGCCCCCAGTTCATCCCCGTGCTGGAGAAGATCCGTGTTCGCCTGCCCGTCGGCAGGCCCCGCAGCCGCCCGGGCGCGGTCGCCGCGGACAAGGCCTACTCCTCTCGCACCAACCGCGCCTACCTGCGCAAACGCGGTATCAAGGCGGTCATCCCGGAGAAGAAGGACCAGACCGCCAACCGCCGGCGACGAGGCCGCCTGGGCGGTCGATCCATCAGCCACGACGCGGAGCTCTACAAGGAACGCAACACCGTCGAGCGTCTGATCAACCGCATGAAGGACTGGCGTGGCATCGCCACACGCTTCGACAAGACACCCGAGAGCTACCTCGCCGGCCTCGAACTCCGCGCCTCGATGATCTGGATCGACGACCTCTTACGCACAACCGATTGATCACGACATCACACAGGCCCTAGTCGGCCTCGGCTAGGGCCCGGTACAGCGAAGCAACTGACGGGTTCTGTCCGGCGTTCTTCCCGGTCGGAATCCTCAGCTTCTTCGCGATCTCGGGGACCGGCACGCTCTTGTCTCTCAGGGCGAGGGCGAAGGTCACCATGTCCTCGTCGATGACCTTGGGACGGCCGCCGTGGTGGCCCTTGGCGGCGGCAATCTGCTGGCCCTCCAACGTCTTCTCCCGGATGTAGTTGCGGTCGAGCTGGGCGGCGACGGCCAGCACGGCGAAGAACATCGCCCCCATGCCGTGCGGGTCGTAGATGCCGGTCAGCGGCCCGGTGAGTGGTTGTTTTTGAAGGCTGTCCTGCCCGCTGGGTGGAGTCCGGTGTTGCCGTCGGGGTTATGTGGGGAGCGTGGTGTGGTTGTTGGTGAAGATCCGGTTGAGGTGATGGTGGATTACCGCGATGGCCGACTCTGACGTCCGTTGGCCGACGAGGATGCTGGTGCCCATCGTGGCAGTCGTGGCGAGCAGGCTGATTGCTTCCGTACGTGCATCGACGGCTGGATCGGCCAGGGCGGTCTCCTGCGCCTGCTGGAGCAGTCCGGTCAGGGCGTTTTCGGCAGCGTCGGGGTTGTCGATGAATGGCTGGGCGGCCAGTGCCTTGTCGGTGACGGAGAGGATCGCGTAGGAGCTGTACAGCAGGTGGAAAGTGCGGCTCTCGTCGTCGGTTGGCAGGGAGGCCAGCAGTAGTGCTTCCACCGTGGCGCGCGGGCCCGGGTCTGGGCCGGCGGCGGCCAGGCGGGCGCTCACACGCGTGGTGAAGCGGTCGGTGAGGTGCTTGAGGCCGTAAAAGAGCAGCTTCTCCTTGGTCTCGAAGTAGTACTGCACGAGTCGGAGGGATACGCCGGCCTCGGCTGCGACGTCGCGCATGCCGACGGCGTGCAGCCCTCGCCGCCCCGCGACTTGGATGAGCGCTTCGGCGATCTGGGTGCGCCGTTCCTCGTGGTCCACGCGCTTTGGCATCAGTGCTGTCTCCGGCAGTGGGTGGAGTGGGTGGTTCAGGGGCTTGCAGGCCGGCTCGGTCCGACATTTCCATGGTACCGCCGTATCAAGAACGTGGTACGTTCGTATCACGAAGAACAGATTTTCCTGGAGGTGCCCCGTGCCCAAGAACGCGACCCGAGTGCGACGTGACGTCGGCCGCTACGTGAGTGACGAGCTGCGCGACCGCTATTTCGCCGCCGCGGACGTGCTCTACGCGATGGGAGCACCCGCCCGTTCCGAGACGGACGTGGAGACGAGCTTCGGCACTACCCACGTCTACCGCTACGGTCCCACCGAACCCAAGGCCGAGTCCCGAACGCCGATCGTCCTGATCCACGGCGCCGGGTACAGCTCCGCCATGTGGTACCCCAACACCCCCGGGCTCAGCCTCGACCGCCCCGTCTACGCGCTCGACACCCCGGGCGACGCCAATCGCAGTGTCCACCGCGAGCCCATGTGGCAACCCGAGCGCGCTGCCCAGTGGATGGACGAAGCCCTCGACGCGCTCGGCCTCGACAAGGTCCACCTTGTCGGCTCCTCCTACGGCGGCTGGCTCGTCCTCAACCAGGCGCACCGCCGCTCCGAACGACTTGTCTCCGTCACCGCCCTCGACCCCGGCGGCCTGGAGAAAGTCGGCCTGCGCTTCTTCGCCTGGGTCTTCATCAGCCTGTTCGCCACCTTCGCCCCCAAGGCCCTGCGCCCCCGGCTCGCCAAGTGGCTGGACCAGCCGGTCATCGCCATCCCCGAGATGCGCAAGTGGATCCAGCTCGGCGCCCGCGCGTACCGAATCCGCCGCCCCGCACCCCTGCCGCTTGCCGAGGAAGCGCTGCGGTCCATCCGGACCCCGCTGTACTTGATCATGGGCAAGCACAGCCTGCTCGTGCACCCGAAGCGGCAGCTGGAGCGCGTACCGCGCCTGATACCCGGGGCCCGCGCCGAGATCATCACCGCGACCGGGCACGGCCCGCAGATCGACCACCCGGACGTGGTCAACGCCCGGATGCTGTCCTTCATGGAGGACGTCGACTCCCTCGACCCGGCAGGGACTCGGGGCGCCACGTGCGCATAGACGGGCAAGCAGCCGAGGCCCACGCGGACCGTCCAACAACGCATAACCGCTGCTCGACGGCAATGGTGCGTCGATGACCTTCGCGCGCTGGTATCTGTCGTGGCTTGAGGAAGCCGAACGGCAGTCGGCGTCAGCCCCGGCAGCGGACTGAGTCGCGGGCCCGGCGGAGATGGCGTCGGGCTTCCTCGCCCAGCTGTCGGTGCGGGGCCCCGCGTCGTACTGCTCGACCGCCCAAGGCAGGATGGTGCAGGTTTGCAGGTACCAAGGGTCGTACTCGCTGAGGTCCCAATCCCGGATGTCGAACCGGAAGCCGTCGACCGACTCGAACCGGGCCAGCGCCTCACGGGCGGATGCTTCGGTGCTCAGATCCGCGTCGGACCAGAAGCCCAACAACTCGTTGTCCACTTCCGTGATCAGGTCGGGATGGTCGGTGCCGGCCTGCTCCACTTCCTTGCTGATGTAGGCGCGGATGCGTTCGCCGGCGAACTGCATCGCGCCGCCTCGCCCGCCATTGGGCAGCTGCTTGGCCCAGTACTCCGGGTTGATCCGCGCCGTGGTGGCGAGGGCCGGAAGAGCGAGAACATGTCGTCCTGGCGGGAAAAGGCCCAGTGACCCGTTCCGCCGTGGATCACGAGCGTGCCCGGCCAGGTGACGATTTCGCACTGCTGCCAGGACGCGCGCGGGAAATCGAAGCGCAGGTGCCGGTACAGGCCGTTGTCCATCAACACGGCCATCTTGGCGCCGTCGACGTCGGCGGCGAAGCGCTCTTGGGCCCGGGTGAGTGCTGCCGTCATCTCGGCGTAAGGGTCGAAAGGGTCCATGTCGTTCAACGTGCTGTCTCCTCGTCGCACCGGTCCCGCCCCAGGGGCGGGGTGTCGCGGGGTACAACGACGGTGCGGGGCGTCCGGCTCGGGACCCGGCCACCCCATCTACACGGCCAGACAACCCGCATGGCAATCCGCGGCCCCCGACCCGCCGACCGTCCCGTCAGGAACCGACGACCGCCCTGACGATGGCCTGAGCCACGGCCAACTGCTCTACTCCGACGGCTACTTCCTGCCCGTAGGGGAAGCGATTTCCACAAGATCGACTTCTCGGGGTAGATTCCCCTCGCTCACACAATCTTTATGTAGCCTCGGAGGATCATCGTGAAGAAGTTCACCGCCGTCTCGGCGATCGGACTGTCCATCGCATCGCTTCTCGTACTCGCACCCAACGCGTCGGCCAGCGGGGACGGCCACTGCAATGAGGGCAAGGACGCCTGCTTCCACTACAACTCCGGCGGCGTGGGTGCATTCGTCGACATCGACGACTGCTGGGGTTACAACCACGCGAACTTCACGTTCATCGGACCCGGCGCCGGCGCCGGGCTGTCGCTGAAGAACAACGCTGCCTCCGTTACGAACTGGACCCACAGCAACCCGCACTACGTGTACTACTACTCGGACCGGCAGGGCCCGGTCCAGATCATCGGTCCGTGGGTGACGGCCAACCTGAACGGCACCCTGAAGAACCAGAACGCGTCCAGCATTTTCTATGAGTCCGGCAATTGCTGAGCATGCTTTTTGATGGGGTTTCCCGCAGTACGGGAGACCCCATCCGCCGTATGCCGACTCGTGCGACCCGAATGACAGTGATGCAATGAGAAAAATACGCCGTACCACCGCACCCGGCCGGTATGTGGCCCTACTGCTCTCGCTGGGCACATGTGCCGCCCTCGCCGGATGCGACACGTCGAGCGGCAGTCCCGAAGGCGTCGCCGAAAGGCCGGTGTCGGCGGTCGGCACCCCCAACACGGCCGTTGACCTGCGACTTCCCCTGGACGACTACATGTTGGACGAGTTCGAGGGGTACAAACTCTCCGAACTGCTACGGGCCCGCATGACAGCCTGCATGAAGGAGTTTGGCCACATCTCCTTCTCCCTTCCGCCCGCCCCGTCGCCGGCAGTCGCCGTGCACAACGAACGTCGCTACGGAATCACTGACGCGAAGCTGGCATCTGAAAGGGGCTACCGCGTACCGGAGAAGACGAAGCCTCAGGTCTCTTCGGAACCGAGCCTGTCGCCCGCCGAGTCGTTCGCACTGACCGGCGGAAGCACCCATCCCGGCGAGTTCGGGCAGGGAGGAAGCGATCAGAGCGGCAAACCGGTGCCGCCCGGTGGATGCGCGGGCCGCGCGAACGAGGCCCTCGGCTACGGGTCCGCGGACGCACCCGGCAATCCGCAGCTGGTCCAGTCCCTGGATCGGGCCTCCTTCGACCAGTCCCTCCAGGACGCCCGCGTAAAATCGGCGCTCTCCCGCTGGTCGGTGTGCATGAAGAAGGCCGGATACACCTACCCCGCCGAACCTTTCTCCGCCAGTAACGACTTGGACTTCACCGGACCCACTGTCGGCGAGAAGGAAAAGGCCGTGGCGGTGGCCGATGTGACGTGCAAGAACTCCTCCGGCCTGATCCGCGACTGGAAGGTCGTGGAGACCGCCCTGCAAGAGAAGTTGATCGCGGAAGGTGGCACCGAAATCGCCCAGGTCAAAACCCAGACCGCTGCCGTCCGAGCCAACATCAAGCAGCTGGCCCCCTGACCGGCCGCGCACCCCGCCCCGCGGGGACGCGGTGACCGCGAGACCGGACGGCTCCCCGTCGCCTTCCACGGCTCCGGGCCGAGGTCACCGACCGTCGGCCCGGGGCATGCCCGCCGGGGCGGGTCCCGCGGCGGTCCGGATGGGAACGGCCGTGCAGACCGTGCCGAGCGCGTACTCCTGAGAGCGCGGTCGCGCGGATGCGATACCTGATCGCGCAGCACAAGGGCAACAAGGCCGTGGCCGGCCTGCTCGGCACGGACCGTGGAACACGCCCTGCGCACCGCGCTGGTGGATCGAGTACGGCATCGGCGTCTCCCACAGACCCGACCGTGTCTACCCGGACCGCGGCGGCCCGGGGGGTGAGTCGGCCGCCGATGTCGGCGACCTGCTGCATCCCCGTACGGGGACGTCGATCTGGCCGAGGTGCTTGTGGGCCTTGGCCCGGTCGTCCCGCGGCAACCGCGCCTACCTGTGCAAACGCCGTATCAAGGCAGTCATCCCGGAGAAGAGGGACCAGGCATCTAACCGGAAGAACAAAGGCCGCAGGGGTGGCCGGCCGGTAACCCACGACGCCGACCTCTACAAGGAGCGGAACACAGTCGAGCGCCTGATCAACAAGCTGAAGGCCTGGCGAGGCATCGCCACCCACTACGACAAAACCCCCGAGAGCTACCTCGCCGGCCTCCACCTGCGGGCCTCAATGATCTGGATCAAGGACCTCACCCGGACCGACGCTTGATCACGACCAAATACACGCCCTAGGCGTACGTCCTGGAGTCGGGCGAGCTCGTCGGCCTGCTCCGCCGGCCATGCGGTGCGTAAGGCCGCCTGCTTGGAGTCCCAGCCCGTGGCCGGGTCGGGGTGTGGCCCGCGCCGCTTAGCGGCCACGGCATGGGCGTAGGCGGCCCGCAGTCCCGCCGGGGGCCGCAGGCCCGGGGCGGCTGGAGAATACTGCAGCTTTCGAATACCGACTCTTCGCCAGTGAACACGTCAGTCCACCGAAGGCATCATCGGCGCGATCACCGGCACGCTCCACGACCCGGCCAGCGTGCTTCTCGGCCGGCTCGACGCCACCGGGCGTCTGCGGTACGTCGGACGGAGCACTCCATTGGGAGTCCGCGCCCGCCAGGATCTTGCCGAGCAACTGGTCGCTGCTTCCCCGCAGCACCCGTGGGCCGGCGCGACCTTCTCTGCGGCCTGGGGTGCGAAGTCCGCGCTGGCTACAACACTGGTCCGGCCCCAGACTGTCGCCGAATTCGCCGGCGACACCGCGGTCGACGCTGGCCGCTGGCGCCACCTGGTGCGATTCCTGCGCGTTCGCGCGGACATGAGCCCCGACGATGTGCAGGCGTTCGGCGAGTCTTGACCACTGCCGCCCTTGACGGCCGTGCGCCACCGGGCGACCAGCTCATCGCACACCACGTCCTCGGTCGTGCCAGGCGTCAGTCGGTCTCGTTGTCCGCCGGCACCGCGCGGATGTCGCGGCGCCGGCGGGCGTCGGTGTTGCCGCGCTTGCGCGGGGCCCGGGCCCGCTCATCGGGGTGCACCATCGGATCGGCCAGCGCCGCGGCCATCATGTCCCGGACCTCGGGATGGTTGGTGAAGAACAGGCGGGCGTTGAGCTTGTAGCCGGGCTCAAGGTCCAGCACCAGGTTCATCGCGGTCAGCCGGCTCAGCGCGTCGTAGGCCGTGGATTCCGCGATGCCACAGGCCGCGGCGACTTCGCCGGCCCGGAAGGTGATCGACTGGAAGTACGCCCCTTGGTCTTCCATCCACGCCAGCAAGGACCGCTGTGCCGCAGAAAGGTTGAGTGAGTACAGGGGCGGTGTCGCCAGGCTCTCGGGGTCGAACGCGTGAGCCGGAACCGTCATGACGTCTCTCCTGACCGGGGCTTCGTCCTGGCCTTGGCGTCGGGGGCGACCGCCGGCGGATCAATCCTGCGGCACGCCGTTACTTGCGTCGATCCACTGCCCTCCCAGTATCGCCGGGGCGTCAACTGGTAGGCGGCAGAGCGCGGGGACGTCTTGAGCAGGAGGTTGAGGGCGACCAAGCGGGAGAGCGAGCTCTTGACGGTTCCCTCGGTGGAGTGGATCTCTGGGGCGACGTCCGCCGGCTTGAGGCGTACGGGAGCGCTCGCCCCACCGTGCTCGCGGACCCAGTCCAGCAGCGCCCACTGTGTGCCGGTCAGCCCCAGGGCGTACAGCGGAACCTCGCTGCCGATCGACTCCAGCGTGTACCCCTTGCCGTCGAAGGCGTGCGGTGTACGCGGCCGGGGTGTCATCACCTCCCCGGAGTGCAAGTTCACCAGAGCCAGGCTGCTCTGGCGCCGAGGAGCAGCACCCATCGAATGACTCCCTGTCCCTAAGGGCGGAAAAAACCGCCCTTAGCTCCGACCAACCATCCCTTACAGGCTGATCATACAGTTGGTGGTCCGAAAAACCCGCCCTTATCAACGGGTGGCCACTGCGTGGCTAAGGGCGGATTTTCCGAACCCTATGGGCGGGATTTCCAGCCCTTAGCCTCACATTTCCGCAGGTCAAAGGCACCTTCTCCTTCTGTCAGTAAACGTGCGCGCGAGTACCACAGCAACCACCCGCCCATCAAGCACCAACGGCAGGCGCGGGCCTGGCGGTTGGCGTGTGGCTCGCGCCTCGGGGGACCAACCCCCGAACCCCCGCCAGCGCCTACGCCGCGCTGGACCGGCGAGGGGCTGCCGCAGTCCGCGCGCTCCTCGGCCGGTTGCCCCGCGCCGGGGCGCGGGGCAACCGGCCTGCGGTGCGTGCTCCCTTGCCACTGCGAAACAGCACTCCACGGCGAGTGGGGGCACAAGTGGCCACCGCGCTGCACTGTCGAGCACGACCGCGTTGGGGTTGCCGTTCCGTGGCCAAGGAGGTGACGGGGTTCGTTGGGGGTGGGGCTGTGCGGATCTGACGCATGCTCGTGGCAGGCAAGCACCCGAAGGACGGGGCGGGGAGCGAACGTGCGGCCCCGCGGCGGCCAGGCAAGGGCAGGTCCTCCGCGAAGACGTCACCACGCCCCAGTTCGTGACCCTCACCGGCACAGCGGGTGGACCTTCCGTCCAGCACCGGGCGCACCCCAAGCACGAACTGCTGCACCCGGCTTCCGGAGTGAAGAACATCGGGCGGTCACGGCTGTAACGGCTGGTCGCAGGCGAGGACAGGAACTGGCCCACGCTGGCCTCAGTGCGCTCCGGCAAGACCAGCGACTGGGATCCAGCTCAGACGACGCCGGGAAGCCGGCCGCTGGTGGGATGCCAGCTGACGCACGGGTTGCCGCCCGTTGGGGCTGCGGATGATGCGGTCGGGTCTGGCAGGAATGGGCGAAACCGCCAGGCCCGACCGGACCCCGATCCCATGGCGCGTCCCTTCTTTCGACGACCCGGGCCCCGGACTGCGAGTGCCATGGCATCCCCAATGCACTCGCAGCCGCCGCATCCCACGGCTTGGTCCTGCCGTTCCTCGATCGCGCGCCAGAGCAGTGCCAACAGCTCACGGTACTGGTGCCGTTCATCGCCGTGGCAGGACTGGCTTACGTGATGTACCAGCACCTCGCGCTGATAGCTCCGTTGTTGGGTGGGCCTGCGGTAGGCCCGGCCGTCCAGCGCGGCGAGCTGAAGCGGCGTCGGCGCCCTGCGTCGCACCGGACCGGTCGGGGTCTCGCCAGGTCCGCTCAGTAGCGGCGAGGGGCTGGCGCCGGGTCGGGCTCCCACGCCTCGTCGTCCTCGTCCGCGACGAACGGGGTGGAGTAGGCCGGCTCGACGAAGAGCGCTTTGAAGCGGAAATCGGGTCTCGGGGTGGCTGGCAGCCTCTGCTGCGAAGGGATCGCCTCGGTTCGCCGGACGGTATCTCTGGAGGACAACCTGGTCTCCTCTTTGCGATCATGTGTGCAATGCCAGAACTGGTCGGCGTTCGGCCGGGGCGACTCCCACGGACGGCGCACAAACGCGTGGATGGACCCGCCGTCACGCACCAAGGTGGGGCGCCGGCCGGCCACCGACGGCGCAACCGATCGCCATAGTGCCAGGGAGCACGGACAGTGTGCCGTCCGGAGCACGGCAGATCGCCGCCTTGCGCGCGGCGAAGGGGCCAAGGGGCCCACCGCAGCGGATGCGGCCCGGCGACTGCGGGACGTGGACCGTGCTCTGGATGGGCCCGCCCCCATGTAGGCAACGGACTGCCACTCGTCACCATTCCGATCACGAACGAGCTCCAGGGTTCCAACGGGTCTCCGTCTGGCGGCTGCCGGCGCGCGGGCCGCGACGCGCGTCCCTGCGCGCTTCCTCGCCTGTAGCTGCCTCTGCCCGAGCGGGCGCGCAGGTGCGGACACCGGGCACACGCCCTCAGTTGGGGAGATGCCATCGAGAGAACATCCGTTCAGTGTTTCCGGCGTGCAGAAGGAAGGGCAGGTTGAGGGGTTGCAAAGAGAGCCTGCCTCCGAGCCCGAGGACGGTGAAGCCCTGCTGTGCGTAGAACCTCTCCAGGTCACGGCCGACTTCGAACGAGCCATAGAGAACCGCGTAGCCGAGCTGTCGGTATACCTGCCAGGCTCGTTCCAGCAGCTCGGCCGCGAGGCCCTGGCCGCGTGCGTGTTCGGCGATTGCGAGACCCTGGACCTTGGCGATGGCCAGGGACATCGCCAGCGCCTGTTCTGTGGTGAAGCCGCAGCCCAAGGCCATCTTCACCACGGCTAGCGAGGGCATTCCGGAGAGAACGCCGACCACCTCGCCGGAGGCGTCCACGGCAACGAGCAGCAGAGCCAGGCACGGCAACCCGTCGACGAGCCGAGGCGTCGCGCACCCCCTCATGGTCGCGGTGTAGAACGCCGGCCTGCTGTCGTCGAGCCCAGTCATCAAAGCGGCAGCCAGCGACCCGGCGTCCAGAGATTTCCGCACGTAGGGATCAAGCTTTACTCCGGCCAGGTTCAGCAGCGCGTCGGCGGCGGCCGCCTCGCCCGGTCGGATCAGGCGGATGCGTCCGCCGGCCGGAGCGGGCCAGCCTTCCCGGAGCCGGGCCGCGTTCACTGCCAGGGGCGGCTTCGTTACCGCGTGCTTCTTCATCTTGCGCGTCCACTTGATCAATGGCCCTCCTCGGATTGTCTGTTCGCGTCGCCCTCGTCCTGGTGGACTGGGGCACTAACAGCAGGCGTGCGCCGGTCAGTTCGGCGTCGGGAAGCTGCACACAGCAGGGGCGCCCACCTCTGACCCACGTTCTGCAGCTGTGGGCGGGGACACTGGGCGGCGGCTACCGCCTTGCGATCGGTGGGAGCACAGGACCGGGGAAGCCGGGTGGCCTGGGCGGTCATGCCGCGTCGGCAGTCACGGGCCGAATCCGCAGGACGGTACGGGCCAACAGGGCGCGCAGGTGCGCGCGGGCTTCCTCGGCGGTACGGCCGGTCACGATCCCGAAGGCGGCCTGGATGCTGTTCGGCACGTGGGCGGACGGCGTCAGGGTGACCTGGTCGCCGACCTCGCACAGCCAGTGGAATTGCTCGACGTGTTCGTCACTGCCGCCAGTGAGCTCGCGCGCGGTGACAGTGCCGTCGCCGGGCGGGTAGAGCATGCCGATGGCGGCGCTGCAGGCTTGAGTGGCTTCGAGATCTGGTATCTGGCCGCAGGCGATAGCGGCCGCGGCACGGACCAGGTCCACGCCGGTGGCGTGGCGGACGAGCTGACTGATGCTGTCGCCGCCGAACCGGATGTTGACCTCGATCAGGCGGGGCCCAGTGTCGGTGAGCCGCATCTCGACGTGGCTGACACCGTGGGTGATGCCCACGGCGCGCAGGGCTGCTGCGGCGATCGGTGCGACTGTGGGTAGGAGCGGATCGCCGGCCGTCACACCGTGGGCGGTCTCTACGAGGTGCGGGGCGAACGCGACGGTCTTGTGAATGACGGCGACGGCGCGGGTCTGCCCGTTCTGGGTGACCGTCGTGACCGAAATCTCTGGGCCGTCGAGGAACTCTTCGAGTAGCACGCCCTCGCCGTCGGGGCCCTGGGCGGCCGCGGCGGCGCAGGTGATGCTCCAGGCGGCCGGCAGGTCGGTGATCGTGTCGACACGGACGACACCAGCGCTGTCAGCGTGTGCGGCCGGCTTGAGGACGACGGGATAGCCGCCGATGCGCTCGGCTGCGGAGGCCGCGGCCGCCATGCTGTGGACCCAGGTGGAGGCGGCGGACGGCACGTCCGAGGTCATGAACGACTGGCGGCTGGTGGCCTTGTCTCGAGCGGCGCCCACCGCGGCGGGGCTGTTGCCCGGTAGCCCCAGGTGCTCGGCAAGCCGGGCCACGGTCAGCAGCAGGGAGGCGTCGAAGGTCAGGACGCCAGCGATGTTCCACTGCCCGGCCAAGGCCTCGGCGGCCGCGGTGACCGCGGATAGGTCGTGCAGGTCAGCGACCTCGTGGGCGACGACGTACGGACGCTCCCAGCTGGGGGCCCGCGCGTTGAGGAGCAGCACCGGGTGCTCCGCGGCGGCGGCCTCCAGCAGGTTGCGGCACATCAGCTCGGGCCCGGAGCCGACGATGAGCAGCATCGGGTGGGACGACATGGGGATCTCCTCGGCACGGGTGATGGGTCGGACCGCCGCGGGGGGCGGCGGGAAGCGGGGGTCGGGCGGCCGGTTCCCGGCGGAATTTTGTGCGTGCTGCAGGTGCTGCAGGAGGCACGGCTGGACCGCGGCTGGTGAGCGCAGCGCGCAGCGGGCCGGTGTCAGGCAGCTGCGGCCGCGTCCGGGATCTCGGGCCGTGTGCTGAGGTTCATGCGTCGGGTGATCTCCTGCGCGCGGTGCCGGGTGTGCTCCGCGCTGTCGCCGATCACGATGAAGAACCCGACGCGCGCGGCGTCGATGTCGCCCTCTGGCGGAAGGCTCACCCGCGCCCCGACCGGCATCAGCCAGGTGACCTGACGCAGCCACGGGGTCCGGTCCTGCAGACCCTCGGGGAGAGCGCGGGCGGTGAGGATGCCGGTGGCGGGCGGGTAGATCACGGTGATCGCGGCGGTGGGCCCCACGATGGGCGTCAAATCCGGTGCCTGGTCCATGGCAATGTCGGCGGCTGCGCGGGGCAGGTCGATGCCGGTAGCGAGCAGCACGAGCGTGCCGATCAGGTCGCCGGCGATCCGGGCGTTGACCTCGATGATCCGCGGGCCGGTGGTGGTCAGCCGCAGCTCGACGTGCTGGACGCCCTCGGTGACGTCCAGGGCCTGCAGCGCCTGGAGGGCAACTGGGGCGACCTGGTCGATCAGCGGGTCGTTCGCGGTGACGGTGTGTCCTACTTCCTCGAAGTACGGGGCGAATGCCAGCTCTTTGTGGGTGACGGCGACCGCGGTGGTGACGCCGCGGCGGGTGACGCATTCGACGGAGACTTCCGGGCCGTCGAGGTATTCCTCAACGAGGACGCCGTGTCCTTCGGGGCCCTGTTCACTGGAGCCGGCGGCGGCGAAGGCCCACCCGGCCGGCAGGTCGGCGGGGGTGTCGACGCGGATGACGCCGATGCTGCCCGCGTGGCTGGCGGGTTTGAGGACGACCGGGTACCCGGTGCGGTGTGCTGCCTGTTCGGCATCGGCCAGGGTGTGGACCTGGGTGGATATTGCGGAGGGGACGCCGTAGGCGGCGAACAGCCGGCGGCTGGCGGCCTTGTCGCGGCACGCTGTCATCGCGGCGCCGGTATTGCCGGGCAGGCCAAGTCGGGTAGCCAGGTCCGCGGTCGGCACCAGCAGGTACTCGTCCCAGGTCAGGACGCCGCCGATGGTGTGCCGGGTGGCCAGCGCGTCGGCGGCCGCGGCGAAGGACACCGGGTCGTGCGGGTCGGCGATCTCGTGGTCCACGACGTGCTGCTGCTGCCAGGTCAAATCGGTGGGGTTGATCAGGACGACGGGGTACGCCGCGGCCATCTGCTCAAGGCAGTAGCCGCGCGTGGCCTCATCGCAGCTCCCGATGATCAGGAGTACCTCCCTCGTCGACGGGCCGGTTGACGAGGTGGTCGGGGCGTGGGTGCGGGGCGAGGTCATGAGTGGTTCTCCAGGGGACTCGTTGGGGTGGGCGTCCAGCAGGTGCTGCCGCTCGCGGCGGCCGGGAAGGCGTCGCCGTGCCGGGTGTGGGTGGTGGCGGTCGGGGTGCGGCCGTCCATGACCGCGGTCACGTTGGTGTCCCAGGTGGGCCCCCACTGCGCCTTGTAGCCGATCTGGCCGGCCGTTTCGAGGGTCGGTCCGAGGTCGAGGGAGGTGAAGCCGGCAGCGGCGAGGTCGGCGGTCAGCCGGGCCAGCAGGAGGTGGCCGGGCGACAGGTGGGTCAGTTGCGGATCCATCGCCGGGAGCACCGAGTAGGTGCGCTGCTCCCGGTACAGGCACAGCTGCGCGGCGATCGGGACGTCGTTGACCGCCACCTGGGCGATGAACGCCGTTCCCGCACCGCACCGGCGCAGTACCTCCGCCCAGGCCGGGGCCGCCGGCCCGGGTGCGGGGCGCCCTTCGGAGGCCCACCGGGCGGCGTGCAGGGCCTGCAACACGGGCAGCATGGACAGGAGTTCGGCGTCCGTGTGGGAGCGCCGGTAGCTGATGGTGTATCCGCTGGCCGCCACCCTCCGCTCGCGCTGGCCATGCTGGCGGCGGATCGACTTGGGCAGGGCGGCCAGGTCCAGCGGTAGCGGCACCACGGCGGTCCGGGCGGTGCTGTGCTGCCAGGCGGACCGGCCGAGCAGCACGGTGCCCAGCGGTGATCGCGCGGGCAGGTTCGCCAGGTGCACCACGGCCCCTTGCGTGGCCAGGCCGGTCAGGCACCGGGCCAGAGCCTGCGCCACGAACGGTTGGGCCGATTCGGGGCCTACTGCGGTGACGTACTCGCAGTAGGGCGAGACGGCTGTGACGTGGACGGTGCCATCGCTGTGGTGCTCGCGGACCAGGGCGAGGGCGGCGAGGACTCGAGCGCTGCTCGTGGCGATGAGCAGCAACGGTGTTGCGCTCGGTGGCAGTTGAGTGGTCCAGCCCAGGAGCCATCCGGGGGCGGCGTACGGGGGCGCCAGCGGGTCCTGCTGGTAGAGGGCGGGCCACTGTTCGGCCAGCCAGGTCAGTGCTGCGGCGCCCTCCACCGTGTGGACGCGTACCCCACCGCGGGATCTGCTCACTGGCGTGGCGGGAGCGGTGGCATGGCGGGTGTCCGGGCGGCGCGCACTGCCGATAACAGGGGTCATGACGTCAACTCCGCAGCTTGGGGTGGAGGGGTGGCGGCCGGTCACGCGGCATGCGCCTGCTCGGGCTGGCGGGTGGCGGCCGGGAGTTCGCCGGCGAGGGCTTGCTGTGCGGGCAGGGCGTACGAGGCGCGGTGGCGCCAGAGCCCGTGCAGGGCGTAAGCCATGGCTGCGCCCTGCAGCAGCGCGCAGATCAGCAGAAGTCCGGGAAGGTCAGTGGGGGGCAGCACGGCGACCAGGGCGCCGGCCACCGGGAACGGAAGCATCACCAGGAGGATCGTGACCGCCAGGGTGGATCCGAAGACGCTGGCGGGGATCAGGCGGGACCGCAGGGTGCGCAGCACGACCGTGAGCGCGCCTTCCCCGGCCATGAGGACGCCGATCGCCGCGGCGTACAAGGGGAAGGACGGTGCGAGGGCGACCGCGAAGCAGGCCAGGCACGCGGTCGCGGACGCGGCTGCTCCGACCGGCCACAGTCCCCAGCGTTCGATGCCCCATCGGCAGCCGGCGACTACGGCCAGGGCCACCACGCCGGCCGCGCTCCAGACCGCCCCCATGGCCACCGAGGAGCGATTGAACGCGTGCAGGACGATGATCGGGGCGCTGACCTGGACGACGGCGACCGCGAGGTTGGAGACGACCAGTCCGGTCACGAGCCAGGCCAGGGCCGGGATGCCACGTACCGTGCGCCATCCCGTCCTCAGTGCGCCCAGTACGTGAGTTGGCCCGCTCGCTTCGGACGGTGCGGCTGCTTCGGCGGTGGCCACGCTGAGCGCGGCGATGAGGGACAGGCCGGCGACGGCGGCGAGCATCGGGAGGGAGCCGGCCAGCAGCAGGGCGCCGGCGAGGAGCGGTCCCACGAGCAGTGCGCCCTGGTCGATGCCGATCTGGACCGCCTGCACTCGGTGTGCCAGTTCCCCGGCGCGCCGGCTGGCCTGTGCTCCGATGGTCTCCACGGCCACGTAGGAGCTTTCGGCGAGAAGCCCGCCGGCGGCGCCGAGAGCCATCAGTGCCGCCGTCACCGCGGGGCCCGTAGCCGGCAGGGCGCCCAGTACGGCAAGGGCCACCGCGATCAAGCACACTCGGGTGGCGTTGGCGGCGCGGAAGATTCTGTCGGCACGGTAGCGGTCCACCAGCGGTCCGCCGATGGCGAAGGCGGTCAGCCGCGGGAGCCATTCCAGCAGGAACGCGGTGCCGGTCAGGGCGGCGGAACCGGTCGTGGTCAGGATCAGGAGAGGGATGGCGTAGGTGAGGGTGGAGCTGGCCAACGCATCAGCGGCCCGCGTGAGGCAGCTGCGCGCAACGCCGGCCGGGCGAGCGGAACGAGGCATGGCGGGCTCCACGGATCAGGAGGGCTGGAGGGCAGGCGCCCCGCGGTGGGGGTCTCGGTTGGCGGCTCGCCTGCCAAGACGCCTTCACCAGGCGCGAGGGGCGGTGTGCGGATGGACCCGTGGGCCGTGGGCGACGTCGGAAATCGGTTCGTCCTGGCCCCTGCGGGGTCCCGGAGCGGCCGCGGCCGCTCCGGGAGGGTTCTATGACGTTCGGTCCGCCTGGCCGGCGGTCTCCGTACGGCGCCGGGAGTACCGGGCGGCGCCGAAAGCGGTCAGACCAACGCCGATCAGGCCGGTGGCGACCAGACCGAGCTCACCACTGCCCTCCGCACCGGTGTGGGCCAGGGACGCGTCGGCCACGGGCACGACCGTGTTGACCGGAGCGGCCGTGGGCCCGGCCGGCTGCGGGCGAGGGGCTTGGCCGGTGCCCGCATCGTGATCGCCGGATCCACCGCCCGGCTGATGCGTCGGGTTACCGCTAGGGCTCGTAGGGTCGCTCCCGGGAGACGTCGGATCAGGCGTCGGGTGGCCCGTGGGGTCCGGCGTGGGGTGGCCCGTGGGGTCCGGCGTGGGAGTGGGAGTCGGGTCGGTGCCTGGGTCGGTCGGGTCAGGTGTAGGCGTGGGGTCAGGAGTCGGCGTCGGGTCGGGTGTGGGCGTGGGGTCAGGAGTCGGCGTCGGGTCGGGTGTGGGCGTGGGGTCAGGAGTCGGCGTCGGGTCGGGTGTGGGCGTCGGGTCAGGAGTCGGGGTCGGGTCGGGCGTGGGCGTCGGGTCCGGCGTCGGCGTCGGGTCAGGCGTGGGGTCGGTGCCGGGATCCGGCGTGGGGTCGGTGCCCGGTTCGGGTGTCGGGTCGCTGCCGTCCCCTGGGCCAGTGCCGGTTCCGCCGGAGGGGTCATCAGTCGGCGCGTCAGCGACTCCTGCGGGCCCCGGGCCGTCCTGCACAGGCGCATCGGACGCGCTCGCCACCGGCTTGCTGGTGGTGGGCGACGGTTCGGCAGCGGACGCGCCCGGTGAGGCGAGAATGCCCGCCGCTGCTATCACGGCGGCCGTTGCCGAAACTCGCCGCAGGAATCGTGATCGGGTTGCACGCATGAAGGATATTGCCTCTCGGATTGAGGTACCGGAAGGCCAGAACTCCCGCCCAGGAGAGCGGCTTTCTGTGCCAGGACCCATTCAAACCCGATTGCCCTGTGGATAGATTTTTCGACGGCGCGCCCGCAAGCCTGAACCTGTGGAAACCTCATCGCCAACGCACGGAAGCGCGGAATTGTGCGCTGCTGACCTGGAACTATGTGCTCAGCACGCTCTCCGGAAGCCTGCGGGAACATTCGCCAACCAAGCACATCGGTGGCGTCGCTACTCCCAGTTGGCATCTTCCGGACATTCCTTTCGCGGCCCGGAAGCCTGGGGGCACCAGAGTTCCGGGGCGGAGCGTCGGGGAGTCGTGCCAGCACCCGCCGAAGTGCGAGCGCATCTCGGACCGAAATGGCTTTTGTTACCGCTCAGCAATCACGGGTAGCGTCAGACCCAAATGCTCTGTCCGGACATCGCATCGGGGGAACCCCATCGTGACCTGCCACACGTTGTCCAGCACCGTCGCCCTCGTCACGGCCGCGGCCCTGGCCCTTACCGCCTGTTCCGGTGACGACGCCAAGACATCCGGCCAAGCCACCGGCGCCCCCAGTACCCCGTCGACGACCACGCCAACGCGGGACACTTCCTCGCCCAGCGCTACCGCCCGCCGGCCCGTCACGGACCTGCCCAGCGACCTCAAGATGGTCTTCGTCTGGCCCAAGACCGGCAACACGACCCAGGACGCGGTGCTTAACGACGGGGAGCAGTACATCCGGGCCCTCAAGCGCGCGAGCGCCAAGAACGACCTGACGGATCCGGGATACGCGTTCTACTCACGCAACGACGGGCGCGCGTACGCCCGCAGCCAGATTCAGGCGAACATAACCGGCGGCTGGGCACCAACCGGCGATGACCGGTACTACGACGCGAAGGCCGACGTGTTCAAGGCGGGCTCCGCCACGCTCAGCTTCTGTCGGGACCAGAGCAAGGTCTTCAGCAAGAACGTGGAGACCGGGGCCGTGGTTCGGACGAGTCCCAATGCCAAGAGCTTTGTCCTGTACAACCTGCTACTCGTCACCGACACGGCCTCCCACGGGGTCTGGCAAACCACCAAGATCACCGTCATCGCGGGAGCCCCCCAGTGCAGGGGATAGGACCTCCCGTCGATCGCGCGCCTGGGGCCGTACGCAGAACCAGGCCCCGGCCGGTATCCGGCAGGCAATCGGCAGGGTTCGAAAGGGCTGCAGACTTGCATCGGATGCGGTCGGCGTCGACGAGAGCCCTGCCGTTCCGCTCCCGTTGATCAGTGAGGCGGACGCCTCTCGCCGTTCAGCGCTGGGGCGGGAAGAGTTCGAGCAGACGGGCGCGCTGGTTGGCGCCCAGGCCCTGGACGCGGCGGCTCTCGGAGATCCCGAGGTCGGCGAGGAGCTGGCCGGCGCGGACGGGGCCGATACCGGGGAGCGATTCGAGGACGCGGCGCACCCGGATCTTGCCTACCGCGGCGTCCTGGCGGGCGAGAAGGTCCGTGAGCGGCATCGTTCCCGCCTTGAGGTGGGCCATCAGCTCGCTGCGCTCCTTGCGGACGGCCTTCGCCTTTTCGAGCGCCTCGGCGCGCTGTGCTGCGGAAAGTTTGGGCAGAGCCATGGGTGTCGCTCTCCTTGCTCTCGTGACAGGTGAAGCGGTCATCATCTCCCGGCTAGCGGGCCGTTGACCCGCGAGTTTACGGGATTTACGAGTGGCCTTCCGGGCTGGGCCGGGGGATGTCGTCACCTGCCTGGAATGCGTCGAAGCCGGTGTGGGCCGCCGCGACGGCTTCGGGGTAGCTCTCGGCCTTGTCCTGCTCAGCGAGCGCCCGGTAGATGCTGGCCAGAGACGGGTTGTGTCCGGTGCGCTTGCCGGTGGGGATGAACAGGTCGGGGTGGAGCGCCTCGACGGACTCGCCGCCCGCGCGGCGTCGGAGCACGGTGTGGAGCATGTCGTCGGTGGTGACCGGTCGACAGACGCTGAGCCTTCTGAGCGTGATGGGCAAGGTCAGGATCGCGCGGTCCGGAACGCCAGATACCGACTGAAGGCTTCGTGGCTGTCGGGGGTGAAGCGCCACTCCAGCAGGGCCGACCGCAGCTCTTGCTCGGTCAGCCAGCCATGCCAGGCGACCTCATCGGGATCGGGGACCACGGCGTCCGGCACCACGGCTTCGTGCACGCCGAGCCAGTGAGGGCTCAAGCCGCTGCGGTTGATGAACGTGAACAGCAGGCGCGGCAGCGCACGGATGCCCAGCTCTTCGGCCAGCTCCCTCGCGGCGGCCTGTTCATAGGACTCGCCGACAAATGCGGCGCCACCGACCTCGACCTCATAGAGCCCAGGGAAGCGCAATACCTGCTCCGACCGTCGGTGGACGAGTATCCGTCCACGCTCATCACGACACACCGTCACGGCGACTCGGTGCAGCCAACCCTCCTGGATAGCCTGCCGGCGGCTGACCATCATCCCCAGCACGCGATCTTGATCGTCGACACGCTCCACCAGTTCATCCACGACGCACACCCTGGCAGAGCCCACTGACATTGACGCTTCCCTGAACCCACAGAGGCCGACCCAGGAGAACCAGAACTGGGAGGCCGGACACGAATGACCACAGTTGCGACCTGTTGTCCTGTCGCAGTGCATCTGGCAGCCAGTGGGCTGCTGACCTGCTGGGGTGCCGTGTCGTTTGAGAACGCTGGCCCCCAGTGAACCGCCCCGGGTTCGGTAGAGATCTCAGATTGTGGTGGTGACCTGGGGTTTCGTGGATTCCTTGTGGTGGTTGGCCTCGTACTCGGCGGGTGGGATGTGCCCTATCTCACCGTGCAGGCGGCGGTGGACGTACCAGTCGGTCCACTCGGCGGTGGCGAGTTCGACCTGGGAGAGGTTCTTCCAGGGCCGCTGCGGTTTGATCAACTCGGTTTTGTACAAGCCGATCGTCGATTCCATCAGGGCGTTGTCGTATGCGTCTCCGACTGATCCAATACTCGCTGCGATGCCGGCGGCGTCCAGATGCTCGGCGAGCTTGAAACTCGTGTACTGCGACCCGGCATCCGAATGATGGATCAACTCGCCCCTTATATGGGGTAGTTCATCCCGGTCGCGCTGCCATAGAGCCATCTCCAGCGCGTCCAGGACCAGCTTGGTCTCCTTGTTGGTCGCGGCAGACCAACCGACGATGCGCCGGGAGAAGGTGTCCACGACGAAAGCGACGTAGACGACTCCGGACCAGGTGGCGACATGAGTGAAGTCGGCTACCCAGCAGCGGTTCGGCGCCGAGGCGACGAAGTCGCGGTCGACCAGGTCGGGGGCCCGCTCGGCCCGCTCGTCGGGGACCGTGGTGACGATCTTCTTGCCGCGGACCGCGCCGGTGATGCCCAGCTCACGCATCAGCCGCTCGACAGTGCAGCGGGCCACCTCGTGACCTTGCCGGTGCAGCTCGCGCCAGATCTTGCGGGCGCCATAGACACGGTAGTTGGTGGTGTGGATCTCCTGGATCCGCGCCTTGGTTCCGGCATCGCGCACCGTGCGGGCGGCGGGGTTCTCCAGGCGTTTCTTGTGGGCGTAGTAGGTGGAGGGGGCGATCTTGCAGTCATGCTCGGTGAGCGTTCTGCAGATCGGCTCGACGCCGCCGAAGCGGTCCCGGTGCTCGTTGATGAACGTTACGAGCGTGTGTGTGGCCGGTCGAGCTCGGCCGCGAAGAAAGACGCCGCCGCCTTCAATATGTCGTTCGCCCGCTTCAGCTCGGCGTTCTCCTTCTTCAGCGCCTTGAGCTGGGCGGACTCCTCTGTCGTCGTCCCCGGCCGCTGTCCGGCGTCGATCTCGTGCTGCTTCACCCAGTTCCGCAGTGTCTCTCGGGAACCGATGTCCAGCTTTTCGGCGACGGACTGCAGTGCTGCCGTCTCGGTCGGGTAGTCGCCGCGGACCTCGGCGAACATGCGCACCGCGCGACGGCGCAGCTCAAGCGGGTAACGGGAAGGTCGTGCCATGACTCAATCCTTTCACGGAATCGAGTCTCTACCTGACCCGGGGCGGTTCACTATCGTGCTTCGGCTCATGCGGAGGTCAGCTTGCGCGGGGAAACACCGGGGGCGTCCAGCCCACGTACATCGCGCGCCAGCGCTGTTCGATGGCGTCGGCTGGGACGATGTCGAGGTAGCCGGGGCGGGTGATGTCGTTGCTGACGATCTGGCCGTTGCCGAGATAGATGGCGATGTGGCCGGCTCGGTGGCCGGTGGTCCAGTACATGAGGGCGCCGGGTGGTGGATGGCGGTCGCCGTTGTGGCGCATGTCGGCGGGGACGACCGTGTAGTGGTCGATCGCGTAGCCGACCCCGGATGCGCTCCAGCCGTAGGCGATGGCCACGAACTTGAGGCATGCCCGCTCCCACTCCTTCGTGGAGTTCGCGCCCGCGTGGGCTCGTGCCCAGGCGAGGGCGTCCTGCACGGTGCGGGGGTTGTTGAGCTGCCAGGTGGCCCGGCCGTCGGTGAAGGTGCCGCCCTTGCCGGTGCCGGGATCGACGACGCCGCACGTGACAGCAGGGGGTGTACCGGCTGACGGCTCGGTGCCGCCTGCGGTCGCGCCGGTGGCGCTGCCGCCGCGGGTGAGGTCGATGTGGGCCTGCTTGGCCAGCGCGCGCATGGCCGTCTCGTGGCCGGCGTACAACTTGGGGTACGCGCTGCCCTGGACGGCCTGGGCCACGTCTCCGGGCGGCAGGGACTGCCAGTTCTTGACGCCGATCAGGCCCTTGTTGCCGCCGCGGCCCTGGTAGAACGACTCGGCGGCGAACGCTGGGTTCATGATCTGCTCGCGGGTGCCCCAGTTCATGGAGGGCCGTTGCTGGAACAGCCCGAGGCTGTCGCGGTCGCCGTGGTCGAGGTTTTGCAGGGTGCTCTCCTGCATGGCGGTCATCAGCGCGATGAGGGTGGCCGTTCCGGGCAGGTGGAGCTTTTGGGCGGCCTGGTCGATGATTTGGGCGTTCGCCAGCTGCTGGGCGTGCACGCTGCCGGTGGCCGGCGGGGTGTCGCCGCGATCCGGTGCAGCCGATCCGGTGCCCGGCCCGGTGTCCTGGCAGGAGGCGCCGTGGGCTGCGGGCAGCGGGACGAGGGCGCCCATCAGCACTAGGCCGAGGAGGAACAGCACGGCGGCGACGGCGCCGACCTTGACGGCCAGGGCCTTCTTGGCGACGCCGGCGGCCTGCATGGCGATCTGCGTGACATCTTGCTGGTTCACCGCTACTCCTCCAGGCCGAGGACGCGCGTGACCATCCACCGCTGTCCGACGTCGGCGCGCGAGACTTCCACGACCAGGTGCCGGGTGTAGGCGTAGGCCTCGGTGCCTGTGACCGCTATCCGCGCGGTGGCCTGCCGGTAGACGCGCACCGAGGTGTCGGCGGAGGGCTGGTCCTTGGGCGACGGCCGGCTGATCGTCACCGCGGTTGGCTTGGCCTCGAGCCCTTGGGCGGCGATGAGCAGGTTCCAGTCCAGGTCGTCGTGGCGGTTGAGATTGGCCACCAGGGCCGCGGACGCGTACGGGGCCGCGCGCTTCACGGCCGCCTGGTGGGAGCCGTCCTTCGGCGGGATGCGAGTGGTGTATGCCGTCACGAACGCTTTGGCGACGTCGTCCGGTGCGTCCGGGAGCGGGGCGGGGCTGCTCGCGGCGGGAGCCGGCGGCGTGGTGCCTGTGACCGGGTTCACCGGCGCGGCCGGGGGCGCGGTGGCCGCCGAGTGGGTGGTGGTGTGGTCCGCGTCGCGCCACAGCCAGCTGCCGGCGGTGATGAGCGCGGCGACCAGGAGGGCGATGAGCGGCACCGTGACGGGCGTGGGCACATTCTTGCGCTGCGCCCTGACCCGCGCGTTGCGGGCGTCGCGGCGGGCGGAGCGCCAGGCCCTGCGGGCGCGCCGGCGCTGGAAGTAGGGCAGTTCGGCGAGCTGTTCGGGCAGGTCGTCGTCGCGCAGGAGCTGGCGCCACTGCGCCGAGGTTGCCGGCTGTTTCGGCGGGGTGCCGCCGTCGGCCGGGGAGCTGGCGTCCGGCTCGGCGGGCACGGGTTCAGGGCGGGCGCCGGGTGGGGTGTCGCGGGCGTTTTCGGACATCAGGTCTCCATGGGGTGGCCGTACCGCCGGCACGGCGGCACCC
>NZ_JASISZ010000095.1 GCF_030063355.1 Streptomyces sp. PH10-H1
CCAGCTCGGCAACCAGACCGTCATCCACAGCATCCACGGCGGCCTCCCCGGCCTCGATGTCACTCATCACGTCAGCCATCAACTGTCGCTTCCAGCTCGGGAGTTACACCGTTAACCGTACAGACCCGCTGCACGCATCCGGACGCCAGACACTGAAACAACCTTTGTCGCAGCGCGGTCCATATCGCCGCGAGTCATGAGATTGAAAAAACAGTGCTGCTCGTCCAGTCCCCGCCCTCGCAACGCCCCGCAGACCTCCCCGTCGCACCCGCGTCGGCGCACTCTCGTAGCCCGCCCCTGGTGCCGCCCGGGAGCATGACCCGTTCTTCGACAACGCCAAGCTGCTCGCGCTCGTACTCGTCGTGTGCGCTCCTGTGGCGGCTCACCGCTCCGATCTGGGCCATGCTGCGGGCCCCAGTCACCATCGCGTAGTGATCTCCCTCGCCAGTGGCGCCTTCACGCTGGGCGCTCAGCTCTCCGTCACCAGGACCCTGCAGTTCCTGCCGTTCTTCGTCATTGGTCTGGTGCTCCAGCCCACGCACTTCCAGCGGCTGCGGCAGGCCCGGTGGCTGCGGTTCGCCGCTGTACCGCTGTTCGCGATCGCGGGCGTCCTGGCGTACTGGCTTGTGCCACGGATGCCATTGCTGTGGGTGTATCGCAGCGGGAGCGCGGCAGAACTGCATGTGTCGTACGGGCACTGGCTCGCCGAATCAGTCGCGATCTTCCTGGCCGGGCTGGTGCTGACCGCCGCCTTCCTGGCGCTGGTGCCACGTCGCCGCATGTGGTTCACGGGCCTCGGCGCGGGCACCATGTACGCCTTCCTCCTGCACACGTTCATCCACCATGCCCTGGCCTACGCGGGCGCGTACGACAACGCCTTCTGGCACGGCACCGCCGGGCAGGCCGTACTGACCGCGGGCTCGACCGCCCTGGCGCTGGTGCCGTGCACCGCCCCCGTCCGCAGGATCCTGCGCCCGCTGGTGGAACCGCGAATGGACTGGCTGTTCCGCCGGGAAAGCGACAACGGAGCCCGCACGGCTCGCACGACCTGAAGGTCGGGACCTGCGCGGCGCCGCCGCTCAGCGCGGCAACAGCTGACCCCGCCGGCTCAGCAGGAACTTCTTGAACGCCGCGACGGGCGCGGTGTCCGGATGGCCGTCGAGCCAGGCGACCCCGATGTAGCGGACCGCGCGCGGCGCGGAGACGGTCAGCTCGACCACGCCGGGCCGCGGCACCGCCGGGGGCGGAAGCAGGGCCACGCCGAGCCCCGCGGCCACCAGACCCCGCAGCGTCTCGGCCTCCTCGCCCTCGAACGCGACCTTCGGCACGAACCCGGCCTCCGCGCAGAGATCGTCGGTGATGCGCCGCAGACCGTACCCCGGTTCGAGGGCGACGAACAGATCCCCCGCGGCCTCGTCCAGCCGCAACAGCTATCCGCAGGTGCGCGTTCTGCTCGCCGACGCGGAGGAAGGCATGCGCGCGCACGCCCCCTACGACGCCATCCTGGTCACCGCCGGGGCCTGGGACATCCCGCCGGCGTGGATCGCGCAGCTGTCCGCGGGCGGACGGCTCGTCGTGCCGCTGCGGATGCGGGGCCTGACCCGCTCAGTGGCGTTCGAGCGTGTCGGGGACCACTTCGCCAGCACTTCGGCACTGGTCTGTGGCTTCGTGCCCATGCAGGGTGCCGGAGAGCACCAGGTGCAGTTGCTGCTGATCAACGGTACGGACGAGATCGGCCTGCGGTTCGACGACGGACTGCCGGCCGACCCGGGCCTGCTGGACAACGCTGGGCGCACGCAGCGAGCGGAGATCTGGACCGGGGTGACGGTCGGGCGTAAGGAGCCGGTCGGCACGCTCCAGTTGTACCTCGCCACGGCGCTCCCCGGGTTCTGCGTCATGGCCGTGGACCCGGACCTCGACACCGGGCTGGTCTCCCCGAACAACCGCTCGTTCGCTCTGGCCGCCGTCGACGAGGGCAACTTCGCGTACCTCACCACGCGCCGCACGGCCGACGACAAGTCCGTCGAGTACGGGGTCCACGCCTTCGGCCCCCAGGGCCCCGCGTTCGCCGAGGCGGTAGCCGAGCAACTGCGCACCTGGGCCCGGGAACACCGCGGCGGGCCTGGCCCGCATATCGGCGTCTACCCGGCCGCCACTCCCGATGACCAGCTGCCAGGCGATCGGGTCATCGACAAGAAACACTGCCGGGTCACACTCTCCTGGCCCACGGCTGCGAACGCTGCCGAGGACCAGGCCGTCCAGCACCATCCCACCGAGCAAGGAGAGTGATCGACATGAGCAACATCGGCATCCCGGGCGGCGCCACGGCGCTGGCCGAACGGACGGACATCGACGACCCGGCCTGACGGGTCAACACGCTGCTGGTGTGCCGGGCAGACAACCACCTGCCCAGCCCACCAGCAGCACCTCGCGCAACGCATGTACCAAGGGAGGACCCGTGGCATCTGGATCACCAGTCAGCTACCGATGGCGGGCCGGTGCGCTGCCCGACGAAAGCTGAACCCGGTGTCCTGAGCCGCCACCGGTGGCGGCTCAGGACAAAGGCACATTCGCCGGCTGTTTCGATTCTTTCGAATTGAGGTAGTCCAGGGGCCCCGTCAACGGACGGTAACCATCGAATGGGGCGACCGGACCACCGGCGCTGCCTGAACGCTCCAGCGGTCCGCACCCCCGGTGGGAGCGCGGCCTGCCCGATGCCAGGGTTTGACCCATGGCGACCAGGCATTCAGTCATCCCACATCGCGGCGCCCGGTAATGGTCACGTCAAGTCCAGCCGGCGCTGTGATGAAGGAGCCATGACGACCCTGGAATCCCTCGCCACCGCCGTCCCCGAGGCGGCTGCCCTCTCCACCACCCTTCCCCGCCCTCGCTACTCCGTGTCGCTGGCCCGGAACGCGGCCGATGTGCGGGCCGCGCAGCGGCTGCGCCACCAGGTGTTCGCCGGCGAGATGGGAGCGCTGCTCGACTCCCCGGAACCCGGTCTGGACATCGACCCCTTCGACGCCCACTGCGACCACCTGATCGTCCGCGAGGACGCCACCGGCACGGTCGTCGGCACCTACCGGCTGCTGCCGCCGGAACGCGCCGCCGCGGCCGGGCGGTTGTACGCGGAGAGCGAGTTCGACCTCACCCGGCATGCCGGCATCCGCGGCGACCTGGTCGAGGTCGGCCGGTCCTGCGTCCACCCCGACCACCGGGACGGAGCGGTGATCGGCCTCATGTGGGCCGGTACCGCCCGCTATCTGGTGCGGACCGGCCACAACTGGCTGGCCGGCTGCTGCTCGGTGCCGCTCGCCGACGGCGGGACCTCCGCCGCCGGGGTGTGGGACACCGTCGGGGCCCGTCACCTGTCGCCGGAGGAGTACCGGGTGCGGCCGCACCGCGCCTGGGATCCGGCCGGCCTGGAACGTCCGCGTCCCGGCGGCCGCAACGCCCTCCCGCCGCTGCTGCGCGGCTATCTGCGACTTGGCGCCTGGGTGTGCGGCGAGCCCGCGCACGACCCGGACTTCGGCGTCGCCGACTTCTACGTGCTGCTGTCGCTGCGCCGGACCGACCCGCGCTATCTGCGGCACTTCCTGTCGCTCGCCCCCGCGCAATGAGACTCTCGACGCGCTCGGCGCCCGCCGCGACGATGACCACCGCGACGCCGGCCACCGTAGCGCCGTCGGGTCCCGCCTCAGCACTCCCCGCTGCCCCCTACTGGCTGCCGAGCGCGCCCTGCACGCCCGGGGACTGCGTGACCGGGCCGATGGGCGCCGTCGGGCGGCCGCGCCAGGTGGCGCGCTGCGCGGCGGGCATCGGGATGGTGGCCGCCGGGCTCGCTCTCGCGCCGCTGGCGCGCTGCTGCCGTCCGGCGCTGCGGGACCGGCTCACCCGCGCCTGGGCCAGGACCGTGCCCACCGCCTTCGGGGTGCGGGTACGGATCCGGGCGTCCGGCGGGGCGGAGCGCATCCCCTCGGGCGGTGTGCTGGTGGTGGCCAATCACATCTCCTGGCTGGACATCCCCCTGGTCGCCGCCGTACGCCCGGCCCGGATGCTCGCCAAGAGCGAGGTCGCGTCCTGGCCGGTTCTGGGGCCCCTGGTGTCCCGCGGCGGAACCCTCTTCATCGAACGGGACCGGCTGCGCGCCCTGCCCGGTGTCGTGGCCTCGATCGCCTCGGTGCTGCGCGAGGGCGCCGCGGTCGTGGTCTTCCCGGAAGGCAGCACGTGGTGCGGGCGGCGGCAGGGCCGCTTCCATCCCGCCGTGTTCCAGGCGGCGCTGGACGCGGGGGTCGCGGTGCAGCCCGTCGTGATCCGGTACCGCGTCCAGGGCGCGGGGGCCCGGCCACGGCGGCGGCCTTCGTCGGCGAGGACACTCTGGTGGCCTCCCTGCTCCGGGTGACCGCCGCCCGCGGCCTCGTCGCCGAGGTCTCCGTGCTGCCCCCGATCCCGCCCGGCACCCACCACGACCGCCGCTCCCTCGCCCGGGCCGCCCAACGGGCCGTGACCGTGCCGGACGACGACCCGCCGGTACGGCACAGGCCGCCGCCCGGCGTCTGATCAGGCACGGGCCGCCGCCCGGCGTCTGAGATCCGAAGAGGTCGTTGTGCATGATCGCCATCCTCACCCGGAGGCACCGGCTCCGCCAGGCCTATGACCTTTGGCCTGCGAGGGAACGCGTCCGCATGATCCCTTCAGTGGCTCATAGTCGACTTGACGTACCAATCGACCGGTTTTATTTTATATACAGTTGGCCGACTCGGCGTGGACGTGCGGTGGACGGCCCCTGGAGGTGGCTATGGTCAAGCAGGAGCGAGCGGAGTACACGCTGCGGCGGATCGTGCTGGCCGCGTCCGAGCAGTTCGACAGCGGCGGTTACTCGAGGACCAGCCTGGACACCATCACGAAGGCGGCCGGGGTCTCCAAGGGCGCCTTCTACTTCCACTTCTCCTCGAAGGATCAACTGGCCGAGGCCGTTCAGCGGCACAGCCGGGATCTCTTCGACGACCTCATGGAAGAACTGGGCCGGTTCGACGAGTCACCACTGCAGGTGCTCATCGACTCCACGCACGGGCTCACCCGCCTGCTGGCCTCGGAGCCCTCGGTCCGCGCGAGTATCCGCATCGCGCGGGAACGGACCCGGCTGGAGCAGCCGTCAGCGCTGGACTTCTACCGCGCCTGGCGCGAGGAGGTCCGGCAGCTGCTGCGTACGGCCGCCCAGCACAAGGAGTTGCGGGCCGGCATCGTCCAGACGTCGACCGAGGTACTGGCCAGCGCCATGGTGTCGTGCGTGGAGACGCTCTCCTGGCTGGGCGTGCCGCCGGACGACGCCTCCCGGCGGCTGACGGAGCTGTGGGACATCCTGCTCCCGGCCATCACGCCGGTGGACCATATCGACCGGTTCAGGACGTCGCCGCCTGTGGAATGCGGCGTGACGTGCCTGCCGGCGCCGGTCCCGTAGCCGGCTTGGCGGACCCGGCGGACTTGGCGGGTGCGGCGGTCCTGGTGGCCGAGGCGGCAGCGGCGGGCTTCGCGGGTGCGTCGGCCGGGACGGCCTCGGAGCTTCCGTCGGGAAGGAAGCGCTGCATCCGGCGAGGTGGAACGAGCGCCGGCAGGAGCAGCGCCCACATGTCCGTGGTGCGCCGGGTCAGGTCCTGCCGCCCGGTGAGCACCTCCGAGGTGAGCTGGAGGCCCGTCCAGCAGCCGACGATGAACTTGGCCAC
The DNA here is from genome assembly GCF_030063355.1 of Streptomyces sp. PH10-H1. Lineage (GTDB taxonomy): Bacteria > Actinomycetota > Actinomycetes > Streptomycetales > Streptomycetaceae > Actinacidiphila. The sequence continues at coordinate 5,724 of NZ_JASISZ010000095.1, forward strand.
CGCGTCCACATCGACCTCGGGCTTGACGTCCCCTCTCCCCTGCGCCTGCGCGAGACAGTTGCGGAACAGATCGATCCAGGTGATGTACGGCGTGGGGTTGGCGCCGCTGAGCGTGCTCTGCTCGACCACCAGCCGGATACCGGCACGTACCCGCTCGTTCTCCTGCAGACTCTTCGCCATGCTGTGGAGCAGGTCGATCACCGTCTGGACGCCAGGGCGCTCAACGTTCTGAAACGGGCTCCACACGGCGAACTGCTCGGCGATGATGGCCTCTCGGAGGGCCTCCTTCGAGGCGAAGTGGAAGTAGAGCGCCCCCTTCGTCACCCCCGCCTCCTTGACGATGTCGCTCAGGCTCGTTCCCCGGAAGCCCGCGACGTCGAAGGCCCGGGCCGCACCGTCGAGGATCGCCTCCCGGGTGACTTCCGCGCGTTCCTGTCTGGCCATCACAACCTCCTGGGATCGGGGGCAGACATGATCCGATCTTCCATCATGTCTGCCCGTAACCGCGAGCACTAGTGCCACTAATTCTTCTCACACTCCCGCCGAAAAACCAACTACCTGGTATTGTTTTGCTCGCTGCACCAGCGCCCCTCAAGCACATGCTTGACATTTGCCCTGTTCAACACACGTACAGGAGTCCAGATGCGCGTGGCCATAACAGCCGACCGTGCGGAACTTTCTCCCGCCAATATCGGGGAGCCCGACCTCTTTCTACGAACAGTGCCGCGCACCTTCGTCCACCGGTCAGCCGTCTCGGAGGTGCTCCTCACGGGCATCCAGGAGACCGGGCCCGACCGATTCAGGATCGGGGCCCAGTGGCCCCGCAGTCACAGCTACTACGGCCCGGTCCGCCGGCGCTGGCACGACCCCGTGCTGCTCGCGGAGACGATCCGGCAGATAGTACTGCTCATAGCCCACGACGCTTTCGGGTTGCCGCTGGGGTACCACTTCCTCTCCCACAGCACGTCCTACGACCTCGACGTGGACGGGGCGGTCCTCACGGACCGGCCGGCCGATGTCCTGCTCGATGTCCAGTGCCTGAACATCAAGCGCCGCGCGAAGATGGTCAGCGCGTTCTCGGTCGAGGCCCAGTGCATCCGCGACGGCCGGGTCATCGGCTCCACGCGGATGTCGCTGAGCTGTGTTTCGGATGCCACGTACCGCAGGCTGCGCGGCGACAAGTCCGACGCCGTACCGCTGCGTGTCCTGCCCGCGCCGGTGGCCCCCGAACTGGTCGGCCGCCGCTGGGAACACGACGTGGTGCTGGGCGACACCGGTGTCGACCGGGTGTGGACCCTGCGGGCCGATCCGGACCACCCCGTGCTCTTCGACCACCCCGTGGACCATGTCCCCGGGATGGCCGTGATGGAGGCCGCACGGCAGGCCTCGCTCGCCGCCCTCCAGCGGCCCGACGGGCTGGCTCTCGGCTGCGACGCGACGTTCAGCCACTATGTCGAGTACGACACCACCTGCCTGGTGACGGCGACCGTCGAATCCCCGGGGCTGCTCGGGTTGAACAATGTCTCCGTCCGCTTCGACCAAGGTGGCGTCACCGCCGCGACCTGCGGTGTCACGGTCCTTGCCGACTGAGGGCGGAGCGATTCTGATCGCCGGGGGTACCGGCTTCATCGGCAGCGCAGTACTGCACGAGCTGCTGGCACCGCGCGGATCAGAAGCCTCTCCGACCGAGATACGCGTGCTGTCACGCCGTCCGCTTCCCGGCTGGATGGTGGCCGCGGGAGTCCGCAGGACCGCCGCCGACCTGAGGGACGCGACGACGCTCCGGGGCAGCTGTGACGGCGCGGATACGGTGCTTCACCTCGCCTCCTATGTGGGAAAGGATCCCGCCCTGTGTACAGCAATTAACGCCCACGGCACTCGAGTCCTGCTTGAGGAGGCCCAACGGGCCGGTACGAACCGGGTCGTATACGTCAGCACCGCTTCCGTATACGGGCCAGGGCCGCACCGGGGACCGACGGAAGCGCAGTTGGTTCCGGCTCCGGCCTCGGCCGCCAGCGCGTCGCGCCGGCGTGCCGAAGAGATGGTGCTCAGCGGAGGGGGCATCGTCCTGCGGCCCAATCTGGTGTACGGACCGGGAGACCGCTGGTTCGTGCCCACCTTGTGCCGGCTGTTGCGGAAGGTCCCCGTCTGGCCCGAGGGCGGGACGGCACGGACGTCACTGATCGCGGTCCAGGACCTGGCCCGGGTGATCACGGGTCTCGCGGGCCGCGTCTGGACCCCGGACCTCGATTCCGTCTATCACGTCAACCATCCCCGGCCAACGGTACTCCGCGCCCTGGTGGCGGAACTGTCCCGCAACCTGGAGGTCCGGCCGCCGGGGACCGACCTCCCGTACGACGCACACCGGGAGCTGACAGCGCGGGTACTGCCCGAACTGTCCGCGCACCAGCACGGGCTGCTCACCCAGGACCACTGGTACGAGAGCAGCCGGATCTGGAAGCAACTCGGGCTCGCGCCCGGCCTCGGCTTCGCCGCCGGGTTCGCGGCCAGCGCACCGTGGTACCGGCGGCATCTCGCCGCGCTCAACCGCACGTGACCCACCACGGGTGACCGTCCGATGGACGGTTCGTCCTCAAGCGCCGGACGGGCTGAATTCAGCCCGTCCGGCGCTTGGCTAGGCGGCGCCGCCGCTGGAGCTCAGCACCTCGGCGCCGCCGCCCACTCCCAGCTCGACCGGCAGATCCCGGCGGCTGTTCACGTCCAACTTCCGGAAGATGCGCGTGAGATGCTGCTCCACCGTGCTCGGCGTGATGAAGAGCTTTCCGGCGATCTCACGGTTGGTGTAGCCCCGCACCGCCAGCGCGGCGACCCGGCGCTCCGATCCGGTCAGCGCGGCGGACTCGGCCGCGGACTCCGCCACCGACGGGCTGTCCTCGACCTCGTCGGGGAGGGAGAGCAGCGACTGGCTCAATGAAGTGGCGCCGCACATGCCCGCCAGGTGGCGTGCCCTGCGCGAGTGCATCCTCGCCCGCCGGCTGTCACCGACCTGGTAGTACGCGTCACTGAGATCGGCGAGCGCGCGGGTCTGCTCGTACTGGTTGCCGCACTCCTCGAACAGGTCGAGGGCCTCCGTCAGCATCTGCGGGCGCCGCTCGGCGGGGCTCGTGGCGGCCAGCAGCCGCAGAGCGGTGCCGCGCGCCTCGGATCCGGTGGTGCCGGGCCGTCCCAGCTGGTCGTAGGCGAGCCGCCTGGCCTGCTCACGGTTGCCCAGCTTCAGCCACGCCTCGGCGGCGCTGGTGCGCCACGGACCGATGCCCGGCACGTCGATGCCCCAGCGGCGCATCAGCTCACCGCACGAGCGGAAGTCGGCGAGCGCGGCGTGGTAGTGCTCGGTGGCGAGGTGGTGGTGGCCGCGGGCCAGGAGGTAGTACAGCCCGTACCGGCTCTGGAACATCGCCTTGGGCACCGAGCGGGCGAGATATCCGGCGGCCTCGTCGTAATGGCCCAGCCTGGTGCTGGCCAGCACCAGGCTGCCCAGCGGAAGGCCGATCGCGACCCCCCAGGCGTTGGGCGTCAGGTGATCCAGCGCCAGTTGGGCATGGTCGACCGCCGTGGACAGCTGGCCGAGGCGGATGGCCGCGTCGGCCCGTACCGCCGAGAGCAGCGCCAGCCGTGTCGGCGAGTAGGGCGTGTACGGCTCGGTCAGCAGCCGGTCGCACCAGGCCGCGACGGAGTCGGAACGGCCCGCTGAGGTCAGCACCGACAGCGCGAGCAGCATGGGCTCCTCGGCCCAGGCGTCGCCGTGCACCGCGTGCCCGTCCCGCAGGATCTGTTCGGCGTGGCCGGCGACCTCATGGCTCCGGCCGGTCACCAGCGCGCCGGCCAGCAGCGCCGTCGGGCGGCACCACGGGTCCTGCTGCGGAGCCGGTGCGGACTCGGCCGGGCGGGGCGAGCCGGGCTGCGGCTGCCGCCTGCGCGCGAGCGTCGGATGGGTCCAGGCCAGCCACAGTTCGGTGTCGTGCAGTTCGGCCGCCGCTTCGCTGTGCGGCTCCATGGCGGTGGCGCGGAGCTTCTCCAGCAGATCCGCCGCTTCCTCGGACCGTCCGTTCCACAGCAGTTGGCGGACCAGGGCGACGCTGTCGCACCCGTCGAGAGCGCCGGCCTCCGCGGCCTCGGTCAGCGACTCCAGGTGGCGGTCGGCCGCCGCGGGGTCGCTGCGCCAGCGCACCCGTACGAGCTTGGCTTCGATCGACGCGCGCTCGGGGCTGTCCTGCGGGCAGTGCCGGTGGGCGGTCTCCAGGGCCGCTACGGCCTGTTCCGTCCGTCCGGTGAGAAGGTTCTGCTCGGCCGCTTCGAGCAGCAGGCCCATGGCCCACGCCTGCGGCGCCCGGTCGGCCTCCACGAGCAGCCGGGCGACCTGGGTCGCCGGACCCCCCTGTTCGTACAGGATCTCAGCCGCCTTGCCGTGCAGTTCGGCCCGCTCCTGAGGGGGCAGGTCGTCCAGGATGCCGATCCGGGCGATCTCGCTCCGGAAGGTGCCGTCGTCACGCAGCAGTCCGGCCGCCGTCATCAGGCGAAGGGCGTGAGCGGCCTGCTGCGGCTCGACCCCGGCCAGCCGCCCGGTGCGCTCCGGTGAGGACGCCTCACCGAGCACCGCCAGCGCCCGCGCGGTCCTCAGCAGCACCGCGTCGCCCCGGCGCAACTGCCGGAGCACGGCCCGGCCGTAACCCTCCTTGCGGACGCCGCCGGTCGCGGTGTGATCCTCGATCAGCGCGTGCAGAAGGGGCAGATTCCCGCCACTGCACGCGTGGAACTCCGGGCCGAGCCGTTCCGCCGTCGGCTCGTCGAAGTGCCCGGACAGCAGCTGAACCGTTCCTTCCTCGGACAGCGGCGCCAGCAGGATCCTGCCGGCGTGGGGCTGGTCGAGAAGTTCGGCCCGGAACGTCGGATGGGAGGGCGGCAGCTCCGGGTTGCCCGTCAGGACGACGAGGATGCGGGCCGAACCCAGGCGGCGGGCGAGGTAGAGAAGGCAGTCCAGGGACCGGGGGTCCGCGTGCTGGATGTCGTCGATTCCAATGAACACGGGTGCTTTGTCAGAGAGTTGCAGAAGAAGGCGGACCAGTTCATGGAGCAGCTGGGCCGTCTCCGGCCCGATGTGTTCCGGATCGGCTCCCTCGGCCGCCGCCCCGGGGGCGGCGCGCTGCAGCAGCTCATCGGCTTCGGCGGCCACGCTGTCCGGCACCGTCGAGCTGCGGAAGAGCTGGCCGAGCACGCTGTAAGGGAGCGCTTGTTCCGCGCGGGAGCAGGAGGCGTGGAGTACCGGCCCGCCGCCGAGCGCGGCGCGCTCGGCAACCTGGCGCAGAAGTTCCGTTCTGCCGCTCGCCGACGGTCCGTCCAAAAGGATGACGTGCCCTTTTCGCAGTGCGCATTCCGCCAGTAGTTGATTCAGGTGCTCGTTGTGTTCTGCACGCTCGACCAGTTCCACTGGCCACCTCCCGTTGTATGCAGGTTCCAATTCCAGCAACACAGCCGGCGAATCTTCCCGGCGCGCTCCGCATTTGGCGGCAACTCGGGACGCTAGCAACCCCTCAAGGGGCCGAGGTGTCCCTGCGCCCACTGCCCGGGAACCGTCCGCCCATCGGCTCGCCGGACGCGCCTCGGACGGCTTCGCGGAGCCTTCGGGGCGGTCCGGGAATCCTGGGAGGGGGTGGACCGCCTCCTCGGCCGTCCGCAAGGAACCTACGTTCCCACAGGTCAGAGACTTGATCTACTACCTGTGCGGCAACTTCCGCAACCGGCACCGCCATTGGATTGACAAACGGGTCGATCGGTTTGTTTACTGTAGGGGGACGAGATGGTCGGTACGTACGGCTGTCGGCCGGACCACCGCGCCCCGTCGGGTCGTGCGGGGAAGTGCGCGCCAACTTGCCGTCGCGGACTGGAGTGAGTAAGTGTGCGATTCAATTTACTGGGACCACTCGAAGCATTTGAAGGAGACGCCGAAGTCCCGCTGGGCGGCGTCAATCAGCGAAGCGCTCTCGGATTTCTTCTCCTGCACGCGAACACCGTCGTTCCCACCAGCAAGCTGGTAAACGCACTGTGGGGCTACGACGTGCCGGTGACATCGCGGAAGATGATTCAGAACGCGATTTCAGGGCTCCGTAAGCTCATCGCCGAGTACGCGGGACCCGAGGGCACGGCCTCGCTGGTCACCTGCGCCCCGGGCTACCGGCTGCGGATCGACGAGGACTGCCTCGACCTCATCCGCTTCCGGCGGCTGGAGCAGCAGGGCAGGGCCGAACTGGCGGCCGGGGACCAGGAGTCAGCGGTCCGCTCCCTGCGCGCGGCACTGGCCGTGTGGCGGGGGCCCGTGCTGGCGGATCTGGCGGAGACCGGCATCGCCTGGCCCGAACTCGATGTGGTGCGGAACGCCCGGCTGGCGGTCTTCGAGGACTGCGTACGGATCGAACTGGACCTCGGCAGGCACCATGAACTGCTCGGGGAGCTGGAGGCCATGGCAGCGGCGGAACCGACGCGGGAGCGGCTGTGCGGACTGCTGATGCTGGCGCTCTACCAGTGCAGCCGGCAGTACGACGCGCTGGCCGCGTACCAGCGCACCCGGGCGGCGCTGCTCAACAGGTTCGGCCTCGACCCCGGCCGGGAGCTGCAGCAGCTGGAGCGCTCGATCCTCAACCAGGACCGGACGCTCGCCCCGGCCACCCGGCCGGAGCCGCAGTGGACCCGGCGGATTCCGGCGCCGACCGGTCGGTGCACCGGGACGCGGACGGTCACCCACGCCGGCCGGCGGGTGCGCCCGCCGCACCGGTACGGACGTCCGTGAGCGGGTGCGGCCGTGGGCCGGGCGGCCGTCAGTGCACCCGTACGTCTGAGAGCTCCAAACGCAGGTGACGCGGGATCAGCGACCGCGCGCCAGCAGCACCGCGCCGTGGAGCGAGGAGAGGCCGCCCAGCATCGCCCGCCGCACCGGGACCCGCGGTCCCCCGGGCCGCACCAGACGGTCCACCTGCCGGGCGACGGCCGGCACATAGCCGGGCAGTGCGGTGGCGAACCCGCCGCCGACGACCGCCAGTTCGGGATGCATCAGCTCGCTCAGTCCGGTCACGGCGGCCGCCAGCGCGGCCGCGCTCTCCTCCATCGCCTCCAGCGCCCAGCCCGCACCGTCCTCGCAGGCCGCCCGGAGCTCCGCGAACGTGACGTCGCCGCCGCGTAGTTCGGCCGCCCGCCGAAGCGTGGCAGGGCCCGAGGCCACCGACTGGACGCATCCCCGCCGCCCGCAGTCGCAGAGCCGCCCCGCCCGGTCGACGACCATATGGCCGACCTCGCAGGAACCGCGGTCCGGGCCGGGGCACAGCCGTCCGTCGAGCACCACCCCGCCACCGATGCCGGTACCGACGCCGAGATAGACCAGGTTCCGTACGCCCGCCGAATCGGCCTCCGCCATCGCGGCCAGATCCCCGTCGTCCGCGCTGCTGATGCTCGTGCCCGGAAGAAGGGCGCGGAGTTCCCCGTACAGGTCGAGCCCCTGCCAGTACGGCCTGTTCGGCCAGGCCACCACGCGCCCCGCCCGGTCCAGCGTCGCGGGCATCGCCACCCCGGCCGCGGCGATCGGCCCGGGCCGGCGCTCCCGCAGCCCGGCGATGCCCGCCGCGAGGGCGGCCATGTCCCGCGCGATGTCGCCGGGACCCGGCCAGCGGAAGACGCCCTCCCCGGCCTCGGGGGCCTCGGCGCTCTCGATGCGGAGCGCGACCTTGGTACCGCCGACATCGATACCCAGATAACTCATGCTGCCCTCCAGAGATCCAGAAATCGGATACCGGAAGTCTGACATCCATTGCACGGCGGCCGGTGGCCGCCGGTCGCCGGCCGCGGAATCAAGGGAGAGTTAGGGGGTTCCCGCTGTGACGTACAGCTCATACATTGACATCAGGCCTTCTTTCACAGGAGTTGGGGAATATGAAGCCAGCAAACGTGAACACCATCCTGCGCGGCGGATCCATGGGAAGCAAGCCCGTCGATGAACGCCTGTTCCATGTCAAGGATCCGGCCGAGGACGTCCTCAAGATATTCCTCGGAAATCGCTACGAGCACTATTACCCGACCGTCGATGTGGAGGAACTGGACGGCCGTGCCCTGCACATATTCGACTGGAGTCACAACACCTACGTCGCGGAGTGAGTTCCAGGAGACAGGAGCGACGGAAGCACGATGGAGGGGGGAACCGGTCGGTTCCCCCCTCCATCGTGCGTGCCGCTCACGTTCTCACCGCATATGGGGTTCCAGGACGGCGCGCAGCCGCTCGGTCACCGCCCGCTGGTGCTCCGCCAGGTAGAAGTGACCGCCGCTGAAGACATGCAGGCCGAACTCGGCGGTGGTGTGCGCGCCCCAGGCCCGCGCCTCCTCGATCGAGACCCTCGGGTCGTTGTCACCGACCAGTACCGTGACCGGGCAGGAGAGCACCGCGCCCGGGTCGCACCGGTAGGTCTCGACCGCCTTGTAGTCGTTGCGCAGGGCGGTCAGCGTCAGCGCGACGAGTTCCTCGTCCTGCAGCATCGTCTCGTCCGTGCCGCCCAGCAGCCGGACCTCCGCCAGGATGGCCGCGTCGTCGAGCCGGTGGATGCCTTCCCGCCGGTCGGTGCGGGGCGCGCGGCGGCCGGAGGCGATCAGCGCCACCGGCGGTGTGCCGTCACGTTCCAGCCGGCGGGCGACCTCGAAGGCGATGGTCGAGCCCATACTGTGGCCGAACAGGGCCAACGGGCGGTCCACGTAGGGGCGCAGGGCCTCGGTGACGTGATCGGCGAGGCCGCCGATGTCCTGGACGGGCGCCTCGTGCCTGCGGTCCTGCCGGCCGGGGTACTGCACGGCGAGCGTCTCGACCTCGGGGCTCAGCGCCGCGGAGAGCGGATGGAAGTAGGTGGCGGAGCCGCCCGCGTGTGGCAGCGCGACCAGACGAATACGGCTCTCCGGCGCTGGATGATAGCGCCGGATCCACGCTTGGTTACCGGTGGCCGTGCCCTGCATGTGTGTCGCTCCTGTCACTTGTCGTTGACCAGCGCCAGCAGGGCGCGGGCCCCGAGCCGGTATCCCAGCGCTCCGAGCCCGACGACCACACCGTCAGCGAGCGGCGCGATGACCGACTCATGGCGGAACTGCTCCCGGGCCCAGACGTTCGACAGATGCACTTCGATCCAGGGCCGGGGGTAGTTGGCCAGGGCGTCGCGCAGGCTCCACCCCGCGATCATGAGGGCACCCGGGTTCACGATCGCACCGACCGTGTCGTAGCTCTCATGGATCGTGCGGACCAGATCGCCCTCCGTATCGCTCTGGTAGGAGATCACTTTCCAGTCCCGGCCCGCCACTTCCTCCTGAATGGCCTCCTCGATGTCGAGCAGGCTGTCGGTTCCGTACACGTCGGGCTCACGCTGCCCCAGGATTCCCAGGTTGGGCCCGTTCAGCAGGAGTATCGCGCTCATGATTCACCTCGCGCAGCGGTTCAGGATTCACGGACACTGGCTATGCCCCGTCAACTTTGTATCAGGAACCCGCGATCGAGCGGGAATCCCGCTGACCCTTCCCCGGAACGTAAGGGGGAAAGAGGGGACCCGGTAGGGGATGGGAAGTGTCGTCTTCACCGAGGTAGCGTGATATCTGCCCGGATCAGAATTCACCGCCGCAGTGGCGACCACCGAAGATTAGCGCGCTGCGGCGGTGGATTTCCAGTCTCCCGGTTCGCGTCAATCGTCGAAATCGTCGAAAGAAGGAACAGATCATCATGAATGATCGTGCGCAGAAGTTCTCGGACCTCCCTCAGTGGCCGCAGTTCGGCGACGAGGAGCGAACCGGTCTGATACGCGCTCTGGACCAGGGCCAGTGGTGGCGCATGGGCGGCAGTGAAGTCGACTCCTTCGAGCGCGAGTTCGCCGAACATCACGGTGCCGTGCGCGCGCTGGCCGTCACCAACGGCACCCATGCCCTCGAACTCGCCCTGCAGGTGGCCGGGGTCGGCCCCGGCAGCGAGGTCATCGTGCCGGCCTTCACCTTCATCTCCTCGTCCCAGGCCGCACAGCGTCTGGGCGCCGTCGCGGTGCCCGTCGACGTGGACCCGGACACGTACTGCATCGATGTGGCGGCCACCGAGGCGGCCATCACCTCCAGGACCCGCGCGATCATGCCCGTCCACATGGCCGGTCACTTCGCCGACATGGACGCGCTGGCCAAGCTCTCCGCGGACTCCGGTGTGCCGCTCGTGCAGGACGCGGCGCACGCCCACGGCGCGCAGTGGCAGGGCCAGCGGGTCGGTGAGCTGGGCTCGATCGCGGCCTTCAGCTTCCAGAACGGCAAACTGATGACCGCGGGCGAGGGCGGCGCGGTGCTTTTCTCGGACGAGGCGTCCTATCAGGAGGCGTTCCTGCGGCACAGCTGCGGCCGCTCGCGCACCGACCGCAAGTACTTCCACACGACCTCCGGGTCGAACTTCCGGCTCAATGAGTTCTCGGCCTCGGTGCTGCGCGCCCAGCTCGGCCGGCTGGACGGGCAGATCGCGACCCGCGAGCAGCGCGCGCCGCTGCTCGCGAGCCTGCTCGCCGAGATCCCGGGCGTGGTGCCGCAGTCCATGGACGAGCGGGTCACCGTCAATCCGCACTACATGTCGATGTTCCGGATCCCCGGAATCGCCGAGGAGAAGCGCGACGCGCTCGTCGACCAGCTGATCGCGCGGGGGCTGCCGGCCTTCATCGCCTTCCGGGCGATCTACCGGTCGGACGGCTTCTGGGAGACGGCGGCCCCCGCCGAGACCGTCGACGAGCTGGCCGCCCGGTGCCCCAACACCGAGGCCATCAACGCCGACTGCATCTGGCTGCACCACCGCACACTGCTCGGCACCGAGCAGCAGATGTACGAGGTCGCAGCCGCCGTCGCCGACGTCGTCACCCGGGCATGACCGGCCGCGGGCCGACCGGGCATGCAGGCGCCCCGGTCCGTACGGCCGTGGTGGGCCTGGGGTGGGCGGCGAAGTCGATCTGGTTACCGCGGCTACGCGAGCACCCGTCGTTCGTGGTCTCCGCCGTGGTGGATCCGAGCCCGGCGGCGCGCGACGCGATGACCCACGGCAGGACCGGTACCCAGCTGCTGTCCGATGTCTCGGAGCTGGACCGGAGCACGATCGACCTCGCGGTCGTCGCCGTGCCCAACCATCTGCACAGCGCGGTCGCGTGCCGGCTCCTCCACATGGGCATCCCGGTGTTCCTGGAGAAACCGGTGTGCCTCAACTCCGCGGAGGCGGAGCAACTGGCGGTGGCGGAGGCCGCGAACGACGCCGTGCTGCTGGCGGGAAGCGCGGCCCGGTACCGCGCGGACATCCAGGTGCTGCGCGACGTCATCGACAAGGACCTGGGGCAGATCCGGCACGTGGAGCTGTCCTGGGTGCGCGCCCGGGGCGTACCGAACGCGGGCGGCTGGTTCACCCAGCGGCAGTTCGCGGGCGGCGGGGCGCTGCTCGACCTCGGCTGGCACCTGCTCGACACCGTCGGTCCCATCCTGGGTCCCGTCGGCTTCGACCAGGCCGTCGGCACCGTCTCCGACGACTTCGTCAACAACGCGTCCTCGCGGGCGGCCTGGCGGCGCGACATGCCCGCCGGCTGGCAGGAGGACGGCGACGTCGAGGACACCGCGCGCGGCTTCCTGGTGACCGAGGACGGGGTGTCGGTGGCCATAAGGGCCAGCTGGGCCTCGCACGAGCCGCACGATGTCACCCTCCTGCGGGTCGACGGCAGCGCCGGCACCGCGACGCTGCGCTGCACCTTCGGGTTCAGCCCCAACCGCAAGCACGGGTCGACGCTGACCCGTGTCCAGGACGGCATCACCACCGAGGTGGCGCTGCCCGACGAGGAGATCGGTACGGAGTACCTCCGTCAGCTCGACGACCTTCCCGCGCTGCTCGCCGATCCCGCGAGCAAGGGCAGGACCGTCGAGGAGGTCCGCCGGACGATCTCCGTCATCGAACGTATCTACCGCTCGGCCCACAAGGCCCGCTCCGATGCGCGTTCCGCGACCCGGACGGCACGCACGGACGCGTATCCCTATCTACTCAACACGGGGGGCAACCATGCCGAAGAACCCGACAGGTGATTCCTGGCCCTATCCCGCGCTGCTCGCGCGCCATCGCATACGGGCGGTGGTCTTCGATCTCGACGGGGTGCTGGTCGACAGCTATGAGGTCATGCGTCAGGCCTTCACCACCGCCTACGCCGAGGTCGTCGGCGACGGTGAGGCGCCGTTCGAGGAGTACAACAAGCACCTCGGACGGTTCTTCCCGGACATCATGCGGATCATGAACCTGCCGCCGGAGATGGAGACGCCGTTCGTCCGCGAGAGTTACCGGCTCTCCGGTCAGGTGCGGCTCTTCGACGGCGTGCCCGAGCTGCTGATGGAGCTGCGCGACCGCGGTATCAAGATGGCGGTCGCCACCGGCAAGAGCGGCCCCCGCGCCCGCGCGCTCCTGGACCAGATCGGTGTGCTGTCGATGTTCGAGCAGGTGATCGGCTCCGACGAGGTGGCCCGTCCCAAGCCCGCGCCGGACATGGTCGAACTCGCCCTGTCCGTGCTGGGAGCACACCCCTGGGAAGCGGTGATGGTCGGGGACGCGGTGACCGACCTGGCCAGCGCCCATGGCGCCGGGGTCGCGGCCGCCGCCGCGATGTGGGCCGATACGGACGAGGCCGCGCTGCTGGCGGCCGGTCCGCAGGCCGTACTGCGCAGGCCCTCGGACCTCCTGGTGCTGTGCCCGGCCACCGTGCCGGTGGGCTGAGCCCGGCCCAGGCCACCGACGGCCCCCTGAACGCATGTTGGCCCGGACGCTGCAACGTCCGGGCCAATCCTTGCGTTCCGCGATGGTACGTCGTTCATGACGTGGGGTTCAGGACGTGGGCCGGGGCATCGCCTCCAGGCATCCGGCGACGACGGCTTCCGGTACGTCCTGCACCAGTTCCACGCCGCGCGGTCCGTCGAGGACGAAGGCCAGCCCGCGGCTCGCCTTCTTGTCCCGGCGCATGTAGCGGATGAGATCCAGCGGGTCGAGCGCGGCCGGCACCCCGGTGGGCAGCCCGTAGCTCTCCACCACCTCCAGGTGTTCGGCGACGCGCTCCCCGTCGATACGGCCGAGCGCCCCGGCGAGCCGGCCGGCGAACACCGTGCCGATCGCCACCGCCTCACCGTGCCGCAGCGCGAAGTCCGTCGCCAGTTCCAGCGCGTGGCCCAGCGTGTGACCGTAGTTGAGGATGTGCCGCAGTCCGGTGTCCCGCTCATCGGCGGTCACGATCGACGCCTTGAGCGACACGCTCGCCGCGATCTGCTCGTGCAGCGGCAGACCGCGCAGGTCCCCGGCCCCGATGAAGTGGCACCGCGCCAGTTCCCCGTAGCCGTTCACCCGCTCCGCGTCGGGGAGGGTCGACAGGAAGTCGGTGTCGCACAGCACCGCCCTGGGCTGCCAGTACGCGCCGACCAGGTTCTTGCCCTCCGGCAGGTTCACCCCCGTCTTGCCACCGATACTCGCGTCCACCTGCGCCAGCAGCGAGGTGGGCAGGTGCACCACGGGGACGCCCCGGTGGAAGAGCGAGGCCGCGAGCCCGACGGTGTCGGTGGTGGTGCCGCCGCCGCACGAGATGACGACATCACTGCGGGTGAGCCCGAACCGGGCGAATTCCCCACAGAGTTCACCGACGGTGTCCAGGGTCTTGTCCTGCTCTCCGTCCCGCGCGTCCAGCCACAGGGTGGGGACGCCCGGATCGGGCACCGACGACGCGGGCCGCGCCGAGACGACGGCCGCCCGCCGGGCGCCGAGCCGTGCCACCATCTCGGGGAGCAACTCGCGTACGCCCGGACCGATATGGACGGTGTACGCGCGGTCGCCGCCGAGGTCCACCTCCACCTGCCGGTGCGGCGCCTGCGTCGGGCTCATTCCGTCTCCTCTCTCTGCGTCGTCGTGACCGGGATCGTCACGAACGGGATCGTCATGGCCGGGATCGTCATGGCCGGGATCGGCCGGGATCGGCCGGCTCACGCGGTCTGGAGCGCCGCGGCCGGAACGGCCAGCGGCAGGTGGTCGCGGCCCGAAGGGCTGAGCGACGCCCGCACCAGCCGTGCGGCCAGCGCCTCCGTGACGGCGGGGATGCCGAGCCGGCCGTGGGTCAGATGGGCATGGTCGAACAGGTGGTAATTGACCGGCGCGCCCTCGTTGGCCCACTGGCCGGTGGTGACCCGGTGCAGAGTGACGAGGTAGCGGTACCAGCGGTCCGCGACGGCGTTCCGCATGGGGGGAGCCAGCACGGCGAGCAGTGCGGCGGACTCCTCGAGTTCCGCCTGCCCCGACAGTTCGGTGCGCTGATCCGGGGTCAGGCCCTCGGTCCAGTTCTGCCAGCACTGGAAGAGAAATGCACGCCGTTCCCGTTCCGGAACAAGGGCGACCAGATGACGCAGGTGAAGAATGGCCAGCGCCAGCTGCTCATCCGGCGTGTATCCACTGCCCTGCATCAGCTCGAGCGCCAGGTCACTGGAGGCCGTTGCGAGATCGTCGGTGAATTCGATGTCGCAGGCGTGCGGATGCTGCGTCACCATCTGCGGGAAGTGCTCGAATTCGATCGGGCGGCCGGGCGCCGCGCATTCTCCCTGTATTCGCTCCTCTATTTCGCGCAGTACACGTGTGCCGCCGCCGAACCAGAGGGCGAGGCCGGGCGCTGCGGGCTGGTCGATGCGGTGGAAGAACCACCGGCTGTCGGCGTCCGCCCTTCGGAAGCCGCGTACCAGTTCAGGGAGTGTGGATGGCACTCCTGGGGTGACACCGCCGCGCCCGTCCGTCCGTTGCGGAGCAGGCATACGGCAGAAGATCCAGCTGTACGTCATGACGGATTACCTCACTTCGTTTTTAGCCGTGATCCCATGCGGAGAAGGCTGAATTTACTCTTACTCGACCCGCTCCACTACCCCAGTATCCTTGACGGATACGGGCATGTATGGATAGTAGACCTGGACGGATGACCCCCTCTGTTGAACACTCATCAGAATTTCCAGGGGGCTCAAGTCAGGGTTCTCTTAGGGGGGCTTCCAGGGGTTCCGATAATTCCCCGATCAACGAGACTGGGACATGCGAGATCCGCGTCGTCAGTCCGTATCGAGGGGTGTGTTGACATGCTGCGTACCGAGCTGATCCGACCGTTGCCGGAACTGCTCAAGGAGCATGCGAACCGTTTCGGGGACAAGGTCGCCTTCAGCGACTCCCGGCGCGACGTCAGCTATGCGGAGTTGGAGAAACGTACCGGACGGATCGCCGGGCATCTGGCCGCGCTGCGGCTGCAGCCCGGCGACCGGGCGGTGATCTATCTCGGCAACTGCGTGGAGACGATCGAGAGCTACCTGGCCATCACCAGGGCCTCCGCCATCGGCGTGCCGCTCAATCCGAGGTCCACCGATACCGAACTCGGCTATCTCCTCGATGACAGCGGCGCCCGGGTGGTCATCACCGACGCGGCCCACATCGGCCAGCTCCGTCATGTGCTCGGCGAACGCCGCACTGTGCGGATCGTGGTCACCGGCGGCACGGGTATCCCGGTGGACGCACCCGCCGGGACGGTGGCGTTCGAGACGCTGGCCGGCTCGGAACCGGCGGTACCGGCCCGGGACGACCTCGGTCTGGACGACCTCGCCTGGATGCTCTACACCTCCGGCACGACCGGCAAGCCCAAGGGCGTGCTGTCCACGCAGCGCAACGGGCTCTGGTCGGTCGCCGCCTGCTACGCGCCCATCCCCGGACTCACCTCCGAGGACCGGGTGCTGTGGCCGCTGCCGCTCTTCCACAGCCTGTCGCACATCGTGTGCGTGCTGGGCGTGACGGCGGTCGGCGCCTCCGCCCGTATCGTCGACGGCTTCTCGGCCGACGACGTTCTGCAGGCCCTGGAGGAGGAGAACTCCACCTTCCTCGCCGGTGTGCCGACCATGTACCACTACCTGGTCAGGGCCGCCGCCCGGAAGGGCTTCCAGGCCCCTCAGCTGAGGATGTGCCTGGTCGGCGGTGCGGTCACCACTGCCGCCCTGCGCACCGCCTTCGAGAAGGCCTACGGGGCTCCGCTGCTCGACGCCTACGGCAGCACGGAGACCTGCGGCTCGATCACCATCAACTGGCCCACCGGCGCCCGGGTGGAGGGCTCCTGCGGGCTGCCCGTCCCCGGCGTCAACGTGCGCCTGGTGGACACCAGGACCGGCGTGGAGGTGGGCACCGGGCAGGAGGGCGAGGTCTGGGTCAGCGGCCCGAACGTCATGACCGGTTACCACAACAATCCGCTGGCCACCGCGGAGGCGCTGCAGGACGGCTGGTACCGCACCGGTGACCTGGCCCGGCGCGACGAGGCCGGCTACTTCACCATCACCGGCCGGATCAAGGAACTCATCATCCGGGGCGGGGAGAACATCCACCCCGTGGAGGTCGAGGAAGTACTGCGCACCGTGCCGGGTGTCGCCGACGCCGCCGTGGTGGGCACCCCGCACGACGTGCTCGGCGAGGTGCCCGTCGCCTTCCTCGTGCCGGGTCCCGGGGGACTCGACCCCGAACTCCTCTATGCCGCCTGCCGGGAGAAGCTCGCCTACTTCAAGGTCCCCGAGGAGCTCTACGAGATCGCCCGGATACCGCGCACCCAGTCCGGCAAGATCACCCGGCACAAGCTGCTGGAACAGCCGATGCGGCTGCGCGCCGCCAACAGCAGCCACTTCGAGTCGCTGCTGCGCCTCGACTGGGTCCCGCTGCCCTCCGTCCCCGGGCCCGGGGACCACCCCTCGCACTGGACCGTGACCGGTCCCGACGTCACCGCGCTGGAGACGAATCTGGAGGAGCGGCTGGCGCGCACCCTGGCCGCCGGGGAACCGGTGCCCGACGCGGTGGTGTTCTCCCCCGACGTCGCACCCGTCTCGTCCGGCGTCGCATCCGTCTCGTCCGGCGGCCTCGCCGAGTCCGTGCAGCGGACGGTGCGGGAACTCGCCGCCGCCATGGACGCCTGGCTGGCCGACAGCCGGCTCTCCGGCACCCGGCTGGCGGTGGCCACCCGCGGCGCGGTCGCCGCGGGCCAGCGGGAGACCCTCCATAATCTGGCCCATGCCCCCCTGTGGGGGCTCGTTCGCTCGCTCCAGGCCACCCATCAGGACCGGATCGTACTGCTCGACCTCGATGACACCCAGGAGTCCCTGGACGCGCTGCCCGCGGCACTCGCCGTCGCGCTGTCGTCGGACGAGACCCAGCTGGCGGTGCGCTCCGGGATCCCGCTGCAGCCGCGCCTGGCGCGGGTGCCCAACACCACCGATCCCGCCACTCCCCCGGTGGTCGACCCGGACCGCACCGTGGTGGTCACCGGCGCGGACAGCCCGCAGGGCGCGGCCCTCGCACGGCACCTCGTCTCCGCGCACCACGCCCGCCATGTGCTGCTCATCAGCGCCAACGGCGTGGCGGACTACAGCACCGCGGCCCTGCACGGCGAGTTGACGGCGCTCGGCGCCGCCGTGACGCCCGCCGCCTGCGACCTGACCGACCGCGCCGCGCTCGCGGCCGTACTGGACCGTGCCGAACGCCCGCTGACCGCGGTGGTGCACGCGCACTCCTGGCAGGAGGCCGTCGCGCACCGGCCAGGGCGTCCGCTGGAATCCGCGGTCGCCGCCCTGCTGAACCTGCATGAGCAGACCCTCGGCCGCACCCCCGCGACCTTCGTCCTGCACTCCTCGGCCGACGGCATCCTGGGCGCGGCGGGTGAAGGCGAGCGCGCGTCCTACACCGCCTTCGCCGACGCGCTGGCCCAGCACCGCGCCGACCGCGGCCTGCCCGCGCTCTCCTTGGCCTGGGGGCCGTGGGAGCAGACGGAGCCCGCCAACGCGGCGGACGGCACGGCCCGCTCGGAGGGTACGGCCCGCACGGACGGTACGGAGCAGCCGGGCGATCCCGGCCGCGAGCAGGCCGCCGGTGTCGGCACGCTGGACGCGCGCGCCGGACTGGCCATGTTCGACGCCGCCCACATGACCGGGCAGGCGTTCCTGCTCCCGATGGCGCTGGACACGGCGCGGATCGCCACCGGCGAGGTCCCGCCCCTGCTGCGCGGCCTCATCGACACCACCCCCGGCGCCGCCAGCTCGGACGAGCGGCGGGCCGACGCGCTGCGCAAGCGGCTCGGCCGGCTGTCCGACGCCGAGCAGTTCCGGCTGCTGCTCGACATGGTGCGCACCGAGGCGTCCCGGGTCCGGGAGCTGGGCGGGATCTCAGCGATCGGCCCCGAGCGCGCCTTCAAGGACCTCGGGTTCACCTCCCTGCACGCCGTGGCCCTGCGCAACCGGCTGACCGAGGGCACCGGGCTGAAGCTGCCCGCCACCCTCGCCTTCGACTACCCCCGGCCGAACGCCGTCGCCCAGCAGCTCCGCAACCTGCTGATGGGCGTCGAGACCGCTCCCGAGGAGCTGCAGCCCGAGGTCGTGGGCTCCGACGAGCCGATCGCGATCGTCGGGATGGCGTGCCGGCTGCCGGGCGGGGTCTCCTCGCCCGAGGAGCTGTGGCACCTCGTCGAGCAGGGCGTCGACGCCGTCTCCGGCTTCCCCGAGGACCGCGGCTGGAACCTCGGGGAGCTCTACGACCCCGACGGCAGCCGGCGCCGCACGTCGTACGTCCACGAGGGCGGCTTCCTCTACGACATGGCCGACTTCGACGCGGACTTCTTCGGGATCTCGCCGCGTGAGGCCGTCGCCATGGACCCGCAGCAGCGGCTGCTGCTGGAGACCTCCTGGGAGACCTTCGAGCGGGCCGGCATCGACCCCGCAACCCTGCGCGGCGGCAACGTCGGCGTGTTCTCCGGCGTGATGTACCACGACTACGGAACCCATGTGGACCAGGCGCCCGAGGAGTTGGAGGGCTATCTGGCGACCGGCACTGCGGGCAGCGTCGCCTCCGGCCGGGTGTCGTACACCCTCGGTCTCGAGGGACCCGCCCTCACCATCGACACCGCCTGCTCGTCCTCGCTCGTCGCCATCCACCTCGCGGCGCAGTCGCTGCGCAACGGCGAATGCACGATGGCCCTGGCCGGCGGCGTGGCCCTGATGTCCCAGCCGACGTCGTTCGTCGAGTTCTCCCGGCAGCGGGCGCTGGCCGCGGACGGCCGGTGCAAGGCGTTCGCCGAGGCGGCGGACGGTACCGGCTGGGCCGAGGGCGTCGGCCTGCTCCTCGTGGAGCGGCTCTCCGACGCACAGCGGCTCGGACACCCGGTGGTCGCGGTCATCCGCGGCTCCGCCATCAACCAGGACGGCGCCTCCAACGGCCTCACCGCCCCGAGCGGCCCCTCGCAGC
This sequence comes from Streptomyces sp. PH10-H1, assembly GCF_030063355.1. GTDB lineage: Bacteria > Actinomycetota > Actinomycetes > Streptomycetales > Streptomycetaceae > Actinacidiphila. The sequence goes on from NZ_JASISZ010000095.1 coordinate 25,060, forward strand.
AGCGGGTGATCCGGCAGGCGCTCGCCAACGCCCATCTGTCATCGGCGGATGTCGACGCCGTCGAGGGGCACGGCACCGGCACGACGCTGGGCGACCCGATCGAGGCGCAGGCGCTGCTGGCCACGTACGGCCAGGACCGCGACCCGCAGCTTCCGCTCTGGCTCGGCTCGCTGAAGTCCAACATCGGCCACGCACAAGCCGCGGCCGGCGTCGCCGGAATCATCAAGATGGTTCAGGCGATGCGTCATGGGGTGCTGCCCAAGACCCTGCACGTCGACCAGCCCTCCACCAAGGTCGACTGGTCGGCGGGCGCGGTGGAACTGCTCACCCAGGCGCGGCCGTGGCCCGAGACCGACCGTCCGCGCCGCGCGGCGGTGTCCGCGTTCGGTGTCAGCGGCACCAACGCCCACGTCATCATCGAGCAGGCCCCGCCCGTCGAATCCGCGCCGCGCGAGAACGGCGGCCCGGAAGGCCCGGTGGCTCTCACGCTGTCGGCCAAGTCTCCCGAAGCGCTGCGCGCCCAGGCCGGCCGGCTGCTGGACCTCCTCGAAACCGGCACCGACCACGATCTGCGGCTCAGTGACATCGCCTACGCACTGGTGAACTCCCGCGCGGCGCTCGACCAGCGCGCGGTGGTCACCGCCACCGACCACGCCCACGCGGTGGCCGGTCTTGAGGCCCTGAGTCTGGGTGAGCCGGCGTCCAACGTCGTGACCGGCACCGCCGACACCGACGGCAAAACCGTCTTCGTATTCCCCGGCCAGGGCTCGCAATGGACCGGCATGGGCGCCCAACTCCTCGA
>NZ_JASISZ010000096.1 GCF_030063355.1 Streptomyces sp. PH10-H1
TGGAGCAGGCCATGAAGAAGGCCGGCATCACGCAGAACAAGCTGGCCATGGACCTGAAGCAGCCGGACGGCCTGTATGTGGCGCTGAAGGACCTCAAGGACAGCCTGCAGCGGGCCGGGGTGTCCGGTACGGAGGCCGACAGTGTCCTGGCGAAGATTTTCGGTGGCGGCCGAAGCGACAAGGCGATCATGTCGCTGATGCAGAACCTCGACGGACTGAAGGAAAATTTCGGGAAGGTTGAGAATGCCGCCAACATGGGCAACTTCGGGCAGTCGTTCAGCAAGACAGCGGAGAACTTCAACTTCAAGTTGAAGCAGACCGAGGCGACGCTCGTGAATTTGGGCATCAAACTCGGCACGGTACTGATGCCGTATGTGGAGAAGTTCCTCGGCTGGGTTCAAAAGGGCGTGGGCTGGCTGGCGGATCACAAGGGCGCTGTCATGGCCCTTGCGGGGGCAATTGGCACAACCCTGGTGGCGGCGGTCATCGCGCTGGGCGCTGCTGTCATTACGGCGATCGGGCCGGAGATCCTGATCGCGGGGGCGATCATCGCTGTCGGCGGTGCGCTCGTTTACGCCTATCAGCACTGCGAGAAGTTCCGGAACATCGTCGACGATGTCGGCCGATTCCTGCGGGGCGCTTTCAAGACGGCCTGGCATGTGGCAGGTGAGGTGATCCACTGGTTCACGACCGTGGTCATCCCCAACGCGAAGCTGGCGATCGCCGCCCTGGTGGCCTGGTGGGGGCAGCACAAGCAGACGTTCATCGACGCCTGGGACAAGGCCGTCAAGGGCGCGCAAACGGCGGTGAAATGGTTCAACCAGAATGTGATCGGGTGGGTGAAAGACCGGATCGCGGACCTGACGTCGTGGTGGCATCAGCACGGCCAACAGGTGATCACCACAGCGAGGTTCATGTTCAAGTACATACAACTCGCCGCGAAAGTCTGGTGGGACGTCTTCAAGGGGCTGCTGGGGGTTCTTGCGGTAACTTGGCGTACCACTTGGGGCATCATCTGGGACACAGCCAAGCTCGTGTGGGCGGCTATCTCGGGTGTCGTGAAATTCGTGATGCATAACATCATGAACACCATCGGCCTGATTCTGGACATCATCACCGGTAAATGGGGCCGCGTCTGGGGCGACATGAAGCACATGGTCGGCCAATCCCTGGGCGACATCATCTCGTTGATCAAGAAAGTCACCTCCGGATTCGGAACGCTCCTCGTGGACGCCGGAATGAATTTGCTCCGAGGCTTGATCGACGGGATCAAGTCCATGACCGGCGGCCTCGGAAGTGCGATGGGCGACGTCACGTCGTTCATCTCTGGTTTCCTCCCGCACTCCCCGGCCAAGTACGGCCCCCTCTCCGGTACCGGCTCCCCTCAACTGGCAGGCGCCCGCATCGGCTCCATGCTTGCCGACGGCATCGCCGGGTCCACCGCACGCGTCGGCCACGCAACAAGCCGCCTCGTCGGCGCGGCAGCCCTGTCGGTCGCCGGATCCTCCGGCGGCCTCGGCGTCCTGTCGATCGGCGGGGGCGGCGGGGGTCAGGTGCACCATCACCACGTGACGGTCCACGTCGCGGGCTCCGTCCTCGCCGACCGGGACCTTCGGAACGTCGTCGAGGAGCAGATGCTTCGCCTCGGCGGCCGCAATTCGAAGACCTACCAGCCCTACCGCCGATGAACGACCCCGGACAGGCGGCCACGGTGAGAATCCGTCGCACCCCGCCGGCCGAGCTGGGGCCGATGCTGGCCGCGGCCAGGCTGCGCGCCGGCGTGTCGCAGCGGGAGGTCGGCCGTGCGTGCGGCTTGTCGTTGCCCTACATGGCCAAGCTTGAGGGCGGCCATCTGTGTCCGTCCCGGTCAGCAGCCGAACGGATAGCTGACGTCCTCCAGCTCGACGAAGCCGAACGGGCGCAGCTGTTCGCCGTGGCCGTGACCGATGCGGGCCTTGATCACCCGCACCGAACGGGCCGAATGGTGCCCCCGAAGGCGATGCCCTAGGGCATTGGTCAACTCCCCAGAGACGGCAGGATAATTACTGTTATCCTGCCGTTATGGATGAGCCGTCAGAAACGTTGCCCAGCACCGCGCTTGCCGTCCTCGCCTCCGGATCCGTAGAGCTTCCCGATGCCGGGAAGCTTCGCGTCGAGCTCGAGACGTTCTACGCCGACGACACTCCGCGCCTCGTCTCCATGTGGTTGATGAGCAAGCGGTCCATCCACACCCGCCGTAGCTACGCCCGCGGCTTCAAAGCCTGGGAAGCGTTCTGCCGGTCCGTCGACATCCACCCGCTGGCCGCACGCCGACCGCACGCCGACGCGTACATGCGTGGCATGGAGACTGACGGCGCGCCGTCCACGTCCGTCGCGCACGCCCTGTCGACGGCCAGCTCGTTCTACCGGTACGCGATCAGCGTCGAGGCCACCGAGCGGAACCCGTTCGCGAACGTCGACCGGCCGTCCATCGACCCGGACCACTCCGACACCGAGGGTCTGACCGAGGTGGAGACGGCCCGGCTGATTGATGCGGCCCGTGCCCTGTCGCCCCGCGCCTACGCCCTGGTGCTGCTGCTCTACACCCTGGGCCTGCGGGTCGACGGCGCCCTGGCCGCCGACGTCTCCTCGCTCGGCCACGACCGCGGGCACCGCGTCTTGACCGTCCAGTTGAAGGGCGGCCGGCGGGGCAAGAAGCCGTTGCCGCCCATCACGGTCGACGCCCTCGAGACGTACCTTGCCGGCCGCACCGAGGGGCCGCTGTTCATCACCAGGACCGGGGCCCGTCTGCAGGAGCCGGAGGTGTGGAAGCTGCTGCGCCGCCTGGCGAAGCGTGCCGGCCTGCCGCAGGTGGGGACGATCCACCCGCACGTGCTCCGCCACGGATTTATCACGGACTCGCTTGAGCAGGGCGTGCCGTTGCATGTCGTCCAGGATGCGGCGGACCACAAGGACCCGCGCACTACGCAGCGGTACAACCGGGGCAGGAAGCGCCTCGACGGGCACCCGGCGTACACCGTGGCCGCGGCCATCGCCGAACGCCTGGAACAGCGCGAGGAACCTGGACCTCCATAACGGAGGGCGTGCCCTCCGACCCGGCTCTTCGCGCAGGGGTACGCATTGCTGCGTACCCCTTACCGTGCGATTCGCTGGTTATTTTATAACCGCGATTCCCACACCCAAGGGGTACCCCCGCCGCGGATACCCTCCCGCAGGCTTTGTGAGGGACAGCCCGTCCTCCACAACCATGGGCTTACGCCCATGGTTGCCGTCCGGCAGTTGTTGCTCAGACGGCACAACTGGGGCGGTTTGCGGGGGTCGGGTTGACCCTCGCAAACAGAGGTCCCGCTAGGACCCCACACTCGTCTGAGACCTGCCTGGTCCCACGGACCATGCAGGCGCCGACCGGAGGCGTTACGGCTAGCCAGCCGCGATCTTCGCTGCGTCGGCGTCCGCTTTCGCGAGCCCGGCCAGTGCGTCCGTCGCGTCCCTGCGAGTAGCCGCGTTGGGGGCGTCCGAGCTCAGCCCGTCCACGGCGAACTGAACGACTGCGCTGGCTCCGTCGCCGTTGTCTGAACGCCACTGTTCGATGAGGTCCGTCGGCTCGTTGTCCGCGGTGAAGTGCTTGTCGGCCTTCGAGAAGTCGGGCATGTATCGGGTGTCGGTCAAGAGCGCTTGGTACCAGGCTGTGTAGGCCGGCGTTCCGAGCAGGCTTTGGCCCTTTGCGAGTTCGTCCCGGTAGTGCTGGTCATCAGCCGTGAGGATCGCGGCTGCGGCCTGCCGATCCGCCGCTGACGCCTTCGCCGGGACCTTCGGGGGCGCCTTACTGGCAGGCGCCGCGGTGGTCTTCACGGGTGCCGCCGTGTGCGTCAGTGACGGGCTCGGAGGCTGCGTCGCCGGGACAGCCACGGTGCTGGGGCTGCTGCTTGCCGTCGGCGACACCTCCGCAGCCGGCTCGGTTGCCGTCTTCTTCGGCGGCCCCACCACCGTCCCAATGATGAACATCAGCGTCAGGAACGCCACCACGCCCACTGACGACCACATCAGCACTCGCTTCCACCGTGCCATCGGGGGCCGCGGCACCGGATTTGGATTTGGCTGCCCCCACTGCGGCCCCTGAACATCCTGTGATTCCACAACGCCCCCAAAGCTCGGCTGAGACCCGGAGCATTCCAGGCGGCACGCCCCCTATGGGACACAGTTGCCGAGACGTGACAAATGATCGAGATAGGGAGAGGCCCCGCCCGGGATACACCTACCGGGCGGGGCCTTCGTGCCGTCCTCGCGGCAGGGGGATGCTGCCGCGAGACCGGGTCTGTGAGGATCAGTCGTCGTCGGAGGATCGGAAGCGGGTGAACAGCCCGGAGCCGTGGTCGGCGAGGAGATGCTTGTACCGGTCGCCCTCGTCGAACTCTTCGTAGTCGGTGATGGCGTCGCCGGCGAGGATGAGGCTTTTCGCGCAGCCGAGGCACCAGTCCTTGCCAGTCTCCAGGTCGCGGAGGTCCGCCGGATGGACGGAGCAGAACGAGCACGGGCGCCGGTGCTTGCCGCCGGATGCCGGGCGGTCGGTCACTTCACCCCCAGGACGCTGAACTGCTGAGCGGTTCGGACGGCCGCGGCCGGGGCCTGCGGGTCCAAGGCTGCGAGCCGGTCAGCGAGCCCCTGACCAGTCTGGGCGATCAGCGCCTCCATGTCCTCGTTCGAGAGGTTTGGGGGCAATGCCGCACGAAGGTACGGATCGGCGGTCACATGCGCCAGGAGCTGCTGTACGAGCCAGAAGCGGGTCAGGAGCTGCACGCCGAAGGTGATGTGCAAGGAGCGACGGTCTGTGGTGTGGCCGTGGTGGACCCATCCGCGGGGGATGAACAGCACCTGCCCGGCGGACAGTTCGATCTCCATGTCCGGCTCGTCGGTCGCGCGGGTGAGCTGTTCGTCGGTGAAGCCGATGGCTGTCCAGCGGTGCCGTTCTAACGGGTCGGTGAAGACTGGCCGGCTGAGCCGCCACACCTTGGCGCCGTCCGTCTGCGCGAGGAAGACGTGGTGGGTATCCCAGTGCGGGCCGTAGCCGTGCGCGTGCGCGGGCGTGCTGTACGCGTTGCCGGTCACGGGGTGACCGAGCTCGGCGGCGAGCTGCTGGCAGAACGCGACCAGCGGCGGCCACGTGATGTGGAGTCCGTTGAGGACCAGGGTGCTGGCCCGATCGTCTGCGTCCGGGCGGCGCGGGTCGATGGTGCCGCCGCGGACCATGCCCATCTCGATGGGTCGCAGCCCGGGGTCGGCGACGATCCGCCGGACCGCGTCCAGGTCGAGGAGCTCGGCCAGGTCGCCGCGGTCCCGCTCGTACACGGCAGGGGTGTCCGGCCACGCTTTGCGGAAGGTGTCGGCGTCGCCGGTGAGCCGGTCGAGTGCTGCGGGCATCGTGTCTCCCAGGTCCAGGCGCGAGGCGTGTTTGCACGTCTTATGGGTTCACACGTCCCGGCCCCCGGCGGGCAGCCAGGGGCCGGGGGCACGGGGCGGGTTAGGCGAGGTGGTCGAACTCTCCGGCCTTCGCGCCGGCGAGGAACGCGGCGAACTCCGACTTGCGGTAGACCAGCGGCGTGGCGCCCGGGTCCTTGGTGTCGCCGATCGCCACCATGCCGTCAGGGGTACTGGCAACGGCCAGGCAGTCGTCGAGGTGCTGTTGGTTGGAGCGGCTGGACTTCACCCAGTCCAGGCCGGGCATGGCCTGCGGGCGGAAGTGGGGCAGGGCGGCGGGCTCGGACACGGTTCCTCCAGGGTGTGGGGTGTTCCGGTCGCCGGCTGACGGCCGGAAGTCTGCGGACTACGGGCGGCTGGTGACGAACCGTCGCTCGCGGTAGCGGGGCTGGCCGTCGGTCCCTTGGGGGTGCTCGGTGAGCGGCATCACCCGATACGCGACGACGCACTTGGCGTCGGCGTAGATGGGCCGACCGGGTCCGGATGCGACCTCGGTGAAGCCGATCACCGTTGCTCCGGCCTTTTCGATCGGATCATGGCAGTACCGGCACCAGGCGTGCGGCACCAGGAGCACCCTCGGGCGACAGACCGGCTCGCACGCGTACAGCTGCACGTCGCTCTCATGCGCGCCCTCACCGACGCGGACGACGTCGATGAGCCGCGCCCGGTAGAGGCGGCCCCTGCAGTACCCGCAGTCCAGGCCCCGCAACTGGTCGACGGTCAGCCGCTTCGGGTCGAGGACCGGCGTCGTAGGCGCGGCCGATGCATCGGTGTCCATGGATCAAGGGTTCCGCTCATGCCCGCCGCGCGGCAGTGTGTGTCAAGTGCTGGCACTGGTGCGGGGATCGCACACTGTGTGAATCCAATCCCGCTACGCTCGTTGCCCTGAGTGAAGCGGGGATCGCATGGAGCCAAACACCCTGTTGGACGCCCTCCTCGACGAGGCGGGCATGTCCCACGTGGGCCTAGCCGCACGGGTCAACCAGCACGGAAGAGCGTGCGGGGTGGCGCTGCGGTACGACCACACCGCAGTGATCCGGTGGCTCAAGGGCCAGCGGCCCCGCGGGCGGGTACCGGACCTTCTGTGCGACATCTTCGCCGGCCGCCTGCAGCGACCCATCACCGTCGAGGACATCGGCATGGGCAAGCCAGCCGCCCTCCAACCCACTGCGGCGCTCGACGGCTTCATTGCCCGCTCGACGGCCCTGTGGCGCGGAGACGAGCAGAAGCGCCGCGACCTCTTCGAGTCGCCCACCATCACGGGCCTGCCCGCAGTCGGACCGGTCTGGGAATGGGAGAACCCCCCGGACGACAACGACGTATCCCGGCCCGGCACGCCCCGGGTCGGGCTGTCCGACGTGGAGGTACTGCGGACCGCACGGAACCACTACGAGCAGATGTACCGCAAGGCCGGTGGGGTAACCACCCGCAGCCGGGTGATCGGTTTCCTCACGCACGAGACGGCGCCCCTACTGCGGGGCTCGTACTCCGATGCCACCGGCCGGGAGCTACACCGCGCCGTCGGCGGCCTGGTCGCCGTCGCGGGCATCTGCTCCTACGACAGCGACGCCCAGGGCCTGGCGCAGCGGTACTTCCACCAGGCGCTGCGCCTGGCAAAGGCATCCGGCGACCGGGCGTTCGGCGGGTACGTCGTGGCGCTTCTGACGAACCAGTGCCTGTACATGCGGGAGTACCGCCAGGCAGTCGCGTTCGCCGAGGCCGGCCTACGCACCGCTGGCGCCCACATCTCGCACGCCCTGGCCACCGACCTGTACGCGATGCAGGCCAAGGCGTACTCGCGCATGGGCGACCAAGCCGGCGCCCACCGGTGCATGCTCCTCGCCGAGTCCTCAGCCGGACAGATCCGCCCCGACGAGGAACCGGCCGAAACCGGGTACGTCCAGCCCGGCCTCGTCGAAGCGCAGCTCGCCGACGCACTGATGCGGCTGGGGGACCTGCAGCCCGCCCAGGACTACGCCCGCGAAGCGGTCAGGGTGCAGACCCACGCCCGCGGCCGGGTGCACCGGCTGGCGACGCTCTCGGACATCGAGTTGCGCAGCGGTGAGGCGGACCTCGCCGCGTCCACGGCGCTCGAGATGCTGACGCAGGGGCAGGGCATGGAGTCGCAGCGGCTGCGGGACCGGTTCGTATCGGTCCGCAAGAGCCTCGCCGAGCACAGCAGCACGGCGACCACCGAGGCAGCCGAGCGCATCGACGCCAGCCTGCGCGTTCCGTACTGACGGGTGCACTGTGCTGGAATGCTGCCGTACCTTGATGAGAGGCGGCAGGCCCGTGGAGTGGCAGAACCTCGGCGAGCGGACCGTGTACGAGAACCCGTGGGTACGGGTGAACATGGCCGACGTGCAGCTGCCCGACGGCCGCCACCTCGACCACACCGTAATCCGGCTGCGCCCGGTCGCCGTCGCCACGGTCGTCAACGAGGACAACGAGGCGCTGCTGCTGTGGCGGCACCGGTTCATCACCGGCGCGTGGGGCTGGGAGCTCCCGTCCGGCGGCACCGGTGAGGGGGAGGACCCAGCAGCAGCAGCGGCGCGGGAGTTCGAGGAGGAGACGGGGTGGCGGCCGGGCCCAATGCGGCTGCTGCTGACGGTGGACCCGCAACCCGGTATCTCGACGTCGCATCACCGCGTGTACTGGTCGGACACCGCCGATTACCTCGGGCCGCCGGCGGACGCGTTCGAGTCGAGCCGGCGGGAGTGGGTGCCGCTCAAGGACGTGCCCGCTCTGGTGGCCCGCGGTGAGATCCGCTCGGCGAACGCCGTCGCGGCGCTGCTCATGCTCCATCACCTGCGCGTCGGCTAACGGCCGGGGTGCGCCATGATCGCGCCAGGGGCAGGCTGGGCGTATGGATGATCAGCCGCCGGTCGTCGTGCACCCGCTGAGCGACGGTGCGCGCCGCGTGACGATACGAGGGCAGGACTTCGGCCGCGCGCTCCACGCCGGGGATCTCATCGAGTTTCTGCGCCGGGCCGGCCTGGACGTCGAGGACGCCGACCTTGCCAACCCGGACTTTTTCGAGTGGCGGGGCGGCGGTCCGGACGACTGGCCGCAGACATGACGACGCCCCTGTCCTCCCGGTGGAGAGCGGGGGCGCAGCGTTGCCGAGTTGCCGTGTCACGGTTCGGACACGCTGTGTCACGGTCCGGCCACTACGCCTCGAGGGGTTCGGCCCCGTCGCTACGTTGATCCCCTCACTTCCCAGGGGGGAACCATGCGCATCCGCACCACTGCCATCACAGCTGCCACGGTCGTCGCGGGTCTGATGCTCGTGAGCTGCAATACCAACGACGTCGCCAAGAGCACCCCGGCGACCGGCAAGTCCGCACCAGCTGTGGCCACTGACGGCACGCCGGACGCGAAGGCGTCGGCTGACAAGAGCCTGGCCCTGACAGACACCGCCACATACGAGAACAAGGTCAAGGTGTCGTTGGGCAAGTTCACGCGCGGCACCTCCGGCGAGAACGGGTTCCCTGCAAGCACCGCCTACGTGAAGTTCACGGCGACGATCACCAATGGCAGTGCGAAACCGCTCGACCTCAGCTTGCTGCAGACGAAGTGCCAGTACGGCGACACGGGCAAGGAGGGCGAGCAGATCTTCGACTCCGAACACGGAATCGAGGGTGCGCCCACCACCCACCTGCTGCCCGGCCGCACCAGCGCCGCCACCATCGCCTGCGCAATGCCTAAGGCCGAGCACTATCTGCAGATCGAAGTGACACCGGACTTCGAGTCGACGGCCGCTATCTTCGCGGGCAAGCTCCAGTAGCGGGGGCGCGGGGCGCCATTTCGCAGGTCTCAAGGCTGATCTTGCCGGTCTGTAGTCTGCCTCCCTGCCTCCCTGACAGGGGCGTTAGCGCTGGTCAGCCCCTATGTGGCGGGTCAGGGAGGCGGTTGGGGAGAACTCCCCGCCTCCCTGGCGCCTCCCTCTACTCGTCGTCGGCCTCCGCGGTGTCCTCGGCACGCTCGTTGAGGGCTTCCTGCACCCGGGCCCGGCTCACGTGCATGATGCCGCTCGACTTGTACGGGGCGGCATCGACCGCGTCCAGGACCCGCGTCAGGTCGGAGGCTGTCCACTCCCGGTACTCGGCCGGGTTGCGTTCGGCGAGGCGCTGGCGGACTTCGTCGGTGCGCATTCGCTGGGCGTCGCCGAGGACGGCGGCGATGTCGACGAGCGGGTCGGCTTCCTCGGCCGGCTCGGCTGCGGCCTGGGTGGTGGCGCCGGCGCGGCGGGCCTTGATGCGCTCGGCGATCTCGTCGGCCGCGGTGTCGTCGATGTAGTGCGTGCGGATCGTCAGGGACGACTGGCCCGGGGCGAGCTTCACCCCGTCACCCGCGACGACCACCACGCCCTTGTCGAGGCCCTGGCGCAGCTTGTGCGGTGCGGCGCCGCCGTCGATGGCCTTCGCGCCGAGCGCCATCTTCGCTTGCTCCTCGGTGCCCAGGACCAGGGCGGCCCGGATGTGGTTGCCCTCGCGGGACCGCTTGGGAAGGTTTTCGTTGGTCGGGTCCTGCGTGCCTTCCCAGGTGGTGACGCTGACCGCGCGGCCCTGGTCGTGGATGGCCTTGATGCCCTTGAAGTAGCGGGAGGTGGCCTTGCTCCCACCGAAGGGCCGGCCGTCCTCGCCCTTGGCGCCCGACCCGTAGGCGACCTGCGCCTCGTCCACGATCACGATCAGCGGGTCGAACTTCGTGCCCTTGGGCTGCTGCAGACGCCACATCATCTCCGCGACGGCGTCCTCCACCATGAGCGTCACCGCGATCACGTGCTCGTCGGTCGGGCCCTCGATCAGGACCGTGGCGATGCCGGTCATGCACGACCAGTCGCCGATGCCCTTGAGGTCGCCGACCCGGAACTCGACATTCACGTCGTGGCCCACCCAGAGCGCCATGGCCCGCAGGCTGGCGGTCTTGCCCTGGTTCGACAGGCCCGTGATCAGGAAGTGGCACTGGTAGATGCTGAGCATGGCGGCATCGCCGCGCAGGTCGACACCCCACGGGGCCCGGCCGGACTTGTAGTCGGCGCTGGTGTCCGGATCCAGAACCAGCGGAGACGGCCCGATCGGCTCGTCGAGGGCGCCGGAGTCTGCGATCCACAGGTTGACCGTGCGGGCGGCCTGCGCCTTCGTGACGAACACTTCGTGCTCGTGGCGGCCCAGGTTCTCGGCGAGCTTGCGCCGGCGGTTCATGACCTCCTCGGTGGACACCCCCGACGGCAGCAGCACCTCGACCTCAACGCCGCAGCCTGCGAGGACGATCGGGGAGAGCATCCCGGCGCCGCCGTCCTCCATGCCCTTGATCGCGTTCTTCAAAGGGCCGATGCCGAGGTCGCGCATGGCGGTGACGACGATGGAGGGCGTGATGGGCTCGCCGTCCGTACCGCGCTGGCCCGCGGGCAGGGCCCAGGCGGGGGCGGTCTGTTGGCGGCGTCCGGTGTTCCACAGCCCGAGGAATGCCAGCCACGGGGCGAGCCACACGGCCGGCCCCCAGATGAACATGACGATGACGACGGCCCACCGGATCGTCTCGATCGTCACCATGACGGGGGCGAGGATCAGCGCGGGGTTGCTCTCGGCGATGGCGAGGACCACGCCCAGGCCGAGCGCGCCGCCTGCGGTTGCGGCGGTGCCGACGGCGGCGGCCTTGGCGATGCGCTGCGGTGCGGTGAGCAGGTCCATACGCCGCTGGTGACGGGCGGCACGGAACTGACGGCCGCGCTCCTCCCACTCCGTGACGGCCTCGGGGTTACCGGCGGCTTCAGCGGTGCGCATCATCCGCTCGTACCGGGCGGCGGTGCGCCCGTCCCAGGCGCGGCGGGCCAGGATGTGGGCGCCTCCGGCCACGTACAGGCTGTGCCGGGCGATCAGGCGGCCAGCAGTCACCGTGTGGTCGTGCGTGGCGATGACCCGCACCCTGCGGGCGGCACGCGTCAACGCAGGGGCCAGCGCCTCAGCTTCTGCCGGTGCGGCTTCCTCCGGTACTGGTACGTCCTTGGTGAGCTGTACCGGTACAGGCTGGCGGTGGTCGTCGAGGCGGTGCACGGTGCCCACGTCTGCCACCTCGGTCGCGGTGTCCGTCATGATGTTGGTCTCCTGTGCTCGTGAGGGTGCGTGGGGCCCGGGGCGGCCGGCTGCTTGGCGGTGGACGGCCGCCCCGGGGTCGTTACTGGCCGGTCTCGCGCTTGCTGGCGGCGGCGAGGATGCGGTCGATGCGCTGCTTCTGCCGGGTGGTCAGCTCGCCCTTGCGCAGGGCGGCGACGCCGACGATGGCGAGGATCTGGGTCATCTCGCGGTGGTTCACGTGGTCGTAGTCGCTGATCCGCATAGCTGTCTGCTCCTCCGAGTTACCGAATCTTGCCGGTCTGGTACTCGCGCCACATGCCCCGCAGCACCAGGACGCAGATGGTCAGGGCTACGACGGCGATGGCCAGGGTGATCAGGGCGATGGACAGGCCGATCAGGATCGCGACCAGGACGAAGGCGACGACGGCCAGGGCGATCACGCCGAGGCAGCCGGCGGCCAGGTACGCGGCCCACGGGCGGGCGACGATCGGTGTGGTCAGGACTGCGGCCGGGGTGGCGTCGCGGTAGCGGAAGAGCGGCCGGCCCTCGCCGTCGATACCGATCTGCTCCAGCTGGACGGGCTGCTGCTGGGGGAGGTTCACGGCCGGCCTCCGAGTTCCTTCGCGGCGGCCAGGACGCGGCGGCCGTAGCGGTCGGTGGTACCGAGGTGTTCGCCGACGGCTTTCCCGGACAGGGCGGGCTGTTCCGCGAGGAGCGCGGCGACGTCCCGGATCTGGTCGGGGCGGACCTTGTGGTTCCGGGCGAGGAGCGCGGCGGCCGTCAGCTCGGGCTCAGGTACCGGGGGCAGTTCCGGGCGGGCGGGCAGCGGGCCCTTGTAGCCCTTGTCGAGGGAGAGGTGCGGAACCGCCACCGGAACCTTGATCACCGGGGCGGGGGCGACCCGCTCAACGAGTACCGCCGTGGGTTCCGCGACTGTCGGAATTCCGACAGACGGCTCCTTGTGGCGGGCGAGTGCGTGGGTCCTCCAGATCGCTACCGGAACCAGCAGCGACACGATGACGACCATGGGGACGTTGACGGCCATCACGTGCGCGTCGAGGAGGTGCGCGGCGACCTGGGCGGCACCCATGAGGGCGAGACTCAGGGCGATGTCGGCGGACCGGAACCAGCGCAGGGCCGCCACGACGTAGGCGTCGATGGCGACGGGCAGCATCGTGGCGACGGCCGGGCTGGCGCCGAGGGTGCGGGCGAGCTGGTACTCGGCGGACGCGGTGAACGCGATGCCGGCGCCGAGGGACAGTCGGGTCAGCCACACCCGGGTCTGGTCGGGGTCCTGGGTGGCGGTCACTGGTGGGCCTCCTGGATTACGGCGAGGTGGTGGGCGCGGATCCGGAGCCAGCCGGCGTACTCGGCGAGCTGGTCGGCGAGGCCGTGCAGGGCGCCGGGTGTGTGCGGGTACCAGTCGTGGCCGAGGTCGATGTTCAGGAACGGGTGGGTGTTGTCCGGGCTGTACGGGCGCTGTTCGAGGGCGGCGCACAGGATCGTGACGGGCCCGCGGGCGGTGTCGAGGGTGAGGCCGGTCTCGGCGCCGAGGTGCGTGATGTCGACGCGGTCCTCGCCGCCCGGGTGCCGGCCCAGGCACCAGCCCGGTTCGGGGATGGTGACGGGCCCGTGGTCGGCGGTGTGCACCGTGACGGTGCGGGCCACGGTCACTGGTCGTCCATGCGGATGAACGGCGCGTAGGTGACGGGCCGCTCGGCCGTCCAGGTGCGGAGTGTCTCGGCCGAGTCGGTGGCGGTCAGGTACTGCGACTTGAGGAGATGGGCGACGACTACACGGACGTCCCCGGTACGCCGGTCGAACAGGGCCAGGCGGGCCAGGTCGTCGACCGGGTCCTTCGCGGCCGGGACGATCAGCGCGTCGTGGATGGCCTGCAGCAGCTCGACGACGTCGGCGGGCAGGGCGGTGGCGCTCATCGGGCCCGCCCCCGCACCATCAGGCCGCGGTACGCGACGGCGGCGAGGACCAGGCCGACGATGGCCGGCTGACCGGCGGCCCACAGTGCCGGGGCCAGGACGGCGGCCAGCAGGGCGGTAGCTGCGGCGATGATGACGGCGGGCGGGACGAAAGCGATCAGCAGGCCGAGGAGCACGCCCAGGGCGATGAGCTTCATCACGGGCCCCTTTCCAGGGGGAGAGGTGGCCCCGCCCTACGCAAGGGCGGCGGTAAGGGACATCGCGTCCCCTACGCGGGCGGGACCGGGAGAGGTTGGGTCAGGAGGCGCGAGCGGGGCCGCCGGCGTTGCGGACGATGGCGAGGCCGAAGTACCGCAGCCCGAACCGGTCATCGACCGCATAGGCGTGCACCATGGCGTCGAACAGGACCTCGACGGGCAGGGGCCCTGCCGCGTTACGGCTGGCGTTACGGATCGCGGCGTCCTCGGTGGGGCGCGGGATCGGGAAGCGGGCGCTCATGGCCTCGCCCCCTTGGTGGGCGGCTGCCACACCTGGTAGTTGACGGGGCTGGCGCTGATCCAGTCGCGAAGCTCGGCGGTGTGCTCCGCCACGTTCTCGAGCGGGATGGCGAGCAGGGTCACGAGGACGGCCTGCACCTCTGCGAGGCGCATATCGACCACGTCGCGGTGCGCGCGCCGGTTCTTCTTGCCGGCGGCCGGGAGCGGCACGTCGAGATGGTCACGGATCGTGGTGAGCAGCGCGACGACTTCCGGCTGCAGCGCGGGGAACTCCGGGTCGAGGAGGCTGTCTGTCATGCGCTCGCCCCGACCTTCTGTACGAGCATGTGCGCCACGCGGACGCGCTCGGTCGGGTCCTGGCCGGCGGGGAACACCAGGCGCGGCGTCTCGCCCGGCTCGGTCGAGTACCAGCCCTGAACGTTGGAGCCGCTACGGAAGGCGGCCGGGTCGAACTCCACGACGTCCGCGCCGAGGAACAGAGCCAGGATCCGGATCGCCTGCTCGGCGTCGGCGGCCGTCATGACTGCCGCTCCGCGGGAAGCTGCTCGACCATGGTCTTGAAGCCTGCGGTGAACGCTTCGAGCGAGGCGAGCATCTTGCGGGCGGCCTCGGCGTCGAGGAACACCCCGTTCCCTCCGCAACCGAAACTGATCTCCGGCTGGTCGCCGACGAAGCCTTCGTCCAGGGTCAGGCACGCGTCCATCAACGACTCGTCGCCCTCGAACTCCAGCCCATCCGGAACGGGCAGATACAGCGTGGCGCTCGTGTGGTCCATGGCCAGGCGGTTGGGCGAGGTGTTGGTGCTGGGGATGCAGTCCAAGCACCAGGGAAAATGTTCCGGGCGCCCGGCGGCCGGCTGTGGGACCGCTGACAGTCTGGCCTGCGTCATGCGGGCCCGGCGCAGACTCTCGTCGGCCTGGATCACAGCGGCGCCGTTGACGGGCGCGGATAGGGTGATGCTCACGGCTGGACTCCTTGTTGTGAAGGGTCTGGCCCAGGCCCCGGACGATGCTGATACACCGTCCGGGGCCGTCCTGCGTTTGCAGGCGGGCCGGGTGCAGCAGGGGTTGGTCAGGCGGCGGTGAAGTGCTCGCGGTCGATGCGCGCCACCTCGTACAGCGACGGCTCCAGGACGGCGGTCCGCTCGACCTTGAGGCTCGGAGCGGAGCGCTTCATGGGCACCTGGCCCAGGCCGTTGGCCTTGAAGATGCGGGCCACCTCGACCAAGTCCACGGTGTGCCGGGCCGACGGGGTACGGGACACCGTCCACGCCCCGTACCGGCCGGCGGGAAGCCGGTCCAACACCTTGCGGGCGGCACGCTTACCGCGATCCGCACGGCGCGCCTGCTCGGCGGCACGGTCCAGCTCGGCGGCGGCGGCCTCGATCGTCTCGACGGCCGGGATCTCCTCCGGGGCGTACAGGCCGGCCGGATCCGGGGCGGTGATCTCTTGCGCCTCAACCATGAGGGAGGCGGGGGAGACGACCGAACGAACCGCGTCGGCAACGGCCGAGAGGAAACGGCGGGGAGCGGGCGTCTGGCGCTCCACCCGGTTACGCATGAGAAGGTTCAGCACAGCGGACTCCTGGTTCAGTCAGGTTGTTCCGTCAGGCCCGCCTCGGTGTTGAAGCACCTTGGCGGGTCGCCCCGTTTCCGGGGCGTGCCAAGAGTGTGTTCCTCAAAGTATTGACCTCGCCGTCGCCTGTGCGGTGCTCGCCGCGAACGAACGGATCGCCCCCAGGGCCATCGCCGATCTGATGATGATCGGCGAGCTGGGCCTCGACGGCCGGGTGCGGCCCGTCCGCGGTGTCCTGCCCGCCGTCCTCGCCGCGGCCGACGCCGGCTACCGGCATGTCGTCGTCCCCGAACGCACCGCGGCCGAGGCGTCGCTGGTCCCGGGAGTCTCGGTGCTCGGCATCCGCACCCTGCGCCAGCTCGTCGCGATCCTCAACGACGAAGCGGTCCCGGAAGAGGAGGAGGGCTGGGACGAGGGCCGTCCCGATCCTCTGCTCGCCGGGCTCGCGGTGCCGGGAGCCGGGATGGGCACCGGAGTGTCCGACCGGGAGGCGCTCACCGATCTGGCGGACGTCGCGGGCCAGCACACCGCCCGGCGCGCCCTGGAGATCTCCGCGGCGGGAGGTCATCACCTCTATCTGCAAGGCCCGCCCGGTGCGGGCAAGACGATGCTGGCCGAGCGGCTGGCCGGACTCCTCCCCAGGCTGACCGCCCAGGAATCCCTTGAAGTCACCGCGGTGCACTCGGTCGCCGGGATCCTGCCGCCCGGCAAGCCACTGGTCGACACCCCGCCGTACTGCGCCCCGCACCACTCGGCCACCATGCCCTCCATCATCGGCGGCGGCAGCGGCCTGCCCCGGCCGGGAGCGGTGTCCCTGGCCCACCGGGGCGTGCTGTTCCGAAAGTTTTCCGGCCGAGAGCGTCCGCAGACTGGCTGTGACCTGGGACTGAACATAGCGAACATGTCCGGGATGTTGGTAGGCAACTCGTGGTTGGTCGCTCGGATGAGTGATCGGGGTGATGCTTGCCGCGCGCCGAGGGCCCAGCGCTTCGCGCTGGGCCCTCGGCGTAGAGATCGGTCAGATGGTCGGGAAATCTGTCCCTTGTGTCCCTCGGGGCGTCGCGGTGTGGTGCTCGGTGAGCTGAACTTCGAGGTCAGCGATGCGCTTGTCGGCGAAGCGGACGTTGTCGCGGGCAGCAGAGAGCTTCCCGGTCAGGGACTTGCCCTCGGCCGTCAGCTCGCGGATTCGCCTCTTCAGGTTCCCGTTGTCGGTGATGATCCGGGCGATGTCCTCCTGGGACCATTCGCTCCGCAGGTCCCGGACCTGCCCGATCAGCTCGGCGATCTGGTCGCGCTGGGCGAGGATCTCGGCGTGAGCGCTCTTGAGGGCGGCCTCGGTGTTCAGGGCCCGCTCGCGCCAGGACGCTTCGAGTTCATCCTGGATGGCCTGGCGGTCCTGAACGCGCCTCCCGGCGGCCTGGTTCATCGCCTCGTCGACCAGCGTCCGGGCGTCGGAGTGTTCATAGAGGAACGTCCGCGAGACATCAGCGGTCCGTGCGACCGAGGCCATCGTGATGGGCGCCCGAGTTTTGATCATCTGGTCCAGGACGTCCTTGATCCGGGCCAGGCCGGCTGCCGTCTTTTGCCGCCGGACCTCCAACGCGCGGGAGGTGCGGGCGGCGGGAACGGTCGGAGCGGTCATTCGGTCATCTCCGGCAAGTCGCTGGTGTCGTCGTCGTGCACGTCGACGAGGTCGCTGGCCCTGAAGGCAAGGCTCCAGAGCCGATGGAAGTAGTCCTGAGGGCGTCGCAGGTCCAGCGCGAGCGCGTCTTCGAGCAGTCCGAGGCCGGCCAGGGCCTTCTCCAGGCCGTCGATCGCGCGGGCGGTGGGCTCGAATGCCTGGTGCAGGTAGTCGGCGGTCGCGTCGTCGGGGGCACGTTCAGCAAGAGTCCGCCACTGCTCGGCCTTGCGTCGCCAATAAAGGAGGTCGGCGCCGGACATGACGAACTTGTCGCAGTTGTGGCAGTCCATGTTCCACGGGCAGGCGTCCCCGCGAACCACGGGCTGGAAGGTGCAGAAGCCGCCTTCGGCCGGTGTGCTGCGGCGGGCCAGGTCCAGGGCCATCGCCTCGGCTTCTGCCTTGGTCAGTCCTTCGGCCGGCGAAATGAGGAGCTGACCGGGGTTGGACGAGCCCGGGCCGCCGACCCAGACCCGCTCCAGGACCTCATCGACCTCGGAGGAGGCGACCTTCGCGTAGTGCTCGGCCATCCGCTGGGAGACCTGGCCGAGGTACTTCTTGATGTGGTGCAGGCCAGCGCCGTGCTTGAGGAGATTGGTAGCCAGGGTGTGCCGTGCCTGGTGGGGGACCCATGCGCCGATCTCGAGGTCTTCGAGCCAGCCGCTGAAGCCGGTATGGAAGAAGGTGTACGAAATCGGGACCGTGCCCTTCGGGTTGCGACTGCGCGAGGGGAACAGGGCCAGCTGGGCCCGTTCCTTGGGGGTGGGCGTCCGGCCGTGGCGGTCCTCGAAGCGATCGAGGGTGATCTGCTGGCGTTTCTGCAGCCGCAGGTAGAGCGTCTCGGGGATGCGGATCGCCTCGTCGAGGTTGCCGACCTTGGTCTGGTCGTGCCAGAGGAACGGGACACGGCGCTGGATCGTGATGCAGTCCAGCCTCAGCCGCAGCACCTCATTTGCGCGGCGGCCGGTGAACACCAGGGCTTCCCAGGCGTCGCGGAGCCCATGGTTGTTCGGGTCGTAGCGGTCCGCCAGCATCTGAAGGTTCGTCTGCTCGGCCAAGGCCCGGGCGACCGGGTCGGGGAACGGGCGCCGGGCCTTGAGGGCGGGGGTGCCGCCGGTCGGCAGCGCGACGACGAACTTCCTCGACAGCCCGATCTCCTCAGCCCGCCCGGTGTCCAGGGCAAAGCGCAAGATCACCCGAGCGTGGTTGAAGATGAACCGGCCGGTGTTCTCGGTGACCGTGCTCGGCTTCCCCTTGTGACCGCGGACGCCCAGAGCGGGCAGGCTCTCGCGGATCCGCCGGTTGTGGTCGGCGACAAACCGTTCCATGTGCTCCGCGTCCAGCAGTCGCGGATCGTGTCCGCCCTCGGGGGCCGTGATCTCCAGGAAGGCGCCCAGCTCGACGCAGGACCGCCGGTCGTTGTCGAGTGGGCCGGTGCTGCGAGGTCCCTTCGGGGATCGCAGCCGGTCGGCGAGGTGTTCCCAGAGCAGGTCGCGCAACCATCGCTGGGGAACGTTCGTGAGGTCCCAATTGCTGTGCCGCTGAGGGAACTTGACTCCGAAGTGCTCGGTCTCGATGTAGCCGGCCTCCTTGGTTTCCTCCATGGTGAAGTAGACGATCCGCAGCTCGGTCAGGGCCTCGTGCAGGATGAAGCGCTTGCGGGCGTCCAGCTGGCTGCGTTCCTCGGCGAGCTCGGTCAGCGAGCCGACGCGGCGTTCGCGGACCAGGTTCACCAGCTGCTGAATCCACCAGGTGGGCCAGTAGGTGTGGGCGCCTCGCTGGGTGTGGGCGAACAGCGCCCACTGCAACTCGGCTCTCACCAGCGGCGGCAGCCCCTGGAGGTTGATCGTGCCGGCCCGCGAGACGGGGTGTGTGGTCTTGCACCAGCGCAGGAACGTGGCCTTGTCTCCGTAGAGGATCGGGACGCGGCGGCCGACCATTTCGTAGCGGTTGAACCACTTCGGCGGCCGATAGGCGTGGCCGGGACGGCCCTCCGCCTCGTAGCGGATTTCGTGGACCCAGCAGAGCCCGAGCGGGCTGCTGGCCAGGGACTGGCAGGAGGCGACGACGCAGTCGCCGTAGCCGTGGAACGGCTCGGTCTGCGTCGCGAGCCAGTCCTCGAAGACGAGAGCGGACTCCGTGGCAGAGGCCTTCTTCCAGCGGCCGTTGTGGGCCAGACACAGCTCGAGCCCGTGGTGGCGGGCCGGACGAACCAGGCAGATCCGGCAGACCGGGGGCTCGCCCGCGCGGTCGTAGAACTTCTCGGGCTTCGCGTCGCGCAGGAACTCGCGGCGCGTCAGCTGCGGGTTGACCTGGCGGCCGCGGTCCCACTCCATCTTGTGGGGGTGGCACAGATCGCGGGCGTTGGTGCGGGAGTGGTTGCAGTCCTCCACCCGGCAGAGCCATCCGAAGACCGGGTGGTCGGCGGGGACGTGGATCAGTGCCTCGCGGAAGAGCGGCTCGACGTGCGGACCGCCGAGCAGGGCGGTCAGTACTTCCAGGCGGTCGCGGGTCTCCCGGCGTTGGGCCGGGTCGACGATGGTGTGCAGCGGCAGCAGGGTTTCACTCACTGCATCTCACCCCACGCCGTCAGCAGGGCCGAGTTGAAGGCGGGGTCGTTGACATCGACGTGCGCGTAGATCTCATCGACCGTCTGGGTCGAGGCCCAGCCGCCGGCGTCCCGGACGATGACCAGGTTGCCTTCCGCGGCATCCAGCACAGCGTTCGCCCAGGTGTGGCGGAACATGTGCGGGCGGATCAGTCCCAGCCCGGCGCGGAAGCCGGCTCGCTTGAGCATCTTGCGGGCGCCCTCGGGCGCCCAGGGCATCCCCTTGTCGGGCCCGTGCTGCTGGACCAGCAGCATGCCGTGCGCGGCGCCGCGCGGGTACTCGCTCATCATGTAGTCGAAGTAGGCGTGGATCATCGCCGGGCTGACCCGCTTGATCAGTCCGCCCCGGATCACTCCGCCGTCGAACTCCCAGGGCCACTTCGTCTTCGCGCGGGCGTCGGTGACCAGCCCGTCGCGGTGACAGACATGCGCGTGCGGAGTGCGGCACTCGCCGCAGGCGGCGTCCTCGCGCAGGTGCAGGTCGGCGAGGTGGAGACCGCAGTACTCGCCGATGCGCAGGCCGCCGTCGCTCAGCCACTCCACGGTCATGCGGTCGCGGGCCGAGTTCACCTTCTCCAGCAGGACCTCGCGGGCCCCGTCCGGCAGCATCTTCTTGTGCCGGCGCCGCAGTTCCGTCGGCGCGAGCGGGTTCGCATCCATGCTCCGCTTGAGGTGCCCCAGCAGAGCGCGGTCCTTGTCGTGCTGCGTCGGCAGCCGTTCCAGATCCAGGGCATCGGCGAGTGCCGCGTTGATGCCCAGCTCGGCCTGTCGCAGGTAGAAGCCCTTCAGGCAGGCCGCGGCACCCCGCAGAGCGTCGTTCTGGTACGGGCTCTTGCCCACCCGCCACGGAGATCCGTACGGCATCGAGACCTTCGCCCCGACGGCCTTCATGTACCGCTCGAGATCCTGGTAGCCCACGGCCTCGGGCGTCAGCCCCTCGTGCTCCAGCCACCGCAGATGGTCGACGAGCAGATATGCGTACGTCCGGTCCGAGCCCCTGCCCGCGTACGGGGCGAGGTACCGCTCCGCTGCCGGATGCAGCCCGCTCATCGAGTCCAAGATGGTGTACGAACGGCTACCGTCCCGGTGCCGCACCTTCTGAACCCTGAGCTGGCCCATCGTCAGTCTTTGTGCCACGTGTCCTCCATGCCGACTGTGCTGACATCGCGAACATCACGACGCCGGTCGGCAAACGAGGTCGGGATGTCCCAGGTCACCGCCCTCCACGGACATCACGAACAGCACTCTTATAGGCCGGAAAACTCGACGAGGCACCGGAGTTCAGCGGCCGGGTGCTCGACGCGATGCGCCAGCCGCTGGAGTCCGGCCATGTCGTGGTGGCCCGCTCCGCGGGAGTGATGCGGCTGCCCGCGCGCTTCCTGCTCGTACTCGCCGCGAACCCCTGCCCGTGCGGACGGCATTCGCTGCTGGGACTGGGCTGCGACTGCTCACCTGCCTCGGTCCGGAGGTACCAGGGGAGACTGTCCGGACCGCTCCTGGACCGGGTGGACCTCCGGGTCCAGGTCGAAGCGGTGACCCGGTCGGAACTGATCGAGGGCGCGTCGGGCGCCGAGCCGACCGCGCGGGTGGCGGACCGGGTGCGGCAGGCCAGGGAACGGGCTGCGGTCCGGTATGAGGGCACCCCCTGGCGGACCAACAGCGAGGTGCCAGGCCATGAACTGCGCACCCGCTGGCAGGTGGGCCCGGCCGGACTGCGGGAGGCCGAGCGGGACATGGAGCGCGGGCTGCTCACCGCCCGGGGCCTGGACCGGGTGCTGAGAGTGGCCTGGACGATCGCGGATCTCGCGGGCAGTGAGCGTCCCGGCCCGCCGGAGATGGCGGAGGCCCTGCAGCTGCGTACGGGTATCGCCCGCGGCGTGCCGGCCGTCATGGGCGGTGGCTGATGGCGGTCACCGAGGAGGAACGGCTCGCGCGCGCAGCGCTGACCCGGATCGCCGATCCCGGCGACGAGACCGTCGGCGAGTGGCTGCGGGACCGCGGTCCGGAGGAGGTGGTGCTGGCGATCAGGACCGGGGCGGAGCACTCGGGGGCGAGCGAGCGGCGGATGGCCGGGTACCGGATACGGGCGGGGGCGCTGGACCCGGCCGCGGATCTGGCCGCCGTGCGGGCACTGGGAGGACGCTTCGTGTGCCCGGGGGACACCGACTGGCCGGCGCAGCTGAACGACCTCGGGGTGCGGCGGCCCTATGGCCTGTGGGTGCGGGGACGCCCGAAGCTGCGGATGTGGGCCCTGCGGTCGGTCGCCGTGGTGGGCGCCAGGGCCTGCACCGACTACGGCGCCCATATGGCCGCCCGGCTGGGTGCGGGTCTGGCCGAAGCCGGCTGGGTGGTGGTCTCGGGTGCGGCCTACGGCGTGGACGGCGCCGCCCACCGGGGCGCGCTGTCGGCGGCCGGGGCGACCATCGCGGTGCTGGCGTGCGGGGTGGATGTGCCCTATCCGCGGGGGCATGATGAGTTGATCGCCCGTATCGCGGAACAGGGCCTGGTCATCGGAGAGTTGCCGCCCGGCTCCCACCCGACTCGCAGCAGGTTTGTTAACTGCACCTTCTGAGGCTCGTTGAGCAGGACGACGTTCGTCTGTTCAAGGAGGCTCGAGTGACGATGTCCTTGCACCACCAGCTGATCGAGGGGCGGATCGACTTACCCCGGATCGGGTCAGTGGTTCAGCTGGAGACTCAGCACCCGCCGTATGTGGTGCTGGATGGGGCCCGGCAACTGGTCGAGCCGGCGGTTCCCTATCTGCGAGACCTGTCGCTGAGCGACAGCAGCCCGTTGACGGGCAAGAGTTACGCATACGACCTGCTGCGGTGGTTCCGCATCTTGTGGTTCCTGGATGTCCCATGGGACAAGGCGGTGGAGGCGGAGGTCGCAGCCATAGTGGGATGGCTGCGCACGGCCCCAAATCCGCAACGGCGCCGGACTGACCCAGCGTCGCCCCCGCCCGGTTCGGTCAACCCGCGCACCGGCAAACGGTACCTGCAAGCCGGGTACCAGCCGAGCACGATCAACCACGTCTTAACAGTCGTCAGCAGCTTCTACGACTTCCACCAAGAGCAGGGCCGAGGCCCGGTCCTCAACCCAGTGCCGCTGTCTGCGGCCCGCCGGCGGGCGCTGGCCCACCGGAGCCCAGACGAGACGGTGCAACCGTTCCGCCGCTCCCGACTGCGGCAGCGGGTCTCTCAAGGCGATCCCCGCGCGATCCCAGACGCCATGTGGGATGAATTCTTTGCCACGATGAGTCACGACCGGGACCGGGCCGCTGTCCTGCTCTACGTCTCCAGCGGGGCCCGCGCCTCAGAACTGCTGGGAGTTACCCCGGCGGACATCAACTGGCAGGGCCAGACTGTCTATGTCATCTCCAAGGGAACCAAGTTGCGCGAGCCGATCCCGACCAGCCCACAGGCCATGGTGGTGCTCGCGGCCTATCTCGATGCAGCCGGGCTGCCTCCGGCCCATGAACCGGTCTTCCGAACTCGCCGCGGGCCTGAGAAGTCGCTGAGCTACTGGGCGATGCGTCGCGTCATCCAGCGAGTCAACGCCAAGCTGAAGACGAACTGGACCTTGCACGACCTCCGGCACACGGCAGCCGAGCGCATGGCCAACGATCCGCACCTGACGCTCGTCGAGGTGCGAGCAATCCTGCGCCATAGCAATCTCGCCACCACCGGCCGGTATCTGCGGGCCCGCGTCGAGGAACTCTTCGACGCGCTCCAGGCCCACTACAACCGGCCGCGCGTCCAGCCGACCATCGCACCGGGATACGACCCCGATGACTTCAAGGCGGTGTTCGGTGGCTGACACCACGATCACTCAGGACACCTACACCGGTCGCAACCGGCGCACGAACTACCGCGACGAGCCGTTCATCCCGGCCCCCGCCTCCCGCTTTGATACCTCCATCAAGGCCGCTCCAGCGGCACCGCCCAAGATCCACCCGGGCCCGTTCGGAGACCTGTCCCGGGCCCCGGCCCGCGAGATCCGCGGACTGGTGCAGTGGGACGTGCGGCCGTCGAACTGCAATCGTCATCTGCTCGGCTTGGATCAGTTGTTCGAGCACCTCAATCAGCACCCCGGAGCAACCTGGCAGGAGCGGTGGCAGGCCGCTGGCTTCGACGCCGACGATGCCCCATCCATCGGGGTGCTGGCCTGCAATGGCGATCGATACAGCCAGTCGTACCTGGTCTCCGCGCTGAGGTGGCTGTTTTGCCTGCGCGTTGTCCAGCCGTCCGTCGCGGGCCTACGCGCCAACAAGTTCAACGACTTCGCTGGAACCTTTCGAAAGATCCACAACGACCGCTATCTGAACCAATTCTTCAAGGCGGTCGACTCGACCGAGTACCTTCGGGACCTCCACAAGACCAGGGCCAAGTTCGACGTCACGGCGGCACTGACCACCCAGGGCATCGCCCTGGAGGACCTGACGCCCTCGGCCCTGTTGCACTACTCGGTGGAGAGCAGGCGCCTGGGCGTCGTTCCCAGCTCCACCGGACGCACCGGTCGGTTCGCCGCGCTCGGGGCCTGGCAGGTGCTGCACACCATGGGGCACTTCCCGGCGGAGACGCCTCCGACCCTGCGCGCGTTCATCTATACAGGTCAGCGAACCGTCACCCAGCTCGTCGACCGCTACCCCATCCGTCATTCGAGCGTGCGCCAGCTCTTGATCGACTACCTGACCCGGCGGCAGGTGGAGATGGACTACGTCTCGCTCGAGGGGCTCGCCCGCCGCCTGGCGAGCCAGTTCTGGGCGAAGATCGAGAAGATCAGCCCCGGGCAGCAGGACTTCGGACTCAGTCTGGACCTCTACGACCAGTGGCGGGCTGAGATCCAGGTCTGGGACAGGGATTCGACCAAGCAGCGCCAGGACCCTTCCAACATCCTCCTCGCGGTCCGCGGGTTCTACATGGACCTGCACACCTGGTCGATCGGTGAGCCCGAACGATGGGCGCAGTGGGTGGCTCCCTGCCCGGTCCGACGCCGGGATCTGAAGGGATTCGCGCAGCGCAAGCGCGAGGTCAATCACCGCATGGCGGAGCGAGTCCGGGCCCGCCAGCCGCTGCTGCCCACGCTGGCTGCCCATATTGAGACCCGGCATGAGTACCTGATCGGTCTCCTACACGCCGCCCGGCAGGTCGCGCTCGGCGAGCCCTTCACCTACGAGGGCCGCGGCTATCGCCGCACGAACTCCGAGCGCGACCAGCAGCGCGAAAGGAAGGAGACAAACCCGGCGATCAGAGTCGTCGGCGTCGACGGCGATGCGGTCGACGTGACGGCCGCCGAGGAGACCGCCTTCTGGGAATGGGCCCAGTTCGAGGTACTGCGGCACAGCGGCATCCGCATCGAGGAACTGGTCGAGCTCACCCACCTCAGCATCCGGCAATATCAGCGGCCCAACGGCGAGGTTATTGCCCTGCTGGTCGTGGCGCCCTCCAAGACCGAACGCGAGCGCGTCATCCCGATGTCCGCTGACCTCTTCCACGCGATCGCCCAGATCATCCGGCGGCTCACAACCAACGGACGCCCTATCCGCCTCCTCAGCCGCTATGACCCGCACGAAAAGACCTGGTCAGAACCCATGCCGTTCCTCTTCCAACGGCAGTCGGGCACCCTCCACGGCGTTATGTCACCCACCACCGTGTTGCACATGCTCGCCCGCAGCTGCGAGGAACTGGCCGATGCCAACCCGGCCTTCGATGACCTCACCTTCACCCCTCACGACTTCCGCCGGCTTGTCTCTGCTTAGTTTGCGTGTGGCGATTGACTCTAACTGGGCTGATGGCCAGGGGGTTTGGGCTTTGCACTGAGCCGTGTGGTGTTTCTACTGTCAGCACCCATGATCCTGAGCTTCTTCTCAT
>NZ_JASISZ010000097.1 GCF_030063355.1 Streptomyces sp. PH10-H1
CTGTCGAGCCCGCCTGGATGGGCGGATGGACAACCTGGCTCACCCCTGCCCAGAGCGCGGTCAGTGAGAATCTGCCAGCACGGGATGAGATCGCGTGAGAATCCGACAGCTTGAATGCGACAGGACATCCCGGCTCAATGATCGATCATCGCCGGCTCCCTGCTGGTGACAGTTGCCGCGACCAAGTGACAACTACCTCGACCAATCACATCGACGGAGGCATGCCGACCTTGGAGTGCCAACCACCGCGATCAGATGCCAACCAAGACGAAAAGTCGCACCGGTGTGCCGGGACGCGGTAGTTGGAACCGTCAGGCCGTGGTGACCTGGCGGTTCACTCCGCGCGGGACACGCATGTTAGAAGCAAATGGTCACGCTTCTTGCAACCTTCGCTGAATTGTCATCCTTGTTGGAATCAGTTCCGGGCAACCAGCACCCCGAGGGCCGGCGGGCGCTTTCCTGGAGGGCATGGAGTCGATCGAGAGCCCAGCCGCCTTGCCCAGAAGATCGATGCGACTTTTCGGGGTAGATGACACCGCGGTGCTGGGCTGAGCTGGGCCCCTGGTTGAGTCCATTCGCACTGCTTGACAACGGAAGGTCGTTCTTTGTTGCCACCTGCGCCTGTTTCGCGTGGCGGGTGGACCTCAACTCCTGACGGCCTCTGCGATCTGCGGGGCGGCCTGGGCGGGCGTGAGGTGCGTGGTGTCGACGACCTCGGCCTCGCCGCGTAGCCACGTGCGGGCCGCCTCGGTGTAGGGCTCAAGGTATTTGAGACGGAATGGGGAGGGGCCAAGAAGAGCGTCCCCCTCGATGCGCCCGCGGAGGGTGTCTTGGTCAGCATGGAGGACGAAGTGCCGTACCGGAATGGCATGTTGGGCGAGGCCCGCGCTGATCTCGCGCCAGTACTGCTCGACCAGGACAGTCATGGGCATCACCAGAGTGCCGCCGGTGTAGTCGCGTACGCGGCGGGCGGTCTCGACTACGAGCGGCCGCCACGGCGGCCAGTGCTGGAAGTTGTCCGTCGCGGGCAGCCCTGGCGTGATGTCCATGAGTGACATTCCCCCGATAGCGTGAGGACCTTGACTGCAGGGGAAGTTGGGGTCATGGCAGACAAGAGGCGGAAGTTCGACGCCGAGTTCCGCGAGGGGGCTGTGCGGATCGTGGCGGAGACCGGGCGGCCGATCGCGGTGGTCGCGAAGGAGCTGGGGATCAACGACATGACGCTGGCGAGCTGGGTGTCGCGGGCGAGGAGGGCCGGCGGGGACGGGACGCTGAGTGTGCCCGAGCGCGGGGAACTGGCCCGGCTGCGGCAGGAGGGCTCGTTGCTGAAGAAGGACAGCAAGGAGCTGGCGATGGAGCGCGATGTCATCAAACGCTGCGTGGTCCTGTGGGTGAAGTAGCTGAGGGGGACCCGGCGTTGCTCGTCGGGGTGATCAGCGATCAGCGGACCGTGCATGACATCCCGCACACGGTTGCCTGCCGCGCGCTCGGGGTGTCCGAGGCGTGGTTCTACAAGTGGCGCGGCGGCCCGGCCGTGCCCACGAAGCGCGAGGTCGGGAGGGTGCGGCTGGAGGAGAGGATCACGCACTTCTTCCGCGGGTCGGGTGACACCTACGGCTCGCCGAGGAGCACGCTGGACCTGTGGGCCGAGGGCTGGCAGGTCTCGGTGAACACGGTCGCCGAGGTCATGGCGGACCTGGGCCTGCAGGGCCGCAAGCCGCCGCGCCGGCGTCGCTCGCTGACCCGGCCGGGCAAGCGCCGAGCGGCCCCTGACCTGGTGCATCGACGGTTCGACGCGGTCGCGCCCGACGTGTTGTGGGCGGGCGACGTGACCGAGATCGAGACCGGCGAGGGTAAGCTCTGCCTCGCCACTGTCCTGGACCTGTTCTCGCGCCGCCTGCTGGGCTACGCGATGGGCACGCACCACGACGCCGCGCTGGTCGGGGCGTCGCTGAAGATGGCGGCCGCGACCCGCGGCGGCCAGGTCGACGGCGTGATCTTCCACAGCGACCGGGGAGCGAGTACACCAGCGAGGCGTACAACAACCTGTGCGACAGGCTGGGTGTGGTGCAGTCCATGGGGCGGGTGGGATCAGCCCTGGACAACGCCGCTGCCGAGTCGTTCAACTCGCTGATCAAGGTCGAGTACATCCACCGGCACCGCTTCGCCACCCGGGCCGAGACCGGCCCGGGGAAGCCGATCTTGCTCCACGCCCAGGGGCGGGCGTAGAACGCCGTGCACGCGTAGCGGGTCCACGGACTCCACACATGCCCGGCATGGAAGCCGTGCCAGTGACCGGAGCCCGCATCCTGCACGGCTTGGATCTACCGCGCCTGGTGCTCCGGCGAGCAGGTCGCGAAGGTGCCGCCGAATCGCGCGACCGCGTCCGTGTCCAGCGCGGCCAGTGACACCCGCCACGCCTGACCGTCCTCCGGCATGTCCTGGTAGCGCCAGCCGTCGGTCTGCTGTTCGGCCAGCCGGGCATCGATCAGGCTCACCACCGTAACCTTCGGCTCATCGTGCTGGTCGAGAAGTTGATCGCACAGTGCGGTCGCGGTCGCCTGTTCCTGCGGCGTGAAGAACCGCACTGCGGATGGCGCGGCGAGTCGGGACAGGACCACACCCGCCGTTACCGGATCCAGTGCGCCGCTTGGCCGACCACGTCGAAGTCGGGAAACCGGCCGCCCCGCGCAGCGCTCGCGGGGCCGCTCATTCTTCCCGCCGCAGGACCGCCGCGAGCAGACCCATCCCGCCGACCATGGTCACCAGCAGCGGGGCGAACAGGGGTGGGCCCATCTCCAGGTTGTAGCGGGCGTTCGACCAGTCACCGGGCTTCTGCGCGATCCCCCGCGCGTGCAGATAGGTACCCTGCAGCCCGTTGACCACGATGGCCGCGGATGCCAACGGCAACGCGGTCTTGGCCATCCGGCGGCAGACGAACCCTGCCACACCAGCGACCGCACCCACCGGGCCGAGTACCACCGGCAGCCACATCATCTTGTTGCCGAAACTCGCCGAGTCATGCTCGAAGTAGATCTCCGCCGCCGTAACCAAGGCCCCGGCCGCCGTCAACGCCGACAGGCTGCGTTCGAACCGCCCGGTCTCGATATTGCCCGCCATCCGGTCGATGCCCCGCATCGCCCGGTCCGGCACGCCCGGCACCTCAGGAACGGCATCCATGCGCCACCTCTCCGCTCATCCGCCGAGCCCAGCTCTCCGCCGCGGACATCGCTACCGTCGACGGGCCTGATCCCGTTCTCCCGGTCGGTCGGCGATCCCTCGCCGCGCCCAGCGCCTACCCGCCGAAAAATCGGCTACGCACCGGCGAGCCTATGAGCGTCGGGTACGACGCGCGCTGGGCGCCGACGATCGTCGGGCTTCCCGACGTCAGGCCCGCGTGGCCGGCAGGTCGCTTACCGCCGTGCCCGAACGCCGACCAGCGCAGCGGTGAGGAGCGCGGCCGCACCGACGGCGAGTACCCCATGATGCTCGGACGCCCACAGCTGGGCGCTGCGGTCCTTGGACCGAGCGTCGAAACTGCCGTGCGCGGTGTAGTCACGGCCATCCGCCCCGTCGGCAGGCAGCCACAGATTCGTCGGATGGTTCTTCGGTAGCGGCCGGTCGACCTGCTGCGAGGAGAAGCCGGTCCTGGCCAGGTATCGGTCCAGCAGGCCCGGCGCGACCGCGTTCGCGATCAGGGTCGCCGCCGTGCTGCCGCCAACCCAGTACTCCCTGCGCCGCGGATAGTCGGCCGCGTACAGGATGCCGCGGGCGGCCACTTCCGGCTGGTAGATCGGGGGCACTGGTTGCGCGGCTTTGGGGAGCCGGGACAGTACCCAGTCGAACTGCGGGGTGTTCACCGCCGGCATCTGGACCATGGTCACGTGCACGTTGCTCTTGTTGTGCAGCAACTCGCAACGCAGCGCCTCATGAAACCCCTGGATGGCGTGCTTGGAGCCGCAGTACGCGGTCTGCAACGGAATCCCCCGGTAGGCCAGCGCTGAACCCACCTGCACGATCGTCCCGGCATCGCGGGGCAGCATCCGCTTCAGTGCGGCCATGGTGGCGTAGACGTAGCCGAGATAGTTGACCTCTGTGACCCGCTTGTACTCCTCGGGCGTGATGTCGTGGAACTGCGCGAACACCGAGGTGAACGCCACATTGACCCACACGTCGATAGGGCCGAACGTCTCCTCTGTCGTGGCAGCGGCGGCCTCGACCTGCTCGGGGTCGGCGACGTCCACGGGCAACCGCAGCGCCTGGCCGCCGGCCCGCTCGACGTCACGCGCCGCTCCTGCCAGGCCGGCCTCGCCGCGCGCGATCAGGGCGACCTTCGCCCCGCGGGCGCCGAACGCCTGCGCGGTCGCCCGTCCGATGCCGCCACTGGCGCCGGTCACCACAACCACTTGTCCTGCCTGTTTCATGCTCACGCTGACCTCCGTGTCGTTGTCCGGTTGTGGCGCCGCACTGTTCGTCAGTGCTGTGGCGAGAGTTCGGCCAGCCGCCGCGCGGTCTCCAGCAGCAGGGCGTGGACGAAGGCCTGGGGCAGGTTGCCGCGCATCTGACGTTGCGTAACGTCGTACTCTTCGGCGAGCAGACCCGGTGTTCCGCAGGCGGCCCGGTTGCGTTCGAACCACCGGTTCGCCTCGACTCCCGGCCCTGTTGATGCAGGGCAAGGCTGGTCATGAAACCGCACAGCAGGAACGCGCCCTCCGCGACGCCAAGGGGCCGCTCGTCGTGCCGGAACCGGTACGCGAAGCCGTCCTGGCCGAGCTCCTCCATGATCGCGGCGAGAGTCGTCACGGTCCGCGGGTCCTGTGGCGACAGCGCGCCGCGGATCGCCGGGATCAGCAGCGCGGAATCGACCCGCTCGTCGCCGGGGGAACGCTGCCAGCGCCCGGTGGCATGCAGACAGTCCCCGGCGACATCGGCCAGCACGGCGTCGGCCAGGCCGCTCCATGCGGCGCCCTGAGCGGCTGGGGCATGGGTGGCGATGGCCCGCAGACCAGCCAGCGGATACGCCCCGCACGCGGCAACGGCCTGCCCGGCGTAGCACTGGTCGCGGATCCAGGCGTACCGGTAGTCATAGTTGCGGCCCTGCTCGGCGCGCTCCGGCAAGCACATCGTGGCCCCCGCGACCATCCCGCCGCCGACGCTGGTGAGCCCTTGGAGCACGGTGTAGGCGTGCAGGGCGTCCCCATCGGCGATCGTGCCCGCGATATCCGGGACGGCCTGGCGCCACCCCGCCGCCGTCGCAGACCACAACCGTTCGGGCTCCGCAAGGTCCTGTCCGAGCGGCTGATCGGAGATCTCCAGCACGAGGTCGTGGTAGCGGCCGCTGGGCACCGTGATGATCCCCTCCAGGCAGCCGTTATGCCGAGCAACAGCTGTTCCCGCCCCGGACCAGCGCAGATACAGCGGTCCGCAGCGAGCGGTCCACACCCCGCCTTCCTGGGACAGTCGGCTCATCCGGTGATGACCGAAACCTGCCCTCGGGTCCAGCACCACCCGCACCTGCGCATCGCCGTCGCTGGCCACGACGCGTCGCAGCACTACAGCGGTGTGCGGGTCACCCGGAAAGGCCAGCGCTTCCCGGCACTCCAGCATTTGGGAATTGGTGACCCAGCGGCTGCACCAGATCAGCGTTCCGGCCTCGTAGGAACCACCCCACACAAACCGCCGCGCAGTGGGGGTGACGGCATACGTGCCAGCGCCTCCGATCAAAGTGGAGAACACCGCGTCGGAATCCCACCGCGGCACGCACATCCACGCGAAGTCCCCACGCGGACCCACCGGGATCCCGCGCTCGCCATCCGCGATCAACGCATAGTCCCGCAGGACGTGGAGCGGGAACTCCGCAGCTGGGTCCAGCTTCGCATCTGCCATGGCGCTCTCCGTTCCTCGTTTCCCGGAGCCTGGGCACAGGACGGCGGATCAGCGCCGACCGCGCCTGCCGAGACTGGTGCCGACCACGACATCCCACCTCGGGCAGGGCAATTTTCTCGCAAACCCGGAATTCGTGCTGGTTGGGTACGCCGCTCCCCAGCGAAGGGGTCCACCGGCCCTGGGCCGGCATCCCGCTTGCCACGCCGTCCCTCATCGTCCGACCCCTACGCCGTGCGGGGTGGCAGCCCTCCACGAGCACGCTCGTTGAACAGCGAACCCGCCGCGCCGCACCGCCCAGGTCCGCTACCGGTCCTTACCGGTCCTTCGGAATCCGTTCCAGCAGGCCCCGTAGATCGCCTGCGTGCTCTTCCTCCTGTGCCAGTAGTTCCTCGAACACGCGACGTGTCGTGGGGTCCTTGTCGCCGAGCCACGCGGCGATCTCGGTGTAGGACGCGATGGCCACGCGTTCGGCTACCAGGTCCTCCGTGATGTTTCGATGAGGTCCAGGCTCGCGTCGTAGGGGGTGTGCGACCTGCCGCTCAGGGTCTCGGGATCGAAGTCGGGTTCACCGCCCAATTGGGCGATCCGCTGCGCGAGCTTGTCCGCGTGGATCTGCTCTTCCTGGGCGTGCTCCAGGAACTCGGCCGCTACAGGCTCCGAGTACAGGCCGGTCGCGGTGTCGCTACGGATCGGACGAGCAGGCCACGCGAACGCACAGGAACGTCCTCCACGCGATCTTGCAGGGCACATCGGGACGAGCCTGGCCACCTACATCCCTGGAGCCCAGAAGGAGTTGGGGTTGGCCCCGGCGCTGCCCGTCAGGGAGGGCCTTTGTACCGTTTAGCGGCGAGAATTGGGCAGTCGTTGTGGAGAACGCAGTAGCGGGCCGGCGCCTTCGGTGCCGGGTCGAACTCTCCGCACAGAAGAGGAAACAGATGTACATAGGTATCGGTATGGTCGTCCTGATCGTCATTATTGTGGCTGTTGTCATGTTCATGCGACGGCGCTGACTCCCCTGGCTTCCGTGGGGTGGCGGGGTGCTGGCGCTACCCCTGCAGCGCGTCTCAGCCTGGAGCTCCCCGCTGGCCGGGCTCGACGGCCGTTACGAGGACCGCAACGGTGACTGGCCCGGGGGCACCGCCCGCTGCGGCAATGGCTACCACTGCCCGTACTGCGCGGGCAACGTCCAGGGCACGGTGGGCGGCTGCGACCGATAGCTGGACCTGGACGTGCCGTCTCGGGGGATCGTCGCTGTCCTCAACCGTGATCGGGTGGGCGAGCCTGCCGAGCGCGGCGGCCAGGTGGGCCACCCCGGGCACGGCCGCTGCCGCACCGGCCAGGCCGTCGCCCCACTCCTCTGCCTCCACCGGGCCCGGCACGGGGTCCTCGAGGTCGGCGGCGTGATCCACCGGGAGTTCGGCTGTGGGCCCGTGGCCCTCCAGCAAGCCCGTGACATGCAGGTCGACTTCCGCCGCGTCCAGGCCGAGGCGTGTCTCGGCTGCGGCGAGCAGTGCCTGGCGCAGGCATTCGGCGGTATCGGGCAGCGGCTGCCGCATCGAGGCCGAGAACGCGGCAATGATGCGAAGTGGACCGGGCGGCAGTGCGCTCGCGGGCGCCGGGACAACTGGTTCGGGCGTGGTGTCCGGGTCGGCGAGGGCGACCCGGAGGCTGTCCAGATGGATGCCGGGCACTTTGCGGGCGGCCCGCTGCAGTACCCGGGTCGCCGCGTGTTCGGTGATCCAGGCCGCGTCCTCGGGGGCGCCCAATGGGAGCAGTCGGCCCAGGCCGATCTGCTGCCGTACGGACTGGGCCCATCCGTCAGACTCCACCGCTCCTCAACTCCTGACTGCCGTGCTCCGTCCAGCCTCTGCCGTAACCGGCTGGTGCTGACGTCTGCGCGCTCGAAAGCGGGATCCCCTGCGTGCCGCAGCCCTGAAGCGGTACGGGCAAATCATACGTAGTGTGGAGGAAAGTTAGTTGCAGGCTGCTTCTCTTCTCGGAAGGGATGACCGGCGATGACCGATACAGAAGGGCCGAACCGGCCCGAGACCGCGCATTCGAAGTCCGTGGGCGAGCGTGGCAGGAAGACCGTCGGGGGAGGTCACGGAAGCGATTCGGGCTCGCGAGGCAGTACGACGATCGCCGACGGCGTGGTGGCGAAGATCGCCGGGATGGCGGCCCGGGATGTACCCGGCGTCCACACGATGGGTGGTGGGTTCGCCCGTGGCATGGGGACCATGCGGGATCGCGTGCCCGGTGCCGGCGCCAAGTCCGTCACCAGCGGGGTCAAGGTCGAGGTCGGCGACGTCCAGACCGCGGTTGACCTGGAGATCGTCGTTGAGTACGGCGTTTCGATCATCGATGTTGCGGGCGATGTCCGGGAGAACGTGATCACTGCCATCGAGCGGATGACCGGCCTGGAAGTCATCGAGGTCAACATCGCGGTCAGTGATGTGAAGCTGCCTGACGAGGAAGAGGAACAGGCAGAGTCGCGGGTCGAGTAGCGCCGGGCAGGCCCGGGTCGCAGCGAAGGAGCGCACGATGAGCATGGCCATGGTCGGCCTGATCGCCGGGATGGCGCTGGGCTTCGCCGGATACTTCGGCGGCTTCGGCGCGTTCCTGCTGGTGGCGGTGCTTGGCGCCATCGGGTTCGTTGCCGGGCGGTTTGCCGACGGTGACTGGGAGCTCGGCGACTTCTTCCACACCCGCGAGCACGGCGACCGGCGGTGGTGACCGGTGGCACCGGCCGAGGCCGCCGCTGGGGCGCTACCCGCGGGCGCCCGGGGCGCGACCCGTATCGCCGATCGGGTGGTCGCGAAGATCGCCTCACACGCCGCACGGGAGGCGCTACGCGCCTTCCCCGAGGCCGTCCCGCAGGTCCCGGCCGGGCACACGGCGCCGCACGCGACGGTGTCGGTCCGCCGGGCCACCGAGCGCACTGCGGCCGAGCGGGCCGCCGGGCAGGGCGCCCCCCTGGGCGAGGCACGAGTGCGGGTCGCCGTTGAGCTGGGTTACCCCAGCGACATCGGTGCACAGTGCGGGGCGGTGCGGCGCACCGTGACCGAACGGGTCACAACGTTGGCCGGTATGGATGTGCGCGAAGTCGCTGTGGCGGTTGCGCGGCTTCACTCCGCGCACACGCGAGCGTCGGGGGAGGGCACAGTGCGATGAGAGAAACCGAGCCAGAATCGATCACTCAGCCCTTGGCGACCGAAGGCGACCTTCCCTCCGGCCCGGAGCAGTCCGCCTCCGGCGCGTCACACACCTACCAAGCGGACGCGACGGCGGTGGACGGGGACGGCCGGCCCGTGCACCGGTTCTGGTCCGCACGGCGGGTGGCCGCCGGGATCGTCGCGCTGCTCGCAGCCGCGGCCACCGGACTCCTGCTGTATGACGTGGCCGCCGTACGGGCCGACCGGCCGGCGATGCGCTGGCGGCGAAGACTCGCCGACGAACTGGCCACCCGGCACCTCGACGACACCTGGATGATCGCCGGCGCCGCCGTGGCGATGGCTATCGGTCTGTGGCTGATCGCGCTCGCCGCGACTCCCGGACTGCGATCACTCCTGCCGATGCGGCCGCCCACCGGGGACCCGGGCGCCGCGCACATACGCGCCGGGCTGGGGCGCTCCGCGGCGGCTCTGGTGCTCCGCGACCGGGCCATGGAGGTGCCAGGTGTGCAATCGGTACGCGTCGACGTCAGCCGTCGCCAGGTCAACGCCCAGGCGCGGGCGCACTTCCGCGACATCGACGAGGTGCGGGCCGACCTGGACGCGGCGCTGACCGACGGCGTGCGGCAGCTCGGGCTCGCCCGGCAGCCTGTGCTGTTCGTGCACGTCCGACGCCCAAAGAAGGGGTGACCTTCGGATGCTCAAGACCGTCAACCGGGTGCTGCTGGCACTGGCCGGACTCGGGCTGTTCGCGCTTGGGGGCGGGGTGCTGCTCGGCGGTCTTGACCTCCAGCGGCGCTGGAACTTCTCCACGCCCAGCTGGTGGCCCTTCACCGGACCTGACGACGTGGTCCTCGGGACGCAGGGGCGCACGCGTTTCCGCGACAACGGATGGTGGTGGCCGGTCGTCTTCGCCGTCCTCGGATCGCTGCTCCTGCTCCTGCTGTGGTGGCTGCTGGCACAGCTGCACAGGCGTCGCCTTCGCGAGGTCCTCGTCGACAGCGGAGACGGGGGAGGGGCCCGGTTGCGGGGGCATGCACTCGAACACGTCATGGCGGCTGAGGCCGAGGCACTGGAGGGAGTGTCACGGGCCCATGTCCGGCTGACGGGGCGACGCACGGCGCCCGAAGCGCACGTGCAACTCGTGCTGGAGGCGCACGCGAAACCCGCGGCCACACTGACGCTGCTGACCGGGGAGACGCTGGGACACGCACGGACCTCCGCCGGCCTGGAACGGCTCCCGGCCAAGATCCGGCTTCAGAAGAAACGACACCGGGCACAACGAGTGACCTGACGGACCGCGGCCTACACGGGCGGGCGGCCACAAGATCGGCACGCTGGAATCGGTCTACGTGGACGCCGCCACCGACCAGCCCGCGGTCAGTGTTTGAAGGCGTCCTTGACCTTCGTTCCGGCCTGTTTGGTGTTGCCCTTGACCTGGTCACCGCGGCCTTCGGCCCGGAGACGCCGACTACCAGTGACGCGGCCGACGGCCTTTTTGGCACCACCTTTGACTGCTTCGGCCTTGTGCGCGATCTTCTTGCCGATACTCATAGTTGGCGACCTTTCGTGAGTCACCGGCGCGCAGTGGCGCCGGGTGCGACCTGCTCCGGCGACTGTCGTCTGGGCCGCCCCCGCCGCCGCCCCGGGGCGAACCATTCCGGCCATTCCGGCGCGGGCCGACCGCGGTGTCCACGTGAGCGGTCTCGCGGTGGTCGGTGAGGGCCGCTCTGCGAGCCGGCGGTGGTGGTGGTTACGTGCTGAGCAGGCGGTTGAAGAACGAGCGGTAGCGCTGAAGCGCGACGCGCAAATCTTCAGTGACGACCTCCTCTCCCCGGCCCCACTGGCCCTCGAGTCCGGCCGCGCGGACGGCATCCTGCGGATCGTCGACGAAGTCGGTCTGGATCGCCTGCCACCTGGAACCGAATCCCTCGGCTTCCTCGGGCCCGAGGAGCGGCTCCTCCTCCACGGTGGCCGCAGAAGACTCGGGCATGTCCTCTGCCTGCCCGGTGGCCGTGGCCTCGCCGGGGAACACAGGCGGCTCGTCCGGTGCAGATGCGGCTCCGGTACCTGCTTCGAGGTCTTCCCGAGGACGGGCGAGATCCTCGGTAGTGAGGCGGTCTTCACCGCTCAGGCCGCCGTAGCTGCCCACTCCCTGGCCTTCGCGTCCCTTGTCTTCGCGCTGCATAGTTTTCTCACCTGGTCCGAATACGGTCCGGCGGGCGCTTGCTTCCTTGCCCGTGCGGTACGCGCGAGCCGGGGCTCACGTGTGCTGCTCGCCCGGCCGCTCGCCGTTGGTGAGCAGGTCGTCAAACAGGTGGCGATAGTGCACCATCGCACCCCTCAGTTCCTCGGTGGTCGCCTTCCGGCCGGTCCGCGTGTGGTCCGCGTGGGCGGCGCGGTAGTGCTCCGGCGTGCTCCCGTGTTCGACCGACAGGTCCTTCAGCTGCTGCTCGTATCCCTCGGTCAGGTAGCCGCGTTCCCTCATGAGCCTGGTCACCAGTTGGTCCGCCTCGCCGACGGCTTCATCAGGCGTGTCCAGGAAGCGCGCCTGAACACTGGTCCAGTCCTGGGCGTACTACTGCCGGGTCGTCGACGGGAGTGGCTTGATCTCAAGGTCGTCATGCCGCTGCTCCCGGGCGCGCAAGTCACGCTCAGCGGCCATTCGGCTGTCCCCGGCCTCAACGGGGCGCTCGTATTCTGGCCCGAAGCGTTCCCTCAGGTGCCGGCGGCGGATCATCATCCACAAGCCGATCGCGAGGGCGATCAGCACGACCGCGACGATGATCGCAATGAGGATTCCTGTGGATATCGAGGTCCTCCAGTTGATGCCGACGTTCGGATCCCCGTAGCTGGCGGCTGCCTCATGAGCCATGCACCAACGCAGCCGTCCGTCTCCCGTTCAGCGCACGGAGTTTCGCCTGCGCCCGGGTGTCGCACCCGTTACCAGTAGTGCCGCCGCCCGCGAACCGCGTGGCCGATGGAGCCCAGGATCCACAAAATCAATCCGATGACGACCAAGATGATCCCGATAGTCCACACGATGGAGATACTGGCCACGAACCCGATGACGAGCAGAATTACTCCGAAAACGATCACGGTGTCTCCGATCTCGCACGAATGCTCTCCCCTTCACTGTGACTCTCAGTTGACCCCGCGGCAACCGCTCGCCCCGGCCGACTGGGACGCCGTGTCCGGGTCGCCCATGCCCCCATGGACAGACTGGCGGACCGGCTGGGAGACGAGCGCTCTCATGGCGGCCGCGGACCTGGCTGATGCCGAAGCCAGTCCCTGGCCGGAGCCCCGGTGATCATGTGAGCCTGCAGGCCAGAGCCCTGTCAGGACCCCAGCCCGCTGCGAAGGCATCGAAGCCGGGTGCGGGGGTGGATCTTGTCGGCACGCAACAGGTGCTGGCCCATCTCCTGCAGTTCCTCATCTGTGCAATGGGCGCGCACTGTCGGGAACTCCTCGGCCTCCTCGTGCTCGGCGTGGGCGAGGACGGATTTCTCGAACTGTGCGAACGCCGCATCGAACTGGGGACTCGTCGTGTCCATCTTCTCCAGGCCGGCCAGAGCCTTGTCGGCTTCCTTCTCTTCCTGGTTGCGCGCATCGGCGATCTTCTCGCCGACCACCTCCGCCGACACCGGACGAAGCACTGTCTGTTCGCCTGTCTCATGTGCCGTCAGCAGCGCCCGCAGTTCGCCGAAGGCCTCCTGCCTGTCTTGACCTGCGGTTGCCTTCATCCGTGCG
Organism: Streptomyces sp. PH10-H1; assembly: GCF_030063355.1. Lineage (GTDB taxonomy): Bacteria > Actinomycetota > Actinomycetes > Streptomycetales > Streptomycetaceae > Actinacidiphila. The sequence continues at coordinate 12,807 of NZ_JASISZ010000097.1, forward strand.
AACAGGCCCTTGACACGCGCGTGCTGACCGAGAAGAACCGCGATCACATGCGGGTCCGGCACTTTCGCGTCCGGGCCGGTTACTCGCTCCGTGCTCATCGTGGAACCTCCAAGGGATGCGAACTCGTACTGCGGCGCGTACCCGTGCCCGACTTCGCCACGCGGGCGCACAACGCATCGCATCGCGGTGCGTTGCGGCGTGGGATCTCCGGTCGTCGTTCCCCGGACCGTGCGCGCACTGCACGCAGTACGCGCCAGCCGCCACTGTTTACGCGGAGTTGCCGGCAACCGTCTGGTGGCCGGCTGAGTCGCACGACGTATGCGCAGCGCTTCCGCTCAACCCTCCGGCGAATGACTCCGGCCGAACTCCCGCCGCACCACATACGCGACGGCACGCGCTACTGGAAGTGCGGATTCGTCACGGGCTCCCGTGCCATTCGAGCACGAAGGAGATATGGCCGACGGCGTGTATGCGCAAGTCGGGGGCAGGAGCCGAATCGATGACGAGGGGAAGCGTCCGTGAGCGGCTCCGGCCCCGGCTGCGACTGCGCTGTCGCGGGTCGGTGTGCGGAGCAGATCACGCCGTTGGAGCGCGTCATCACCAGAGTGGCGGTATGCCACGGCAGGGCGGAGGCTGGATGAGGGAGAGCATGACGATCGGGCATGGGCTTGACGCGAACATGAGTGACGGAGGTGCTCGATGACGACCGCTACCGCGCTCCTGCCGGATCTGGGCGACCTGTGGAGATTGCCCGGCGTGTACGCGCCGCAGGCCGACACCTACCTTCTCGCTCAGGCTCTCGCGCAAGAAGCCGTCACCGCGGACACGGAGGTGCTCGACGTCGGCACCGGCAGCGGCGCCCTCGCTCTGCTCGCCGCGCGGATGGGGGCCAGGGTGTCAGCGACCGATATTTCCTGGCGCGCGGTCGCCGCCGCCCGCGTCAACGCTGTCCGGAGCCGGCAGCGCATCACGGTGCGCCGCGGTGACCTGGCGGCGCCACTTCGTGGCCGCTCCTTCGACCTCGTCGTGAGCAATCCGCCCTACGTGCCCGCGCCAGGGTCATTCCTGCGCACGCGGGGTGCTGCCCGCGCCTGGGACGCCGGTGTTGACGGCCGGCAGATCGTGGACCGGGTGTGCGCCCGCGCGCCCGCACTGCTGGCGTCCCGCGGGGCTCTGCTGATGGTGCACTCAGGGCTGTGCGGCATTGAGCCCACTCTCCAGCGTCTGTCCGAGGCGGGCCTTCGGGGCACGGTCATCGACCGCGCGTACGTCCCCTTCGGGCCGGTTCTCCACTCGCGGCTGCCCTGGCTCCGCGCGCAGGGCCTGGTCGAACCGGGCGAGGACAAGGAAGAGCTGGTGGTCATCCGTGCCGAACGCTCCTGATCATCCACGACGCGTCACCATCCACCAGGAGGGCCCCATTCTGGTCGAAGGGCCCGTGGAAGTAGTCATGGACGACGGCACGGTCCGTTCCTCGGACCGATTCGTCGTCGCCATCTGCACCTGCCGACGCAGTCGCACCTTCCCGTGGTGCGACACCAGCCATCGGCGGCGCACCAGGAATTCTCCATCCGATCGCTCGCCCGCGCACGAGATGAGCCAGGACGACCAGAGTGGGAACGACGATGATGACAACCACTGAGAGCCGGCGCACCGGCCCCTTGCTCCCGCAGCCGCGCGGCCTCCTGTCGGTCGGCGTCCTGTCGGCCCTGCGCGACGGACGACAGCCCCTGCCCCTGCACGGAGACGTGGCACAGGCCGAGCCGTACGGCGATGACCTGCACCTCGCCTTGTATCTGCTCTACGAACTGCACTACCGCGGCTTCCACGGGGTGGACGACGACCGCGAGTGGGATGCCCGTCTGCTGCACCTTCGCCAAGCGCTCGAAAACCGCTTCCTCACCGCCCTCCGCGCGGACAGCCTGGCCGGACGCAGCGTCGAGGAAGTCTTCGACGAGCTCCTCGTGGAATCCACCGACCACGCCAACAGCGTCAGCCACTACCTCCAGCACGAGGGGGAGTTGTGGCAGATCCGTGAGTACGCGGCGCTTCGCTCCCTGTATCACCTCAAGGAGGCAGACCCGCACGTCTGGGTCATCCCGCGGCTACAGGGGCGGGCCAAGGCCGCAATGGTCGCCGTTGAGTACGACGAGTTCGGTGCCGGACGGGCGGAGAACGTCCATGCGCAGCTCTTCGCCGACTTGATGCACGACCTGCAACTGAACGCCACGTACGGCCACTACCTCGACGCGGCACCCGCCGAGGTGCTCGCCACGGTCAACGTCATGTCCTTGTTCGGCCTCCACCGCGCTCTGCGCGGCGCGCTCGTCGGTCACTTCGCCTGCGTCGAGGTGACCTCGTCGCCCGGCTCATTCAGGCTCGCCAGAGCCATACGGCGCACCGGAGCGGGGCCGGCCGCCGAACGTTTCTACGCCGAGCATGTCGAGGCGGATGCCGTGCACGAACAAGTGGTGCGCCGTGACGTCGTTGGCGGGCTGCTCGCCGACGAGCCCGGTCTGGCAGCCGATGTCGCTTTCGGGGCCGACGCCACCACATTTCTCGAGGAACGCCTAAGTGCGTTTGTCCTTCACGCCTGGCGGCGGAACAGCTCCGCCCTGCGTGCCCCACTCCTCCTCGTGCCCCAAGCAGAAGACGCACCGGACATCACTGGAAGTGGAGGACGCTGGTGAGCGCCGCTTCCAGCTCGGTAACGTGTTCCTGGTCGGCTCCGATGGCCGCGTACCGCCAGCTGACGCCGTCGGAGGGGCTGTCGGCGTACAGCACGATCCCCGCGCCACGTGTGCGGTCGTAGGCGAGTCCCGCATCGCGCAGCATGGTGAGGGCTTGCGGGAAGGTGTAGCGGCTTTTTGCGGAGCGTTTGCCGATCAGCCACGCCAAGGCGGTCTGCTGCCTGGGGTGAGTGAGCCGGGTGACCATGGCGTGGGGCGTGGTGGTGGCGGTGCGCCGCACATTACTTTCGGTCGCGTACAACGTTCCGTCGCCGGCCAGGACGGCATCAATGTCGTACGGGCCGAGATATCCGCGGGCTGCCAGATGCCGCCCCAGGCCCAGCCCCCACTGCTCCAGCTCCTTGACCGTGGCGTCCGCGACATCAGTGAGCGGGCAGCGGTATCCGGTGAAGGACCCTCCGGAGGTGCGCATCTCACCGCTGAACACCACCCGCGGGCCGCCGGCCTCTGCCAGGAACTGGGCGCTGATGGACCGCGTGTGCGCGACGAACTCCTCCACCACCCACAGGCCACCCGCATCAGGTTCAGGCGCAACCGGCGCATCGTGGCGGGAGACGAACCGGATACCGTGCCCCGCTGCCGAACGGTCCGGCTTGATCACCACGGGCCCGTGGCGGTCCAGTAGCTCCCTGACGGTGTACGGGAGTTCGCCGCCCCGGCAGACCCGGCCCAGCGGGAGCCGCATGCCGAGCTCGTCCGCGACACCCCGGAACCCTGCTTTGGTGTTGAGTAGGGCGGTCACCCGCAAGGCATCCGGGTCGGAGAATTGCGTGCCGCAGCCGTAGGGAACGACCGGAATACCGAGGTCGGCAGCGAGGTCAAGAGTGGGGCCGTCCAGCGCTGTGGGCAGCAGGCGTGTCAGGGGATGCCGCGCGGCGAGGCCACGCAGCGAGCCGAACAGAGGGCTTCGCCGGACGCTTTCGCCCATCGGCAGACCCGGGACGTCCGGGACCGAGACGACATCGACGGAGGCGCGCTCCACGCCCAGCAGCGAGCAGGCGTACTCAAGGAAGGGGTCGGACAGCGGGACCGGGGTGACGAGGACGTCGCCCGGGCGGGCCAGCCAAATCTCCCGGGGCGCCTGCGTCGCCCACTGCTGAAGCACCTCACGTTCCGTCAGGTCCACGGCCATCGCGGAGGCGAAGTTGGCGAGGATGATCACGGGCGCGTCGTCGTGCTCCAAAGGCATGGCGCAGGCATTCCCTTACTCAGTGGTCCGAAACCGCTCCGATATCTGCTGGCGCCGCGCTTTCGACCGGCGGGAGCGGAAGCAACGGATCCGGCAGTGCGATCCAGACCAGGGATCCAAAGAGTGCGCCACACCACCCCGCCCACGGCGTACGGATGGACGCCTCGTACCCGCCGCCGCTGTGAGCAGTGCTGACCGGTCAGGAGCCCACGGGTCGGCTGGGGCGTCGACTCTGTCCGGGATGGCCGGTCGCTACCGTAAGGATGATGGGGGCTCGGCACGTCCGGGCTTCCCGGCTTCGCCCTGCAATCGGCCGCCGACCGCCCGTCCAGCGGCGTCCCGGTGGAGGCCACACCAGCGGGTAGAGGAAAAGATATGGCCGCATGCCGAACGCCGTATCTCATCCGTCTTCCCCCGGTCTTCGAGACCCCCGACCTGCCTGGCGCCGTCATCCCGCTGCCGGAGCGCCGCGCGCGCGGCTAAGACCGCACAGAGCATCTCGGCGGCGCCGACCGGAGGCCCCTTCCGGTCGGCACCGCCATGTTTGCATCCAGCCGGATAGTCCAAAGCGGTAGCGGCCGTAAGGGGCAACGCGTCGACACTCCTTCGCTGGCCGGGCTGTGGGATATGGCGCGTTCCCGGGCCAGACGCGGCGCCCACCCCGCACGGGCCCAGGACCGCCATCCGCAGTCAGCTGCCAAGGGCTTTGACGAGCTGCTGCTTGTTCATCGACGAGCGGCCCTCCGCCATCACGCTTTCTGGCCTCGGCGTACAGCTGGTCCTTGGTCGGCCCTGGGATCCGCTGCGGGAACGCTCGCCGGCCTGCTGGGAGGCTGAGTTGGGGTCCCGGGTGGAGGTCTTGCTCACCGTCTTGGACTCCCCGGAGCGTGCTCGTGTGAGCGATCATGAAATTCGGCTCTGGCGACGATCACGTGATGTTGCCTGTTCAGCGTGACCTGGCGCGGTGCGCTGCGCGGGGTCCGGGAGGATGACCGGCGTGCCTATCTCCGAGTATTGACGTGCTGTTACCCCATCTGACAGCGGTCTGCGTCGACCGGGTCGAGTCCGATGGGTTGTCGGTGACGCTCTTCGTGCGGTCGTCCGCACAGGTCGCAGGGTGTTGGGGGTGCGGGGCGCGATCGTCCCGGGTTCACGGGCGCTACCGTCGGACGCTGGCGGACGCGCCGTCGGCCGGTCGCTGGACGAAGGTCGTGGTGACGGTGCGCCGCTTCAAGTGCGACAACCACGCGTGCGTGCTGTCGACGTTCAGCGAGCAGGTCCCGGGCCTGACAACGCCGTTCGCGCGGCGGACACCGGTACTGACCGATGCCCTGGTCCCGATCGCACTCGCGCTGGCCGGCCGGGCCGGTGCGCGACTGGCCACGACGCTGGGCATGCCGTGCGGCCGGGACCTGCTTGTCAAGATGATCCGCGCGCAGCCAGCACCCGAGGTCCCGGCGGTGACGGTACTGGGGGTCGACGACTTCGCGATCCGTCGCCGTCACTCCTACAACACGATCCTGATCGACATGGCCACGCACCGGCCGATCGACGTCCTGCCGGATTGCGAGGCTGCCACGCTGGCCGCATGGCTGGTCGAGCACCCGGGTGTCGAGGTCGTGTGTCGTGATCGCGGAGGCGCGTATGCCGAGGGCGCTCGCACCGGCGCCCCGGACGCCATCCAGGTGGCAGATCGCTTTCAGTTGTGGCAAAACCTGTGCGAAGCGGTCGGTAAGACCGTGAACTCCCACTACCACTGCCTGCGCGTCCAGGCCGAGCTGGCTCGGGTGCGTCGGTCGCGAAGAACGAGACCAGGAGCAGGCCACCTGGTGCCAGGACACGCGCCTGCTCGGCGAGCAGCGCGGGTAGCTCCCCAGGAGGGGTGTGGATCATCGAGTAGTGGGCCAGCGCGCCGCCGAGCGCGCCGTCCTGAACTGGAAGGGCCTCCATTCGCGCCTCGTCGAACTGCAGCGCCGGATGGGCCCGCCGGGCGTGGTCGACCATGGCTGGGGAGAGGTCGAGCCCGAAGGCATCCAGCCCCAGGTCGTGCAGCAAGGCCGTCAGATGTCCGGGCCCGCAACCGAGGTCGGCCACCCGCGGGTTCCCCGTCCCGCGCACCAACTCGGCGAAGGTGCCGACCATGGCCCGCGCGAACGGCTGCGCCTCCAGTCGATCGGCGAACATCGACGCATACAGCTCGACGATCCCGTCGTAGGCCGCCCTGGTCTCATCCTGGTGCTCCGCCACGGGAAAGAAGTTAACACCCACCGCGCCAGGTCACGCTGAACAGGCAACATCACGTGAGCGTCGCCAGAGCAGGATTACGTGATCGTTCACAGCTCGCTCCTTGTACACCGTCCGTACGGCGATTTTCTTCGTCCGGCCGGCGGACGCACCGCACTTCTGCCCGCTCCACTACCCGGGGTCCTGGGGGGAGCAAATCTGGCAGCTATGCCGATCAATGGGCTGATTCGACCTGCCGGGCCCGATCGCCGGGTAGCGGATCCTTCATGGAGCGCTGACCGCGTCTCTACGGTAGGGCCCGCATGCGGTGGCGTTCGCGCCGCGCGAGACTGAGACGTGCTGGGCTTGTCTGTCTCGACTCCAGTGTCTGACAGCGCACCGCACAGCGCACTTCGAGCAGAAGGACGGCCCATGAGCTCTCGCACCGTTCCCGACATCACCTTGAACGATCGCGTGAAGATCCCCCAGCTCGGTTTCGGCGTCTTCCAGGTCCCTGAGGACGAGACGGCTCGGACGGTCAGCCATGCGCTGGAGGCGGGGTACCGCAGCATCGACACCGCGGCCGCCTATGGAAACGAGGCGGGGGTCGGCCGGGCGATCGCCGAATCCGGGCTGCCGCGTGAGGACCTCTTCATCACCACCAAGTTGTGGAACGACGACCAGGGCTATGACGCGACCTTGTCGGCCTTCGACACCAGCACGGGCAAGCTCGGACTGGACTACGTGGACCTGTACCTCATCCACTGGCCCACCCCGGCGCGCGACCGCTACCTCGACACCTGGCGGGCCTTCGAGAAGCTGCAGGCCGAGGGTCGGATCCGCGCGATCGGCGTGTCCAACTTCCAACCGGCTCACCTGCAACGGCTGCTCGACGAGAGCGGTACCACGCCCGCCGTGAACCAGATCGAGCTGCACCCGCAGCTCCAGCAGGCGGAGCTGCGCGCATTCCACGCCCAGCACGGCATCGCCACTGAGGCGTGGAGCCCTCTCGCGCAGGGCGGCGTGCTCGACCACCCCACCGTTACGTCCCTGGCCGAGCAGCGCGGCAAGTCCGCGGCCCAGGTGATCCTGCGCTGGCACCTGCAGCTGACGAACATCGTCATCCCGAAGTCGGTGACACCCGAGCGCATCCGCCAGAACATCGACATCTTCGACTTCCAGCTGACCGAGGACGACATGAACGCGATCAGCGAGCTGGACGAGGGTAAGCGCACCGGACCGGATCCCGACACCTTCAACTGACCCCGCACGTGGGCGAAGGCGGACCATCAGGGAGTGTCATGGTGGATATGGATCGGTTCACCGATCTGCTGGACTACCCGATGTACGTGGTGACCACAGCGGCTGACGGGGAGCGCTCGGGTTGTCTCGTCGGGTTCGCCTCGCAGTGCTCGCTGGACCCGCCACGGTTCGTTGTGTGGTTGTCTAAGGCCAACCACACCTACCCCGTTGCCGAGCGGGCCACGTTTCTGGCTGTGCACCTGCTGGGGTCCGACCAGAAGGACATTGCCGGGCTGTTCGGCGGTGAGACCGGCGACCAGGTCGACAAGTTCAGCCAAGTCCGATGGAGTCCCGGCCGTGACGGCATTCCGATTCTCATGGACGTGGCCGCTTGGTTCCTCGGTCGTATCGGGCAGCGGGCGGACTGGGGCGATCACGTCGGGTTTCTCCTCAGCCCCGTCGACAGCGACGCCATGTCGCTGCCGCGAGGCTCCCCGCTCCGCTTGAGCGACGTCCTCGACGTGGACCCTGGGCACCCAGCATGAGCCGCAGGGGCCGGTGGCCGTCCGAACTCTCCTCCACCCTCGGCGAGGTCCTGCTCTTCCTCGCCCGCACCGCCGACAACACCCGCCATGCCCGCGATGCGATCGGCCTGCTCGCCACCGCCGCCGACCGCCGTGCCGAACACCGGGTACGCTCCCGCGCCTTCGATGCCATCGCCCTGGCCCGGGCCCAGCTGTTCACCGGGCAGTTCGAGGCGGCCCACGCCACCGCTGAACACGCCGTGGCCGTCGGGACCAGACTGGACTCCGCCCGCGTACGCCGCCGCTACCGCTACCGCTACCGCTACCTCGCTCGCGAAGCCGCCGTTCACCCCACCGTGCCCCACGCCCGCGAAATCCACGAGCTGCTGACCACAGGCCGACCATAGCCCCCACGCCCCAGCTGCAACCCAGCCTCGGGGCCGTCCGTGGACACCCTACGCAGCAGGCGGTGACCCTTCGAGCCCACGCTCGTCGTCGACGGCAGCGGCAGGGCATCGTGTCGTCTGCCACGACAACGTCAGTCGATCTGCCACGAGAGGTGTCAGTGGGATGGACGCGGTGAGGGCCGTGCCGTCGGGCTCCCTGTTTCCACGTCCATTGCGCGGTACCGCGCAGTGGGGAGTGTCAGTGATCCCGGGCTGCTGACGGACCTGGCACCCGGGGGCAGTCCGGCGGGGCCGCAGGCTAATCCGTAGGGACAACTATCGACGGCATGGTACGTTCGAAGATTTTGTTCCCACGGGAAGGAAAGCCATATGGACGCCCCCTCTCTCCACAGTCAATTCCTCAGAGACGTGCTCCCGAGGATTCAGCAAGATCCGAGAGTGGCCGGTGTTGCCGTCGCGGGGTCGATCGCGGTGGGACGTCCCGACATCTACTCTGACGTAGATCTGATCGTGGTCATTGACGATGAGGCATTCGACTCGGTCATGATGGAGCGTCTCTCACTGATCGGCTCGTGGGCCGACCTCGTGGCAGGGTTCACCGGTGAGCACGTCTGCGAACCCCGCCTGATCGTCACTCTCGTCGGGCCGCCTCTCCTCCATGTTGACTTCAAGTTCGTGCGCGCCTCCGACTTCGCCGAGCGCGTCGAGGACCCGGAAGTGCTGTGGGACCGGGGCGGCGACCTGGCCCGCTCGCTCGCGGATCATCCGCTGGCCGCCCAGTCGCTCGACCTCCAGTGGATCGAGGACCGTTTCTGGATCTGGGTGCACTACGGCGCAACGAAACTCGGACGTGGCGAGCTCCTCGAGGTCATCGGGTTCCTTAGCTACCTGCGCGAGACCGTGCTGGGTCCGCTGGCCGCTCAACGAGTAGGTGCCTCACCCCGCGGCGTCCGCCACCTCGAAACCATCGCACCGGACGAGGCACGCGATCTTCGCGCGACCCTCTGCGGTTACGACCTGCACGACGCTCGGCGGGCTGTCCTCGCCAGCGTCGAGCTCTACCGGCGGTGGCTTGACGACGCCGGAACGGCGATCGAACGCCGCCACCACGCCGAAAGGCTCGCCGTGCAGTATCTCCACGACGTTATCGGCCGGGCGAGCTGACCAGAGGCTCCCCGGCTGTGGCTGCGCGATTACCGGTCGCCCCCGTCGAGCTGGGCGGGCACCCGGGAGCCGCGGATCTCCTTGAGGTCGGGAATGTGGTTGTAGAGGGTGCCCACCGAGACGCCGAGGATCTTGGCGATCGTCTCGACGCTGTTCTCCGGGTTGGGCAGCATGTCGCGGGCGGCGCGCAGGAGGTTGTTGTTGACGACGGTGGGCCGGCCGCCGACGCGGCCGCGGGCCCGCGCGGCAGCCAGGCCCTCGTTCGTGCCCTGCACGATCAGCTCCCGGATGAACTCGGCCAAGGCCGCGAACTCGTGGAAGATCAGGCGGCCGCCGGAGGTGGTGGTGTCGATCCGCTCGTGCAGCGAGGTGAAGCCGATCCCGCGTTCGCGCAGGGCGGCGACCATCTTCACCAGGTTCTGGAGCGATCGGCCGTAGCGGTCCAGGTTCGGAACGACGAGGGTGTCCCCGGACTGGAGGAAAGCGTGGCACGCCTTCAGCTCCGGGCGCTGGTCGTTCTTGCCGGACTTCTTGTCCGCGAAGATGCGCCGGCACTTTGCCGCGGTGAGGGCGTCGAGCTGCCGGTCGAGTCTCTGCCCGCCGGTGGACACCCGGGCGTAGCCGATGCGGATCTCGGTCGGGTGGAGCGGGAAGGCGACGAGGAGGTCGTCGTCGGCGCCGAGCGCGTCGGTCAGGGTCGTCACCGGGCCAGTGTGCCGTCATCAAACCACCCGACGCTGTCACTCCCGACTCGGACAGCGCGGCCCGCTCGCCTACGAACTGCGCTCGTGAGAACACCAACTACGCTGGTGCCAGTCGCATAAGCCGTCCAAGGTTCGGGGTCAAGCCCCAAGGCCGGGTAGTTAGGGCCTGCCGCAGATCAAAGCGTTGCTTCGCGTTCTGGACCTCGTTGTTGTGGTATGGGCATATCTGTGGAGATCGAGGCGTCGCTGACGGCGAAGTTCGAGGCGCTGTTCCCGCACCTGGACGAACGGCAGCGCCGTCTGACAGCCGGGGCTGAGGCGCGATCGTTAGGGCATGGCGGGATCCGAGTGGTGGCTCGGGCTGCGGGAATGCGCGAGGGCACCGTCTCGCGCGGGGTGGACGAGCTGGATTCGGCGGTGGAGCTGACCGGTCGGGTCCGCCGGCCCGGCGGCGGCCGCACGAAGCTGACCGACCTGGACCCGGAACTGATCCCCGCGCTGCTGGCGCTGGTCGAGCCAGACATGCGCGGGGACCCGATGTCACCGCTGCGCTGGACGACGAAGTCGACCAGGAACCTGTCCCGGGAACTGACCGCGTCCGGCCACCGGTGTTCGGCCGACACGGTCGCCGGTCTGCTGCACGCCCAGGGCTTCAGCCTGCAGGGCAACGCCAAGACGATCGAGGGCAAACAGAGCCCCGACCGGGACGCACAGTTCCGCTCCATCAACGAGCAGGTCAAAGCCTTCCAAGCAGTCGGTGACCCGGTGGTGTCGGTGGACACGAAAAAGAAGGAGTTGATCGGCGAGTAACGCAACGCCGGGGCCGAGTGGGCCCTGGCCGGGCGGCCGGTCCCGGTGCGCACCCACGACTTCCCCGACGGGACGTTGGGCAAGGCGATTCCCTACGGGGTCTACGACGTGTCGGCGAACACCGGCTAGGTCAACGTGGGGACCGACCACGACACCGCCGCGTTTGCCGTAGAGTCCCTGCGCCGCTGGTGGACCGCGATCGGCCGGGACACCTATCCGCAGGCCCCACGGCTGCTGATCACCTGTGACGCCGGCGGGTCCAACGGCTACCGGCGCAGGTCCTTCAAGACCGAACTGGCAGCCTTCGCCGAACAGACCGGCCTGGCCGTCACCGTCTGCACACTCCCGCCGGGCACATCGAAGTGGAACCGCATCGAGCACCGACTCTTCGCCCACATCAGCATGAACTGGCGCGGACGGCCGCTGACCAGCCACGAGGTCGTGCTGAACTGCATCGCCGCGACCACCACGCGCACCGGGCTGACAGTCGCCGCGGCACTGGACACCAACAGCTACCCGACCGGTATCACGATCGGCGATGCCCAGATGGCCGCCCTGCCGCTGGACCGCCACGACTGGCACGGGGACTGGAACTACACGTTGCGCCCGGAGCCGTTCGCCCGCATCGAGGACGCCCCTGACCCGTTCGACGCGCCCAGCCCCGATCTGGCCTGGCTGGCCCACCCCGCGGTCACCGGCCTGGACCCCGAAGCGTGGGCCCAGCTCATCGACCGGCTCCTGGTCCTGCACCACGGACAACGAGAGACCAAACTCGACAAACGCCGAGGCCAACGACCACGCATCAAAGGCGACGGCACTACCGGCCGCCGCCCGATCCTCACCCTGCCCGACCGTCTGCCGGCCGTCATGCTCTATCAACGCCTAGCCCTGCCACAAGTCGCCATCGCCGACCTGTTCGGTGTCACGGCCGAGACCGTCAACCGCCGCATCCGCGACCTGCGCCAGCTCCTGGAAGACGACAGAACCACCATCCCACCAGCCCGAACACGCCTACGAACCCTCGAAGACCTCCACAGCTACACCGACCGAAAAGGCGTCACCCGCCACACCGAGATCAAACCAGCGTGTTGATTACCAGCAGGCCCTAACTACCCGGCCTTGGGTCAAGCCCTGACCACGCCCGGAAGCCGGCCGCTGGTGGGATGCCAGCTGACGCACGGGCGCCGCCCGTAGGGCTACGGATGATGCGGTCGGGTCTGGCAGGAAAGGGCGAAACCGCCAGGCCCGACCGGATCTCGATGTCGCACCCCATGAACGAGCCACTGCCGGTCCACGACACGGGCGGCGCCACCACCGGCAACCCGCATTCACCCGGATGGCCCCCCGCCAGCGTCCCGGGACTACGGGCGCGTGATGCGGGCACTCGTTCGGCGTAACGCCCGTGACCTGCGGCCAAGCAGGCCCGTTGGTGAAGTCAGCGCCGTGACCCTGCGGCGGACTCAACCCTCCCAAGGAGACTTTCGATGTCCCGTATTGCCAAGGCAGCCGCCATCACCGCCGCCGCCGGCGCCATCCTGGCCACCGGCGCCGGCATCGCCGCCGCCG
>NZ_JASISZ010000098.1 GCF_030063355.1 Streptomyces sp. PH10-H1
CGGCGGTCCGAGTACGGTGGCGGTCCAGGTCGTGGATTCGAATCGCCCGTTCGCGACGAGGAGGTCCTCAGGCCGCACGAGCGCCTTCAGATACGCGCCACTGGCCGCATTGAAGGCGATGTCGGCCGCACCGACGACGACGGACACGATCAGGAGTTGGACGAAACTGAGCAGACCGAGCGCGTACGCGACAGGGACGCTCATCAGTGCTACGAACCGGATCAGGTCCATCGCAACCATCACCGGCCGCTTGCGGCGAAACTCCACCCACGGCCCGAGCGGCACCGCTACCGCAGCCCCCACCGCAAGCCCCGTGGCTGCCAGCGCCGATACCTCGGTCGGCCCGGCGTGCAGCACAAGGATCGCGATCAGGGCGAACGCGTCGAACGCGAGCCACGTGCCGAACGTGCTGACCGCATACGCCGCCCACAGCCACCCGAACTGCCGGCCCAACGGTCTCCTGCCCACCATGCTCAGCGCACCCCTTGATGTCCCACCCGAACCAACTGACGTTGACCAGTGAGAGCAAAGCGAGCAGCACAACAGCAAGTCAAACAACCACTCTGCCAGTGAGCCACAACCAAACGTTGTGCACTAAGGTGGATCGGCATGGATCTCGAAGCCGTACGCACCTTCGTCACCGTCGCGGACGCGGGCCAGTTCCAGGAAGCCGCCGCCGACCTGTCGATCACCCAGCAGGCCGTCTCCAAGCGCATCGCCGCATTGGAGAAAGACCTGGAGGTGCGTCTGTTCACCCGCACGGCCCGCGGGGCCCAACTCACCGTCGACGGGCAGGCATTCCTGCCCCACGCCCGGGAACTCCTGCGGGTAGAAGAACGGGCCGACGCGTCGGTGCGTCCTGGTCGGCGCGCTCTACGCGTCGATGTCGTCAGCCGGCGCATCGCGCCAGCCGTGCTTTTGCAGGACTTCCACCGCATACATCCTGAGATCGAGCTGGATGTCGTGACCCTGCTGAGTGCCGACGTCGATGCGGCAATCACCGCTGTCGAGGCTGGGACGATCGACGCCAGCTTCCACGCTGTTGCCCCGCAGCAGCATCTGCCAGACGCAATCAAGACCGCCCGAGTGATCGACGAACCGCACCAGCTACTCGTCGGACCCCGCCACGCACTCGCCAACGCCCACACCGTCACGCCTACGCAACTTGCCGGACACCGAATCTGGATGCCCGGCATCGCTGCCGGGACCGAGGTGGCCGGGTACTTCGACGAGCTCGCCGCCACCTTCGGGCTCACCCTCGACATCGTCGGGCCTGTTTTCGGCTACGAGGCATTGCTGGCCGAGATCGCGGACTCCTCGGAACTGGCGACCCTTGTCGGCGAGGGTTCGCGGTATCTGTGGCCGGACAGCTACGACCTGCGGCGCATACCGGTGCGCGACCCGGCACTGATCTACCCGATGTCACTGATCTGGCGCGACGGCAACCCTCACCCCGCGCTCGCCAAATTCCGCGACTACCTCGACACCAGACGACCGAGCCCGCCCAACACCGAGGTCTGGACACCGACATGGGCGCAGTGGTCAGCCTCAAAGGCATGACCCAAACCGTGGCCAGATCAACAACCCGGCTAGGACCTGTATTGAGTTCGGATCACGGGGCGTGCGTCAGAAGCTGTGCTCAAACCTCTTTTGGCTGGTCACAGCCTTGCCGGTGCGGTTGATCGTCGGCTTGGCGTTCGGATGGGCGTCTATGGTTGCCCATCCGAACGGCGGGTCCAGGCAGGGCATCCTGGGAAGGGGTTGCCCTGCCGCCGCCAGCGGACGAGGTCGTGCCTCATGGGGCCGACGGGTCTCGGTGGCCGCGGTCACGCGGCGAGGGCGACCGGTTCCTGCTGGATCCGCCGCTGGGGCCGGGCCTGGCGGCGGGTCATGCGAGCGAGAGCACCGCCATGCGCTACATCGCCACCGCCCCCCGGAGAAGACCGGGTCACCCATACGCTGGACCGGAGCCCGCCGCCAGCTCGGCAGCCGGGCGGGAAACCGAGAAGCGCCGCTTCGGTGGTGGTCCGGGAGCCAGCTGACGCCACGGTGGTCAGTCCTCGCTGTTGTCGCTGCGGGTCGCGACGGTCTTCAACAGGTCCCGCAGACGGTCGGCGTCCAGCGCAGTGAGCGATGCCAGCAACGCGTGCTCGGCGTCGTCACTCGCCCGGGTGGCCCGACGCAGGGTGTCCTGGCCCGCGTTGGTCAGCTCGACGACGTTGCGGCGCCGGTCCCCGACCTGGGGACGGCGGGACAGAAGTCCCTTTCCTTCGAGTGCATCGAGCAGCGCGACCATGGTCGTGCGGTCCACGCCCAGCCGTTGCGCCGCCTGCTGCTGCGAGGCGGGCTCGTTGTCGGCGATGAGGAGCAGCACGGCCAGCTCGCGGGCATCGATACCCAACGGCGCCAGCGCCTCTTCGTTGAGCTGTGCCAGCCGCATCCCGGCGTGCTTGAACAGGTAGCCCAAGCGGCTGCTGACGGCCGAGCCCGGCCCTACCTCGTTCGACATACCCCAGAGGTAGTGATGATCCTCATCACTGGAGGACTGGGCTTCATCGGCTCCCACACCGTGCAGGCACTGCTCGACGCGGGCGAGGAATGCGTTCTGGTGCAGCGCAGCCACGCCGAACCGCCGGCTGGCCGCTTCAGCGCACCGGTCACCGTGGAGCAGGCCGACGTCACCGATCTGAGCGCCCTGCTCGACATCGGCAAGCGCCACCGGATCACCGGGATCGTGCACCTCGCCGGCTCGATGCCCTGGCCGCCGAGCGACGAGCCGCCGGTCCAGGCCGCGCGCGAGGCGCTGGGCGGGCTGTTCAACATCCTGCAGGCCGCCCAGGAGTGGGGCGTTGGGCGCGTGGGCGTCGCGAGCACCATCGGCGTCTACGCGGGCATCACCGCCGAGGGCCCGCTCACCGAGGACATGCCGGTGCTGCTGAACGCCCCGCGCCCCATCCCGACCTTCAAGAAGATCGGCGAACTGCTCAACGGCCATCTCGCTGGAGCGACGGGCATCGACATCATCAACTACCGCATCTCCAGCATCTGGGGCCCGCACGAGCGGCCCGGCCCGTTCTTCGCCGCCTCCCAGCTCGTCCATGCCGCCGCGGCCGGGCGCACGCCGGACCTCTCCGGGCTCCTGCATCCCGCGCACGCCGAGGATGCGATCGACCTGTGCTACGTGAAAGACACCGGCCGGGCGATCGCACTGCTGCAGCTCACGGACAAGCTCAACCACCGCACCTACAACGTCGCCTCGGGGCGGGCCACCAGCAACGCCGAGGTCATCGCCGCGATCAAGAAGATCATCCCCGACGCGCAGGTCGATCTCCCCACCGGCGGGAGCACAGCGCACAACTACCTCGACATCACCCGTCTCCGCGAGGACACCAGTTATCAGCCCGCCTACGACACCGAGCGCGCGACCGCCGACTACATCACCTGGCTGCAAACCGGCCAGGTGAAGTGAGAGGCTGATCCCGACCGAACCCGCCCGCCACTGACCGCAGTTCCTCGACCCGACAGTCGGGTTCGCGACCCTACCCGCACAGGAATCCTGGAACCCGCGCGCTTTACTCCAGGACGGCACCAAGGTGCAGGTCCTGACGAACTCGGACACCGGCGCCTGCCGAACAACGCCGACCAGATAGTGGCCCGGGCCGCACACCTGCAGCAGGCCATCGCACCGCACCAGGTCACGGTCATCACCCGCGACAATGGAGTCCGGGCCAAGGCCATGACCTGGGGCCTGCCCTGGGACTTCCTCCCCGACAAGTACGTGATCCGCGAGGACCAGCTCACCGTGGAGCACTGGGAGGCCAACCTCGCCAGCATCACCGTCGACGTACCCGAAATCCCCGCCGACGCCTGACCGGTCCCGCTGCTCCCAGCCCCGTCGACGCCAGGAGCAGCGGGGCCGGACTTCCCCCGCGGCGGTGGAGCGCTCACGATCCCGTACCTTCGCGTCCAGCTTCCGCGCCCGGTGCTCGCTGACGCGCGGTCATCCGGGCGCGCAGCTCCTGCTCCGCGCGCAGTTCCTCCATCTCGCCGCGCGCGGCGGTGATCCGGGCGCTCGCCGTCTGCGGTCGGGGCTTGCTTGCCGAGCGCAGCCTGGAGGTCCGCGGCAACCGCTGCCCCCGATCTCCTGCTCGGTGAGGTCCCGCGTGAGGACAGCGACCTCCGCCGTGGCGTGCACACCGCCCGCCCGCTGGTACCCCGGCCCCCGGGAACCGCAGCTGCGATCGCCACGGTGCGCCACGATCGCCTACCACCGACGCGGGCAGGCACTGGTCTTCAACGCTGGCACCACCGACTGGCCCCGGCACCTGGACCATCCCGCCGTGGACCGGCTCACGCGTAGTGTGCTCGACGCGGCCGCAGTACGCCGGGTTTGATCGCACGGCCGGCAGCCACCGCCGCTCCCCCGCGGCCTGGACCACTACCATCGCCTCCTGGCAGCTCTATCGCGCCGCCGCAGAGCGGTCACCAGCACGCTCCTGGCCCAGCTGCTGGGCGTCGGCCGCACCAACCTGTCCAATCAATTCCAAGACGGCCATCGCCTTCTGGACCTGCACCGTGTCGTCGTCACTCCGCTGCCCGGATCACCCGCCCGCACCCTGGAACAGCAAAACTCTCCAGCCATTCCAAGAAGATCGCCCAGCAGATCCACTCTGACAGTTATTCAGCTACAGGCTCCAGGCAGGATCGAAAACTCCCAAGTCGCTGTCTCCCTGGTCTACGCAGGCCGACGCGGACGCGCCTCGGTGGACCGCGAGCTGTACATCCCGCGCTCGTGGACCGACCGGTCCGACCGCTGCCAGGCCGCTGGACTCGACCCGGACACCGCGTTCGCGACCGAGCCCGAACTGGCCACCCATGATCACCCGGTTCTGGACGCCGGCCACCACGCCCCTCCTCACCCCTGAGAGTCAGTCGCGGGCTCGCGCCTGCTTGAAGCGGTCGGCTCCGTCGGCCAGTTCGACGATTGGATCCGGATAGCGCAGGGCCGCCCGCTGCGGGCCCGGCAGGTTCCACGGCTGGTGGATGGCCGGCGCGTCCAGGTCCCGCAGTTCGGGGACCCAGCGCCGGACGTATGCCCCGTCGGGGTCATAGCGGCGGGCCTGACGCATGGGGTTGAGGATCCGGTTGGGTCGGGTGTCGGTGCCGGTTCCGGCCACCCACTGCCAGTTGAGCTGGTTGTTGGCGACGTCTCCGTCGACCAGCAGGTCAAGGAAGTGACGGGCTCCGACCCGCCAGTCGACGTAGAGCGTCTTGGTCAGGAAACTCGCCGTCAGCAGGCGGCCGCGGTTGTGCATCCAGCCCTCGTGGCTCAGTTGGCGCATCGCCGCGTCCACGATCGGGAAGCCGGTGCGGCCCTCGCGCCACGCGGCGATGTCACGGTCGGCCGAGGCGCCGCGCCAGCGGTCGTGGCGGGTGCGGTAGTCGGCGGTAGCCGCCTGCGGACGGGCGGCCAGCACCTGGTGGTGGAAGTCGCGCCAAGCCAGTTGGCGCACGAATGCCTCAGCGCCGGGTCCGCCGTGGCTCCGGGCCCGTTGGACGCACTCCACCGGCGAGAGGGTGCCGAAGTGCAGGTGGGGGGAGAGGCGGGAGGTGGCATCAGCGGCGAGGTCGTCGTGCCGGTCGTCGTAGGCGTCGATGCCGCCGCGCAGCCAGGTGGTGAGCTGTCTGCGTGCCTGCTGCTCGCCGCCGCGGGCCAGGCCGGGTGAGGTCCCCGCCACCTGTGTACGGTCGGGCAGCGCTTCTGAGCCGACATCGTCGGGTACCCGTACTGCCCGTGGCGCCGGGCAGACCGGCCGCAGCGGCTGCCGGGACCAATGCCGGTAGTACGGGGTGAAGACGGCGAAGTGGTCCGAGGCGGCGGGGGTGACCGTGCCGGGTGCCACGGCGTGCACGACCGCGTCATGCACGAGCAGTCGGCAGCCCTGACGCTCCAGTGCTCCGCGCAGCCGTTCCTCGCGGTCGTGGGCGTACCGGCTCGCGGAGGCCGCCAGGTGGAGCTCGTCGGCGCCGGCCTCGGTGGCCACGCGGCACACCTGCTCCACGACGTCTCCGCTGCGCACCACCAGGCGGCCACCGCGCTCGCGCAGGCCGGCGTCGAGATCGGCCAGGCAGTCGGCGAGGAACGCAAGCCGGTTCGGGACGGCGAATCCGGATCGCTCGATGGCACGGTCGCGTACGAACAGCGGCACCACCTCCTCGGCGCTGTCGAGTGCTGCCCGCAGCGCGGGGTGGTCGTGCAGACGCAGGTCGCCGGTGAACAGCACCACGTGAACGCTCATGACCTGCAAACACTTCGGGGAGGGGATGGGGCACGGCCTCCATGGCCGTCGATGGGCTGAGGATGCAGCGGCGCCAGTGACTGCCCCGGGTGACTGACACAGCATCAACCCGCGGCTGCCGACTCCCCCCGGACGGTGGGTTCGGCGGCGGCCGCGCGGGCGATGTTGTGCGCCATCGCGCCGAAGACGACGGCATGGAAGGGGGAGATGCTCCACCAGTAGAGGTGGCCGAGCAGGCCGCGCGGGTGGAAGATGGCACGCTGCCGGTAGCGGGTGCGGCCGCGGTCGTCGGTGCTGACGCGCATCTCCAGCCAGGCCAGGCCGGGCAGCCGCATCTCCGCACGCAGGCGCAGCAGTCGCCTGGGTTCGATCTCTTCCACGCGCCAGAAGTCCAGCGAATCACCGACGCGCAGCCGCGTCGCGTCACGGCGGCCACGGCGCAGCCCGACACCGCCCGTCAGCCGGTCCAGCCACCCTCGTGCCGCCCAGGCCAGCGGGAGGGAGTACCAGCCGTTGTCGCCGCCGATCCCCTCGATCACCCGCCACAGCGCCTCGGGGGAGGCATCCACCGGCTGCTCCCGCAGGTCGGTGTAGAGGCTGCCGCCGGCCCAGTCGGGATCGGTCGGCAGCGGGTCGCTGGGGGCGCCCGGTACCGCGGCCGAGGACCAGCGGGTGGTGACCTGGGCGTCGCGTACCCGCTGCAGCGCCAGGGTGACTGCCGACTCGAAGCCCAGCGGGTGGCCGGGCGGATCGGGTACGTACGCGGTGATGTCGTGCTCGCGGCACACCACCTCGTGGCGCAGCGACTCGGTCAGCGGGCGGGCGATGGACGGCGGTACCGGGGTGACCAACCCAATCCAGTGGCTGGACAGGCTCGGAGTGAGTATGGGCACGGGCACGATCAGGCGTCGCGGCAGCCCTGTGGCGGCCGCGTAGCGCTGCATCATCTCGGCGTAGGTCAGCACGTCCGGGCCGCCGATGTCGAAGGCGCGGCTGACGTCCTGCGGCATTCGGGCGCTGCCGACCAGCAACCGCAGCACATCGCTGACCGCGATCGGCTGGATACGCGTGCGCACCCACCGCGGAGTGACCATCACCGGCAGCCGTTCGGTGAGGTAGCGCAGCATCTCGAACGACGCCGACCCCGAACCGATGATGACCGCGGCCTGAAGGACCGTGACGGGCACACCGCACTCCAGCAGAATACGCCCGACCTCGGCGCGCGAGCGCAGGTGCGGCGACAGGTCGGCCTCGGGCACACCCGCCGGAGTGAGGCCGCCCAGGTAGACGATCCGCCGCACGCCCCGCTCGCCTGCCTGCTTGCCGAAGATCCCCGCCGCCTGGCGGTCAGTGTCCTCGAAGGAGGCGGTGGCGCCGAGGGAGTGCACCAGGTAGTAGGCGACGTCGACGCCCTCCATCGCCTCACCCACCGACGACGGATCAGTCACGTCGCCGCGCGCCACCTCCACCGCCCTCGCCCAGGGCTGGTCCCGCAGCTTGTCCGGCGAGCGGACCAGACACCGCACGCGGTAGCCCTGGCCGAGCAGCACGGGAACCAGCCGCCCGCCGATGTAGCCGCTGGCCCCGGTGACCAGGCACGTCAACGGCTCCCGGTCGCGGGATTGCCCACCTGTGCCGTCCAAAAGTGTCCTCCGCCGCCTCGTCCCGCCAGCTCAATGGCTTCCCGCCATCTGTCGTACTGCCATACCGCCGAAGCCGTAGCACCGCTGTTGCGCCGCCATGGCCCGGGCGGGTTCGGCGGTTCGTACCCACGGTTGCTCCTGAACCGGGGCCCGCGACGGCCGCCTGCGTGGCCTCCCAGTCGGCCGCGTCGGCACGCCTTTGCTGCCCCCAACATCGCCAACCTCGTTGTCGCGGGGAGCGGCAACGTCCGGCCGCCCCTTCGCCAGGGCAGCCACACGCGCATCAGGCGGGTGTGAGCCGGCCGTGCATGGCCGCGCGACTGGCTCGGCGCCTATCCTCCCTTAGCGCCGCGCTGAGGGCCGACCGCCACCACCGCAGATCAGCCGATCGGACCTATCGTCCGCAGTGGCACCGCGGTTCGCCCCTGGGTGTGTGGGTAGTTGTCGTCCCGAGTGCACTCCCGAAGCCGCGGCGAAATGACACGTAGCGCTTATCAATCGGGACAACGCGACAGCTCGCAGGCATACACGGATACGCTCCGGGGCCTGGCCGTACCTGTTGCCGTTGGGCAGTGTCAGTTCGTTCCGGGTGACGTGGTCTGCTCGGTGTCGAGCTGGTGGTTTGCCCAGACGTAGCTTTCTGGGAGCAGGTCGGTGATGGAGACGGTCCGCAGGCGGTCGTCTGCGCCGACAATGACCTTGAGGTCTGGGAAGTAGTCGAGAAGGACTTGGCGGCACCGGCCGCACGGGGGAACGACTCCCCGGTCGCGGTCGCCCACAGCGACGATCGTGTCCAGCTCGTAGGCCCCCTGGGCAGCAGCGGCACCGATGAGGACCAGCTCGGCGCAAGGGCCGCCTGTGAAGTGGTAGGCGTTCACCGCGGTGAGGATGCGGCCGTCTCGGGCGCGGGCCGCGGCCGCCATGGTGTGGTTGTCGCCCCGGCAGCGGGTGCGCGCGACCTGCGCCGCGGCCTGGATGAGTTCGTGGTCGACGTGCTGGGTCTGCGTGGTCATCTTCTCTGCCTTCGTAAGGTGCGAGTCGCGAGTCAGGCGGGCCGGCGTCCCGCCGCGCGGCGGGTCGGACGCCGCGGCTCTGCGTTGATCAGCGGGCCGACCAGGCAGGGCAGGTCCGCTCGGGGGTGCGGGTCCGCCACCACCAGTTCACCGAGCATGATCCGGGAAGTCGGCGCTTAACGAGTAGCCCCACGATTGGGACCAGGCCCGATTGGCGGTTTTCTGAGCCTGACGAGTCGTTCCCGGCTCGCGCTTCCCAGACACCGATTAAAGTCGCTGGCCAGCACAGTAGGATCTGGGATTTCGCGCTCACGTCTGCGCTTCGGCCTCGGCGACGATCAACTGATGGGCGAGATTCGAATCCGTGATCGACAGCCGTCTGACCTCGACAGCTGCGTCGATATTCTCCTCGCGGTGCACACATCCGACGGGTACCTCATGAACTGGCCCCCGGATCCGGTCGGCCGGCTCACCCCGGCGGACGGCTTGCGTGCCTGGGTCGCAGTGGCCGACGAAGTCGGCATCGTCGGCCATGTGATGGTGCAGGCCGTCAACGGGGAGAGCCCGCAGGTCGCCTCGGTCGCCCGGCTATTCGTCGCTCCTAAGGCCCGCACTCACGGCCTCGGGGCCCGGGTGCTCGATCATCCGCGCCAGTGGGCGGCCGACCACGGCATCGTCCTCGTCCTGGAAGTCGCCGCCGACGAGCGATCCAGCGCCATCACGCTTTACGAGCGCACCGGCTGGCGCCGAACCGATACCCAGCGAGCGCACTGGACCGCCCCTGACGGTGCACCTGTCTTCCTGCATCGCTAAACCCGGTAAGAGGACCCCCGCCAGGCTAGGGCGCCAGCTTTCGTCGGTGCGCCACCCCGGTGACAGGACACGACCAGCCGCCCGGGAGCATCGGAGTGTGAAGTCAGATTGGGCCCGCGCGGCCTTGGAGATTCCGCCCTGTGCGGGATCTCCAAGGAACACTTGGGTGCTCTGATCGCCGAGCTGGCCGGGCCGCGGGTGTCCGCCAGGGAATCCGACCAGCACGAACGGCGCCAGTGGCAAGCTGAGGATTTGGATGATCGGCACAGGGCTTGTTCGGTCCGACCTTTCGGGCGGCGGACCGGCACGAGGATGCCGATCCCGGCGCCGATGTAGCCCTTGTCGGCCAAGGTGGGCAGGCCGGCGGCTGCGGCCTTGTACAGCGCGGGCAAGGCATGGGTTCGCGCGGCGGTGATGTCGGGGGTGGAACCGGGCTCGACGTCGGAGACCCACAGCGGGGTGCCGTCGGGGGCGGACAGGAACTGCACGTTGCCGCCGAATGACTTGTGCTTCTGGCTGAACCACAGGTCGTTGCCGTTCTCGCGGACGCCTGCGACCCGGTCGGACTCAATCAGGGTGCCGTCGAGGATCAGGCGGGTCATTCCGGCCTGCTGGCAGTGTGTCAGGACTTCGTGCAGGTCGGGGGCCTGGTCGGCGAGGACATCGATGCCCTCGTGCAAGTAGCGGTAGCCGGTTGCCTGGGAGACGCCGGCGTCTCGGGCCAGGCAGTGCACGCAGCCGCGTTCGCGGAACCAGCGCAACACCAGCACCGCCTGCCGGAACGGGCCCAGCGCCCGGCTGCCGCGCGGCGTTCCAATCCGGCGTCGGTGCGCGGCCAGCAGGCGGGACAGGTGATCCACGACATGGCGCGGGACGTCGAGCGTGGCAACATAGGTGACCAACGTGAAGCCTCTGGTGGCTACGGACATGATCTTGTGGTGAGACCTGTCCTACCAGGGGCTTTACGTCTGCCTGTAGGCGGGGGCGGCTCGCCCGTCCTGCTCATACGCGGGGTCGTTCACGCCGCTTCGCGTAGATCATTTCGCTGAGAAGACGTCACTGGCTGGCCCGTTCCTCCAAGGGCTCGGCGGACGAGCCGGCTAGCGCGCCACGCGGTAGCGGAGGTAGACGACTCTCGAGCTGAAGGTGCGGGTCTCGACGAGTTCGAGATCCACCCGGCGCTCGCGCTGGGGAAAGAACGGAATGCCACCGCCAACCAGCACCGGGTAGACCCTGGCCCGGTACTCGTCGATCAGACCCAACGCGGCCGCCTCGGCGGCGAGAGTCGCGCCGCCGATCGCGATAGCGCCTTCACCCGGCTCGGCTCGCAACCGCTCGATCTCCTCCGCCAGGCCGCCGGAGGCCAGGCGGGCACTGCCCTGCACCGCCGACAGCGTGGTGGAGAACACCACCTTTGGGAGCGGCTTCCAGATCGCGGCCCACTCGAGCATTGAGTCGTCGAGTGATGGATCCTGGTCGGCGGTCTCCCAGTACAGCATCGTCTCGTACAGCCGTCGTCCCAACAGGTGGACGCCGACCTCTCGAATCTCGTCGGTAACGAAGCGAAAGGCCTCCTCGTCGGGCGCCGTCCAGTCGAAGCCGCCGTCCGGTCCGACGATGTAGCCGTCAAGAGAGACGCCCATCGAATAGGTCACGCTGCGCATCAGAAGTCCTCCTCGGTAACTGGTTCGACAGTACGACCGTCGGACGCCGCAGGACTCATCGCGGCTCGCGGGATCCCCTGGCCGAGTCACCTCACGAGATCATTTCGTTGAGAAAACCTCACTCACCTTGCGGATGCTCATGGACGAGTTCCGCGCCTAACGATTCGGGTACCTGACCTCGGCGTGCGGTTCCTGTTCCGTTCGCCGCGTAACGGCTGAAGGTGCCCCGCGCAGCGGCCGGAACGGAACCAATCCGCTGGACCGGCTGGCTGTGGTACCTGTGGGGGGACCAACTCCGCTGGCGCGCAGAACAATCGGTGTCGACCGGGGCGAGTTCGCGGGCTTTGAGATCATCCCCGCGGTTGCGGGGAGCACCCGTAGGGTCTGAGCCATATTCTCGGCCACCGCGAGCTCCAGCCGCGGAATCCGGAAGCAGAATGCGGCAGCTCAGATGGATGGAAAGGAGGTATCGGGCACTCTCCGACCTATCTGAGCTGATGGCGGATGCCTTGACGCACCTCATCCGACTTGGGATGTTGAGTCCCGCCCGGCCGCTGGCCGGGGCAGCCACCAAGCCGGGAGGTTCACCATGAAGTCGACCACCGCTCTCAAGGCCACCAAGAAGATCACCGTCCGCCGCACCGGCGACATCCGCCTGACGTCGGCCGCTTGTCAGTGCCCGTACAGCGCCAACGCGTAACGGTAGCGCGGTAAGTCTCGCCCGGGTGCGCCGGATCACCGGTGCGCCCGGGTACGCCGGGTGCCGGCCGATACTGGGGGCGATGTGAGCGGATCCACCCTTGCGGTGTACGAGTTGAGTTTTGTCCCCGAGGGTGACGGGGTCGTGGTCGGTCGGCTGGACACCGGCACCTACGCGGTCTTCCCCGCCGACGGCGCCGAGTTGCTGCGGCAGCTCTCCGAGGGCCTGCCACTGGACGAGGCCGCCGAGTGGTACGAGCGGACCTTCGACGAGCCGGTCGACATCGAGGACTTCGTGGCCACGCTCAACGACCTGGGCTTCGTCCGCGAGGACGCCGCAGAACCGGCAGGACCCGCCACCGAAGTCCGCTTCCGCCGGCTGGGCCGTGCGGCCTTCTCGCCGGTGGCCTGGCTCTGCTATCTGGCCGTTGTGGCCGGCTGGCTGGTGGCCGTCACCCAGCACGGCGAACTGCGGCCCGCCCCCTCACAGGTCTTCTTCGTCAAGTCGCTGCTCGCGGTCCAACTCGTGATCACCTTCGGACAGATCCCGCTGCTGCTCGCCCACGAAGGCTTCCATATTCTCGCCGGCCGGCGCCTGGGCCTGCCGACCAAGCTGCGACTGAGCAACCGGCTCACCTACATCGTGGCCGAGACGCAGACCAACGGCCTGATGAGCGTGCAACGCCGTAAGCGCTACCTGCCGTTCCTGGCCGGGATGGTCTGCGATGCCGTGGTGCTGGGGGTGCTTGGGCTGATCGCGGCGGCCGGCCGGCACGCCGACGGCAGCTTCCCTCTGACCAGCCGGGTCTGCCTGGCGCTGGCGTTCACCGTGGTGATGCGGATCGGCTGGCAGTTCCAGCTCTATCTGCGCACCGACCTCTACTACGTCTTCGCCACCGCGCTGCGCTGCTACGACCTGCACGAGGCGGCCAAGGCGCTGCTGAAGAACCGGGTCTGGCGCCTGCTGCGCCGCCCGGAACGGCAGGCCGACGAGGAGCAGTGGACCGAACAGGACCACCGGGTCGGCACCTTCTACGGGCCGTTCATCCTGCTCGGCTTCTGCGTGCTGGCCACTATCACGGTCTTCGCCAGTATCCCGGTCACCGTCAGCTACTTTCGCATCGCCGGCCAGGGCATCGGCTCCGGGCGCATCGATCCGCACTTCTGGGACTCGCTGCTGTCGCTGGGTATGAACGTGGCCCAGGTCGTCGCGCTGATCGTGCTCTCCCGGCGCAAGCGCCGCGCCTCGTACGGGGCGGCCTCGGCGCCGCCGTCCCGCTCCTTGTCCACGACCTCCCCGAGCGAAGGGTGAACTGACATGGCCGGTCATCGCAGGATCATGGGCGGCAGCCCGGCAGCCCGGCCGGGGTACGCCGGTACCGAGGAGCACGCCGTCGTGGCCCGCTGCCACCGGCGGCTGCGCGGTCCGTACACCGGAGTGGACACCGTACTGCGGGCCGTGCTGCCCGGGGCGGCCCGTCGGTGGCCCGAGCTGGTGGAGCACCACCGGGTGGAACTGCTATACGGCATACCGGAGTTGGCGGAGCTGATCGGGCCGGCCCCGCGCACCCTGGCGAACGAGTCCTCGATCAAGGAGCGCACTCGGTTCTTCGGCGCCGGGATGATCCGCTGCATGAGCCAGGGCATCGTCACCTTCCTGCTCGAGTACGCCCGCCGGATGCGGTCCAGCGGCGAGCCGGCCCCCTGCCTGGTCTTCGACGAGGTGGCGGAGGCGGAGCCGACCACGCAGGAGTTCATCGCCTTGCTGGTGCGCCGCGCCGACCCGCGGCAGCTACTGGTGGTGGTCCGCGGAGCGGAGGGCGAGCTGCCCGACGAGCTGGCGCGGGTGCTGGACCGCTGCACCGAGCGGACCGACGCCGGGGCGCCGCCGCCCGGATCCGGAACCCCGCGTGGCGAGACCGGGTCGGGCGGGTTGGCCGAGGCGTACGTGTCCGGCGACGGCACAGGCGGCGACCCCGACGAGCTGATCGCCTACCAGCGGGCGGAGCCGGCCCTGCGCGCGCGGCTGCACGACCGGCGCGCACAGGAGCTGGAGGACACGTCCCCGGGCTGGGGCGTCCGGGTCGGCGCCCTCGCCTACCACCGCGAGCACGGCAGCGATCCGTCGGGCGCCGGTCGGCTCGCCCTGCTGGCGGCCCAGCGCTACTGCGTCGAGGTCGGCTTCTCGGCGATGGTGGTGGATCTCGGCCTGCGCGGCCGGGCCGTCACGGACCCGGACGCCGAGCAGCACGACTTCTGGGACTTCACCCAGCAGGCGGCGCACGCCTGCGTCCCGCTCGACCGGCTGGACCAGTCGATGGAGCTCTACCTGGACCTGCTCCAGCGCTACCCGGACCCCAAGGTCCACATGATGACCAGCTACTCGATCGCGATGCTGCACACCCGCTTCCTCCGGCCGCGCGACCACAACCAGGCGCTACGCTGGCAGAATAACGCCGCCGCCATCGCCGGCATCCTGCCCGACCTGGCCGAGCGGCTCACCTTCAGCGTCTTCCACGACAACGGCCTGGCGCTGGTGGAGATGCACCGGGGCAACCTGGGGCGCGCTCTGGAACTCGTCGAGTCCTGCATGGCCAGACTGGACGCGCAATTGACGGACAATCAGTGGCAGTTGCACCGTTCGCAGTTGCTGTACAACCGGGCGCGGCTGCTGACGGCCACCGGCCGGCTGGACGAGGCTTTCGCCGACTACTCGACGCTCGTCGACCTCGACCCCTACTACACCGACTACCTCTCCGAGCGGGCCCGGATCCATCGCGCGCGCGGCGACTTCGCCGCCGCCCTGGCCGACTATGACCGAGCGGTACAGCTGGCTCCGCCGTTCCCCGAGCTCTTCCACAACCGCGGCACGGCGCGAGTCGAGAACGGCGACACCGAGGGTGCGCTGGCGGACTTCGGCTACGTCCTGGAGATGGAGCCGGACGACGTCGACACCCGGCTCGCTCGGGCCGAACTGCTCCTCGAGCTCGAGGAGTTCGACGCGGCGGAGGCCGACATGGCAGTCGGCCTCGAACTGCGGCCCGCGGAGCCGCGGCTGCTGTGCATGCGCGGCACCATTCTGCTGCAACGCGGTGCGCTCGCCGAGGCGTTCGAGGCGCTCAACTCGGCCGTTGACCTCGACCCGGGCTACCCGGCGGCCCTGCTCAACCGCGCCGTCGTCCACTACCAGCAGGACCGCTACCAGGCTGCTGTCCAGGACCTCACCGCCACCCTGGACCTGGTCGGCGACGACCCGGACGTGCTGCTCAACCGCGGCATCGCCTACCAGGCCGAGGGCCAACGAGATCTCGCGCTGGCCGACTTCGACCACGCGCTGACCCTGCCGGGCGCGGACGTAACGGAGTTGCGGGAGCAGCGCGAGCACTGCCTGGCGTGAGGGTTGGTGAGCCTGAGGCGCTACTCCAGCCGGACTTCTCCATCAGCGCTGGTCAAGAGCTTCGAGGAGTGCCGGAAGGCGTCCGAGGGCCTTCGCGCCGGCGATCGGGTCGGCGTAGTCGCGTGTGTGCACGATCAGGCCGTCCCGGACGGTCATCACCATCAGGAACGACAGCGTGAACGGCGCTCCTGTGGCGGCGAGCCGCCGGTGCAGGTCGTATCGATGATCACGACCTCCGGGTCGGCTGTCTCGTGTATCCGCACGCTGGAGACACGTTCGTACCGGCGCAGGGCGGCGCCGGCCCGGAATCGAGCGCGCAGAGCCTCGCGGTCGATCTCTGTGCGAGCCGGGTAGAGGCTGGTGAGCACGTCACGCACGGTTCGCCGTGGTGTCACCGGGCCTTGGGGGCCGTATCCGAGACGCAGCACCATCTGTACGGATCCCCTGGCCGATTGCGGGTCGCGGACGACCCAGCGCAGGTCGGACCATTCCAGGGCGTGAGAGGTCAGTGACGTGGCGAGTCCATGGATGGTAGCCACGAGCAGGACGCGCTCCAACGCCTGACCGGCACGCAACCAGTCCTCGGGCCGGTCGGCAGCCGTACCGAGCAAGGCGAGATGGGGCGAGTTCTCGAACGCCGTCGTGCCGCGGTCGGCCGCGCCGTGGCGCCCCGTGAAATCGCGCGCTGGGGCCCAGCCGTCGCGTTTACGGGGCCCGAAGGCGTACTCCGGGATCCCGTCGGTCGCCGTATCGGCGATGTCGGCGCCGATACGGCACGATCACCCTGGTCTGGGCGGACGGCGGCCTACACCGGCATGCTCGTCGACTGGGCCAGGGACAAGCTCCGCCTCGTCCTTCAGATCGTCAAGCGCAGTGACCAGCCGCGCTTCGTGGTGCTCCCGAGACGGTGGGTGGTCGAGCGTACCCTGGGCTGGCTGATGCGCTCCCGCCCCCTGGCCCGTGACTACGAAACCCTGCCCGCCACCAGCGAAGCGATGATCCTGTGGTCGATGACCACGCTCATGAGCCGGCGCCTCGCCCGCCGCACCACCGCACGCGCCACCCGGGCAGCCGCAGCACCAGGACTCTGATCCACGCCGTCACGGCGTCAGGATGCTGAACACTCCGGGCCGGTGCTGGGCGATCCATGCCCGGTCGACCAGGCGTTTCGCCCTGCGCCGCAGCCCTTCGATCTTCGCCGGCACCAGCTCCAGCCCCAGTGCCGCCGCCAGTTCCCCGGCCCGCATCCCGCCCCGGCCGGCCGCCGCTCCCGCCTCCAGCACCGACATGATCCGCTGATACTCCGGCGCGAGCATCGTCACACTCACCCCCTCACGCCGGTGAGGAACCGTCGAGCCCGCCACCGCACCACCCGTCACCACGGCGGTTCCAGTCCCACCCACCGCCGGAGCATCGCCGCCACCCAGCAGGCCCTGGACGACGGCATCGCCACGGCCACCATCGGCCACCGCATCGGAGACATCTCCCACGCCATCAGCACGATCGCCCGCAAGAACAGTTGCGGCATGCCGGCCACCGCCATCCTGTTCGCCGGGGCTCCCCGCTTCCCCGTCCTCTTCGACGGCGCGCTGATCGTTCTCGACAGCGCACAGTCCGCCGATGCTGCCCGGATCCTCAGTGCCCGCCGGGTGGTGCCCGTCCACTACAACAGCTGGGCGCACTTCACCGAGGGCCGTGACGAACTGATTGCCGCCTTCACCGACGCCGGGCTGCTTGACCGCCTGGACCTCTGCGACCGGGACTGACCGCGCAAGGTGTTGCGGAGGCCCGTGCGACACGGCGGGACGTGGCGCGGGTCAGTAGTACTGGACCAGGCAGAATTCGTGCTCTTCCGGATCGGCCATCACGACGACCGCACCCTCGTCGTAGTCGTGCCGTTCGCCGGTGAACCGGCCGCCGAGGGCGATGACCTGGGCGATGCTCTGGTCGAGGTCGTCGACCGCGACGTCCAGGTGCAGGCGTACCTTACCGAGCTTCGGCTCCGTCACTGGTTGGAAGACGAGGCGGGGCTGCGGGTCGCCGGGATGGCCGAGGTAGACCCAGCCGGGCTCGGACGGCCCCGGCGAGCGGTCCAGAAGCACGCTCCAGAAGCCCGCCACCCGTTCCACGTCGACGCAGTCGATGGTCACTCCGACCCAGCGGTTCGCCATGTCGTCAGTACTCCTCTGTTGTTCTGTTGCTGTTGTCGGGTGGGATGCCGGCAACTCGGATTTCAGCGGCCCGGCAGCCCGCGAAGCCGGGGCCGCGCTGCAGCGTCCGCTGGGTGCGGACCCGTGCGGACCCGTGCGGACCCGGTGCTTTCGGTGTATGTGTGAACATCCCCCAACGCGTAGGGGTCGACGTGGACAGTCTCTCTCGCGCTGCCGCATTGGTCGGACGAGGGTGAGGTGGGCGTGCTCAGCTCGGGGTGAGGAGGTTTGCCGCAGATTGCCGGCGCCGCTCCAGGCTTCGAGCGATCCGCTGTTCAAGCCTGGTCCGGCAGTCCGGCCGCTCCGCGGCGGTGATCGAAAAGATGGCGGAGTCACGGAGCCGGCCGTCTTCTCCCGGTGCCCATGACCGGGACCAGTTCCGCAACACGCCCTCGAACCGTGCCCCCACCCCCTCGATCGCAGCACCGCTGCTCGACCAACTCGCGACAGCCTTCGGCACTACTCGTCCCGTTCACGCCGCGCGCCGGCCGACTGTGGCAGACGCCCACCCCGCTGCCCTGGCACTTCACGACGGCAGCACGAAGGCGCGACGCACAACCAGGCTGGCAGCAAAGGCAGTAGACGCGGAACCCGCCGCCCGGAAAGGATCAGTGTCAGCGCGGGAAGACTTGTCCCCACGGGTACAGCGGTCCGGTAACAGGATCGTGAGAAATCCGCCGAGCAACGAGCCGAGCGGGGTCAGCCCCATGCCGACAAACGTGATGGTCGCGGCCGCGCTCCCTTGCATCCCGTCCGGCGTGACGGCCTGCCGGACGGCCATAACCGTGACCGTCACCAACTGGCTGGAGGTCCCGAACACGAAGTCGACCGCAAGGAGCGCCGGAACCGTCACCGCGGAAGAACCGTGCAGCGCCGGTACACACAGGAATACGCCCTCGCCCAGCGCCGCGGACACCAGCACCGCGCCGTACCCGAACCGGCTCGGCAGGCGGGCCGCCAGCAGCGAGCCCCCGATCCCGTCCCAGGTCGGTGCCGACGGTGGCCTCGAGGTCACGAGCGTGACGGCCGGCGCGATGCGTGGGCCACGGCGAGCAGGAACAGTCCGCAGGCGGAGACCAGGATCCAGCCTGGACGCGATGCATGCGCCAGCCCCGCCGGATCGGTACCGGCGACCAGACCGCCGGCGATGGCGATGCCGACCGCGGCGCCGAACTGGCGTGCGGTGGAGGTGATCCCCCCGGCCACCCCGGCCCTCGCCGGAGGCAGTGCGCTCACCGCGGTGTTGGTGATCGGAGCGTTGGCGAACCCGAACCCGATGCCGATGAGCACGTACGCCAGGAGGAGCACGGTCACGCTCGTGTCCTGGTCGATCCCGACCAGGCACAGTCCGCCCGCCGTCATGAAGCCACCTGCCAGGAGCAGCGGCAGCCGCGCTCCGACCCGGCCGACCATCCGGCCGGACACGGGTGCGCAGACGGTCGCCCCGAGTGCCATGGGCAAGGTCGCCACTCCGGTGGCCAAGGGGGTCCATCCCCGGCCGTGCTGCAGGTAGAGGGTATTGAGCAGCAGCGTCACGTTCAGGGCGACGAAGACCGCTACTGCGCCCAGGGCCGCACCGGCGAACGCCGGAGTGCGAAAGAGCCGTGGATCCATCAGCGGCTCGCGCCGGCGGGATTCCACCCACACGAAAGCGACCGCCGCCACGGCGGCGAACGCGTACGCGGAAATGGCCGCGAGCGAGGTCCAACCGATGTGCGGCCCCTCGATGAGGACGCCGACCGCGACCCCGATGACCGCTATCAGCAGCGCCTGACCCGGCAGGTCGAGCCGCTGCGCCCTGGGTGCCCGGGACTCCGGCACGAACAGCGAGCTGAGGACCAGGGCGAGAATGATGACCGGCGCGTTGACCCAGAACACCGACCGCCAGCCGAACACCTCGATGAGGGCGCCGCCCGTGACGGGGCCGGCGGCCATGCTGAGCCCGAAGACCGACGCCCAGACCCCGATCGCCCGCGCCCGCTCCCTCGGGTCGGGCATCGCGTTCACCACAATCGCCAGCGCCACGGGACTGAGCATCGAGGCGCCGATGCCCTGGACCGCACGGGCCGCGGTCAGCGCACCCACCGAAGGGGCGATCGCGCAGAGCAGCGAGGCCGCGCCGAACACGACCAGACCGACCTGGAACACCCGCCGGCGTCCGAAGCGATCCGCCAGCGCACCGGAGGAGATCAGCAGACTCGCCAGGACCAGGGTGTAGGCGTCCACGGTCCATTCGAGCCGGCGGGTCCCGGCATCCAGGCCGCGCCCGATGGCGGGCAGGCCCACGTTGACGATGGTGGTGTCCAGGCCCACCAGGAACATGCTCAGGCAGCAGACGGCCAGCACCGTCCAGCGCCTCCGCGCGCTCAGAACGGGTGGAACAGGTTGAACAGGTTGAGTCGTCGCGGTCGCGGTCACGGCCTGCCTCTCATAGTCCGGGAACATCGGTGCGGCCATGCTCGGGCCCGACGACGATCACAGCCCAGCACTTTTGCGGAACCTGCAAAATGGACCCCATGGACTCCTTGGACGAGGAACTGGAACAGATACTCGACGGCATCGGGCCCCGACTGCGCGCGCTGCGCCGGGACCGCCGGCTCACGCTGGAGGCACTGGCCGCTACGACCGGGTTCTCGGTGAGCACGCTGTCCCGTCTCGAATCGGGCAAACGACGCCCGACCCTGGAGCTGCTCATCCCGCTCGCGCGTGCGCACCGCATCGCGCTCGACCAACTGGTGGCCGCGCCGGCCACCGGTGACCCCCGGGTGCATCTCACGCCCTTGCGCAAAGCGCAAGGAAGCACCCTCGTGCCCCTGACGCAGTACCCCGGCAGGGTGCAGGTGTTCAAGCAGGTACTGAGCGCCCGCGAGCCGAAACTGGTCACTCACCACGGCTACGAGTGGCTCTATGTTCTCGCAGGCGAGCTACGTCTCATCCTCGGCGAGCACGAATCCCTCCTCGGCCCCGGAGAAGTGGCCGAGTTCGACACGAGGGAACCGCACTGGTTCGGTCCGGCGGGCACGAGCGCCGTGGAGATCCTTCACCTGTTCGGGCCGCAAGGCGACCGGGCGGTCATCCGGGAGAGACCGGCTACGGCCGATCCCGTCCCGGAGGGCAGCACAGCCCCACCGTCGACAGCGTCATGACCCACCACCGATGGCCAGACCAGCGATCAGCAAGGCGACAACCTCTCTCGCTGCCCGGCAGCCCACCGGCAGTGCAGCGTGCACCCGTCGACTGCCGGATCCCGGCCATAGGCGACCCCGCCGCCCAGCGCGGCCAGGGCTACCGCTGCGGCGGTGAAACGCTTGCAGGTGAGTTGATGGCGTCCAGGGGCTGCCGTAGCGGGAACCTCTCGCACGGGTGACCTTGCACCCCGCAGTCGCCACCCGCGCCCGATGCGTTGCCGTGATCCACACCACTGCGCCTGCGCAGCCACCACGGATGCCGGGCTGCGCAGGCAGGGCGGCACCGACGGTGTTCCTGTCTTTGTAGAGGTCTGCGTCGTGGCTGACGGGCCGGCCGCCCCTGGAGCTTCTTCCGGTTGGCGGCCTGGTCCCTCTTCTCCGGAATGACCGCCTTTATGTCGCGTTTCCGCAGGTGGGCGCGGTTTCCCCGTGACGAGTAGGCCTTGTCCCCGGCGACTGCGTCCGGCCGGGTGCGGGGACGGCCGACGGGTCCGCGGACCCGTACCTTCCCCAGTACGGGGATGAACTGCGGACTGTCGGCGGCCTGTCCTGCAGTCAGGACGAACGCCAGCGGGCGGCACTTGCGGTCGGCGGCGAGGTGGACCTTGCTGGTCTGGCCGCCCCTGGAGCGCCCGAGAAGGGCGGCCTTCAGCCGGAGTTTTCGCCGACGCCGGAGGCGTCGTCGCTCTTCCCGCTCGGGATCGGCTTCGGCGTCCTGTTCGTTTTGTCCTTCGGAGCCGCCACCTTTGACCTGGCTTTTTCTTCCTCGATGGCAGCCTCCTCCAACGTGGTGATGAGGTCTTCGCCCAGGTGCATTCCGGCGGCGTCGTGGTGAGCGCGTGCGGTGGTGGAGTCGATGCTGACCAGGGACAGGGCCACCTCTCCCCGCTCCGCGGCTTCCGTGATCAGGCCCTCCAGCAGGGCCTCGAAGACGCCTGCGTCACGCCACTGCCGGAAGCGGTTGTGGACGGTCGACCACGCACCGAACTCCTTCGGCATCTCCCGCCACTGCGCGCCTGTCTTGAACCGCCGGATCACGCCCTCGAACTGCTGCCGCAGCCGCTCGGGATACGGGCCGTACCTGCCGACCGGCAGGTACGACTCGATGAACTCCCACTCAACGTCCGTCAGTTGTACTCGCGTCACGCAACACGATCTACCGGACCAGGCCCCGTCACGAGGGCGAATCCCGCAGATTGATCACAACCCGATACGCGCCCTAACCCCAGCCATTAATAATCTCTAGCCACGGGCGGCTACTTCATCGGGTGGGATGCGTCTCCGCAGGCCACGCCATCTCCTTGAGGATTACCGGCTCCGTAGTACCAGCCGGTGTATCCGTTGCATATGACCGTGTTGTCGAAGGCGAGCTGGAAGTCAGCCATGAAGCTCTCACTGGTGCCACTAATGCCCAGCTTCGATGTGTTCCAGTACGAGACGGCGCCCGGTGCGCCGTAGGTTGTGTTGGACGGACCTCCGTTGCCCATGTCAGAGATCCCGATATGCGAGTTGTAGTTCGCGTGGCCTGCCATGCCCACGTCGGAGAAGTGCATCTCGGCATACGCCGAGTACGTACACTGGTCATACCCCTGGTAGAACACGCCGATGGTGTGTCCGTTCCACCATTCTTTGACGGTCTTGATGGCTCCGACGGTGCGAAGGCAACCTGAGGCATGGGCTGGTGCCGTCAGCACGGCACCGCCTCCCGCCAGTCCAAGGATGAGCGCTACCAGTTGGATGGCCACTCTCTTCGTGCAGGATCGCAACTTCTTGTCCTTTCCGGGATTGCACAGCAGTGCTGTGCTCTGTTTGGATCTTGAGTTTGGGGGTCTTCGATCTTGATCGGGGAGGGCCGTGGTGCCAGCCGGCATCCGGTGACGGCCCTCTGCTCCCGGCTCCTGCTTTCAGGAGCGGGCCGTGTGGTCACTGGGGTGGTCTGAGTTTCATGGGCCGCGCGCAGGGTCGGCAATGGGATTGGACGTTCCCGGTCATTCTTGGACACCCACGTGCGGGCGGGGCCCGGCCGTAGCGCCAAGGGCCCATTGGGAACGTGTTCGGGCCTAGCGGATTTGATCTTGCTGGCCTATGCTCCCCGTCCAAGGAGTTGGACAGCGTGCTTGGACGGGCTTGGACGAACCGGTGCACGCTACCTACGCTCGTTGGCTGTCAAAGTCTGCTGGGGGGATAGAAACCATGCCTGATTCCCATTCCGATGATTCCTCGCTCGCGCTAACGCCGGATGCCGCCCATCGCCCCGATCCGGCTTCGCTGCGCTCCCCGGGACAGTTCGTTGAGGCGCTACGCGCCGTCAAAGCTCTAAGCGGGCTCTCCTTAAGGGAACTGCAGCGTCGCACCGGATTGCCACGAAGCACGATTGCCCACACTTTGGACGCTGCCCGTACGCAACTGCCGCCGTTGGCGCGCTCCACAGCCATTCTTCGGGCCTGCTGTGTCAGCGAGAGCCAAATATCCTCGTGGGATGAGGCATGGGCCAGAATCCAGCGCACCTCGATCGGAGAGCAAGCCGGCCAGTCGCCTGCCCCTGCACAGACCCTCAATGACTGCGAAAGTGAAACCGAGAGCGCGGCCACGGTCCCACAAGAGCCCGACTGGACCTGCACTCGACCGCACGCCGGCCGCTCGCCGCGGCGCTACCGTGTCCTCACCCATCTGGTCGCGCTGATGGCCGGCGCCGCGATCGGAGCCGGAACGGTGCTCGCCACCTACGAGGCGGCAGTCACGGCCACCAACCCGGCCGCGACAACCCCGGCACCGGGCGCGCCCGGCTACGTCGCCCGCATCGCCTCAGCGACCGGGACCGCGTACACGACGTCGACGAAACTGCCGGTCAGGCACGCGGTCGCCGCCGGCGACACCCTCGTGGTGCCGATGATGCTCACCAACACCCACACCGGGACGGTCAGCGCGACCGACAGCCGGGGCAACACCTACACCACGGCAGCGGACCAGACCGACGGCGCCGACGACCGCATCCTGATTCTCACCGCGACCGGAGTCAAGGCACTGACGACCTCGGACACGATCACCGTCGGCTACCCGTCCACCGGCGAGCAGCACCTTGCCGTGGACGAGTTGACCAACGTCAAGGCGGTCGACCAGCACGCCGCCACGACCGGCGTCGCTGGCACCAATTTCAACTCCGGATCAACGCCGACCACCACCGTCAACTCCGAGCTGGTATTCGGTGTCGCGGGCGTTCAGGGCGGCACGGCGGCGACCTGGTCGAGCGGATTCACCGCCCTGCCAACGCTGTTCGTCTCCCACGATCAGCTGGCCACCGGCTACCAGACGGTCATCGCCCCTGGCACCTACGCGGCCGCTGGCACCTGCGACCATCAGTGGATGGCCGCAGCTGTCGCCTTCGCGCCCTCCGCACCGCCCCTGACCGCGAAGCTGTCGGTCACGCCGAAGACCGCCGGCGCGGATTCGCGGTGACCGCCAACCCCGCCGGATCCACCGCGGGCGGGAACCCGATCACGTCGTACACCGTCGACTTCAGTCCACGTGCGCGGGCTGCGCGGGTATGCGGAACCGGTTGGTGGTGGTTCACCATCAGATGCGCCAACTTCACGTACAGCCCGAGATCCGCCAGAGCGGGGGGATGGCACGGATCACGGGGAGCGGTCACCGCGGGTTACGAGAGCAGGATCATCTTGCGGAGTAGTTCGAATCCGGCTCGTCCGTAAAGTTGTCGCTTGATCTTCTTGATGCGGTTCACGGCGCCTTCGGTTCCGCCGGAGTTCCAGGGCAGGCTGATGAACTCGCTACGTCGGCGGCAGGTTGGCGTCAGGGGCGGGGCGGCCCTACCGGGTCATCCTTGCTGCCGTGCTGGGCGAGGTGTCGGCGTGCTGAGGCATCTGCTCAGGCAAAGTACGGCTGAACGTGGCTCTGGCAAGATTTTCGTAGCCGGAGATCATCTCGGCGCGGCGGTCGCCGGAGCCGCGTAACGGCGGCGTAGGCGGGCGATCAGGACGACTCGGTGGCGGAGGAGGGGGACACCGGCGCGTCCTGCCATGATGCGTTTGTTTCACGTCGGTGATGCGGCCTTCATTGACCCCGGAGTTGTAGGGGGTGGTGATCCCCTGGGTGACCGCCTGCTGGTCTACGCGCAGGGCTGTGGCGATGCCGGCGAGGGGCGCCAGTCCGCTGGACATCCTTGTGAGGGCGGTGCAGGCCCGCCACCCCGTCGCTGGCGCCCCTGTTGTCGAGTGCCTTGCCAATGAGCCTCGATCCACCGCGTGATTTCCGATCTTGGTTTTCGGGTGCCTTTCGCGGTTGTGGGGCAGGCCGGTATCCCGGATGACCGTTCCGGTGGCGGGTTCTCCGAGGTTCCTTGTGGTTGCGAGCGG
>NZ_JASISZ010000099.1 GCF_030063355.1 Streptomyces sp. PH10-H1
GCCTTTCGGCTGAATTCGCAATGCAATTCCCCTTCGGGGAATTAGTGGGTGGTTTATGTCGAGCCCCTTCGGGGCTCTTGGTTTGGCGTGTTGTATTCCCCGTTGGGGAATTTGTGTTGTGGGTGGTTTGGTTTATGGTTTTGGTTTTTCCCGCGTTGCGGGATTTGTGGGTGGGGTGGTGGTGGGTGGTGAGTGGGGCCCCGTTCCGGGGCGTTGGTGGGTGTTTTGGGCTGGTTTTATGGAGTGTTGGGGGGTGGGGTTGGGGGCTGGTGTGGGTGCCGGCCTCGGGGTGTTGGGGGTGTGGGGGTGGGCCCGTTCCGGGCTGGTGTGGGGTTGCTGTTGGGGATATGTGATTCCCTTCGGGAATTTGTGGAGTGTTGTATTTCTTAGTGTATTTGGTGATTCGGGGGTTGGTCAATTCCTTGTTTTGGGTTTTTGATGCATAGTACATGCGGTGGTTGTTCTGGAATTGGTGGTGAGCGCTTCTGACGTTCCGTCAGAAGATGCTGTCTGTGCAGGTGTTGACTTGGTCAGCCCTCAACTCCCTTGCTTCGCACGGGAGTTGTCAGCGCCACATGTTGTGGCGTCAGGTATGTCTTTGGGGTGCCCGTTCCGGGCCATCCCGCACCACTCCCCACAGGGGAAACCTGACTCACAACACCCTGCCCCCGGGGTTGCTCCCCCTGGCACGGCATCACCACCCCGGACGCACCGGCCTCTACCGGGCCACCACCCACCGGGCCCAACCCACAGACAGCTCCCACACAGGACTGAACGGCACCACCAGGCCCAGACAGGCCACGCGACACCCCAGGGCCCAGACAGGACACCCCCGGCCCTCTACAGGCCCCACGAGGCCACCACCGCCCAACCCACCGGGCGACGGCGGGACCGGACGGCCCGACAGCAAGGACGACGGACGGAAGGCCGGCTCATACAGCGGCGCGAGCCCACCCGGCAACGGACCGGCGGGCCGCAGGCGGCGGGCGGCCGCGAGTCCGGGCCGGTCGGCGGCCAGCCGTGACAGCGCCGTCGGAGCACGAGCGGCCACCGCGCGGCGCGGCGGACGGCGGACCGGCCGGAAAACAGCACGCGAGCAGCACGGCGGGGGCGGGGCCAGGGCGGCCGACAACAGGGCGGACAGCGGGGCGGTGTTGGAACCCCTCGCGTTCGACCCGCGCGGCGGCGGCTCCTCTGTGGACCCCCGCTTGTTTTATCAGGCATTGCCTGATAAACTCATCTCATGAGGCCGAGGGAACAGCCCGAGGCCGCAACGGAAAGGACGTCATGAACGACGCGGATGGCTTCGAGGTCTGGGTGGTTCGCTCCGCCTTCCTCAAGACCCAGCTCACCTGGCTCGCCTGGAGCAGCCAGAGCGAACTGGGCCAGAGGGTGCGCCGGATCCTCAAGAAGGGCCTCAAGCCCGCCGTCGGCACCCACCTGCGGGAGCAGATGCTTCCGTCGAAGTTCGGTTCCTTGGACCCGCGCGACTGGCTGCCCGCCGGTCGCTACGGGGAACGGGACATCGTCATCGACGGCCTGGCCTTCACGATCGACCTGTCTGTCGCCTCCGGCGGCATCCTGGCCGTCGTGACCCAGGTCCGCACGGTGCAGTAGCCCACGGCACACCGGCCCCCGCCTCACCGAAATTGAGGCGGGGGCCTCCGCACCCCGTCAAACTCCGCATGATGCGGTTACTAGCCGCAAATTGCGGTATTCTCGTGGCCATGGATACCACTGGCATTCCCCGCGAGCTCAGCTCCATCGCCCTCATCCTGGACGCCCTCCCGGAAGGTGACCGGGCGAACGCACAGGACCGGATCCACCGTGCCCACCTGTCCGCACTGGACGGTGCCGTCGTCGCGGCGGTGCGAGCGGCCATCCACGCCACGCAGGGCGCCGAGGCAGCCGGCGAGTGGCTGCGATCCAGCACGCCGGCCCGGTTCACCGATCGGGACATCTACCTGGCCGCCCAGCGCCACGGCGCGGCAGACGAGCTGCTCGAACAGGGCTTCACCGTCCCCGACGACACACCCGCCACGGTCGACGCCCGATGCGCCCGGCTGGCAGACCTGTGGGCCGAAGCGCGCGACCTGGCGGTTGATCTGGCCAACTCGGATGTACACGGGGCAAAGACCAAGGTCGCTGCCTCCCTCGACGTAAGCGTCGACACCGTCGGTCGCCGGTTCGTCCGCAAGAAGTGACGCACCTGGCACACTGACCCACGAAGGGCCCGGCCTCAATTTCGGTGAGGCCGGGCCCTTCGTCTGCCGTCAGAGAGCGCACACCTCCCAATCCAGCTCGTGCACACCGATCTCGACGCCCGTCACCGTGGCGACGAACGAGAGGGTGAAGGCGTCGTCATCCACCACGAAGGCGATGGAGTCGCGGACAACACCGTCACCAGCGGCGCCTACCAGGTGGCCCTGGATGCGCAGCATGGCCAGGACATACGCCGCCCTGTCGAAGACGGCCAGCCCGTCCAGCGCCTGCGCGGCCTGGGTGCTGTAGCTGATGATCACCAGTCTTCCCTTCCGGCCGGTCCCTCCGACCTGAAAGAAGTTTATCAGGCATTGCCTGATAAGCCAAGAGGGAGGTCCGCTGCGGCCCGACTGGATTTGTCAGGCAAAGCCTGATAGACTCTCGGAGTGAACCAGACCACCCTTGACGACATCGCCACCCTCAAGAAGGTCTTCGACGACCTCGCCGAGATACAAGAGCGAGCCGACACCCTCCTGATCTCCATCGTCGACAGACGCGAACGCGGCGCACAGGCCGCGATCTCCCGCGACCTGGGGATCAAACCCCAGAGCCTGCCCCGCAGGATCACCGCCGCGAGAAACCGGCTCGCCGGACAGGACCAGGACACCGACTGACCCGCCCCCGCACCCGCGCGCACCGCTCGAACCTGCCCGCCCTGCGAAGCGCTCCGCCGCGGCCCAGGCCGTCGACGCCGCGCCGCGGACCGCGCGGACGGACCGCGGCGGTCAACCCGACCTCGACAACGGGCCGGCCGAACGCAGGGGCCAACGGCCCGGGGCGCAGCGGCGGCGGGCCGCCGGCTCCCGCAGCAACAGACACCACCGGGGCAGGCGGGCCGGGGCAGGCGGGCCGGGGCCCGGATGTCGAACCCACCGCGACCGAACACACCCCAGCACCGAGCAACCGGGCCCGGCGCAGCCCCGCCAGCAGGCGAGCAGGCCGGCACGCGGGCGGGCGGGCGGGCGGAGTTGAGTCGAGCGACGGAACAGGAACAGCCCGCCCCAACAACAGACACGAGAGCCGGGCGGACACCGCGGCGACACGGGAGCCGCGGCCCGACCAACGCTGGCCGGGCACGCCAACAGCAGGACAGCGCGCAGCGGAACGGGCGCCGGCGAAGGCGGCGGCCGCGAACGGGCGACACGGCAGCGGCCGGCAACCGGCCGGACACGGCGCACGGCAGACGCCGGCGACCAGGCAGCCGCCACGGCAGCCCCCGCCAACGGCCAGCCCGGACAGCGCGGCAGACGGGCGGCCGCGGCCCCGCGGATCGAGGCCCGAGGGCCGGCCGACATGGGCAACACCCGCTCGGCCGGCAGTAGTGAACCAGCCGCAGCCGACCGCCGGCGGGACACTGCAGCACGAGCATGCGGGGGCGGCAGACGGCCAACTGGAGCACCGGCCGGCGAGAGGTGAGCAACCGCCGAGGGCCCGGCAGCGGCCGGGCCGGGCGGAACTTGCAGCACGTCGCCGGCGGCGCGGGAACGGCGCGCCCGGCCGGAACAGGCCCGGCGGCGCGCAGCCGCGGCACAGCGGCGGGCGGAGCGCGTACAACCGCACCCTCGCCGCACGGCGCAGCAGCGAACGGCGGTGGGGCCCCGGCGGCGAGCCGGCAACACCACGCGGCGCGGCAGCAGACCACGGGCGGCCGCGAGATCAAGGCCCAGCCTGGGCCGGACACCGACGTCGGCGGCCGGCGGACTGGACGACGAGCTGGCAGCGGAGGCCGGGGCAGAGCGGCGACCAGGCGGCCGGGCTCGGCCGGCGAGCCGGCCGACAACACCGCGCGGCAGCGGACGGCGGACGGCGCGGGCCAACAACGGCACCAGCCGCCGGCGCGGCCGCGGCGCGGCGAATCCGGGTGGGCCAACGCTGCCAGGGCGGCCGCGCGGTCGGGAGGTTGGGCGGGACGTCGGCCCACCGCGTTCCCCCGATCGAGCGAAACCGGGCCCCACCGGCCCTGCCAGCGCGGCAGTCTGCCCTACGGTGAGCGCAGCAGCGATGCTGCGGGGCCTTTCAGGGCCCTTGCCGACACACTCACGGGATCCCGGCGCCCGAAGTGTGGCAGAAGCCCGGTCAGCGGGAATGATGCTTGATCCGGTCTCTGCCCTCTGAGCCACCGGCTGCCGGGAGCACGGTACTCGGAGCAT
This sequence comes from Streptomyces sp. PH10-H1, assembly GCF_030063355.1. GTDB lineage: Bacteria > Actinomycetota > Actinomycetes > Streptomycetales > Streptomycetaceae > Actinacidiphila. The sequence continues at coordinate 4,413 of NZ_JASISZ010000099.1, forward strand.
CATGACCACTGATTTCCGCACGTTGCAGCAGTACGCCCGAGCCCTGGGACTCACCTACCAGCAGGTCCTCGCCCGCTACCACGCCGTCCGCGGCCAGGACGCACCCCGTTCGGGAGCCATCGCCTAGGCACGCCAGGAAGTCGGCCAGTTCCAGGAGGACGACCAGCTCCAGGCGCTGCGGGAACTGCGCACCAGCTTCGCCGAGTACCAGCTCCACCGCCCCACCTGGTCGGTGTGTGCCGTGCGTCTCGACCCCGAAGTGCGCGCGTCCCTCACCGCGCAGGGAACTCGACCGTGCGACCTGGCCCCGCGTTAGGCCGGGCCACTACCTTGACGCCGCCCTGCGCACCGGCCCGGGCCACCTGCCCGGACACCTCGCGTGCACGCGGGAGTTCCTCGCCGCCCGCGGCGACGGCCTGCCCCCTGTCCGCTCGTCGCCCACCGCCTACGTGCTCAGCCCGCACGCCCACACGGCGCTGTCGGACCTGCAGCTCGCACTCACCGAAGCCGACCTCCCCCGCGGCCAGATGGGGACCGTGCTCTCCGCTCTCACCACACGCTTCCTCAACCGGCTCCCCCCGCAACGAACGCGATAGCCCACCACCACGGCCGCCTATGGCCGCTGAACCCGACCAGAGGTCAGCAGCACTGACCTCAACGTCAGCAATTCTGACGTTCCACATACCTATGTCACCCACAGGGTGACGCTCACACCGCGGCGCCGGGCCGTCCGGCGCAGCCGTGACGCCGCGGTCGATCTCTCTGCCGAAGGCGGTGGCCGGGGGCGGTGGCCGGGGCCGCGGCGCAGCAGGCGCCAGGGCCCGACGGACGGGCCCGCCGGGCGGGCGGGCCGGGCGGGCGGGCCGGGCGGCGGCGACCCGCGCGGGCGCAAGAGAACGACCCGGCGAACTTCGCGACGGCCCGAGCGCGGCGAGCAGCCGGCGGCCGGGCGGCGCCGGGCGGCCAGCGGCGGCGAACCGCGGCAGAACCAGGCGGCCCACCGCCGGCGGCAGACCGGCGGCCGCCAGGCCGCGAACTGGCGGCGAGCAGCAGGCGGGGCCGACAGGACACGACGTCGACGGCCCACCCCGGGACAACGGACCGGCCGGGGCCGGAGCGCGGCCGGGGCCGGAGCGGCCACGGCGGGCCAGCACGGCGCAGCAGCACAGCGACGGACGGGACGGCGGACGGGACTGGGGGCGGGGCGCGCCTCTAGGTCGCTCTTAAATCTTGCATTACGTCAACTCATGCTGTATCTTTTAAGAGTCAGCGCGGGGGACCCCGCGAGGGCGACGCGAACGCCGCGTCTATCGAGAGGACTTGAGTGACCACCAGCACCGTCAACGCGAATGTCGTGGCTTCCGCCGCCTCGTACCTGGAGCCTGCGGGCCAGCGCCGCTTGAACGGCGACGCGCCCACGCCCCGTCCGGAGCTCGCGTCCTGGGATGCGGTCCGCGACGCATACGGTCTCTCCTGGGAGCCCGTAGCCGCGCCGGTCCTGACCTCCGGCCCCAACGGCCTCCCAGTCCTTCTGGGGATCGACCAGTTGGGAAACCCCGTCTACGAGACAGAGACGGACCACAAGAAGATCGTCCGGAACGACACCTGGTTGACCCTCGGCGTCCCCGGTTCGGGGTACGAGGTACTGGACCACACGTTGCTCGGCCGGATTATCGCCCCCGTCATGGAGGCTCCGGGCGCCGAGGTACGCATGCTGCGCGAGCTGCGTGGAGGCCGCTCGGTCATGGGCCTCATCGAGCTGACCCGAGAGGCACGCGGCTTCGCCGGAGATCCCTCCCCCTGGACCCTTAGCGTCGGCTTCCAGGCATCCCACGACGGCAACGGGTCGCTTCGCGTCTGGGGTACCGCCGAACGCCTGTGGTGCACCAATCAGTGGAACACGGCGATGCGACAGGCCAGCGCCACTGGCCGCTTCCACGCCATTCGGCACACGCGGAACGCTCCGGAGCAGATCGAGCAGGCCAGCCATCTGGTTGGGGTTCTGCGTAGGGACTTCGACGAATTCCTGGCCGACCGGGAGGATCTCCACCGCCGCCGTGTCACCGTTCGTCAGCGCGACGAGTTCGTGGATCGCATGATCCCCCTGCCGGAGCAGTGGGCGGACATGAAGGACCACGACCACCGCATCCGTCGCGTCCACGAGCGCCGGGGCGTGCTTCACGCCATCTTCTCCAGCAACACCATGCTCGGTGTCGAGTTGACCGCCGGAGCGCTCGTGGAAGCTGCGGGCGAACTGGCCGACTGGGGCGGCAACCAGACCGTTGACGGACGCATTCGTCGCACGCAACTGGAGCAGTCCACTTTCAAGGCGACGGCCCTGCGCGAGGCGCTCTCCCTGGCCGCCTGACCCGCAGCGCCAACCCGGTCGGTCCATGCTCGGGCCGACCGGGCCTCTGTGGCCCACGCGGGCCGCACTCTCCGACTCCAACCAGACCGCTCCCATAGCTAAGGACTGCTCTCCGCATGACCGCAACGCACGTCAATGGCATCGCCGTTGTCGAGGACCAGCCCACCAAGAGCGGCATCAGCCGCGATGGAGTGCAGGTAACGTTCACGCAGACTCGCCATCTGCTACTGGCTGACGGCACCGAAATTTATGGTTGCCAGTCCTGCGACTACACCTCCCCCAATTCCCTTTCCATTCGGCCGCACCTCAAGGTCCACAAGGATCGGGCTCCGAAGTCCGAGAAGGCGCGCCCTACCGGCGCTCCTGTCAGCCAGCCGACAAGCGCTGTTCCTTCTGGTTCGACGCGTGCTGCATCGACGCTCACCGGAACAGATCTGGCGTCGCTCAATCTCGGGCAGCTCGTTGAGCGCGCTCACCTCACCGAGCAGATGCGCGCTCAGCGAGACACCGCACGCGCGGAGACGGCTGCAGTACGGCGCGAACTCGTCGACCAAAAAGACCGCACGGCCACGGAACGGAGCCGCCGGGAGGGATGGCAGAACCGCGCGGAGAAGGCCGAAAAGAAGCTCCTCGGCATGCGGGCGCTGCTCCAACCGTAGGCGCCTGCAAAGCGCGCCGCCCGCCGCCCCGGGCAGCGGCGCAGATCGACGCGGTCCGGCAGCTCGACGGCGATAGGAGGATTGCCGATACCATATGACCCTTAAGTCTTGCACTATCTGAACATTGCATGTACTGTTTCAGTACAACGAAGCGCCCCTTCCTTTCGCCCAGCCGACCCCGGCCGGGCCGCCACACACAGCGATTGGACGTCGTCATGCGCCCCCAGAACAGCCGCCTCCTGACTCGTCAGGACAACCGCGATCGCACGGAGGCCGTGCAGAATCGTCGGCGCTCCGGCGCCAGCGGCGCGCACGTCGGCGGGACCCGGGGCGCCCGCGGCCGTCGGGGAGCTCGCCGCACGGCCATCCTCTACTCGGTGGCGACGGACTGAGCCCGTCAGCACGCGCGCGCCGGGCTGGCGCACGGTCGACCCGCTCCTCCTCCAACCGATGTACAAGGACACTCCCGTGGACTGGCTTGATGAAACGCCGCCTGACCTGGGGTACGACGGGACCGACGCCGACGCTGCCCGGCGACCGCTTCTGCCGCGCAACCTCCTCGACGACCTGCGGAACGCCGTCGGGGAGTGGCTGGACACGCAGGCCCTGGAAGCACGGCCGTTGTCGGTTCGCTTCCTGATTGAGGAGATCGACGGCAACGAACGGCCGCTGATCTGGTCCCCTGTCGACGTGCAGCTGCTCTATCCGGGCGGCGTGGAACCGAGTGCGTACGACTTCACGGAACATCCTGTCGGCGAAGCCCTGACCAACCTCACGGTGTGGCGGCCCATCGCCTTCGGAGACTCCCTGGCCGTCGTGCCTCCAGCTCCGCAGCGAACCCGATGACACGACGAACGATCGGTCCGGCACCGAATCCGTCCGACCTCTCGGGCCTGTCGCTGGCCACGCGCCCGGATCGTAGCCGGGCCTCCTCGTGGTCCACCCCGTCCATGACGGGCACTACCTCAAGGGCCTCGGCCGGGTGCGCGCTCAGGGGAGCGCCCGGCAGGAGATTGCGCAGGTCGAAGACTGACCCTCACCACCAACCGGACTCCGTTCGGACCAGGCGCCGGCGCGACCGACGGGCCGGTGAGGCCGCGGCCGTTTGACGCTCGCTCCACCTCGTCGGCGCCCAGCGTGGCCTGGGACCCCGGCAGCTCGGCCGCATCCCCGACACACCAAGACTGCACTGGAGGACCACGTGGACACCGAGACGCGATTCCGCCACACCATGGACAGCATCACCCGCTCAAGCAACGCCTCCGGCCTCGCCGACCTGGTCCGTCACGCCGCGGTGCTCATCGCACATCTGGACGGCCACCCGAGCATGGCCGACGCGCCTGAGGCGTTCAGGGCTACGCTCTACGCCGCGGAAGGCACCACGCACCTGCACACCCTCGCCGGCCTCGCTTGGCGGGCCGGCTTGTTGTGGGACCGCCCTGACGACACCACGGCAGACCACCCGCGGGCCGCGTTCGCCGGCTGCCTGCCGGAGACGTCCGCACACCCGGCGGTGTCAGCGGCCTCGGCCGCTGCGCGGGCCGCAGCGATTCCCCTCGCGGTCTTCGGCCATGACTATCGTGCGGACCTCGCCCCGCAGGGTCTCTCCCTGGCACCGGACGGCGCCGAATCCGTCGAGTGCAGCTGGTTCATCGACGGCCGCGCCACCGAACCCGTTTCGGGTCGTGCAGGCGTCACGCGGGCACGCGAGGCGCGCAACGCGGCGCTGATCGGCGTGCGCGACGTCCTGGCCGCACGGGGGTGGAGCGTCCATCTCCTGGCGAGCCGTCGCACCGCCACGGTGCGAGTGCTGAACCTGCTGGCCACCCCTCCGCGCTGACACGGCCTGTGGCACGAAGTGCGCGCTTGTTGGGTAGGCACCCCTGAGAGCTCTTGCCGGCCGGGGTGGGTGCGTCGTCGGCCGGCGACGCCTTGGCATCGCCGGCCGACAGGCTGGCCGTGTAGGGCTGAAGGGCGGCCCTGGTGTTACCTGGGGATCGGCGGCTTCGGCGCCGGGTTCGAGTTGTAGGGGTTCGCGCAGTCGTAGAGCATGTACCCGCGGATCTTCTTGCCGTCGGCCCTCGTAACCGTCGCCCTGGTGTACCAGGTGCGTTCGGACGCACGGTACGCGAACTGGTCGTAGGCGATCTTGTCGTGGCGGTAGGCGATGCCGACGGTCGTCGACGTCCTGCCCGCGTCACGGTGCACCTTCACGGCGCTGCACGAGATCGTGCCGTACCCAGTGCTGTATGCCTGGGCGGACGGTGCGAGGGCGAGGGCTGATCCTGCGACGGATAGGCCGAGGACTCCGACAGCTGCGGCGCGGCCAATACGGCGACGCATGGGCATAGTTACTCCCCATCAAAGTGGTGTCTGGTGGTACCGCCCGGTAGTGGTGCTGGGCGATGTCCCGACGCTAAGGCCATTGACCTGTGGATAGATTTCGCTTCCGGCGGGCGACCTTGCTGCTGCGCGGCGACCGCCCTCCGCGCCCGGAATCGTGCGACCTGCCAGGTTGACTCTTAACACTTGCGTTGAATTGATATGGACGGTAGACTTTTAAGCGTCAGCCGCTTTCGGGCGCCGACCCCCGCCGCCATCAGCGCGGCGTGGACGCTGCGCCTTCGTCCCCTCCGAAGGCGTGGCACACCCGGCCAGCCACCTACTGGCCGATGACCGCCGGTCTGACCTGCGCACTCCCCCTTCGGCGCAGGCAGACCGGCGGGCCGGACCCAACCGTGCGGCTACCGCAGGGCCCGCAGGATCAGCAGCCACACCTGACCACCACACCGGCCCCCTGCGGTGCCGGGACGCTTCCTCCTCTTGAAAGGCACCTGTGGACGCCCGCACCGTGACACGCGACCTCGGCCCGTACGGCCGGCTGACGATGCAATCCCTGGCTGACCCGGACACGGGAACCGTGCGCTACCAGCTGCGCTGCCCCCATGTACGCGGCAGCGTCGTGATGGTGCCGGCGCTCCTGCTCGCCGACCCCATCCTGGCGAAAGAGCCAGGTCCGATCGACCTCTACCTCTTTGCCCGGCTGGACAACGCCGTCAGCGGGCAGCGCGACGAACGGCCCCTGACCATCAACGGCATCGAGCTCGCCGGCCGGATCGCCGTCGACACCCGTTCGCCGTACACCATCGACGCGCGGCGGACCACCCAGAACGGATCCACGGAGCGCATGCCGAGGTCGTCCTGGCAGTTGGCGCGCGCCGTGCTCGGCACCGCCGCCGAGCATTGGGCCCAGCGTGAGGACCGCAACACTCTGGAGGGCCTGGCCCGCCAGTCCACCGCGCAGCACTACCTCGACATCTACGAGTCCGCACTGGAGCAGCGTCGCCAAGCGGTCGAGCGTGCCGAGCGGGGCGTTGCCCAGGCACAGCGCGACCTCGACCAGCTGCGCATCCTTGCCGCGCCGGACGGCACACCCGCCGCGGCCCCCTCATAGTCGGCCGCCGCCGTCCATCGCCAGGACCGCAGCAAATGGCCGCCATCCCCTTGACCACCTGGAGAACGTTGACGTGACCTTCCTTCGGGCCACCATCCGCACCGACCTGGACCTTCCTGGGATCGGCACCCTTACGGCGCGCGTGACCGCACTCGAGCACGGCCGCCTGCGCTACGTCGTTCGCGGCCCCCATATTCGAGGTACGTTCGTCGTCATCCCCGAGCACCACTACGACGGCACCGTCATCCCAAGCACCGTCAGCGTGCAGTACGGCGACGGAGTCGACCCACACGGCGACTACTACTCGCGCCACCGTCCCGACGAGCCGGTCGTCTACAACGTCCGCGTGCACGGCTGGACCGGCGGCCTCAACCCCCACGACCTGCCCTCCGGGTACTTCCTGGGCCGCTACGCCGAAAACCTGCGGGACAACGGCGTCTGCCAGGAGCTGCCGCGCGGTGTGCGACGCCGCACCGAGGTGGTCATCCTGGCGATCGTCATGCACTGGCGCCAAGTGCCCCACCTCCACGCTCTACTCACGGCCGCGGCCCTGCCGCAGGCTGCGAGGTTCGCCGCGCACGAAAACGAACTCGCCACTGCGGCCGGCGCAGACGCTCGGCAGCTGGATCAGCAGCGTGCCCAAATGCGCAGCGGGCTCAACGTCATCACCGGCATCATCCGCCGGGCCACCCGGCCCGTGCGGGCGGCCGATCCTGCCGCGGTGTCCCTCCCGCTCACCGACGACCGGGGCCACTTCCTGGGGTCGGTAAACGTCCGGGAGGTCGCCGTCAATGACGGCGTGGCCGGATCGGTGGTCTACGAGGTGCACGGTGCCCGGGTGCACGGGCGATTCACCGTCGGCCGCAACATCTACCGCGCCGGGCCCCTGCCCGACGGCATCTGGGTCGCCTACGGACAGGCCACCCGCCGGCACTTCGAGCACGAGCGCGCCTTCGAGCCCACCATCAACGGCGTCCCCGTCAGCGGGCACTGGGACCGCCACACCACCGCCGACCTCACCGCCACCACCCCGCCAGCCATGCCAGCCCGGGTACGCCTCAGCCGCACCACGGGCACTGATGCTCCGGCCGCCACCGAGCGTCGTGCCTCCGCCGTGTTGCGCGCCCTGGCCCTGCACTACCTCGCCCGGCCTGACATCGAGGCGCTGCGCCTGGCCGCCGCCCAAGAGCGCGCCCCCGAGGCCCGGTACACCACCCGCGCAGAGCTGCGCAGCCTGCGCGCCCGGCACCACACTGCCCTCGCCCGCGCTGAGCATCACCGTGGTCGCCAGCAGCAGTACCTGGAACTGCTCCCCCAGGACATCGAGACGGCCCCGAACGCGTCCGCCTCGCGCAGCGAACGGCTGCGCGCCGCCTGACCAGCCCCATCCCTCGACCTCGACCTCAACCTGAGATGGAGCGATGCCGACCGAATCCACGGTGCAGTTGCTGCACGATCACTTCGACGCCCTCGGCCGGGCCCTGGCCGACACCCTCAACCATCGGCAGATCCATGACGGTGGCTGGACCCACCAAGCGCATCGCAACACCTTCGGCTCGTTGACGCTCACTCACCCCGGCGGCCTCGGCTTCACCCTCATCCACCTCCACTCCTACCGCGCCAAGGGAGCCGGCCGGCGCCTGACCATCGAAGGCGTCTACCCCGGCGGTTTCTGCGGCCACCGGACCCCGTCCATCACCGTCGGCATGGACCAGCCCCCGATGTCAATGGTCAACCAGATCGTCCGCCGACTGCTGCCCGACTACGTCACCACCCACCAGGTGGCCGTGGACGATGCCCGTACGCAGGAGCGGCAACGGCTGGCGCGCGTAGCTGTGAACCGCCGCATGGAACGCGTGCTGCCAGGCCTGTCACCGGCCGGTGGCCCCTCCGCCACTCAGACCGACCGCGTGTACTCCTATTGGTCGGGCGCCCGCTTTACCCAGGACCTGGTTCCCGCGCTGGCGTCCGGGCACGTACGCCTCAGCTCGGATGCCAGCACCGCGAGTCTCCGGCTCGACGGAGTGCCCGCTGACGTGGTCCTGGCCATCCTCGAACTGATCAACCCTTCCCGCCCGGTGGAAGGCGTGATCGCCCCACGTGCCCTCGCCCCCGAACGCGCCTCCTTGCCCCCGGCAGACCGCACCATCGTCGGCGAAGTACTTCGCTGACACCAGCGGTCGGGACCGGCCATCGGGAAGGCCAGCGACGTGCCTTGCACGCGGGGTCTCCACAGCGCCGCTCGGTGCCGTGCCAGCGGTGATGCCCGTCGGCACGGCCCCCCGGCAGCCGGTATGCGGCGCAGCAGCCGGTGGCGACCGGAGGCGCAGGACGGAGCTCCAACGTGGCGGATGAGAGGGTTCAAGCGGCCGGCAGAACTCTCGTCGTCGCGATAACATGGCGGCATCGCCCCTCCCATGGCGTGCCCCGGCCTGAACCCACCTCCGGTCGTGATCGGCGAACCGTGCTACCGCGCGGGGGAGGCATCTGGTGCTGGTGCCTTGCTTCAGCAGCTCCGGTGTCGGCCGTGGTGGGCAGCCGGTCCGGGAGTTGCAGGAGACAGCCGATGACACCATCGTCCCGCAAGCGGAAGACCACCAGCAACCGGCAGCGGATCGCTGGCGCCCTTCAACGCGCGATCGGCTGCTCGTATCAGCAGGCGCTTCAACGTGTCGAGCAGGCCGCGTCCCGCGGTCTGCTCCCTCCGGTGCTTGACGCGGCCGGCCGCGCGACGGCCGTACGACTACTGAGCGGCAACGCCCCCCTTCCGACGTCGACGAGCACGAGTGCCGGACTCCGGACGCACAGCTGGTCCAACGCAGATGGCGGACGAGACGGGGGATTCCCGCGGGGCGTGCCGCCGATTCCGGACGGCCGAGGAAACGTGTACCTGCGCCCTCTGACCGCGCACGAGGAGGCCGTCCTCCCCAGCCGGCCCTACAACTCATTGACGTTGGAATACGTCCCGGAACCGATGCGCTACCGGGCGGTCCTCATGGCCCAAGGCCGCTACGAGCCGCTGGCGGCGCCGTTCTACGACCTGCCAGGTGCGCAGCGCCGCTGCGAGCAGGAACTGCTGGCCCAACAGCCTGACGCCCTTTTCCGCTGGGAGCCGTTCGACGAGCCGCCAACGACCAGCTGGCAGCTGACGACACCAACGCACGAGGCCGGCCTTCCTGTAGCGCTCGACTACTGGGTGGTCATCTTGGGGTCCGATCTCGATGATGGCCCGCGGAAGTGGTAGTGCGTCGCGCACCTGATCACCTATCACCAGGCTGCACCACCTGTCCGGGAAGCAGTCGCCGGCCGCGGCGCGGCCTGACCCAGACAGCCGTCGTCCCCGTACCGCGGCTTGGCAGGTGGATGACACTGTCGGGAGCGCCGGGCCGGGCAGCGTGGCTGCGGCGGGGTGAAGAAGCGGCTGGTGTCCAGACGGCGCGGAGGTGTTCGGCCGATAGTGCCCGTAACCGGGGGCGTGCGCTATATAAGGGAAGCGGCCCCGACGCCCGACCGCACGAGCAGACAAGGGAGACTAGAGCAGTGACCCTCCAGACCGGAGTAGAGATCTATCAGTTCGTCCGGGACCGCCTCGAAGAGCAGCGCGATGAGCAGCACCCTGATGGTCACCAGGTGTACGCAGACGCGCGACGCAAGGCCAAGCAGCTCAGCCAGACCCACGCCAACGCCGTGGCCGCCGAGGACACCGGCGCAGCCCAGCGCACTCTGGTGGGGCTGTACGCGATGGCCGACGACTGGAAGCACCACCCGGACAACCCGCCCGCGACCGCCGCTCCTCCCGCCGGCTGACGTCGTTGACCCCGTCGTGAAGTCGATAGCCGCGCCGCGCAACGAGTGGCATGCGCCGGCAGTCTTCGAGGACCGGCGCAGGTGCGCGAACGGACCGTCCTCCACCGGTTGCAACTGTTCAGGCTCGCAGGCGTACCGGCCAGCATGTACACGCGCTCCAGTGCGATGCTGCGCGCTCCGCGCTGCGAGCCGACGGCATCACGCTGGAGTGCGTGTAGAACCTCGGGCACGGTGCCGCTGAGCCGGGTCAGCGAAAGGCCAAGGGCCGCACAACGTGCACGGGGGTCTTGCCTGCCAGCACGGCGCGCCGCCCACTCCAGTGTGAGGGCGGCGGCATGCTTGGGTGCTCTCACCAATCGTCGGGCGCGCTGCCTACCCACGCGATCGGTCGGCCTTCGCTGCTGCGGCCCCAATGCGGCTCCTCCATCGAGGTCTCGTGACCGTCGTCCAGGACGCAGATCCGCCCCCAGCGGCCGTGCTTGCCCGGACAGATCCCGGTGAGCCGGGCCACGCCACCGTCGCGCACGGCCTGGTCGTAGCGGTCCTGGAAGGGCTGGAGGCGTGCGCACAACTCCATGCTGGTCGATACCCTCTCCCTCGCCGCCGGTTTGGAGCCTTCCCCGCCCCTACCCGGTCAGAGTGCCGCCGAGCTCTTGGCCCTCGCCCGGGAATTGGCCGTTCCTGCTATCGCCGTCGCTCACCTCGGACCCGGTCCCGCCGATGCCTGCCGGCCTCGCCCCGCCGATCTGCGCGACCCTGCCGTTCTGGCGCACGTGGACCGCCTGGTCCTCCTCCACCGCCCCAATCGCATTGAACCGATCCCCGGCAGCCCGGACCTCGTCACCCTCCACGCCGCCCTGCCCAGCGGAGTTTGCCTCGGCACCACCACGGTGCTGTTCCAGCCTGAACACCACCGCATGATCCCCCCGCCCCCGCCACGCGCCTGACCCAAGGGAGCGCTCGTTGGTCAAGCAGGAGCCGCAGTACATCGCGCAGCAGGTCGGCCCGTACGACTGGGAGATCTGGGACGATGAGACCGAGCGGTGGGTACCGAGTTGGGGCGGCAACCTGGACGTCGCCGAGACGGCGGCCGAACAGCTCAACGGTGGGTAGACCCTCCGAATGTGCACGTCCCAGCCCGCAATCCCGACACCTTCTGAAGGAGGACACATGGTCAGCGCGCACACTCAGGACGATGTCGACGAGGTTGCGGCCGTGACCGGAGTTCTCCTGGCCTACCATCCGACGGCGCAGCGCGACGCCTCCCGGGCCGTCGTGACCTCGGGGTTCGTGTGCTCACCAGGAGCTCCCGGCTCCGGAGCGGTGCGGGTCGGCCACCGCTGCCCGTTCCCGACCGTGCTCAACGGCCGCGACTTCCCCGAGGTCGCGGCCGAGGAGTTCGTCTTCACCAGTGCCTACGCCGACTTGTTGCGCAATCACGGATGGACGGTCAGGGACGTGTCGACGACGCGGCCCTGTCTGCTCGTCGCCCGGTCAACTGCCCCGGCGCAATCGAGGAAGTGACGTTCACCCGGCGCAAGGTGTCCAGGACGGAAACGAAGCCCCGCCGCCCAGCGGTGGCGCTCACCCGTACGCCAAGTACCACTAAAACACTGGACGGAGTGGCCACTCCATCGACACCGGGATATTCCCGGTTTCGGGAACGCCCGTGACGCCGAATACGTGCCAACCGTGGCGGCGGGCTCCGGTAGCCCGGCGGCCGAGGCGCAGCCGGAGACGTGTCGCGGCCGTCACTGGCCACGGCGGTCTATCGGGCGGCTCGAATGTGCGCCACGATGCACGTAGCATCACTCTGCGCTGAAGGAGTTCTAACGATGGGTGAGCACGAGAAGCCTGGCGAAGACCTTGCGAAAGGGAACCCGCCTCCTGGTAACGCGGACAGCCCGGCGCCGCCCCCACCCCCGAGTGACCCCGGAAAGCACAGGAAGTAGGAGCCTCGTTGTCCTTCGTCGAGCATCAACGCCGCCTGGCGGACGACATGGAGCAGCGCGGGCAGTGGCCGGAGCGCTCCCCCTGGATCCGCTTGGCGGTGGGGGCCCTGCCGCGGGACGAATTCGCTCCCGACCGCTTGTGGACCTGGGACGGTCACGCCTACCAGCCCATCGACCGGGCCGCCGACTCCGATCGCTGGGCCGCCGAGGTCTACGCCGGCCCCGACGGGCCGGCCGTCACCCAGGTCACCGACGGTGTCGCAACCTCCAGCCTGTCGGCGCAGAGCCTGGTGGTCGACATGCTGGACTCTCTCCTCCTGGAGGAAGGCCACCGCGTCCTCGAGCTCGGCGCCGGCACCGGCTGGAACGCGGGCCTAGCGGCCTGGCGCACCGGCACCCAGGTCACGACCGTGGAGACCGACTCCGCACTGGCCTTCCCGGCCCGTCGTCGGCTGGAATCGGCAGGTGCCTGCGTGACGGTCGAGGTCGGGGACGGCAATGCGGGCTGGCCTGCCAACACCCGGTACGACCGGGTGATCGCGACCTACGCGGTCGACCAGGTCCCGTGGGCGTGGGTGGAGCAGACCGTTCCCGGCGGGCGGATTGTCACACCCTGGGGCCACCTGGGACACGTCGCACTGACCGTCGCCGACGACGGCAGCTCGGCCTCCGGCTGGTTCCAGGGCCTGGGGATGTTCATGCCCGCCCGCGGTATCGCTCCCGCACTCCGCTACCAGCAGGTGCGCGAACAGGCTCCACCCGCCAGCGACAGGCCGTTCCGGCGCGCCCTGGAACCGCTGCGCGACGACTGGAACCTCCGCTTCGCGCTACGCGTCGTCCTGCCCGACCTGCGGATCAGGACGGCTGTGGACGAGGACGGGCTGAACGCTTGGTTCCACGACCGCACCTCCTGGGCGTCCATCGCGGCCGTAGGCGGCGGCCGGACCGTCGCCACCCAGGGCGGCCCGCGCCAGCTCGCCGACGACGTCGAACAGGCATGGGACCAATGGATCGCCGCTGGCCGGCCCTCGCTGTACGAATACGGGATGACCGTCGAGCCGGAGGGCCAGTACGTATGGGCCAACGACGCTGACACTGGCCCCCGCTGGCCGACCGACCTACTGGCCCAAGCCAACTGGTAGTTGCGTCGCTGCGTTGTGACATTTCCTGCAACTGTGACCGCGCCACGCCTGGGCTGACGCGTGCCGCGGAGATCAGGACTGCGAACTCCTTGGCCGGCATCGTGATGGCGCCGCTCGCCCCTGGCGCACCGAGCAGGCGACGCGGCGATCGTGCACGTCGGTGGCGTAGCGACTCCTGACGGGTGAAACCTTCGGCGTGTCGGCCGCGGCCTCCCTCGAGTCGGCCCGGGTGGCAGATCAACTCCATGCGACGGCCCACACGGGGCCCGTTCCCAGCCGCTCACCCGACGTGCTTTATGAGCGTGCGCCAAGGGGACCCCAGACAGCGTGGCTGCCACCTGTGGAGCTGTTCTTCCTGATCCGCGGTGTCTATCTACCTCGCGGTCGGGGTCGGGCCGGCCGGGTTGTGGAGAAGCCCGTGCGTGCGACCATCCTGTCCCGCCGCGCCAAGCGGTTGTCGACCTATACGGGCATGCCCCATCGCTCCGCCCTCACGGCGGTTCGGGCGGCGAGTCCTGGCACACCACTGATCCCTGCGGCCAATCCGCACCAGGCGCAGCTGGAACGCTGGGTGCTGCGCCGCCTCGCCTGGCCGTCCAACGACCCCGACTACCCATGGGGCATTCGGTACGTCCTGCCTCGTCACGACGGCCTGACGATCCGATTCGAGGGCGACACCATGGCGCGGGAAGCGGCCAAGGCCCTGCTGCCTCGGTGCGACGAGCACGGCGAGGTGTCCGGAATCCCAGGAGCCCGGATCCGGCCAGATCCTGCCGGTCCCCCTCGGCTACCTCCTGGCGGGACCGGTCTCCGACACCTTCGGGGTGCGCTTGACCCTCGCGGCGGGCGCCCTGGTGATCGCGCTGGCCGCATCCCGCTGCGATCCGCGAACCAGGTGCCGGCGCCCTCCCGGGTCCGCTGGCGGGCGACGGGGATACGAGTCCACAACTGGCTGTCTGTCCGTCGGCCTTCGGTCAGCGTCGCTCGATGCTGAAGCCGATCCCCTCCGTCCATGGCGGTGAGCCGGACGCCCGCAGGGAACGTGAATCGGCTTCTGCCATTGCCGGGTTCACCGAACGGGCGTGCGCACCAAGCCGAGGACCGGGTCGAGACGCAGGGTGTGCCGCTCGGTCCGGTAACCCTGAATACCTCCGCCAGACAGGACCCGATGCGGCAGCAGGCGCAGCTCGCGAGCGAGTGGGGTCTTGTTCCATTCCGTGGGCGCGGCGGTATCGGGGCGCTCTGGTAGATACGCGCCAGGGGCCGGGACGCTCAAGCGGGCGAGGTCGGCGACCTGCCCGCGCGTCAGACGCATATGGCCCGAGGCTGGTATGGGCAGTTCGCTGGTGCACTGGGGATCGAGCCAGTATCTACCGTCGTGGGCGCGGTAGACGGGCAGCAGCCGTGCGGAATCGGCGCCGAGGCGGGTGGTGAGCAGGCCGGGGTCCAGGTCCCGGTCGGTGATCGGGTAGAGGTCGGTGATGGTTGCGGGGGCGGGGATGGCGGCGGTGTCGGCTGCGGCGGCGTGCGCGGCGTCCCGGCCGGCGCGGCGGTGGTCATCGTGCAGGGCTTGCTCGGCGAGGGCGTTGAGGTCCGCGTAGACGGTCTCGATCATGGAGGTGACGGCCTGCGGGATGGCGACGTGGGTGCTTTCGGCGAGCAGGTCGCGGGTGCGGCGGAGCAGGGCGCCTTCGTAGACGTTTCCCCACGCCGGCGGGGGGAGCTCTCCGGCAGGTGCGAGGACGACGAGGCGCGGGATGGGCGCCCAGGCGGGGCGGCGGCCGCGGTCGGCGAGGGTATGGCGGTGTCCGCGGCCGGCGCGCTGGAGGAGCTGCGCCAGCGGTGCGAGGTCGGTGACGACGAGGTCGAAGTCGACGTCGAGGGACTGCTCGGCGACCTGGGTGGTCACCACGACCCATGGTTCGTGCGGGCGGCGGGCGCGGGGCCCGAGGAGAGCGAGGAGTCGGCGGGTGAGGTCCTCGCGCTGCCACTGCGGCATGCGGGCATGGAGTAGCAGGAGGTTCGGGGTGCGGGTGCCGGAGCGGCCGGAGCGGGCGGCGAGGGCTTGGTAGGTGGCCTGGGCATCGGGGACTGTGTTGCAGATTACGAGGACAGCGCCAGGGTCTGCGCTGGAGTCGTAGAGCGGGGCGAGAATGTGGGCCAGTTGCGCGGCGCGACCGTCGTCGACGCTGAGGTCGTGGGTGTGGCGCACGAGGTGCTGGTCGACGGCGAGGTGGTGCGCGCGGGTGCTGGGGATCGTGCCGGACGCGGTGATCGTGCCGGTGGCCGCGTCCGCGAACAGCCAGCCGGGGTAGGCCGGGGCGACGGGCTGCGGGGCGGTGTGACCGGCGCCTTCGAGGTAGGCGTGGACCAGGCGCTGGGCGAGGCTGCCGGCGAGGGTCGCGGACAGCAGCACGACGGGTGCGCCGAGGTGGCCGAGCCACTGGAGCAGGCGGATGGTCAGGGCGTGGCCGAAGGCGTCGTAGGCGTGGGCTTCGTCGATGATCAGCGTCTTGCCGGACAGGCCGAGCCAGCGCAAGGTGTTGAACCGCATGGGCAGACAGGCCATCGCGGCCTGGTCCCACGTGCCCACCGCGGTGCCGGCGGCCAGGCCGAGGTGCTTGCGGCGCACGAAGTCGCCCGCCGTCGTGGACACGCCGTCGTCGCACAGTTCGGTGTCCGGGGCGTCCGTGGAGTACGTCTCCTTCAGCCAGGCCATCCCGTGCAGCAACGTCACCGGGGTATCGGCCGCTGCGGCGCGGCCAACGTAGGCGCGTACGCGGTCCCACATCGCGTCGGTCGTGGCCATCGACGGCAACAGGACCCCCAGCCCGGGCCGGCCGGCCGCCGAGCCGAGCAGGCGCGCACCGAACAGCCCGGTCTCCGTCTTGCCGTCCCCGGTGGGAGCGGTCACCAGCAAGATCCCCGGTCCGCTCACCAAACCGGGCAGACGGGCGGCGATGCCCACTTGCAGCGGATACGGCTTGGTGATGTGCGGGAAGACGTCCGAAAACCCGGAGGCAGGCAGCCATCGCGGTGGGGCGAGCTGCAACCGGGCCACGGCCGGCCCCGCGGCGGCCAGCGCCCGCTGGAAGTGGGCCTCCCAGTCCTCGTCCCCGGCAGCCATCCAGGCGCGCTGCCGGGCCGACACCCACGCATGGCCCGAAGCGATCCAGTCCGCGAGCACCACCAGCCCCGTCACCAGCACCGCCGCACCCGCGGGCGCCACGCGCGCCGGCGCCGCAGGGCTTCCGCACGCCCGGTGCACGACGTCCACCAGCGCTACCCGCTGCTCCTGCCAACCCTTCGCCATCCCGATCCGCGGCTCGGCCCGTTCCGGGTGCCTCATCGTTGTCCGGTCCAGCATCGGGCCGTAGACGCCGTGGTGGCCTCCCAGGATCTGCGCGACCTGATGGGCCACCGACTTCCCCGGGCGCGATGCGATGTCGTATCCGAGATCGGCGAGAAGGGACGGCAGAACGAGATGCGCCACCCGTTCATGGCGTACGGAGCCCTCGTTCATCCAGCCTGCGGGAGAGGCGAACTCCTCGCGCTGCAAAAACTCCGGATCAGGCCCTGTCGGAGACGACTGGAACGCCGGACAGCACTTCCCCACGTCATGCAGACCAGCCCAGAACGCCACCAGACGACGTGCGTGAGCCTGCGAAACCCCGAACGACTCGGCCACGAACCTGCGCTGACCTGCCGAGAGATGAACATCCCAGAGCACCATGGCGACCGCTGCGGTATCCAGCGAATGGCACCCCAGCGGATACGGAGCCGGGAGTTCATCGGACTTTCCCCATATACAGGAACACAAGCCGAACATCATGAAAGGAATCACCTCAAGTAGTCAGGTCTGGATGCATTGAGATCGATTAGGGAGCACTGGCGATCGAGGGGGCCACGGTGGTCCGAATGGCGAGCAGGCGTCACTTCGTTCACCGGCCTGCGGTCACGCCTCCGGCCGCGGATTCCCGCTTGGCGGGAAGCACCTGGTGCTCAAGGCCGGCGGCGAAGGACTCCCGCACAGGCTGCGGGCGGGATGCGTGCGAGCGGGTACAAGCCCCGTCGCGTTACACGTCGTAGGACTCCCGCACGGGCGAGATGCACTCGAACTCGCGCAGCTCGCTGATCTGCGGACGCGTAGGACTCCCGCGTGGGCGGGATGCACATCAACGCGTTTCGGGCCTTCGGCCAACATTCCGTAGGACTCCCGCGGAGGCGGGGTACACCGCACCAGTTGGTGCGTGCAGAACTGGCAGAAAGGCGGACTTCCGCGTGGGCGGGCTGCACCTCTGCATCTTGCGGTGCATGTTGGTCCGCGCCGTCAGACTCCCGCGCGGGCGGGCTCCACGTGCTGCAGCTCGCTCCACCCGAGGTACAGGTCGTTGGACTCCCGCGCGGGCAGGCTCCACGGGTCAGCCATGCGGCGCAGGTACTCGATCACCGTTGGACTCCCGCGCGGGCGGGATGAACGAGTTCCTGACCGTTGCCGCGCGTACATGGTCATCGGCGGACTCCCGCGCAGCCGCACCGCAGCGAACAGCAGGGTACGCATCGTCGTCGGGCTCCCGCGCGGGCCGGCTCCACGACGACGAGGGCATGTACACCGCCGAGGCTAGCGTTGGACTCCCACGCGGGCGGGCTCCACACGGGCGGCCCCTTGCCCTTCGACGTGCTCGACGTTGGACTCCCGCGCGGGCGGGCTCCACCCTCCTTCGGGGTGGGGAAGACGCTCTGCCCGCGTTGGACTCCCGCGCGGGCGGGATTCACTCGATCAGGTCGGCGTGGGCCGCATCGAGGGCCAGCGGACTCCCACGAGTTCCTGCATCGACTCCTGGAGACGCGGCGGACACCCGCGCGGGCGGGATGCATGACAGGACGCCATCGCCCTTGTGTGCGGCCTCCGGCGGACTCCCGCGCGGGCAGGATGCACATGTGCTCGGCGCCGGCATTGGTGCGGCGGGCCGTAGGGCTCGCGCACCTCCGGGCGAACACCGCCGACCTGATCATGGCCGTGGGACTCCCGCGCGGGCGGGATGAACGAATTCCTGACCGTTGCCACGCGTACAGGGTCATTGGCGGACTCCCACGCAGCCGCACCGCAGCGAACAGCCGGGCACGCATCGTCGTCGGACTCCCGCGCGGGCGGGCTCCACCACAGCGTCCGCGCCGCAGCCCTGATGCTCGCCGTTGGACTCCCGCGCGGGCAGGACACACTCCCGCACCCACGTCAGCGTGAACACCAGCGGCGTAGGACTCCCGCGCGGGCGGGCTCCACCTGGTCCGCCGGAGCTGGAGTTCGAGCAGTGCCGTTGGACTCCCGACGCGGCGGGATCCACGCGTGGTCTCCATCGGCTGGCCTCCGCCAGAGTCGTTGGACTCCCGCGCGGGCGGGATCCACTGGGCTGCGGGCTGGTCTCGCTTCGGGACTGGCGTTGGACTCCCGCGCGGGCGGGATCCACCCCCCGACCGCCGCACCGAACGGCGCGAAGATCGATGGACTCCCGCGCGGGCGGGCTCCACGCCGACATCTGAGCCGTCATGGCGGCGTGCGACGTTGGACTCCCGCGGGCGGGCTCCACTGATCCGCGACGTACGCCTGGATGACGTCCGCCGTGGGACTCCCGCGCGGGCGGGCTACATGCGTGGTCTCCATCGGCTGGCCTCCGCCAGCCAGAGTCGTTGGACTCCCGCGCGGGCGGGACCCACCCCGGGTCAACTGCCTGGCGAGTGCCTAGCTGCGTTGGACTCCCGCGCGGGCGGGCTCCACTCCCGCCCCGAGGTCGGGGTCGACGGCGTGAGCGTTGAACTTCCGCGCGGGCGGAATCCACGGTGTGGCGGCCAGTGGGGGCTTTCATCGCCCCGTTGGACTCCCGCGCGGGCGGGATCCACATCAGCCGGTTGAGGCTCTGCGTGCGGTAGTGCGTTGGACTCCTGCGCGGGCGGGCTCCACTCCCGCCCCGAGGTCGGGGTCGACGGCGTGAGCGTTGAACTTCCGCGCGGGCGGGATCCACCCCGCGCTGACGGCGTCATCCCCGAGCACCATCGTTGGACTCCCGCGCGGGCGGGATCCACCTCGCTCAAAGGCCGGGCCCGGACGTCCACTCCGTTGGACTCCCGCGCGGGCGGGATCCACTGGCAGCGGTGCCCGGTCGTGTGGTCGCGGGGCGTTGGACTCCCGCGCGGGCAGGATGCACCCGACCAGGTGGGTTATCGGCGCGCCCCACTCCGTTGGACTCCCGCGGGAGGCGGGCTCCTCTTGCTCATCGAGATCTGGACCGGCCTCATCGGCGTTGAACTCCCGCGCGGGAGGCTCCACGTGCGCCGCAGTCGTCGGCCGTGAACGGCCTCCGTTGGACTCCCGCGCGGGCGGGCTCCACGTGCCCGAACTCCCCTACCGCGCCCCGCACTCCGTTGGACTCCCGCGCGGGCGGGCTCCACACTTCCTGACCTGGTTGCTTCTGAGGGTTTTGCTCTTTTGTTATCAAGGTTCGCGGCGTGATGGCCCTGAATTTTGCGGAGCTACACCCGTGTGAGAGGGGCTATGGAGAGTAGTCCGGTTCCGAAGGCGCGGCCTCGGCCGATGCCGGTGGTGAGGGCGGTACGAAGGGCGGTGGTGTCGGTGATGGTGGCGGTGCCTTCGAAGCGGGTAACGCGGCTGCGGATGCGAATGCGTTTGCCATCGTGGGCGGGATTGTTCTTCCAGCCAGCCATGTCGGGTTGCGCTGTGCTGCTGGTGGTGTCGGTATGCGGGGTGAGGCCGGCGGCCAGAGCGTTCTCATGCCACCACTGGGTGGCGTCGTCACCGTGGAGGGGGATGCGGCGGCCGCGCTTGAGGCTTCCTTTCTCGTCGCGTTCCGGGTTCTCGGAGCGGGTGCAGCGCTGGGGTTGGGCGTGGATGCGGTAGCGGACCGGGGCGCCGGGTTGGCACCAGGTGAGGAGGGGGGTGAGGTCGCGTTCGTCAGTGGCGGTGGCGTATCCGATGGGCAGTGCGTCGAGGTTGAGGGGGTGGTGGGACTGGATGAGCAGGGTCTGGCCGCGGGGGTGGTGCTCGAGGAGGAAGAGGATGCCGGCTGCTTGGCGGGGGCTGTCGCCGAGGTGGTCGGGGGCGAGCGTGAGGATGGTGCGGTGCAGGGAGTGGACGTTGCGGAGGTCGCGGGCGACCTCGGTGGACAGGGGGTTGAGCTGGAGTCGGGTGAGGTGGGCGGTGGGGGTC
>NZ_JASISZ010000009.1:0-115205 GCF_030063355.1 Streptomyces sp. PH10-H1
CCCCACCCGAGCCCGATCGACACGCTCCCGCGCCGCATCCACCTCCACCTGAGCCTGCTCCAAGACCTCCGTCCAGGACTCCAGATCCTGCCTCGCCCGCGCCTCACGCCGTTCCATCAACCCCAGCACCGACGGCATCGCACCCTCCTCGATCAACAACAAGCCGTCCGCTGCCTGCCCCCACCCCTCCACGATCATGCCCCGCACACGAAGAAGCCCCCGCTCATCGAACAGGGACTCCCTTTGCCACAACGCACTCAGGCCCCACAACCGCCCCTGAACATCCGTCATACACGATGAAGGAGCAGGTTAACCTAACGGCATTGGATCCTGAACACATCTTTTGCGGAGGTCCTGTTGGTCGCCTGCTCCTGGTCATGCTCGCCTGCGCCATAGTGCGCCCATGGGGCTGGCCGGAGGCAATCGTCGCGGTCCCGGCCGCCGGTGTTGTGATCGCCACTGGGGCGATCTCGCTGGACCACGCCAGGCGTAGCACAAGTCTCTTGTCAGCCGACGCGGTTGGTGGGCGTCCGGTGTTGCTGCGGCGGTCGGAGTAGTCCCACTTCTTGGCGATCAGCCGGCGGTGCCAGGAGAGCAGAGTTCCCGGAGTGATCGGGAACGTCGAGGACCAGCGGTGGCGGGGTACCAGTGAGGACAGGGCCGCCAGCCAGAACCGGTCCGCGGGTTCGTAGCGCACCGGGCCTGCGAGTTGTCGGCGCAGGACCGCGTTCTCGTGCCGCAGCACAAGCAGTTCCGCATCCTTCGCGGTGTCCCGCTGCAGAAGCACCGCTGGTGCGGACAGCAGCTTCCGGGCCGCTCGGTACAGCAGGGAGATGAGCATCCGGTCATCGTGCCACCACCAGCCGCGGGGACATCACCCCACCTGCAGCGATGGCTTTTCGAGCGGCACAGGTTAGCTCACGCCCTCCCTGACGACGCGCACTCCCTACTGTGCCGGGCTCGTTTGCCTGACGACTTGGCCATGGGGACGCCTCAGCTCTGCCAACCGCAGACGACAGGTTCCCCGAAATCCTCGACAAGTCCCGCACCGATACGAGTCTCAGCGGAGTCCTGACCTGTGGACCAAGGGATCTGACATCCTGTCAGCCAGCAAGATCAACGAGCATCAAATGAGCGTCACGAGCGTCATTTCAGCGTCAAGATATCGCCCGTAACGCCCACACCGCACATAATGCGCACACGCAAAACCGCAGGTCAGGAGCCCTTCACGGCAGGTTCGAGGATCGCGACGCACTCCACGTGGTGCGTGAGCGGGAAGAGGTCGAAGGCGCGCAGCGACACCGGCTTGTAGCCCGCCTCCGCGAAGTACGCCAGGTCGCGCGCGAGCGCCGCCGGGTCGCAGGCCACGTAGGCGATGCGGCGCGGGCCGAGCGAGGCCAGGTGCTTGACGGTGGACTTGCCGGCACCGACCCGCGGCGGATCGAGGACGATGAGGTCGGCCTCGGTGATCTTGGTGCGCGGCAGGACGGTCTCGACCTTGCCGTGCTCGATCCGCACGCGTTCCAGGTCCGCCAGGTTGTGCCGGGCGTCCTCCACGGCACGCTTGCCGGACTCGATGCCGAGCACCGCGCCGGTCTCGCCGACCTTCTCGGCCAGTGCGCCGGCGAACAGGCCGACGCCGCAGTAGAGGTCGAGGGCGGTGTCGCCGTCACGCGGCTGGAGACCCGCCAGTACCGCCTCGGCCAGCAGGTCGGGAGCCTGCGGGTGGACCTGCCAGAATCCGCCGGAGCCGACCCGCCAGGTGCGGCCGACGGCCCGCTCGCGGACGAAGCCGCGGCCGTGCACCTTGTGGACGCCGCCCTGCTCGTCGACACGGGCGACCGAGACCGGCCGGTCCAGTTCGACGATCGGCAGCCGGCCGTCCGGCGTGGGGGTGACGATGACCTGGCGGTCGTTGGAGCCGGTCGCCGCGATGGCCTCCACTGACGCGGTGTCCGGCCACTCGCGGGTCTCGATGCCCAGCTCGGTGACGCCGGGCGCGGCGATGAGGCACTGGTCGATCCGCTCGATCTCGTGCGAGCGGTGGCGGCGCAGTCCCGCGTAGCCCTCGGCGTCGACGGCGAACTGCACGCGGGTGCGCCAGGCGGGCACTTCGCCCTCGACGCCCTTGTCGCCGGGCGCGGGTTCCACGGTGCCGTCCCAGCCCGCGTCCTGCGGGGTGAGGCCGGCGAGGCGGCTGAGCTGCTCGGTGATGACGGCGGCCTTCAGCCCGCGCTGGGCGCCGGGGGCGACATGCTGCCAGTCGCAGCCACCGCAGGCGCCGGGGCCGGAGTACGGGCAGGGCGCCGGCACTCGGTCAGCGGATGCCTGGAGGATCTCCACGGCGTCGGCACGCAGGAACTTGGAGTCCGGTCCGCCCTCGGTGACCTTGACGACGACGCGCTCGCCGGGCAGCGCGTGCCGGACGAAGAGAACCCGTCCTTCGTGACGGGCGATGCAGTGACCGCCGTGGGCTACCGGACCGACCTCGACCTCGTAGCGTTCTCCGACCAGCTCGTCGGCCTGTTCCTTCGTACGGTTCTGCATGATGAACAGGCTCCTGCGAGATGGTGGGGCGGTGGGGCGGTAGGACGGCAGCTCACCAGTCTACGTCCCGCCGCACCCCCCGCCTGACGACCTGCCCCGCGGTAGGGAGCCCGCTCCCTACCGCGGGGCAGGTCGTTGAGGCCTACTTCTGGCCGGTGTGCTCCTTGTCGCGCTTCGGCGGGCCGACCGGGCCACGCCGGATCGCCCCGGGCGCGCTCCAGTCGGCGCGCTTGCGCGCCCGGACCTTGGCCCGCTCGGAGGAGTCCAACTGCCACGGCACCGAGGTGACCATGACACCGGGGGTGAAGAGCAGCCGGCCCTTGAGCCGCAGGGCGCTCTGGTTGTGCAACAGGTGCTCGTACCAGTGGCCGACGACGTACTCGGGGATGTAGACGCTGACCACGTCGCGCGGGCTGGCGCGCCGCAGGCCCTTGACGTACTCGATGATCGGCCGGGTGATCTCGCGGTACGGCGAGTCCAGCACCTTCAGCGGTACGTCGATGCCGCGCCGGGACCATTCGGCCTGCAGGGCCTTGGTCTCGGCCGGGTCGACGTTGATGCTGAGCGCCTCGAGGGTGTCGGAGCGCATCAGCTTGGCGTAGGCCAGCGCGCGCAGCGTCGGCTTGTGGACCTTGGAGACCAGGATGATCGAGTGCACCCGGGACGGGCGCACCTCCTCGTCGGTCGGCTCGTCGGCCGCGGCGATCTCGTCCGACACCCGGTCGTAGTGGCGCCGGATCGCGGTCATCAGCGCGTAGAAGAGCACCATGCCGACGACGGCGACCCAGGCGCCGTGGGTGAACTTGGTCAGCAGGACGACGATGAGCACGGTGCCGGTGAAGAAGGCACCGAAGGCGTTGATCGCCCGGGAGCGGAACATGTGACGGCGCTTGGCGGGCTCGGTCTCGCTGAGCAGGTGCCGGTTCCAGTGCCGGACCATGCCGGTCTGGCTGAGGGTGAACGAGACGAAGACGCCGACGATGTAGAGCTGGATCAGCCGGGTCGAGTCGGCGCCGTAGAGGTAGACCAGGACGGCGGCGAAGCCGGCCAGCAGCACGATGCCGTTGGAGAACGCGAGCCGGTCGCCGCGGGTGTGCAGCTGGCGCGGCAGATAGCGATCCTGGGCGAGGATCGAGCCGAGCACCGGGAAGCCGTTGTACGCGGTGTTGGCCGCCAGGAACAGGACGAGCGCGGTGACGGCGGCCAGGAAGATGAACGGGATCGAGTTGTGCCCGAAGACGGCCTCCGCGACCTGCGCGATGACCGGGTCCTGGGTGTAGCCCGCGCCGAGCGGCTTTCCGTTGGAGAGCAGGTCGGTTGCCGGGTTCTCGGCCATCCGGACCTTGGTGTACATGGCCAGCGCGATGATGCCGCAGAACATGGTGACGGCGAGCACGCCCATGGCGGCAAGCGTGGTGGCGGCGTTCTTCGACTTCGGCTTGCGGAAGGCGGGGACGCCGTTGCTGATCGCCTCGACGCCGGTGAGCGCGGCGCAGCCGGAGGAGAAGGCGCGCAGCAGCAGGAAGACGAGGGCGAAGCCGCCGATGCCGGTGGTCTCGGCGTGGATCGTGAAGTGCGCGGTGGGTGCTTCCATCGTGTCGCCGGTGGCGATCTTGAAGCAGCCCCAGGCGATCATGCAGAAGACTCCGGCGACGAACGCGTAGGTCGGGACCGCGAAGATCGAGCCGGACTCGCGCACACCCCGCAGGTTCATGACCATCAGCAGGAAGATCATGCCGACCGCGCCCAGCACCTTGTGGGTGGCGAAGAACGGCACGGCGGAGCCGAGGTTCTCGACGCCGGAGGCGACGGATACGGCGACAGTCAGCACATAGTCGACGAGCAGCGCGCTCGCGACGGTGAGCCCGGCCTTGGGCCCGAGGTTGGTGGTGGCGACCTCGTAGTCACCACCGCCGGACGGGTAGGCGTGGACGTTCTGCCGGTAAGAGGCGACCACCGTGAACATCAGCACGACGACCGCGACCGCGATCCAGGGGCTGAAGTGGTAGGCGGACACACCCGCGATGGAAAGGACCAGCAGCACCTCGCCGGGCGCGTACGCGACGGAAGACAGCGGGTCGGAGGCGAACACCGGGAGGGCGAGCCTCTTGGGGAGAAGAGTTTCTCCCAACTTGTCGCTGCGCAGCGCGCGGCCGATCAAGATCCGTTTCGGCAGGTCAGTCAGTTTGGGCACGGAGAGGATGGTAAGCGCTAGGCCATACGTGGATGCGACCGCCACCTCTCCTAAGAGAAGGCAAAGTCCCTCCCGGGCCGCCCGCAACCTCCCGCTGGGGTTCAAGCGTGTGTAGCTTTGGCCGCGGTCTGAGACGCTTATCGAGTATCGGCCAAAAATGTTGACAGCCGGAAGGACGGGCGTGCACGTCGTGATTATGGGCTGCGGAAGGGTGGGTTCCACTCTTGCGCAATCCTTCGAACAGCAAGGTCATACGGTCGCTGTGGTGGACCAGGACCCGACGGCTTTCCGCCGTCTCGGGTCGGGGTTCGGCGGGCGCCGGGTGACCGGAGTCGGGTTCGACCAGGACACGCTGCGCGAGGCCGGAATCGAGGAGGCAGGCGCCTTCGCGGCGGTCAGCAGCGGCGACAACTCCAACATCATCGCGGCCCGGGTGGCCCGGGAGATGTTCGGTATCGAGAACGTGGCCGCCCGGATCTACGACCCCCGCCGCGCCGAGGTCTACCAGCGGCTCGGCATCCCCACCGTGGCCACCGTGCGGTGGACCGCGGACCAGATGCTGCGCCGGTTGCTGCCTTCCGGCGCCGAGCCGCTGTGGCGGGACCCGAGCGGCGGTGTGCAGCTCGCCGAGGTGCACACCTCGCCGTCCTGGGTCGGTCACAAGATCAGCAAATTGCAGGACGAGACCGGAGTACGTGTGGCATTCCTCACCCGGCTGGGCGAGGCGATGCTGCCGACCTCCCAGACGGTGCTGCAGGAAGGCGACCTGGTGCACGTGATGATGCGCACCGACGGTGTCACCGAGGTCGAGGCCACGTTCGCCAAGGGTCCCGAGGAGGCGCACTGATGAGAGTCGCCATCGCCGGAGCCGGAGCCGTCGGCCGCTCCATCGCGGCCGAGCTGCTGGAGAACGGGCACGAGGTCCTGCTCGTCGACAAGAACCCCACCTCCATCTCGGTGGAACGGGTACCGCAGGCCGAGTGGCTGCTCGCCGACGCCTGCGAGATCACCTCGCTGGACGAGGCGGCGCTGCAGCGCTGCAATGTGGTCATCGCCGCGACCGGTGACGACAAGGTCAACCTTGTCGTCTCGCTGCTCGCCAAGACCGAGTACGGGGTGCCCCGGGTCGTCGCCCGGGTCAACAACCCCAAGAACGAGTGGCTCTTCAACGAGTCCTGGGGCGTCGATGTGGCCGTCTCGACACCGCGGCTGATGTCCGCGCTGGTCGAGGAGGCCGTGAGCGTCGGCGACCTCGTGCGGCTGATGCGCTTCAGCCAGGGCGACGCGAACCTGGTGGAGCTCACCCTGCCGCCGGAGGCCGCCCTGGTCGGCACCCGTGTCGGCGACGTGGAGTGGCCGCAGGACACCTCGCTGGTGACGATCATCCGGGGCAACCGGGTGCTCACGCCGTCCAAGGACGACGCACTGGAGGCCGGTGACGAGCTGCTGTTCGTCGCGGCACCGCACCGTGAGGAGGAGCTGGAGGACCTGCTGTCGGTCCAGCGGGAGGCCTGACAGGGCCGGTCAGAACGACAGACACGACGGGCGCCCCGGGCCGAATAGGTCCGGGGCGCCCGTCGTGTCGTTGCTGAAAACGCCAGAACGTCAGAACGTCATGACGAGGAGGTGGCGGCCTTCTTCGCCGCGTCCTCGGCCTCCATCTCGGCGATCACATTGATCGGCGGCGGAGCCTTCGACAGGAAGATCCAGGTCAGGTAGACGGACAGCAGCATGGGTGGGATGCCCAGCGCCACCTTCACCCAGCCGAGCTGCGTGGCGTCCCCCCACCAGTACAGCGGGAAGAGGATCGCCGACTTGGCGAGCAGGATCAGCCCCCAGGCCCAGCTGGCCTTGGTGTAGGCGCGCAGCCGACCGGGGTTGCGCTTGCGCCAGGAGAGGTTCTCCTTGAAGACCGGGCCCAGGATCAGACCCAGCAGCGGGACGCCCGCGATGGCGGTGGCGATGTACGCGACGGCCAGGCCGAGGGTGTAGAGCATCCCCGGCAGGTAGAAGTTCTTGGCGTCGCCGGACATCATCGCGAAGACCGCGCCGAAGGCCACACCGAACACACCGCTGAAGGCGTGCTTGAGGGTGTCCTTGCGGACCAGCCGGGCGACACCGAGCAGCACGGACAGGCTGAGGGCGGCGATGGCCGCGATATGGATGTCTCTGTTGATCGTGTAGATCAGGACGAAGACCAGGCCGGGCACGGTGGTCTCCACCATGCCGCGGACGCCGCCGAACGCCTCGAAGAGCGCGGCCTCGGTGATGGCCTTGGAATCGCCCTCGGCCTCCTCCCCGATCCGCGGAGGGGCCTCTGTCTGCTTGTCGATCGACGCCACCGACTACTCCTGTCCGACCGGACGCAGTTCGTACTTGGGATTGAACAGGACGGGACGGCCGTGGTTCATCGAGATCCGTCCCGAAGCGATGATCTTCCGGCCGGGCTCTATGCCGTTGATACTGCGGCGGCCCAGCCACACCACGTCGAGCGCGGCGGAACCGTCGAACAGCTCGGCCTCCAGCGCGGGCACTCCGGCCCGCGGCCGCAGCGTGACCGTGCGCAGACTACCGGTCACCGTGACTATCTGCCGATCTCCGCAGTCGCAGATCCGCGTGCAGCCGACCGACAGGGCGTCCTGCTGCAGCTCCTCGGAGTGCAGCTCCTCCTGGGAGGACGACAGGCGCTCGATCATGCGGCGGAAGCGACCGGTGGGTCGGTCCGAACGGGTGGCACCACTCATGCAAGAAGCCTACCGGGCCGCGCCGACAAGACGGCCTTTGAGCCGGGTGTCCGATCGGGCGACACATCCGGATCATGGCAGCGCGATGGGATCCGGATCAGTGTTCGAAGCGGTAGCCCATGCCCGGCTCGGTGATGAAATGCCGCGGATGCGCGGGATCCGCCTCCAGCTTGCGGCGCAGCTGCGCCATGTAGACCCGCAGGTAGTTCGTCTCGGTGCCGTACGAAGGCCCCCACACCTCCTGCAGGAGCTGCTTCTGGCTGACCAGCCGCCCGGTGTTGCGGACGAGGACCTCCAGCAGATGCCACTCGGTCGGGGTCAGCCGGACGTCGGCGCCGCCCCGGTGCACCTTCTTCGCCGCCAGGTCGACGGTGAAGGTCTCGGTCTCGACGGTCGCGGCGTCGTCGTCGGGCCCGCTGGGCGCCGCCCGGCGGACGGCGGCACGCAGCCGGGCCAGCAGCTCGTCCATGCCGAACGGCTTGGTGACGTAGTCGTCCGCGCCGGCGTCGAGCGCCTCGACCTTTTCGTCCGAGGTCTGGCGGGCCGACAGGACGATGATCGGGACCCGGGTCCAGCCGCGCAGCCCCCGGATGACCTCGACGCCGTCCATGTCGGGCAGGCCGAGGTCGAGGACGATCACGTCGGGGTGACGGGCGGCGGCCAGCTGCAGCGCGGTGGCACCGTCGTGGGCGGCGTCGACCTCGTACTTGCGGGCCCGCAGATTGATCACGAGAGCGCGCACGATCTGCGGCTCGTCGTCCACCACGAGCACCCGGTACATGGAGTTCCTCTTCTCGGTCACGTCGGTCACGGTCACGGTCGCGGCCCCGTTGTGGTTCACGCTGTTCACGCGCGGATTCGCGCTCGGATCGGCGCTCACATCCGCGCTCGGATTCACGTTCGCCCTCACGACGTGGCCTCGGCCGGCAGGTCCGGCCGGGCAGGCCGGCCGCCATGGACGGCCTGGAGGGTGAGGACCATGGTCAGGCCGCCGCCGGGGGTGTCCTCGGCGACCAGCGTGCCGCCCATGGACTCGGCGAAGCCGCGGGCGACGGCCAGCCCGAGGCCCACGCCGTTGCCGCGCGGGGCGTCGCCGTAGCGCTGGAAGGGCTCGAATATCCGGTCCCTTGCGGTTTCCGGCACCCCGGGGCCGCGGTCGACGACCCGCAGTTCCACGCGGTCGCCGAGCGCGCTGGCGGCCACGACCACCTTGGAACCCGCGGCGCTGTACTTCACGGCGTTCTCGACGACGTTGGCGACGGCGCGCTCCAGCAGTCCCGGGTCGACGGCGACCATCGGCAGGCTCTCCGGGATGTCGAGGACGACGCTGTCCTCGGGGACGCCGCCGAGGGCCATCGGCACCACCTCGTCGAGGTCGATCTCCCGGATCAGCGGGGTGACGGTGCCGGTCTGCAGGCGGGACATGTCGAGGAGATTGCCCACCAGGTGGTCGAGCCGGTCGGCGCCGTCCTCGATGCCGGCCAGCAGCTCGGCCTCGTCCTCGTCGGACCAGGCGACGTCGTCGGCGCGCAGCGAGCTCACCGACGCCTTGATGGCGGCCAGCGGGGTGCGCAGGTCGTGGGAGACGGCGGCGAGCAGCGCGGTGCGGATGCGGTTGCCCTCAGCCAGCTCCCGAGCCTGCTCGGCCTCGCCCTCGAGCCGCTGCCGGTCGATCACGACGGCGGCCTGCGCGGCGAACGCGGACAGCACCCGGCGGTCGGAGGCGGGCAGTACCCGCCCGGTGAGCGCCAGCGAGAGCCGGTCGCTGACCGGCACCTCGACGTCGGCGTCCTCAGGACGCAGGCACGGGCGCTCGCCGACGCTGGCCGCACGGGTCCACGCGCCGTGTTCGCTGTCGCGTTCCAGCAGCACCACCGAGTCCATGCCGAACGTCTCCCGGACCCGCTCCAGCAGCGCGTCGAGGGAGCTCTCGCCGCGCAGCACGCTGCCTGCCAGGTAGGACAGGATCTCGGCCTCCGAGCGCAGCCGGGCGGCCTGCTGGGTGCGGCGGGCGGCGAGGTCCACCACGGAGGCCACCGCGACCCCCACCACGATGAAGATCACGATCGCGATGATGTTCTCGGGCTCGGCGATGGTGAAGGAGTGGGTGGGCGGTGTGAAGTAGTAGTTGAGCAACAGCGAGCCGGCCAACGCCGAGGCCAGCGCGGGAAGCAGTCCGCCGACCAGAGCCGCCGCGACGGTGAGGGTCAGGAAGAGCAGCATCTCCGTGGCCTGGCTCATGCCCGGGTGCCAGTTGGTCAGCAGCAGGCATATCAGGACCGGGCCCGCGAGTCCGGTGAACCAGCCGGCCACGACCCGGGAGCGGCCGAGGCTGGCGCCGCGGGCGGAGGGCAGGCCGCGGCCCTTGGCGGCGTGTTCATGGGTGACGATGTGGACGTCGATGTCGCCGGATTCGCGGGCGACGGTGGAACCGACGCCGGGGCCCAGCACGTACTGCCAGGCCTTGCGGCGGCTGGTGCCGAGCACGATCTGGGTGGCGTTGACCCCGCGGGCGAAGTCCAGCATGGCATCGGGGATGTCGTCCCCGACGACGTGGTGGAACGATCCGCCGAGATCCTCCACGAGGGTCCGCTGGGCGGCCAGCTCCTCGGTGGAGCCGGAGGCGAGCCCGTCGCTGCGGACGATGTGGACGGCGAGGATCTCGCTGCCCGAGCCCTTGGCGGCCATCCGGGCGGCCCGGCGGATCAGGGTGCGGCCCTCGGGACCGCCGGTGAGGCCGACGACGATGCGCTCGCGGGCCTGCCAGGCGGCGGAGATCCGGTGGTCGGCGCGGTACTCCTGAAGGTATTCGTCGACCCGGTCGGCGACCCAGAGCAGGGCCAGCTCGCGCAGCGCGGTGAGGTTGCCGGGCCGGAAGTAGTTGGACAGCGCCGCGTCGACCTTGTCCGGGGCGTAGATGTTGCCGTGCGCCATCCGGCGCCGCAGCGCCTGTGGCGACATGTCGACCAGCTCTATCTGGTCGGCGCGGCGCACCACTTCGTCGGGCACGGTCTCGCGCTGCCGGACGCCGGTGATGGACTCGACCACGTCCCCCAGCGACTCCAGGTGCTGGATGTTGACCGTCGAGACGACGTTTATGCCGGCCTGGAGCAGCTCATCGACGTCCTGCCAGCGCTTGGCGTTGCGGGAGCCGGGCACATTGGTGTGGGCGAGTTCGTCCACGAGCGCGACCGCCGGGTGCCGCGCGAGGACCGCGTCCACGTCCATCTCGGTGAACGTGGCGTCGCGGTACTCCAGCTCCCGGCGCGGGATCTGCTCCAGGCCGTGCAGCATCACCTCGGTGCGCGGGCGCCTGTGGTGCTCGACGAAGGCCACGACGATGTCGGTGCCCCGCTCGGTGCGCCGGTGCGCTTCGGAGAGCATGGCGTAGGTCTTGCCCACGCCCGGGGCCGCCCCGAGGTAGATGCGCAGTTTGCCGCGTGCCATGGCCCCATTGTTCTGCTCGGATGCGCCTTTCGCCCGGACGCGTGTGCGCTCGATACGACCTTAGAACGAGCGAACCGGATAAATAGGACCGGGGTGGCCGAGCGGGGCTACCTTGACGGCGCCTTAACCCCGGGCTCCCGTACCCGGCCGGTCAAGCGCCGCCGCCAACCTGCGCCGCGTCCGCCGGCGGGCCCCGTTCGCAGGACTGCCATACGGACGTAACGCCGGAGCGTTGACCCGTCGCACGCCGCCAGCGAGCATCGGCGCATGGCTTCCCCCACGCACCGGCTCCTGTGTACGGAGCCCCGCCGCCGACCCTGAGACGACCGAGCGAGGGAGCCGATGACCACCATCTCCGACATACCGCCGCCGCACTCCGCCGTGCGGCCGCCCTGGCTGGTCGCCCTGCCGTCCCTGTCCGCTCCGTCGGGCGGCCGGGCAGGGGAGGGCGGCGGAACCGGGGCCGTCCTGCGGGGTGCACATCGCGCTGCCGCACACCACCTTCGCCGTGGTGGACCTGCGCGGTCGGGTGACGGCCCATGAACGGCTGCCGCACGACGGCTCGGTGGACAGCGTCCTGGGCGGTATCCGCGGCCATCTGCCCGGATTTCTGCACCGGCACGCCGCGGGGCGTTCCGTGCTCGGGCTCGGGGTGGTGACCGGCGGCTGGGTGAACAGCGGGCAGGGCGTCGTCGTCGAGCACGCCCCGCTGGGCTGACGGGACGTGCCCGTACGACGGGTGCTGGCCGCCGCGACCCGGCTGCCGGTGCATGTGGACGGGCACGCGCGGGCGCTGGCGCTGGCGGAGCTGATGTTCGGCGCAGGGTGGGCGCGAGGAGCTGGTGCAGCTCCTCGTCGGCAACGTGGTGGACGCGGCCATCGCGACGGGCGGCGGCGTCCTGCGCGGCCGCCGGTCGGGCGCGGGCGATGTCGCGCATCTGCCGCTCGGCGTTCCCGGGCGGCGGCCCTGCTGCTCGACCTCATCAACCCGGAGGTGCTGGTCGTCGCGGAGGCGGCGGCGGTGCACTTCCCCGAGCTGCTGCCCGATCTGCACGAGGAGGTCGCCGCCCACTCCCATCTGTGCGCCGATCCCGAACGGGCCGTGGTCCCCGCGAGTTTCGGGCAGCAGGTGCTCGCGGTCGCGGCCGGCGCCGTGGTACTCGACGCGGTCTACCGGCGGCCGATGGAGCTGCGTACGGCCCGGTCGGCGTAGCCGGAATGGTGGCGGGGTTTCTTCCACGGTGTCGCTAGTCATTGCCGGACGGTCCCGGGCTCCACACAATCGAGGCATGGACGCGACAGGCAGGGCAGCGGCGCGCGACGCCGCCGGGCGGGAGGCCGTCAACGCCTTCCGCGCCCACCATTTCGCCGGTCTCGGCTGTCGCCCCACTGGCCCCACCGGCGCCGCCGGTCGCGCCGGCTTCGCCGGGGGATCACGGATGCCCCGGGCCAGTCGCCGCTCTTCCCCTGCTCGACGGCGGCGATGTGCTGCTGGCGCAGTTTCGGTCCGATGGTCGCGGCAAAGGCCCGGTTCACGCCGAGTCCGATGTGGTTCGCGGTCTGGGTGCCCCGGTTGAGGGGGGTGGACAGCCCCTCGGCTGCATGGTCGCCTTGAGCCGCTGGTAGAGGTCGTCGATGGTGAGGAGTTCGGGCCCGCCGACGACGCCTTCGGCCAGCAGCCGCATCAGCCGCCCGGAGAACGCCGTTTGGTCCTCGCCCGGCAGGGAGAGGGCGACCTGGTCCCGTTGTGCCGAGGTGAGGACATAGGTGCCCGCCACTTCGGATCTGGCCGAGCTCCGCGGCTTCCCCGCCGGCCATGGTGTCGGTGACGACACGACCGGAGCAGTCCAGGATGACGACCTTGGTGGCGGCGGGGCTGTCGAGCACCGCACTGCGCAGCTTCTCGTACTCCAGGGAGTTGAACTCCGGGTCGCCCCAGTCGCTGTCCGGCAGCGCGAGATACAGCTCATGCCGCCGGCCGCTGACGAGTCCGTGTCCCGCGTAGTACACCAGCAGCAGATCATCGGCCTCGCGGATCGTCGCGCGCAGCCGCTGGCCTATGGTGCGGAGGTCTCCTTCGTCGAGCAGGACCGTGCAGTGCTCTTCCGGCACGACGCCGTAGTGCTGGTCGGTGAAGAGCGCGGCCAGGTCCTGGATGGTGCGGTGCACGGACGGCAGGTCGGGAAGTTCCGGGGCCGTGTACGTACTTGCGCCGATCAGCACGATCCGGGAGCGGCGCGGATCCGGCAGGCGGACGGCCACTACGCCGGCCGGTCGGCGTCCAGCACCTGCTGGAGCAGGGCCCCCAGATCCTCGCCCTTCACCCGCTTGGCGTCGATCTCGACGGACCGACCGCCTTCTTGATTGATCGTCAGTTTCACATCGGACCGCCGGGGCTGGGAGATCCAGGCGCGCAGCGACGCGGCGAGCACCGTGATACTGCCGCCCGTGCCGAGCGCCACTGTCAGCACATCCGGCAGCGTGCCGAGTTCGGTGGGAACGGGTTCACCGCCCTCGACCCGTATCCGACCGGCTAATTCGGGCTCCCCGCGCAGCCAGCCGTCGAGTGATTCCAGGTCAGCGACCGCGCTTCCGCTGACCACCGAGATCCGTGCTTCCACGGCGTTCTCCCCCCAACCGGACCCATGCCGACGGCACGGATCGGACGCCGATTGTAGTGGCATCCGGCACCGACGGTGGAGGGATCAGCCCTCATCGACGATCTGGCCGTCGCGCAGTTCCAGCACCCGGTCGGCGAGTGCCAGCAACTGCTCGTCGTGGGTGGCGACCAGGGCGGTGACGCCCTCGCCGCGGACGACGGCGCGCAGCAATTCCATGACAGCGAGACCGGTCTCGGCGTCGAGCTGGCCGGTCGGCTCGTCCGCGATGATCAGGACGGGCCGGTTGGCCAGCGCGCGGGCGATGGCGACGCGCTGCTGCTGGCCGCCGGACAGCTCGCCGGGGCGCTGGGCGGCGTGGGCGGCGAGGCCGACGAGCGACAGGAGGAGCTCCACGCGCTCCTCGCGCTCGCGCGGCGGGACCTTGCGCAGCCGCATCGGGACGCCGACGTTCTCGGCGGCGGTGAGGATCGGGATCAGTCCGAAGGACTGGAAGACGAAGCCGATACGGTCGCGGCGCAGCGCCAGCAGGCCGTTGTCCCCGAGTTCCGCTAGGTCGGTGCCGTCCAGGGTGATCCGGCCGGCGTCCGGCGAGTCCAGGCCGCCCACCAGGTTGAGGATGGTGGTCTTGCCGGATCCGGAACGGCCCTTGAGAGCCACCAGCTCACCGCGCGGAACGCTGAAGGAGACGCCGCGCAGCGCGTGCACGGCCGTCTCCCCGCTGCCGTAGGTACGGCGCAGATTCTCGACGACGACCATCTCGCCGGACGCCGGGCCGTCCGCCACGGCCGTCCCCGCGTGCCCGGTCGACTGCTCGCTCATGCGTTGTCCCCCTCCTGGCCCGGATCGCCGGGCCACACCCCGTTGTGGCCACTCGCGGCCGTCCGCCACCCCTGGCCGTCAGCCGCACCCCGTCGCTCAGGCCGTACCGCTGCGGGTACCCGGGTGGCAGCCGGAGCCTATCCACCCGGTCAAGAACCTTACGGATCACCCGGTGGTACGGCTCACCCGGTGGCCGGAACAGTATCCGGCCACCGGGTGGGTCCCGCAAAGGTTTCGGCGTGCCGCACCGCTCGGCGCGTCGGCGCCGCGGCCCGTCAGCCGGCCAGCTTGTGCAGGGCGATGTTGAGCTCCAGGACGTTGACCTTGGCCTCCCCCAGGATGCCGAGCGGCCGCCCGTCGGTGTGGTTCTTGACGAGCGCCAGCACCTGGCCGTCGGTCAGGTGGTTGGCCCTGGCGACCCGGGCGATCTGGATCCTGGCGTAGTCCGGGGAGATGTCCGGGTCGAGGCCCGAGGCGGACGCGGTGACCGCGTCCGCCGGGACCTGCCCGGTGGTGACCCCGTTGAACGCCGCGACGTCCTTCTTGCGCTGCCGCACCAGATCGGTGAGCGCCTTGCCGGTGACCGCGAGGTTGGACGCACCGCTGTACGTCGGGTCGTAGGCCCCCGCGCCGGCGCCCGCGTCGGCCGCCGAGGGGCGGGGCTGGAACCACTTGGGGTCGGGAGCCACCGACTCGGCCGCGTCGGCCGGATTCTTCTTCGGCAGGTCGAAGGTCTGGCCGAGGACCGTGGAGCCGACGACCCTGCCGTCGGCCTTCACCTGCGAGCCGTTGGCCTGGTTGTTGAAGGCCGCCTGCGCGATACCGGTGACGGCGAGCGGGTAGAGCACGCCGCAGATGACGCTGAGGACCAGCAGGGCGCGGAAGGCGCCCCACATCAGCCGGGCGGTGCTGCGTACGGAAGTGTTCATGATGTCGGCACGCCTTCGATTCAGCTCAGGCCGGGGATCTGGGAGATGAGCAGGTCAATGATCTTGATGCCGATGAACGGGGCGATGAGGCCGCCCAGTCCGTAGACGCCCAGGTTGCGGCGGAGCATCCGGTCGGCGCCCATCGGCCGGTACCGCACGCCCTTGAGGGCCAGCGGCACCAGCGCGATGATGATCAGCGCGTTGAAGATGACGGCGGACAGGATCGCGGACTCGGGCGTGGCCAGGTGCATGATGTTGAGCTTGTCCAGGCCCGGGTAGGCCACCGCGAACATGGCCGGGATGATCGCGAAGTACTTCGCGACGTCGTTGGCGATGGAGAACGTCGTCAGCGCGCCACGGGTGATCAGCAGTTGCTTGCCGATCTCCACGATCTCGATCAGCTTGGTCGGGTTGGAGTCCAGGTCCACCATGTTCCCGGCCTCCTTGGCGGCCGAGGTGCCGGTGTTCATGGCGACACCGACGTCCGCCTGGGCCAGCGCGGGAGCGTCGTTGGTGCCGTCGCCGGTCATCGCGACGAGCTTGCCGCCCGCCTGCTCCCGCTTGATCAGCGCCATCTTGTCCTCGGGCGTGGCCTCGGCGAGGAAGTCGTCGACGCCCGCCTCCTCGGCGATCGCCTTCGCCGTCAGCGGGTTGTCACCCGTGATCATGATGGTCTTGATGCCCATCCGGCGCAGCTCGTCGAACCGCTCCCGCATGCCCTCCTTGACCACGTCCTTGAGGTGGATGACGCCCAGGACCCGCGCGCCCTCGGTGTCCTCGACGGCGACGAGCAGCGGCGTACCGCCGGCCGACGAGATGCCGTCGACGGCCCGCTGCGCGTCCCCGTCCACCCGGCCGCCGCGCTCGGTGACCCAGGCGGTGACCGCTGAGGCCGCGCCCTTGCGGACCTTGCGGCCGTCCACGTCCACACCCGACATACGGGTCTGGGCGGTGAAGGGCACGAACTCGGCATGGCTCAGTTCGCCTTCGTGGCGGGCCCGCAGTCCGTACCGCTCCTTCGCCAGCACGACGATGGAGCGGCCCTCGGGTGTCTCGTCGGCCAGCGACGACAGTTGCGCGGCGTCCGCCAGTTCTGCCTCGGACGCTCCGGCGACGGCCACGAACTCGGACGCCTGGCGGTTGCCGAGCGTGATGGTGCCGGTCTTGTCCAGCAGCAGCGTGGAGACGTCTCCGGCGGCCTCGACGGCACGCCCTGACATCGCCAGCACATTGCGCTGCACCAGCCGATCCATCCCCGCGATGCCGATCGCCGACAGCAGCGCCCCGATGGTGGTCGGGATGAGGCAGACCAGCAGCGCGACCAGCACGATCATCGACTGCTCGGCGCCCGCGTAGACCGCGAACGGCTGCAGGGTGACGACCGCGAGCAGGAAGACGACGGTGAGCGAGGCAAGCAGGATGTTCAGCGCGATCTCGTTCGGCGTCTTCTGCCGTGAGGCGCCCTCGACGAGGGCGATCATCCGGTCGATGAACGTCTCGCCCGGCTTTGTCGTGATCTTGATGACGATGCGGTCGGAGAGCACCTTGGTGCCACCGGTGACCGCACAGCGATCGCCGCCGGACTCCCGGATGACCGGGGCCGATTCGCCGGTGATGGCCGACTCGTCGACGCTCGCGACGCCCTCTACGACGTCACCGTCACCGGGGATGATGTCGCCGGCCTCGCAGACCACCAGATCGCCCACGCGCAGTTCGGCGCCCGGGACGCTCTCCTCTGCGCGGCCGTTCAGCCGGCGCGCGACGGTGTCGGTCTTGGCCTTGCGCAGCGTATCGGCCTGCGCCTTGCCGCGGCCCTCGGCGACGGCCTCCGCGAGGTTCGCGAAGACGACCGTCAGCCACAGCCAGCCGGTGATCGCCCAGCCGAAGCCCGAGCCGGGGTTGGTGGCCGCGAGCACGGTGGTGAGCACCGAGCCGATCAGAACCACGAACATGACGGGCGACTTGACCATCACGCGCGGGTCTAGCTTGCGCAGCGCGTCGGGCAGCGACCGCAGCAGCTGGGCCGGGTCGAACAGGCCGCCCGACACCCGGCCTTGGTGGTCCTGCGCCGCGGGACGTTCGTCCTCGGACGCGGGTCGTACAGGAGTAACGGTGCTCATGACAGCCCCTCAGCGAGCGGGCCGAGGGCCAGCGCCGGGAAGTAGGTAAGGCCGGTGATGATCAGGATGGCGCCGACGAGCAGGCCCGTGAACAGCGGCTTCTCGGTGCGCAGGGTGCCCGCGGTGGCCGGGACCGGCTTCTGCTCGCCGAGCGAGCCGGCCAGCGCCAGCACGAACACCATCGGCAGGAAGCGGCCGAGGAGCATGGCCAGTCCGATCGTGGTGTTGTACCACTGCGTGTTGGCGTTCAGGCCGGCGAAGGCGGAGCCGTTGTTGTTGGCACCCGAGGTGTACGCGTACAGCACCTCGGAGAAACCGTGCGGCCCGCTGTTCAGCATCGACGTCGGCGGGGCGGGCAGCGCCATGGCCGCCGCCGTGAAGCAGAGCGCCAGCGCCGGGGTGATGAGGATGTAGCACGCGGCGAACTTGATCTCGCGGGTGCCGATCTTCTTGCCCAGGTACTCGGGGGTGCGTCCCACCATCAGCCCGGCGATGAACACCGCGATGATCGCCATGATCAGCATGCCGTACAGGCCGGAACCCGTACCGCCGGGCGCGATCTCGCCGAGCATCATGCCCAGCAGCGCGATGCCGCCGCCCAGCCCGCTGTACGAGGAGTGGAACGAATTGACCGCGCCGGTCGACGTCAGGGTCGTACTGGTCGCGAAGAGCGCGGAGCCCCCCACTCCGAAGCGCTGCTCCTTGCCCTCCATCGCGCCGCCCGCGAGCTGCGACGCGGAGCCCGGGTGGGCGAACTCGGCCCAGCTCATCAGCACGGTGAAGCCGAGCCAGATGATGCCCATGGTGGCGAGGATCGCGTAGCCCTGCTTGACGCTGCCGACCATCCGGCCGAAGGTGCGGGTCAGCGAGAACGGGATGACGAGGATCAGGAAGATCTCGAAGAGGTTGGTGAAGGCGCCCGGGTTCTCGAACGGGTGGGCCGAGTTGGCGTTGTAGAAGCCGCCGCCGTTCGTGCCCAGTTCCTTGATCGCCTCCTGCGAGGCGACCGCGCCACCGGTGATCGTCTGGTGGCCGCCCGAGAGCGTGGTCACCTCGTGCCAGCCGGCGAAGTTCTGGATCGCGCCGAAGCCGACCAGCACGATCGCCGCGATGAAGGCGATCGGCAGCAGGATCCGTACGGTGCCGCGCACCATGTCGGACCAGAAGTTGCCGAGGTCACCGGTCCTGGAGCGGGAGAAGCCGCGCACCAGGGCCACGGCCACGGCCAGGCCGACCGCCGCCGAGACGAAGTTCTGCACGGCGAGGCCGGTCGTCTGGGAGAGATGACCCATGGTCGTCTCGCCCATGTACGACTGCCAGTTCGTGTTCGACACGAACGAGGCCGCGGTGTTGAAGGCCTGGTCGGGTGCGACCGCCTTGAAGCCGAGCGACATCGGCAGGTGGTTCTGCATCCGCAGCAGCAGATAGAGGAAGAGCACCCCCACCGCGGAGAAGGCCAGCACCGCCCTCAGATAGGACGGCCAGCGCATCTCGGCGTCGGGGTTCGCGCCGAAGCAGCGGTAGATCCACCGCTCCGCGCGCAGGTGCTTCTTGGAGCTGTACACGGCGGCCATGTAGTCGCCGAGCGGGCGGTACACCAGGGCCAGTGCGGCGACCAGCGCCACGACCTGGAGCAGTTGCGCAAGTATCGGGCTCATGGACGGTGTCAGAACCTCTCGGGGAACAGGAGGGCGACGACCAGATAACCCAGTAGGGCGACGGCCACCACGAGACCGACGATGTTCTCGGCGCTCACAGCTTTGCCACCCCCTTGGCGATGATTGCCACCAGCGCGAAAACCGCGATTGTGGTGACGACGAAGGCCACGTCGGCCATCGTGTGCTCCTAGATCAGGATCGGAACTGCGGACTCCCTCAGGTAACAGCCGATCCGAGCGGCTGAGCGATCCCTTGACAGCTCTCATACGGCTGGCGCCGCCGCATTGACGAGTCCTTGACGTAACCCGCACTGACCTGCGGAAACAAACGGAAGCAGCCGGAAACAACCGGAAACGACGAAGGGCCGGACCCATGTTCATGGGTCCGGCCCTCAGCCGGGCGGTCGGTGTTCCGACGCGAGTGTCAGTGGATCTGGGTGATCTCCGGCCCGCGGCGCATCGGGTCGAGCCCGTCGCCGAACTTCGGCCCCTCGGACTCTTCCTGCGTGATGCCCTCGGGCACCATCTGAGCGTCGTTCGGCAGCTTCAGCACGATCGGGTCGCGCGGCGCCATCGGGGTATCGCCCCGCACGACCACGGTGTCGCGGAAGACCTGCTCCAGCAGTCCGGCGGCCTGCGGCTGCACCGCGCCCTGGCCGGAGATGACCCCGCGCAGGAACCAGCGCGGACCGTCACAGCCGATGAAGCGGACCAGCTGCACGCCGTTCGTACCGTCCGGCAGCTGTACGGGCACCTGCGCCCGCAGCTCCCAGCCCAGCGAGCCCTCGATCTCATCAACGATGCCGCCCTGCTTGGTGATGCCGGACGCGATCTCGTCGCGCACCTCACCCCAGATGCCCTCGGACTTCGGGGCGGCGAACGCCTGGAGCTGGACAGCGCTGTCGTTCAGCACCACGGTCGCGGCGACGATCGACTCGCCGGCCACCTCCACCCGCAGCTCCATGCCCTCGACACCGGGGACGAACAGTCCGCCGAGGTCGACCCGGCCCTCGCCGGGCTCCGTGACCTCGCGCAGGTCCCAGGGCCCGTCGGGCCTGGCGGCGGGCGGAAGGTTGTACCGACCCGATGCGCCGGAGTCGTCGGACTCCCCGGCGTCTTCGGCGTCTTCGGCCAGCTCGTCCGGGCTCGCGCCCTCGAGCTCGTCGAGGGCGTCTTCGCGCTCCTTGCGACGACGACGGAACACGGTCACTGTCCTTCCCGGTCTGCAACGACCGAAGCGAATCCATTACTGGTCTGGCCGTCGGAGGCGCCACCTGCGGCGGCATGCCCCCCAGAGGAGCCGAAGCCTCCCGCGGCCCTGGCAGAACCGGGAAGTTCCGCGACCTCATGGAAGCGGACCCGTTCGACCTGCTGGACGACCAGTTGGGCGATCCGGTCTCCCCGTTCGAACCGCACGCTCTCGCGCGGGTCCAGGTTGACCACGATCACCTTGATCTCCCCACGGTACCCGGCATCCACGGTTCCCGGGGCATTCACGAGGGTCACCCCGCACCGGGCCGCGAGGCCCGACCGGGGGTGCACGAAGGCCGCATACCCGTCCGGGAGCGCGATGGACACCCCGGTGGGGAGCACGGTGCGCTCACCGGGCGCGAGTTCCGCGGCCCGGGTGGTCACCAGGTCGGCTCCCGCGTCGCCCGGGTGCGCGTACGCCGGGATGGGCACCGAGTCGTCGAGACGGCGGATGAGAACGTCCACGGGACGTCGTACTGCTTCACTCATGGGTTCACCTCGAAGGCGCGGGCGACCTTGACCTGGTCCGGGTCGGCCATCGCGGCCTGGATCTCCTGGCGACGGCCGTTGTCGGT
This sequence comes from Streptomyces sp. PH10-H1, assembly GCF_030063355.1. Lineage (GTDB taxonomy): Bacteria > Actinomycetota > Actinomycetes > Streptomycetales > Streptomycetaceae > Actinacidiphila. The sequence continues at coordinate 20,905 of NZ_JASISZ010000009.1, forward strand.
GAAGTGGTTGAGCTTCACCTCGAGGAAGAGCGCTTCCGCGCGGACCGCGACCGGGCCGTCGGGGCCGCCGATCCGGCCCTCGGCGGTGCTGTAGATCTTCCGTCCGGCGACCGCGCGGCAGTGCGCCCGCAGGTGCAGCGTGGTGCCGACCGGCACCGGGCGGACGAAGTCCGTCTCCAGCCGGCCGGTCACCGCGATGACCTGCAGCAGCCAGTTCAGCGAGCCGAGCGTCTCGTCCAGCGCCGAGGCCAGTACGCCGCCGTGCGCGAGGCCCGGCGCGCCCTGGTGGGCGGTCTGTACGGTGAACTCGGCGGTGACGCTCACGCCGTCACCCGCACGGGATTCCAGGTGCAGTCCGTGCGGCAGGCCCTCGCCGCAGCCGAAACACTGGTCGTAGTGCGCCCCGAGCAGCTCACCGGGCGCGGGCGCACCGGGATGCCGAACGGGCAGGGCGGCGTCTGGCGGCGGCTTCAGGCCCGGCCGGCCAGGGCTCTCGGATGCGGTAGCTCCACTCACGCCCGAGACCCTACCCTCCTGCGGGATCCTTTCCCGTCGGTCGTCCGTTGACCCGTATCGGCTTCCACACCACCTTGACCGGAGCGCACATGAGTCCTCAGTCCGTCGTCGTCACCGGAGCCGGCCGAGGCATCGGCCTCGCCATCACCCTCGAACTCGCGCACGCCGGATTCGATGTGATCGGCACGGTACGTACGCCGGAGAGGGCCGGGGCGCTGCGAGCGGTGGTGGAACGCACCGGGGCGGCGGTGCGCACCGTGCTGCTGGACGTGGCGGACGCGACCTCCTGCGTCCAGGCGTTCACCGAGATCGCGATGCTGACGGACGGCGGCCCGTGGGCGGTGGTCAACAACGCGGGTTTCGCCCAGCCCGGCGCCGTCGAGGACGTGGACGACGAGCAGGTGCGGCGCCAGCTGGAGACGAACCTGGTCGCCCCCGCGCGCATCGCCCGTCTGGTGCTGCCCGCGATGCGGGAGCGCCGCGAGGGCCGGATCATCAACATCTCGTCGATCGCCGGCCGGGTCTCGCTGCCGATGCTCGGCTGGTACTGCGCCAGCAAGCAGGGCCTGGAGTCGCTGACCGACGCGCTGCGCATGGAGACCGCGCCGTTCGGCGTGAAGGTCGTGCTGATCGAGCCCGGCTCGCACCGCACCGGGATCTGGGAGCACAGCGCGGGGCTGCTCCCCGGTGACCGGACCTCGGCCTACCGCGACCAGTACGCCTCCGCCGACCAGGTGGTGCGCGGTGCCCGCCAGCTGCCGGGGCCGCGTCCGGTGGCCCTGGCCGTCCTCAAGGCGCTGAGCGCCCGCCGTCCCCTGCCGCGCTACCTGGTGGGCGGCTCCGCCCGCTCGACGGCGGCCCTGGACGCGGTGGCCCCGACCGCCGCGGCGGACTGGGCCAAGCAGCTCGCGACCGGCCTGCGCACGGCCCCGCCCCGCGTCGCGCGGGCGGTGGAGCGGCTGCGCGGGAAGTAGCGGGAAGCCGCCGGAACGGGCGGGCCCGCGCGAGGCGTGATGCTCTGAAGGGTGGCGGCCGGCACGAGGCCCCCGCCGAAGGCAGGGGAAGGGCGGGCGTCTGCCAAGCTGGATGCCATGCAGCCCTACGACGAACGCCTCACCGTCCCGCGCTCCTGGTGGCTCCTGGCCGTCGGGGCCGGTTTCTCGCTCGCGCTGATCCTGTTCCCGTTCGGCGCGCCGGCGATGCTGGCGGGCCTGGTCGGCGGGGTCGCGCTGGCAGCGATGGGCATCAGTTCGTACGGCTCGGCGCGTATCCGCGTGGTGGCCGGTTCGCTGGTCGCGGGCGAGGCGAGGATCCCGGTCGGGGCACTGGGCGAGGCCACGGTGCTCGACCCGGCCGAGACGGTCGCCTGGCGCACCCACAAGGCAAATCCGCGCGCCTTCATGCTGCTGCGCAGCTATGTGCCGACCGCGCTCAAGATCGAGATCACGGATCCGGCCGACCCGACTCCGTATGTCTATCTGTCGACTCGCTCCCCGGAGCGCCTGGCACAGGCCCTGGAGGCCCTCAGGGCTCGATAGCCGGAGGCCGGGGGCTCCCCGGCAGCTCGGGCAGTGGCAGCGCCTCCCAGGGGATCTGGGCGGCGCGCAGGTCCCTGCGGACCCGTTCCGCGAGTTTTCTGGTGTCGCGCCGGTTCATCACGGCGCCGACGGCCGCGCCGACCATGAACGGGGTCAGGGTCGGCAGGTGGCGCACCGTGCGTTTGACGAGCTGCTGGCGCAGCTCCTTCTTCATTCTGCCGCCGAGCGCGACATTGACCGAGGACAGCTTGAGCACGTCGATGCCGCGCTGCTCGGTCCACGACCACAGATAGGCGGTCGCACGCTCCCGTACGGTGCCGGCCGCACGGAGCCCGTAGACCTCGTGCAGCTCGGCGATGAGCTTGTACTCGACCGCCGCGACGCCGAACGTCTCGGCGGCCAGTTCTGCCGGCATCGCGGGCGGGGTCGGCAGCATCGCTGCCGCGCCCACACCTGCGCCGACGGTCATGGTGCCCTTGACGGCACCGGCGATGAGCTTGTCCGCGATGTCCTCGGGACCCAGACCCGGGAACTGCTTGCGCAGTGTCTCCAGGTCACGCACGGGGATGCGCGGGGCCGCCTCGATGAGCCGCTCGGCGAGCGAGCCGATACCGGCCCTCGCGCCATTGCCGCCCTTCCTGGCCCCGCTCTTCACCCCGCGGCCTATGGCGGCCGCGAGCGAGGCCGCGCGGCCCCGCTCGTCGTCCTCCCGGCCCTCCGGCGAGCCCTTCACGGCTGCCCGCTGCCTCAGGCCGCGCAGTCGCGGCAGATGGGGTCGCCGTTCTTGGCCTCGCCCGCCAGCTGGCTGCGGTGGTGCACGAGGAAGCAGGTCATGCAGGTGAACTCGTCGGCCTGCCGGGGCAGCACCCGGACCGAGAGCTCCTCATTGGAGAGATCGGCGCCGGGCAGCTCGAGGGACTCGGCCTGATCGAACTCGTCGACGTCCACCGCGGACGTGGACTTCTCGTTCCGGCGAGCCTTGAGCTCCTCGATGCTGTCCTCATTGACGTCATCGTCAGTCTTGCGTGGTGTGTCGTAATCCGTAGCCATGTGTCGCTCTCCCCCTATGGGTGTCTGCTGGTGTCTCAGCGCACGTAACGCGCGGGAGGCCGGACTTGTGCCCGACCTGAGGCGGAGATTTTGCCTCACCTCAAGGCCTGTTACTCAATCGACACCCAACGTCACCCCCGAAGAGGCGATCGCGGCGGTGGCCGATCAGGACCTGTTCCGGTCCGAAAGTCGCACATCACTCGCGCCAACACGTGTACTTCCCGTGATCATGACCAGCGGAAACATGTATTTTCCGGTCTTTTTTCGCCGCGTAGTGATCACACAGTGTAGGCGAGGCCGGAATCCCGGGTGTGATCAATCACACCGCCGTCCGGCGATTCGCAGACCGAGAAATTACTCGCAAAGCGAACACGATCCGACCCTCCCGAGGGGTTCCGAAGACTCCGGAAGGGCCGCGGCCGGACGTGACCGGACCGGGATCAGATCGGAATGACGACCCGCATGACCAGCCCACCACCCTCCCTCGGCTCCGCCGAGATGTAGCCGCCGTGGGCGCGCGCCACGGAGCGCGCGATGGACAGGCCGAGCCCGACGCCCTTGTCGCTGCCGGTCCGCTCCGTACGCAGCCGGCGGAATGGCTCGAAGAGGTTGTCGACCTCGTAGGCGGGGACCACCGGGCCGGTGTTCGTCACGATCAGCAGGGCCTGGCCGGCCTCCGTGCCGGTCGTCACCTCGACCCAGCCGTCGGCCGCGTTGTACCGGACGGCGTTCTGCACCAGGTTCAGCGCGATGCGCTCCAGGAGCACGCCGTTGCCCTGCACCACCGCGACCCCCAGCGTGCTGCGCAGCTCCACGCCCTTGGCCTGCGCCTCCACGCGCGTCTGGTCCAGGGCATGGGAGGCCGCCTCCGCGACGTCCACCGGCTTGCGGTGCACGATCTCGTTGTCGCTGCGGGCGAGCAGCAGCAGGCCCTCCACGAGCTGCTCACTGCGCTCGTTGGTGGACAGCAGGGTCTTCCCGAGCTGCTGGAGGTCCGCCGACGCCTCCGGGTCCGCCAGCTGCACCTCCAGGAGCGTGCGGTTGATCGCCAGCGGCGTACGGAGCTCGTGCGAGGCGTTGGAGACGAAGCGTCGCTGCGCGTCGAAGGAGCGCTCCAGCCGGTCGAGCATGTCATCGAAGGTGTCGGCGAGCTCCTTGAGCTCGTCGTCCGGGCCGTCGAGCTCGATCCGGCGCTTGAGGTCGGAGCCGACCACGCCGCGTGCGGTGCGGGTGATCCGGCCCAGCGGGGAGAGCACCCGCCCGGCCATGACGTAGCCGAAGGCGAAGGCGACCACGGTCAGCCCTATCAGGGCCATCAGGGAGCGTCTGAGCAGCGTGTTGAGGGCCAGCTCGCGCTGCTGCTGCATGCACTGGGTGAAGGTCAGGTTGAACTGGTCGGGCGAGCTGCTGCCGGACAGGCCGGGACAGGCATTGCTGGTGAGCTGCACCCGGCTGCCCTCGACGAGTTTGAAGACGGGCTCGCTGCCCGTGTGCAGGGCCTGCGCGGCCAGCAGATAGATGATCCACAGCAGCAGGACGCCGGCGATCAGGAACATCCCGCCGTACAGGACCGTCAGCCGTATCCGGATGGTCGGCCGCAGCCACGGCGGCGCGCTCTCCACCGGAATCGGGTCCCAGCCGGGCTTGGAGGGGGCTGGCGGGGGATGCGGCGGGGACGCGTCGGTGGTGGCCACGCCGGTCAGATCCGGTATCCGGAGCCCGGCACGGTGACGATCACCGGGGGCTCGCCGAGCTTGCGGCGCAGGGTCATGACGGTCACCCGCACCACGTTCGTGAACGGGTCGGTGTTCTCGTCCCACGCCTTCTCCAGGAGCTGCTCGGCGGAGACCACCGAACCCTCGCTGCGCATCAGCACCTCCAGCACCGCGAACTCCTTCGGCGCCAGATGGACCTCCGCGCCGTCCCGGAAGACCTCGCGGCGGTTCGGGTCCAGCTTGATGCCGGACCGCTCCAGGACCGGCGGCAGGGCCGCGGTCGTACGGCGGCCCAGCGCGCGGACCCGCGCGGTCAGCTCGCTGAACGCGAAGGGCTTGGGGAGATAGTCGTCGGCACCCAGCTCCAGCCCCTCGACCCGGTCGCTGACATCGCCCGAGGCGGTCAGCATGAGCACCCGGGTCGGCATCCCCAGTTCGACGATCTGCCGGCAGACGTCGTCGCCATGGACGACCGGAAGGTCGCGGTCCAGGACCACGACGTCGTAGTCGTTCACCCCGATCCGCTCCAGGGCGGCGCCGCCGTCATAGACGACGTCGACGGCCATGGCCTCGCGGCGAAGTCCGGTGGCAACCGCATCGGCGAGCAGCTGCTCGTCCTCGACGACCAGTACGCGCAAGGCGCTGTCCTTCCGTGAGCAGTACGAATGTGCCCCCATCCTGCACCGGACGGCCGTAAATCGGATGTAAGTGCCGACCGGACCGGAATTCGTCGTCCGGTTGAGGTTTCTCCTCCGCCGGGCCCGGGGAGGACCCGTCGTACACCCACCAACCAGGCCCTGACGCGCTTCCAGCCGCGCCGTACGGGGCTTTGACACACCCCGTGTCAACGACGACGACGAGGGGGCGCCAGCTGATGGACGCATTCACCACCGGAATCCTGCAGCGGATACACAGCACTGAATCCGACCTCCACCACGCCCGTGAGGCCGGCGACGAGTTTCTCGCCGAGGTCGAACAGGGCGAACTCGACGATCTGCGCCGACTGGCCGCCGAACATGGCGTGAACATCCAGTCCAAGGTCGCCTGACCAGCACGCCAGGCCAGGCCGCCCAACCTGACCCCCGACCCAGAACGGCAGCGCACCGGCCGTCGGCCCGCCCCGGACACCTCCCTGGTGCCGGGGCGCCTCCGTGTCCGCCCGCCGCACGCGGGCGATCCTGCGGGGACCGGTCAGTCGTGCCAGGCGCCCAGGCTCTCCAGCAGGTCCTGGAGCGGCTCGAAGAGGCCGGGTCCGGCGGCGACGGTCAGCTCGTTCGACGGGGCCTGCCCCGGGCGTCCGCCGGTGAGGACGCCCGCCTCGCGGGCGAAGAGGGCGCCGGCCGCGAAGTCCCATGGATTCAGGCCGCGCTCGTAGTAGGCGTCCAGGCGTCCGCAGCCCACATCGCACAGGTCGATCGCGGCCGATCCCCCGCGCCGAATGTCGCGCACCTTCGGCAGCAGGGTGCGCAGCACCTCGGCCTGGGCCACCCGGCGCTCGGTGAGGTAGCCGAACCCCGTGCCGACCAGGGCGTGCGCGAATTCGGGCACGGGGCGCGGCCGGGCCGGGGTGTCGTTGACGTAGGCGCCCTGTCCGCGCACGGCGCGGTAGGTCTCGCCGCGCATCGGGGCCGCCACGACCCCGACCATTGTCTCGCCGTCCTGCTCGGCCGCGATGCTCACCGCCCAGGAGGGCAGCCCGTACAGATAGTTGACGGTGCCGTCGAGCGGGTCGATGACCCAGCGCACGCCGCTGGTGCCCGCGCTCTCGGTGCCCTCCTCGCCCAGAAAGCCGTCGTGGGGGCGGTGTTCCGCGATCAGTTCGGTGATCAGCTTCTCGGCGGCGATGTCCATCTCGGTGACGACATCGATCGGGCTGCTCTTGGTGGCCGCCACCCCGAGGTCGGCGGGCCGGCCGGTGCGCAGCAGTTCGCCCGCCCGGCGGGCGGCCTCCAGCGCGATCTCCAGCAGTTCGGTGCTCACGGCTCTCCTCAGTCGATGCCCGCGACGGCGGGCTTGGGGCTCCGGGACGGGCAGCAGCCCGCCGGGCAGACGTCGTGGCTCGGGCCGAGCGCGCCCAGCGCGCAGGGCCGCGGCGCCAGGCCCCGCTCGCTCGCCGCCCGCTCCAGCACCAGATCGCGCACGGCCGCGGCGAACCGGGGGTCGGCTCCCACGGTGGCCGCGCGGGTGGCCGGCAGCCCCAGCTCGGCGGCCCTGGCGGCCGCCTCGGTGTCGAGGTCGTACGTGACCTCCATGTGGTCGGAGACGAAGCCGATCGGCACCATGACGACGCCGGGCGCGCCGTCGGCGTGCAGCTCCGCGAGGTGGTCGCAGATGTCCGGCTCCAGCCACGGGATCTGCGGGGATCCGCTGCGCGACTGGTAGACGAGCTTCCACGGGTGGTCGGCGCCGGTCGCCTCCCGCACCGCGTCGGCGATCACCCGCGCGGTGTCCAGGTGTTGTGCCACGTAGGCCCCGCCGTCCCCGTGGCCCTCCACCGGGCCGGAGGTGTCGGCGGCGGTGGTCGGGATGGAGTGGGTGGTGAACGCCAGGTGGGCGCCGTCCCGGACGTCCGCGGGCAGTTCGCCGAGCGCGGTGAGCACCGCGTCGGTCATGGGCTCCACGAAACCGCGGTGGTTGAAGTAGTGCCTGAGCTTGTCGACCCGCGGCACCGGCCGGCCCTCGGCCGCCAGCTCGGCGAGGGCGCCGGCCAGGTTCTCGCGGTATTGCCGGCAGCCGGAGTACGAGGCGTAGGCGCTGGTGGCGAGCACCAGGATGCGGCGGTGGCCGTCGTCGGTCATCTCCCGCAGCGTGTCGACGAGGTACGGCGCCCAGTTGCGGTTGCCCCAGTAGACCGGCAGGCCGAGTCCGTGCTCGCTGAAGTCCTTGCGCAGCGCGTCGAGCAGCTCACGGTTCTGCGCGTTGATCGGGCTGACCCCGCCGAAGAGGAAGTAGTGCTGCCCGACCTCCTTCAGCCGCTCGCGCGGGATGCCGCGGCCGCGCGTGACGTTCTCCAGGAACGGGACGACGTCGTCGGGTCCTTCCGGTCCGCCGAAGGACAGCAGGAGCAGCGCGTCATAGGGAACAGCCTCGTTGTGATCGGACATGGGTCCGATCCTGCCACTGCTCCCTGGCGTCCAGGAAAAGCGATTGCCACGGCACGTAGCCTCTGGAGACCAGTCACAAGCCTTACCGACGCCGGCGAAGTCGCCGTGGAGTGCCCGTGTCCAGCCCGTATCGCGCGATATTCGCAGCACCAGGCACCAAGGGATTCTCGGCCGCGGGCTTCATCGGCCGACTGCCGCTGTCGATGCTGGGCATCGGCATCGTCACGATGATCTCCCAGGTCACCGGCCGCTACGGCCTGGCGGGCGCGCTCTCCGCGACGCTCGCGATGTCCGGCGCCGTGATGGGCCCGCAGGTGTCCCGGCTGGTGGACCGGTTCGGGCAGCGCCGGGTGCTGCGTCCCGCGGCCGCGATCACGGTGCTGGCGGTGACGGGTCTGCTGCTGTGCGTGGTGTGGGGCGCGCCGGACTGGACGCTGTTCGTCTTCGCGGTGCCGGCGGGCGCCACCCCGAGCCTCGGCGCGATGGTGCGGGCCCGCTGGGCCGTGATCCACCACGGCACCCCGGAGATGCACACCGCGTACTCCTTCGAGTCGGTGGTCGACGAGGTCTGCTTCATCGTCGGCCCGATCCTGTCCATCGGGCTGAGCACGGTCTGGTTCCCCGAGGCCGGACCGCTGCTCGCGGCGGTCTTCCTCGCGGTCGGAACGTTCCTGCTGACCGCGCAGCGCTCCACGGAGCCGGTCCCGCATCCCACTTCCTCGCACACGGGCGGCTCGGCGCTGCGCTCCCGCGGCCTCCAGGTGATGGTGATCACCTTCTTCGCGACAGGCGCGATCTTCGGCTCGGTGGAGGTCACGACGGTGGCCTTCGCCGACGAGCAGGGCCACAAGGGCGCGGCGAGCCTCGTACTCGCCGTGTACGCGCTCGGATCGTGCCTCGCGGGACTGGTCTTCGGACTGTTCCGGCCGAAGGGGTCGGCTTCCCGCAGCTTCCTGGTGGGCGTGTGTGTGATGGCTGTGAGTATGATCCCGCTCCTACTGGTCGGAAACTTGTGGTTCCTGGCCGTAGCGCTGTTCCTCGCGGGCCTGACCATCGCACCGACGATGGTCACCACCATGGCTCTCGTCGAACAGCTGGTACCGCGTTCGAAGCTGACCGAGGGCATGACGTGGGTGAGCACAGGCATCACGGTCGGTGTGGCTCTCGGAGCCTCGCTGTCCGGGTGGGTGATCGACTCGTCGGGGGCGAAGGCGGCGTTCGCGGTACCGGCCGCCGCCGGGGCACTCGCCGTGGTGGTGGCGTTCCTGGGGTTCCGCCGGCTGCGGCCGGCGCCGGAGCAGGAGGGGCCGCGTAGGCATGAGCACGACGAGCACGATGAACGGCACAGCCGAGAAGGCGTGGCATAACTGGGCGGGCAATGTCTCCGCGCAGCCGCGGCGCAGCGCGTCGCCGTCCTCGGTGGACGAGCTGGCCGCCGTCCTCCGCAAGGCCGCCGAGGACGGGCTGACGGCGAAGGCCGTCGGCACCGGCCACTCCTTCACCGCCGCGGCCGCCACCGGCGGGGTCCTCATCCGCCCGGACCGGCTGGCGGCCATCCGGGAGATCGACCGCGAAGCCGGCACGATCACCGTGGAGGCGGGTGTACCGCTCCACCAGCTGAACGCGGCACTGGCCGCCGCGGGCCTGTCGCTGACCAACATGGGCGACATCATGGAGCAGACGGTGGCCGGCGCCACCAGCACCGGCACCCACGGCACCGGCCGTGATTCGGGATCGATCTCCGCACAGATCAAGGGCCTGGAACTGGTCCTCGCCGACGGCTCGGTGCTGACCTGCTCGGCGCGGGAGAATCCCGATGTCTTCGCGGCGGCCCGGCTCGGGCTCGGCGCCCTCGGGGTGATCAGCGCGATCACCTTCGCGGTCGAGCCGCTCTTCCTGCTCACCGCACGCGAGGAGCCGATGGGTTTCGACCGCGTCATGGCGGAGTTCGACCAGCTGACGACCGAGAACGAGCACTTCGAGTTCTACTGGTTCCCGCACACCGACAGCTGCAACACCAAGCGCAACAACCGCAGCCAGGGCCCCGCAGCCCCGCTCCCCGCCGTCAAGGGCTGGATCGACGACGAGCTGCTGTCCAACGGCCTGTTCCAGGCCGTCTGCTCGCTCGGCAGGGCCGCCCCCGCGACCATCCCCGGCATCGCCAAGGTCTCCAGCCGCGCGCTGTCGGCACGCACCTACACCGACATCGCGTACAAGGTCTTCACCAGCCCGCGCCGGGTGCGGTTCGTGGAGATGGAATACTGCGTGCCGCGCGAGGCGGCGGTCGGGGCGATCCGCGAGCTCAAGGCGATGGTCGACTCCTCCGGCCTGCGGATCAGCTTCCCGGTGGAGGTGCGGATCGCGCCCGCCGACGACATCACCCTGTCCACGGCCTCGGGCCGCGACAGCGCGTACATCGCCGTGCACATGTACCGGGGCAGCCGGTACCAGGAGTACTTCACCGCGGCCGAGAAGATCATGACCGCGCACGCGGGACGCCCCCACTGGGGCAAGATCCACACCCGCGACGCGGAGTACTTCGCCGGGGTCTATCCGCGCTTCGGAGAGTTCACCGCGCTGCGCGACCGGCTGGACCCCGAGCGGCTGTTCGCCAACGACTATCTGCGGCGGGTCCTCGGCGCGTAGGAACAGGACCGAGCGGGACCGGACGACGGGCCCGGCGCGCTCAGCCCAGGGTCCCGGCGCCCGCGGCGGCTCCCTGGGCGCCCGGCGACGCCGTGCCGCCGGAGCCGCCCGTGCCCGGAGACCGGCTGGGATCCGGGGTCGGCGAGGTGCTGGGGCTCGGGCTGCCGCTCGGCGACGGGGAGCCGCTCGGGTCCGGCGAGGGCGAGCCGCTGCCCGAGGGCGACGGTGTCGGGGAGGAGGACTGCGACGGGCTCGTCGAGGACCCCGGTGCGGGCGTGTCCCCCGAGTGCCCGGACGGAGTGGACGGAATGGACGGATCGGCACCCGGCGTCCGCTGCTGCTCGCCGGACGGCTTGGAGTGCGAGCCGCCGCCGTCGAAGACCGCCTTGACCGACGGCTCCGACCCGGTGGCCAGCTCGATCGAGGTGACGGTGCCCATCGCCAGCACGAAGACGACGACTGCGCCGATGGCCGACTTGCGCCAGCCGCGCTTGGTCGTGCCGTGCACGGTCGCCTCGCCGTACTCCCCGTCGCCCTCTCCGGGCGGCGGAAGCTCCTTCAGCAGCCGGGTGGAGCCGGGCCCCGTCTCCGGGTCCGTCCCCGGGGCCGCCCCCGCTTCCCTGCCCGGATCCGTCCCCGGCACGGAGACCGGCAGGTGCCGGGTGGACACCGTGCGGATCTGCTCGCCGGTGCGGCGGAAGAAGTGCTGGAAGACCGTGCCGCCCGCGGTGGCCACGATGCTGACCACGCCGGCGCCGATGATCGTCCCGTACACGCCCAGCTTGGACGCCAGCAGCGCCGCGGTGACCGCCGCGAGCGCGCTGCCCGCCACTTGGGGGACGCTCAGCTCCAGCCGACCCCGCCGCGACGTTTCCTCTTGCTCGTCCTTTTCGTCCATATCCATACCTGGGTAGCCGCTCCCATCCTCCTTGCACAGAGAAGAGACATATGGGCGAAGCCAGTAGTTCCACTTGCGGACATTCTGTGAGCCTCGCCACTCAACTCCCTTGCCGCGAGAGAACTTCGGCTGCGCGGCAACCCACCCCAGTGGCCCGAATGGAGTACTGTGGCGAATCCTGGCTCCGGCTTCCCGTCCGGTTGCCCGGACCAACGGGAGGGGAGCCCGAAGGCGGTGCTCATCCCGGGGTGCCGCGTTTGGTCACTCTAAGTGGCCAATTGGCCACCGTCCCATAACGGCGAGTCACGGCACCTGCCCGACACGCCGGGTAACCCTGCAAGGTTGTGGCACGCCGCACGTCGGCAGGCCACACTCGTCCAACGGGAGCAGCGACGCACGTGACGTCGGCAGGCACCACCCGGGAGGTTCCCATGCCCGAACTGCGTGTCGTGGCCGTCAGCAACGACGGCACACGACTGGTGCTCAAGGCTGCAGACAGCACGGAATATTCGCTCCCCATCGACGAGCGACTCCGGGCAGCGGTACGCAATGACCGTGCCCGCCTCGGGCAGATCGAAGTCGAGAGCCACCTGCGGCCGCGGGACATCCAGGCCCGGATACGAGCCGGAGCGTCCGCGGAAGAGGTGGCCCAGACCGCCGGGATCGCGGTCGAGCGGGTCCGCCGTTTCGAGGGACCGGTGCTCGCCGAGCGCGCCTTCATGGCCGAGCGGGCCAGGAAGACCCCGGTGCGGCGCCATGGCGAGAGCGCCGGGCCGCAGCTCGGTGAGGCGGTCGCGGAGCGGCTGCTGCTGCGCGGCGCCGAGAAGGAGACCGTCCTCTGGGACTCCTGGCGGCGCGACGACGGCACCTGGGAAGTCCTGCTGGTCTACCGGGTGGTCGGTGAGCCGCACTCCGCGAGCTGGACCTACGACCCGCCCCGGCGGCTCGTACAGGCCGTGGACGACGAGGCACGGGCCCTGATCGGCGAGACCGCCCAGGACGCCCCGGACACCCAGAGCGCGCGCGACACCAAGGAGCCGAGCTTCCCCTTCGTGCCGCGGATCGCCCGGCTGCCCAGGGACCGCCCGCTGGACCGGGCGCTCGACCGGCAGCTGGAACGCCCCGAGCGGCCCCAGGAGCGCAGCGCCGAGCGTGCCGAGGAGGAACGGGACTCGCTGACCAGCCTGCTGGAGGCGGTGCCGAGCTTCCGCGGCGACATGGTCGTACCGTCACCACCCGCGCCGCCGGAGACCGCTCCGCCGGAGCAGACGGAGGAGCCGGCGGCCGAGGAGGCCGCGCCGCCCGCCGCGGCGAGCACGGGCGCGGGTTCCGCGTACGCGGATGTCCTGATGCCGCGAGCCGTCGCCGGACACCGCGACCGGCTCGTCGGCACCACGGACCGGCAGGCCGAGGCGGACGGCGTCCGGCCGGGGCGCCGGGCGACAGTGCCGAGCTGGGACGAGATCGTCTTCGGCAGCCGCCGCAAAAAGCAGGAGTGACGGACGTCGGTGCGGAACGGTAAGGGGCGGTGCACTTTGGTGCACCGCCGCTTACTCGTCGGGCATGGGAGCGGTCGTGGCTCAGCCCGGCTGGTCGCCGGTGGCGACCGGCCGGTCAGGGTCCGCCGACCATTCGCTCCACGAGCCCACGTACAGCGCGGCGGGGATGCCCGCGACCGCCAGGGCGAGCACTTCGTGAGCCCCCGAGACGCCGGAACCGCAGTAGGCACCGACCTCGGCGGACTCCTTGACACCGAGGTCCACGAAGCGGGCCAGCAGTTCCGCGGGCGGCAGGAAGCGGCCGTCCGCCATAACGTTCTCCATGGTCGGAGCGCTCACCGCGCCGGGAATGTGGCCTCCCACGCGGTCGATCGGCTCCACATCGCCCCGGTAGCGCTCCGCCGCCCGGGCATCGAACAGCACGCCGGTCCTGGCGAGCAGCGCCGCGTCGTCCGCGGTCAGCAGCGCCATCGACCCGACGGCGGGGGTGAAGTTCCCCTGGACAGGATCGGCCGTTCCGGTCTCCAGCGGCTGCCCGGCGGCGGTCCAGGCGGCCAGGCCGCCGTCGAGGACCCGGACCCGGGGGTGGCCGGTCCAGCGCAGCATCCACCAGGCGCGTGCCGCGCCCCAGCCCTGCCAGTCGTCGTACACGACCACGTCACGGTCCATGCCGACCCCCGCGGCGCGCATCGCCGCGCCGAAGACCTCAGGGTCGGGCAGCGGGTGGCGCCCGCTCTGGCCGGGGGTGCCGGCCAGCTCGGTGTCGAGGTCGATGTACACCGCACCGGGGATATGACCCGCCTCGTACGCCGGGCGGCCGGGCGGCCCGCCGAGCTGCCATCGGACGTCGAGGACAGTGGTCCGGCTCAGTTCGCTCGCGAGTTCGGCTGCAGCGATGATGGATTCCATACGTCCATTGTGGGCCTCACGCGTTGGACGTTCGACTGATCGTCACCGCGTGGTCACAGTCGCGAAACGGAAGCCAAGCACCAAACCGGGCATTCTTCAGCACTTAGGGGTGGGATGCGGCGCGGCCGGGGCGCGCGGCGAGCCCGGTGGTGGAACCATCGACTTCGGCACTCCCCCGTATGCCACGCGCGCCGGCCCCGAGGAGAGAATTCAATGACCGAGGTACCGAGCCGGCGTCCCCCCGGCACGCCCTGCTGGGTCAGCTTGATGGCACACAATCTGGACGCGGCGCAGGAGTTCTACGGCGCCCTGTTCGGGTGGGAGTTCCATCAGGGACCGCAGCACCTCGGCCCCTATGTCCGGGCCGAGCTGGGCGGACAGCAGATCGCCGGCATCGGCGACGGCCCCAAGGACCGGCATCTGCCGGTCTCCTGGACCACGCTGCTGGCCTGCGACGACGCGGACGCCACCGCCGAGCTGATCCGCGAGTGCGGCGGCACGGTGGGCGTCGGCCCTCTCGACGCGGACAACGAGGGGCGGATGGCGGTGGCCGTCGACCCGTCGGGCGCGGTCTTCGGGATCTGGCAGGCGCAACGCCACCCCGGCGTCGATGTGATGGGCGAGCCGGGCACGCTGGCCTGGAACGAACTGCTGACACGGGATTCGACGGTGGTCGGCAAGTTCTACACGGCGGTCTTCGGCTATGAGACGGAGGCCGAGGTGTCGGCGAACTTCGACTACCTCACCCTGCGGCTGAAGGGCCGTGCGGTGGCCGGGATCCACGGGGTCGGCCAGTCGCTGCCCCGCGACCGGGGCGCGCACTGGATGACGTACTTCGCGGTGGCGGACACCGACGCGGCGGCCCGCCGCATCGTCGAGCTGGGCGGCCGGGTGCTGCAGCCGGCCCGCGATTCGGGCTACGGCCGGCTTGCGACGGTGGCCGACCCCGAGGGCGCCGTCTTCACCGTCATCGACGCGGCCCGCTGAGCCCCGCCCGTTCCGCGCCACCGTTCCGTTCCGCGCCGCGGTTCCGGTCCGCGCCGCGGTTCCGGTCCGCGCCCCGGTCGACGGCCTGGTCCACGGGCAGCACGTCCGGGGACAGCGCCGCGGCCTGAGCCGTCGCCGCCGTCATCCGCCGGGTGTGGTGACGGCGGCACAGCACCTCGTAACCCACCTCGCTGGCCGGGCGGTTGACGTCACCGACGACGACCTGCGCTCCCTCGACCACCATCTGCCCGTCTATGGTGCGGGCGTTGTGGGTGGCGCGGGCTCCGCACCAGCACAGCGCCTCCACTTGGAGGACCTCGATACGGTCGGCCATCTCGACGAGCCGCTGCGAGCCCGGGAAGAGCTTGGTACGGAAGTCCGTGGTGATGCCGAAGGCGAAGACGTCCAGATCCAGGTCGTCCACGACACGAGCCAGCTGGTCGATCTGCTCGGGCGCAAGGAACTGCGCCTCGTCCACGATGACGTAGTCGACCTTGCCGCCCTTCGACATCTGGTCCACCAGGTAGCCGTACAGATCCATGCGCGGGGTTGCCTCGACCGCCTCCGTCACCAGGCCGAGGCGCGACGAAAGCTTCCCCTCCCCCGCGCGGTCGTCGCGGGTGAAGATCACGCCTTGCAGGCCCCTCGCTGACCGGTTGTGCCCGATCTGGAGCGCCAAAGTACTCTTCCCGCAGTCCATCGTTCCGGAGAAGAACACGAGCTCAGGCATGAGGAGGGCGACGGCCTTTCAGGACGGAGTGCGGGGTACGGGGTGAGCGGGTCAGCGGGTCAGGAGCGGACTTCGAGCAGCGGTACGAGCTGCTCGCCCGGGGTCATGGAGCCGTGCAGACCGACCATGGACGACTCTCCCGGCTCGGTGCGGCTGGCGATGACCGCGATGTCGTCGCGGGCCACGGCGATCACATCGCCGATCCTGCCGAGCACCCGCTCGTCGACGGCGTCCCCGGGGCGGCCGAACCAGCCGGCCGCGATGGCCTCGTCCCGGGTGGCGACCCACATCTGCTCCCCGAGCACCTCGCTCCACACCGTGTACACGTCGGTGGCGGCCCCCGGCACGGCGTAGACATGGCGGGCGCGGGCCTCGCCGCCGAGGACGGCGACGCCGGCGCTGAGCTCCCAGTCCTCGTCGAAGTCGATCCGGGAGTCGGGATCGAAGGGGATGTCGATCATGCCGTGGTCGGCGGTGATGTAGAGCGCGGAGCGCGGCGGGAGCTGCTCGGCCAGCCGCTGCGCGAGCCGGTCGACCATCATCAACTGGCCGCGCCAGGCGTCGGAGTCGACACCGTGCCGGTGGCCCATCGAGTCCAGCTCGCTGTAGTACGTATAGACGAGCGTGCGGTCGGCGGCGGCAAGCCGGTCGGCCGCCAGATCCATCCGCTCGTCGCCGGTGAGCCGGCCGTGGAAGGCGCCGCCGCTGAGCGCGATCTTCGTCAGCGGGGTGTGCTGGAAGGTCGGCGAGGACACCTGGCAGGTCGCGATCCCGGCGGCGTCGGCCAGCTGGAAGACGGTGGGATACGGCTGCCAGATGTGCGGATCGGTCCACGGCTGCCAGCGCAGCTGGTTCATCAGCCGGCCGGAGGCCGGGTCCACGACGGTGTAGCCGGCCAGCCCGTGGCGACCCGGCGGCAGACCGGTGCCGACCGAGGCGAGCGAGGTCGCGGTGGTGGACGGGAAGCCCGCGGTGATCGGCTGCCCGGTGCCGCTGAGCGAGGTGTGCATCAGGGAGGCCAGAAAGGGCGCCTCCTCCGGGTGCGCGCGCAGCAGCTCCCAGCCCATGCCGTCGACCAGGAAGACGCAGACACGGTCGGCGGGGGCCAGTTCGAGGCCGGTGGCGGGCATGCCGGGAACGGCGAGTCCGGCGGCGGCCGCGGGGAAGAGGTCGCAGAGCGCACCGGTGCCGTAGAGCGGGGCCGGTGCGGTACGCGGGTCCAGGGGCACGGGGTAGGCGGGTACGGCGTGCACCATCAGTGGTCGGCCGCCGTGGCCTCGGACAGGGCCTGCGCGAAGGCCAGGGCCTGGCGCACCGCGTCGGGCCCGTCGCCCGCCTCGCTGACCCGCAGCGACAGGTCGTCGGCGGTGGAGGAGCCGGTGTAGCCGTGGTCGGCGTCGCAGTTGGGGTCGCCGCAGGCGGCGGGCTCCAGATCCAGCCGGCTGACGGCGCCCCAGCCGATGGTCAGCACGACCTCGCGGGGCAGCGTGCCGGGGGTGTACGACTCGGGGTTGGCCACCACCCGGCTGACCACCACGGACGAGATCCGGCCGATCTTCACGGATTCGGTGGAGGTGGTCGCGTACGGCGTCGGGGACGTGTCGTCCGCGGCCTGCTCGTCGGTGTGGCTGACGATGAAGCGGTGGTCGGTGATGACCAGGACCGTGACATGCCGGCGCACCTCGTTCGCGTCGAACGTCGTCTCCTGGTGGACCAGGTACGACGCCACCGGCTCGCCGCCCACCGCGGCCTCGACGGCCTCGGCCACCAGGGCCGGGTAGTAGCCGCTGCGCTCGATGGCCGTGCGCAGGCCCTGGGTCGTCATACCGGTCTTCGCCATAAGGTCCATCTTAAGGGCGGGTACCGCTCAGAAGGACGACAGTGCGCGAGGTCCGAGATCCGTTCGGGCGGGCGGCCGGTCGAGGCGGACGGACGCTCCCAGCACGGTGAGCCCGTGCGCGGCGACGACCACCGGCTCCAGGTCGACGGCGACCGCTTCCGGCAGGTCGTCGACGAGCAGGGAGACCCGCAGCAACAACTCCTCCAGGGCACCGGTGTCCACCGGTTCGCTGCCGCGCCAGCCGAAGAGGATCGGGGCGGCCTTGATGGAGCGCACCAGCTCGGCGGCGTCCCGGTCGGTGGCCGGCACCAGCCGGTGCGCGGTGTCCCCCAACAGCTCGGACGGGGCTCCGGCAAGGCCGAACGACAGCACGGCGCCGACGGCCGGGTCGACGGTGGCGCGTACGACGGTGTCCACGCCGCGCGGCGCCATCGCCTGCACCACCAGCAGCAGCTCCTCCGCCTTGCCGAGCCGCGCGGTCAGCTCCTCGTACGCCCGCCGCAGGTCGCCCTCGTCGGCGAGGTCGAGCCGTACGCCGCCGAGGTCGGCCCGGTGCCGCAGGTGCGGCGCCGTCGTCTTGAGCGCCACGGGGTAGCCGAGCCGCCGGGCCGCGTCGAGTGCGGCGGCGATCCCCGGCGCGGGCAGCGCGGACCGCACGGCGATCCCGTACCGCCCGAGCAGGGCGGCGGCGGCCGCGTCGTCGAGCAGGACGCCCGATTCGCCCCCGCTCTCCCCCGCGACCTCCCCCGCGTCCAGCAGCCGTGCCACGTCGGCCGCCGCCGCGCTCTCCTCGATGTCCGCGAACTGCGGCACCCGGCCGGGCGCCTCGGCCTCCCGCCGCCACCGCGCGTACGCCACCGCCTCGGCCAGCGCCCGCACGGCGCGGTCGGCGGCGGGATACGCGGGAATCCGCGCTTGGCTCAGTGCGGATTCCGGTACGTCGTCCGGTCCCGGAACCGGGACGCCCAGCCGGTCGGCCATGGTCTCCAGGGCGAGATGGGCGACGACGACGGGCTTGCGGGCGCCGGCCGCCGCCGCGCGCAGCGCGCGGGAGAGGGCCGGGTCGTCGCCGGACTCGGGGTCGGGGGCGTCCTCGCAGCCGACCCGGGGGATGGCGGTGACGACGACGGCGTCGACCGCGTCGTCGGCGAGGGCCGAGGTGAGCGCCGTACGGAAGTCGTCCGGGGTGGCCGCCGTGGTGAGGTCGAGCGGCGCGGCGGGCTGGAGCTCCGCGGTGAGCGCCGCGTCGTAGGTGAGCAGGCCGAGGGAGTCGGAGTTGCCGAGGATCGCGACCCGCCCGCCGCCGGGAATCGGCTGGAAGGAGAGCAGCAGGCCCACGTCAAGGAGTTCGGTGACCGTGTCGACACGGATCACTCCGGCCTGCCGGAAGAGCGCGGACACGGTGCTGTCCGGGATCCGGGTCGAGGACACGGCGTGGCCGGCGGGGGTGGTGCCGGAGTGCAGCGCCCCCTTGACGACCACGACCGGCTTGGCGGCGGCCGTCCGCTTCGCGAGCCGGGTGAACTTCCGGGGGTTGCCGAAGGATTCGAGGTACATCAGGACGGCGTCGGTGTCCGGGTCGTTGTGCCAGTACTGCAGCAGATCGTTGCCGGAGACATCGGCCCGGTTGCCCGCCGAGACGAACGAGGAGAGCCCGGCGCCGCGCCGGTGCAGTCCGGACAACAGCGCGATGCCGATCGCTCCGGACTGGGTGAAGAGGCCGAGCCGCCCGGTGGCCGGCACTTCGGGCGAGAGCGAGGCGTTGAGGCGTACGCCCGCCGCGGTGTTGATGATGCCGAAGGCGTTGGGGCCGATGACCCGCATCCCGTACGAGCGGGCCTGGCGCACCAGTTCGCGCTGGAGCGCCCTGCCCTCGGGACCGGATTCGGCGTAGCCCGCGGTGACCACGACGAGCCCCTGGACGCCGTGCTCTCCGCAGGCCGCGACGGCGGCGGGGACGCTGTCGGCGGGCACGGCGATGATCGCCAGGTCGACCGGCTCGGGGATCCCGGCGACGGTGCGGTGCGCGCGGACACCGTCGAGGGTGGTCTCCCCTTCGGGGAACGACCGGTTGACCGCGTGGACGCGGCCGGTGAAGCCGCCCTCGACCAGATTGCGCAGCAGCGTGCGTCCGACGCCGCCGGGCCGGCGGCTCGCGCCGATCACGGCCACCGACCGGGGGGTGAGCAGCCGCTGCACCGAGCGGGCCTCGGCGCGGTGCTCGCGGGCGCGCATGACCTGGACGGACGCCTCGGTGGGCTCCAGGTCGAGTTCGAGATGGACGACGCCGTCGGTGAAACTGCGCTGCTGGGTGTAGCCCGCGTCGGTGAAGACCTTGACCATCTTGCGGTTGGCGGGCAGCACTTCGGCGATGAAGCGCAGGATGCCGCGCTCGCGGGCGACGGCCCCGATGTGTTCCAGCAGGGCGGAGGCCACCCCGCGGCCCTGGTGGGCGTCCTGGACGAGGAAGGCCACTTCGGCCCGGTACGCGTCGCCGCTGGCCGGCCGGCCGTCCGCGTCGATCCGGTCGTAGCGGACGGTGGCGATGAACTCGTCGCCGATGGTGGCGGCCAGGCCCACCCGGTCGTCGTAGTCGTGATGGGTGAAGCGGTGCACATCGCGGTCCGAGAGCCGGGGGTACGGGGCGAAGAAGCGGTAGTACTTCGACTCGTCGGAGACCTGCTCGTAGAAGTCCACCAGCCGCTGGGCGTCCCACGGGCCGATGGGCCGGATGTGGGCGATGCCGCCGTCGCGCAGGACGACGTCCGCTTCCCAGTGCACCGGATACGGGCGGGGGGCCGGAGTCGTCATGGGGCCAGCGTATGCGCAGGCACCCGGCTAGCGGAGGAGGACGGGAGCAGGCACGCTGGGCGCAGCGCGTCGACGTGCCTGAGCAGTCTTCCGTCCGTGCGAGACTGGTCTAGACAACAGGAACGACCTGAAGGGCTACACCATGGTTGAGCGCCGTGTCACCGTCGGCTGGGCCGAGGGCCTGCACGCCCGGCCCGCTTCTCTCTTCGTCCGCGCGGTGACCGCCGCCGGCGTCCCGGTGACGATCGCGAAGGCCGACGGCAACGCGGTCAACGCCGCGTCGATGCTGGCCGTGCTCGGCCTGGGCGCGCAGGGCGGCGAGAACATCGTGCTCGCGTCGGAGGCCGATGGCGCCGACGCCGCGCTCGACCGGCTGGCCAAGCTGGTCTCCGAGGGCCTCGAGGAACTCCCCGAGGCCGTCTGATCCCCTGGGCGTATGCCCGCGCAGGAATTCGGCGGGGCCGCGTTATCCCAACGGATAACACGGCCCCGCCTTTTCTCATTCAGGGCCGCCATAATTCTGCCCACTTGTATACGGTGCCATTGTTAATTCCTCCGGCGCGCGGCGTATACAGGGTGTTTCAGAGTCCTCACCGCGACGGCCCGCTGCACATGTCCGGCCGCGATCCGGCGGGCCCGCTCCGCGTCCCCGCGGGCCACCGCGTCGACGATCGCGCCGTGCTCGTCCCAGGACTCCACCGCCTGGTCGGGCGCCGCCTCCCCGTATACCCAGGCGATCTTGTGCCGCAGCTGGGTGAGCAGCGCGGCCAGGGTGGGACTTCCGGAGGCCTGGGCGAGGGTCTCGTGGAACCAGCCGTTCAGGGACCGCAGATCGGACAGCTGGCCCTGCTGGGAGCGTTCCTGACCGAGCCGCACCAGGCCGCGCAACACCTTGAGATGGGCTTCTGTGCGCCGCTGCGCCGCTCGCGCGGCCCCCAGCGGCTCCAGCAGGCCGCGCAGCTCCAGCAGGTCGGCCGCCTCCCGCTCCGTCGGCTCGGCCACCGAGGCGCCCGCGTGCCGGCGGGTGCGGACGAACCCCTCCGACTCCAGGGTGCGCAGCGCCTCGCGCACCGGGACCCGGGAGACGCCGTAACGCCGCGCCAGCAGCTCCTCCGTCAGCCGGGTGCCCGGCGGAAAGTAACCGCCGACGATGTCGTCACGGATCGCGGTGCACACGACCTGTGCGGAGATACGACGCCCTGTGCCGTCCGTCCCGTTCACATCCGATTCCGCATCGCCGGTCTCCCATTCTTTTCCCCGTTATCTTCTGCGACCCTATTCCAGCAGAACCAGGATTCCGACCGCAGTCCAGAATTCATGGATTATTTTTGGACAGCACGAAGGCCCCGGCGGGGAGCCGGGGCCTTCGAGGGGGACGGGGGTGCGGCGGTGTCAGATGGAGACGCCGTGCGAGCGGAGGTACGCCACGGGGTCGATGTCCGAGCCGTAGTCGGGCGTAGTGCGGGCCTCGAAGTGCAGGTGCGGTCCGGTGACGTTGCCGGTCGCGCCGGACAGGCCGATCTGCTGGCCGGTGGTGACGGTCTGACCGACCGACACGCCGAGCGAGGACATGTGGGCGTACAGCGTGTAGATGCCGTCGTTGTGCCGGATCACGACGTTGTTGCCGTACGCCGGGTCGAAGCCCGCCGTGACGACGGTGCCGGCGCCGACGGCGCCGATCGGGGTACCGGAGGACGCGGTGAAGTCGACGCCGGTGTGGTAGCCGGAGGCCCACATGGCGCCGGGGACCTTGTACCCGGTGCCGATGGCGCTGTTGACGGGCAGCACGAAGGAGTTGAGCTTCTTCCGCTCCTCCTCGGCGCGGGCGGCACGGGCCTGCGCCTCGCGGTCCGCCTTGATCTTCGCCTCGGCTTCGGCCTTCTGCTTGGCGGCCGCGGCCGCTTCGGCGGCGCGCTTGGCGGCTTCGGCCTTCTGCTTCGTCGCGTCGGCGGCCTGGTGCTGGGCGGCGGCCTGGGCGGCGAGGGAGTCGGTGAGGCCGGCCGAGGCGTCGATGGCCCGCGCGAACGCGGTGTCCTCGACGGGCGCTGCGGCCCGGCCCGGGGTGGACAGCGCGCTGGCGGCGGTGGCGCCGAAGGTGCCGGCGGCGGTCAGCACGGCGACGCCGGCCAGGGTGGTCCCGGTGCGGAGGACGCCACGACGGGGACGGCGGTGCTTCCCGCTGGGCGCGGGCAGAACTGTGAACGCCATGAGCGCGGCGAGATCCTTTCCTTCCTTCTCGCCTACCGGGTTAGCTGACGGGTTCGGAGCAGGAAGGTCTCCTACGGGCTGCCTCGTGATGAGGACGGCCCGATTCACCCCAGGGACATGGGTCCCCGGCTCCCCAGGCTCGCGCCGGACGGGGACTCGGCGATCACTGCCCGGTTGCCGCTGGACGCGGCGGATGGTGACGAGCAGCCGACAGGACGGTAATGGGACCCCGTCGGGATCGGCAAACAGAACCGGGCATTTGTTGGGTTCCCCACACAGGGGCGTAGTGGGCGGATAAAGATCCAAAACACCCGGAACCCCGGCGCCCCAAGGGGTGCGCCAGGGTTCCACCGGGAAACCGGCCGGCCGCCCGCGGGGAGGGTCCGGAGGGGACCGGCCGCCCGCGGACCGCCGGTTCAGCCGACCGCGATGACCTTCACCGGGCCGATTCCGAGCTCCTTGACCGGCTCCTCTATCACCGAGGCGTCGCCCACCAGAACGACGACCAGCCGGTCCAGCGGGAAGGCGCTGACCACCGCGGCGGTCGCCTCCACGGTGCCGGTACGCGCCAGCTGCGCGTACATCCGGGCCTGGAAGTCGTCCGGCAGGAACTGCTCGACCTGGTCGGCGAGCGTGCCGGCGACGGCGGCCGCGGTCTCGTAGCGCAGCGGCGCCACCCCGACGAGGTTCTGCACCGCGACATCGCGCTCTTCGTCGGTGAGTCCCTCGGCCGCCAGGGTGCGGATCACCTGCCACGCGTCGGCGAGGGCGGGGCCGGTGACCTCGGTGGCCACCGAACCGCTGATGGCGAGCAGCGAGGCGCCCGTCCCCTCCGGGGTTGACAGCAGAACCTGGCCGAAGGACCGCACGCCGTAGGTGTAACCCTTCTCCTCGCGCAGCACCCGGTCCAGACGGGAGGTCAGGGTGCCGCCCAGGCAGTACGTGCCGAGCACCTGCGCCGCCCACACCGGGTCGTGCCGGTCGGAACCTGTGCGGCCGATCAGCAGCTGTGTCTGCACGGCCCCGGGCCGGTCCACGATCACCACGCGCGCGGAGTCGTCCGCAGCGATCGAGGGCAGCGGCCGGGGCTCGGCGGTGGAACCGGTCCACTGGCCGAGCGTCTCGTCCAGCAGCGCGGCCAGATCGATGCCGGTCAGATCGCCGACCACGACGGCCGTGGTGGTCGCGGGACGCACATGCGCCTCGTAGAACGACCGGACGGCCTCGGCGTCGATCCTCGCCACGGTCTCCTCGGTGCCCTGGCGGGGGCGGGAGCAGCGCAGTTGTGCCGGGAACAGCTCTGCGGACAGTGCCATGGAGGCGCGGCGGGCCGGGTTGGCCAGCTCGTGCGGGATCTCGTCGAGCCGGTTGTCGACCAGCCGCTCGACCTCGCTCTCGGGGAACGCGGGTACGCGCAGGGCGTCCGCGAGCAGCCCGAGAGCCTTGTCCAGGCGGGAGGCCGGGACCTCCAGCGAGACCCGGACGCCCGGGTGGTCGGCGTGCGCGTCGAGCGTCGCGCCGCAGCGCTCCAGCTCGGCGGCGAACTCCTCGGCCGAGAGCTTGTCGGTGCCCTCGGACAGCGCGCGGGCCATGATGGTGGCCACGCCGTCCAGGCCCTCCGGTTCGGCGTCGAGCGGCGCGGAGAGCAGCACCTCCACCGCGACGACCTTCTGGCCGGGGCGGTGGCTGCTGAGCACGGTCAGGCCGTTGCCGAGGGTGGCGCGATCGGGGGCAGGGAAGGCCCACGGCTTGGCGGTGCCCGGCTCCGGCTGGGGGTGGAACGTCATGGTCGCGGCGACGTCGGTCACTGGTCCGCGCCTTCCTGCTCGGTCTCGTCGGCCGCCTCGTCGGGCGAGCCGGTCGGCTCGTAGACCAGGACGGCTCGGTTGTCGGGGCGCAGCTTGGCCGCGGCGATGGCCCGTACGTCCTCCGGAGTGATCTCCAGCACCCGCTGGACGGCGCTGAGCGCCAGCTGCGGGTCGCCGTAGAGCACCGCGTAACGGCACAGCTCGTCGGCCCGGCCGCCCACCGTCGCGAGCCGGTCGAGCCACTCGCGTTCCAGCTGCGCCTGGGCCCGCTCCATCTCCTGCGCGGTGGGTCCCTCCACGGCGAAGCGGGCCAGCTCCTCGTCGACGGCCGCCTCGATGTCGGCCAGTTCGACACCGCTGGACGCCTTGACGTCCAGCCAGCCGAGCGACGGCGCGCCGGCCAGCCGCAGCAGGCCGAACCCGGCCGCCACGGCGCTGCGGTCGCGGCGGACCAGCCGGTTGTGCAGCCGGGAGGACTCACCGCCGCCGAGCACGGTCAGCGCCAGATCCGCGGCGTCGGACTCCCGGGTGCCGTCGTGCGGCAGCCGGTACGCGGCCATCAGGGCGCGCGAGGGCACGTCCTCCTCGACGATCTCGCGCAGCTGTCCGCCCATCACGTCCGGCAGCGACCCGTCGCGCGGGGTGGGCTTGCCGTCGTGGCCGGGGATCGTGCCGAAGTACTTCTCGACCCAGGCCAGCGTCTGCTCGGGGTCGATGTCGCCGACCACGGCCAGGACCGCGTTGTTCGGCGCGTAGTACGTACGGAAGAAGGCCCGCGCGTCCTCCAGGGAGGCCGCGTCCAGGTCGGCCATCGAGCCGATCGGGGTGTGATGGTACGGGTGGCCCTCGGGGTAGGCCAGCGCGGTCAGCCGCTCGAAGGCCGTGCCGTACGGCACGTTGTCGTACCGCTGGCGGCGCTCATTCTTGACGACATCGCGCTGGTTCTCCAGGCTCTCGTCGTCGAGCGCGGTGAGCAGGCTGCCCATCCGGTCGGCCTCGAGCCACAGCGCCAGCTCCACCTGGTGGGTCGGCATCGTCTCGAAGTAGTTGGTGCGTTCGAAGCTGGTGGTGCCGTTGAGCGAACCGCCCGCGCCCTGGACCAGTTCGAAGTGGCCGTTGCCCTTCACGCTGGCCGAGCCCTGGAACATCAAGTGCTCGAAAAGGTGGGCCAGTCCGGTGCGGCCCTTCACCTCATGACGGGAACCGACGTCGTACCAGAGGCACACCGCGGCGACCGGAGTGAGGTGGTCCTGGGAGAGCACCACACGCAGGCCGTTCGCCAGGCGGTGTTCGGTCGCTGTCAGGCCGTCGGAGTCCTGCGGCTGTGAGCCGTCCGACGTGGCCGTGAGACCCATGGGCAAGCTGTCCTTCCGGTCGCGTGCTATTTGTCTTGGTCGAGTGCTGACACTCTAGGCAAGCGTGCCGACACCACGCGAAGTTCCCGCTAACGGCACCCTTATGCCAGGCGGTGGTCACCGCTGTCAGCGGGTCGGTCCACAATGGTCGGCGTCAGTCCCCGCTCAGGTCCAGGAAAAGGAGCAGCAGCCGCGATGGCCCGCCGCACCACGAAGACCCCTCCTCCCGACGACTTCGAGGAGCGCATCCTCGACATCGACGTCGTCGATGAGATGCAGGGCTCCTTCCTCGAGTACGCCTACTCGGTCATCTACTCGCGCGCCCTGCCCGACGCCCGCGACGGGCTCAAGCCCGTGCACCGGCGCATCGTCTACCAGATGAACGAGATGGGGCTGCGCCCCGACCGCAGCTATGTCAAGTGCGCCCGCGTGGTCGGCGAGGTGATGGGCAAGCTGCATCCGCACGGCGACGCCTCCATCTACGACGCCCTGGTGCGGATGGCCCAGCCGTTCTCGATGCGCCTCCCGCTGGTCGACGGGCACGGGAACTTCGGCTCCCTCGGCAACGACGACCCGCCCGCCGCGATGCGTTACACCGAGTCGCGGATGGCCGGGGCCGCCATGCTCATGGTCGAGTCCATCGACGAGGACACCGTCGACTTCACGCCGAACTACGACGGCCAGGAAAAGGAGCCGGTCGCTCTCCCGGCCGCCTACCCGAACCTGCTGGTCAACGGCTCGTCCGGGATCGCGGTCGGCATGGCGACGAACATGCCGCCGCACAACCTGGGCGAGGTGATCGCCGCCGCCCGGCACCTGATCAAGCACCCGGGCGCGGACCTCGAGACCCTGATGCGGTTCGTACCGGGTCCCGACCTGCCGACCGGCGGCCGGATCGTCGGCCTGGCCGGTGTGCGGGACGCGTACGAGAGCGGCCGCGGCACCTTCAAGATCCGCGCCACCGTGGCCGTCGAGGACACCTCGCCGCGCCGCAAGGGCCTGGTCGTCACCGAGCTGCCGTTCACGGTCGGCCCGGAGAAGGTCATCGCGAAGATCAAGGATCTGGTCGGCGCGAAGAAGCTCCAGGGCATCGCCGACGTGAAGGACCTCACCGACCGCTCGCACGGCCTTCGCCTGGTGATCGAGGTGAAGAACGGCTTCCACCCCGAGGCCGTGCTGGAGCAGCTCTACAAGCTGACGCCGATGGAGGAGTCCTTCGGCATCAACAACGTGGCGCTCGTCGACGGGCAGCCGCTCACGCTGGGCCTCAAGGAGCTGCTGGAGGTCTATGTCGACCACCGCTTCGAGGTGGTCAGGCGGCGCAGCGAGTTCCGCCGCACGAAGCGCCGTGACCGGCTGCACCTGGTCGACGGACTGCTGGTCGCCCTCATCGACATCGACGAGGTCATCTCGATCATCCGGTCGAGCGACAATTCGGCGCAGGCCAAGGAACGGCTGATCGCCCACTTCTCGCTGTCCGAGGTCCAGACCCAGTACATCCTCGACACCCCGCTGCGCCGCCTCACACGGTTCGACCGCATCGAGCTGGAGTCCGAGCGCGACCGGCTCAACACCGAGATCGACGCGCTGACGGTGATCCTGGATTCGGACGCCGAGCTGCGCAAGCTGGTCTCCAACGAGCTCGCGGCGGTGGCGAAGCAGTACGGCACCGACCGCCGCACCGTGCTCCTGGAGTCGGCGGGCGCCCCGGTCTCGTCCGTTCCGCTGGAGGTGGCCGACGACCCGTGCCGGGTGCTGATGTCCTCCACCGGGCTGCTGGCCCGTACCGCCAACGGCGAGGAGTTCGACGAGGGCGACGGCAAGCGGGTCAAGCACGATGTGATCGTCTCCGCGGTGCCGACCACCGCGCGGGCCGACGTCGGCGCGGTCACCTCCGCCGGCCGGCTGTTGCGGCTCACGGTGATCGACCTGCCGGTGCTGCCGGACACCGCGGGAGCGCCGAACCTGTCGGGCGGCGCGCCCGTCTCGGAGTTCCTGTCCCTGGAGACCGGCGAGCGGGTGCTGTGCCTGATCACGCTCGACGAGTCCTCACCGGGCCTCGCGCTGGGGACCGAACAGGGCATCGTCAAGCGGGTGGTGCCCGACTACCCCGCGAACAAGGACGATCTGGAGGTCATCGGTCTCAGGGACGGTGACCGGGTGGTGGGCGCCGTGGAACTGCGCACCGGTGAGGAGGACCTGGTCTTCATCACCGACGACGCCCAGCTGCTGCGGTACCCGGCCTCCCAGGTGCGCCCGCAGGGCCGCCCGGCGGGCGGTATGGCCGGCGTCAAGCTGACCGACGGGGCGAAGGTGATCTCCTTCACCGCCGTCGACCCGGCCGTGGACGCGGTGGTGTTCACCGTGGCCCGCGCCGAGGGGACCCTCGAGGGCGCGGTGCAGGGCACCGCCAAGCTCACCCCGTTCGAGCAGTACCCGCGCAAGGGGCGGGCGACCGGCGGAGTGCGCTGCCAGCGCTTCCTGCGCGGTGAGGACGGCCTGGTCCTCGCCTGGGCGGGCGCCGTACCGGCACGCGCCGCGACGGCGACGGGCCTGCCCGCCGACCTTCCCCCGAAGGACCCCCGCCGGGACGGTTCAGGGGTGGCGCTGGCCAAACCGATCACCGTGGTCGCCGGGCCGGTCTAGGGACCGGTCGGGTCCGCGGAACGGTCTGCGGACGGGACCACGGACGGGATACGCGACAGGGCGCGGCGCTGATGGCGCCGCGCCCTGCCGCGTCCGGTCGCGTCCTGGCACGTCCGGTCGCGTTGCGCCGGGATTCGCGTCCGTCCCGGTCCGACGCGCCGTGGATGCGCCGGGCGCCGGGCGGCACCGTGCGGCGTTCCGGTTACGCTGACCCGCGTGAGTACGTGTACGAACGCTTCGGCGGAGCTGGCCGAACCGCTCGCCGCTACCGCCGCCACCGCACAGACCTGGCTCCTGCTGGAACAGTCCGGTCCCTGGGGCGCGAAGGCCTTCACCGCGAGCCATCTCGATCCGGCTGTGGGCCGGGCCCTGGAGCAGGCCGCGGACGGCACCGGGGTCCGGGTCGCGCTGATCCGGCGTCCGGGACGCCACGCGGACTGCCATGTCCCGTCCCGGCACGAGGTGCTCGTCGCCCATGTCGTTCCCGGCCGCTCCTGGGTACGCCGGGGCGAGATCGGCGATCCGGCGGAGCTGCTGGAACTGGACTTCGCGGCGCTGGGATCCGGCGGACACCAGGGATTCGGTGAGCCGCACTCGGGCGAGCCGGTCGCGCTGGTCTGCACGAACGGCAAACGCGACCGCTGCTGCGCGCTCTACGGACGGCCGCTCGCCGCGCGGCTGGCGGCCGAGGGCGGCAGCGACGTCTGGGAGATCACCCATATCGGCGGCCACCGCTTCGCCCCCACCATGCTCGTCCTGCCGTCCGGCTACGCCTACGGGCGCGTCGGCGCGGACCTCGCGAGGAGTGCCCTCAAGTCGGCCCGCGACGACCGGGTCGCGCTGGACGGCTGCCGCGGCGCCTCCGCCTGGGACAAGCCCGGCCAGGCCGCCGACCTCGCGGTGCGCGCCCTGACCGGCGAAGTCCGGGCGGCAGCGCTCACGGTGGCGCGTACGGACGGCTCGGCGCCTGCCTGGACGGTGCGGGTGGCGCATACCGACGGGCGGGCCTGGGACGTCGACATCACCCGGTCCGCGGCACTGCCGCCCCGCCCGGAGAGCTGCGGAGCGGCCCCCGGCTCACCCGACCGGATGGATGTCACCGGGATCAGGGCGGTGGCCGGGGGCCGCTGAGCGGGGCCGCACCGGGACAGGTCAGCCGGACTGCTTCGCTGCACAAGGGCCACTCCGCGCCGACCGCCGAGCTGATACGACGGGTGCTGCGCGAGGCCGGACACCCGCTCTCCGCTCACGAGGTCGCCGAGCGTACCGGGCTGAGCCGCTCCACCACGCAGCGCTGTCCGAAGTACCTGGAGCAGGCCGGGAGGATCGGCCTCACCCTCAAGTACGGCGACACGGGCCGCCCCGAGCACCGTTACGGGTGGGCGGCGGCAGCGGCCGACCGACCTTGGACTGTGCTGTGAGCCGCCCTCACACCGCTCCCGCGCCGGTGAGGGAACGCACCTCCGTCTCCGCGTACTTGCCCGCGTCCTCCGGTTCCGGGAAGAGCACGGTGCCCAGCCAGCCGGCCAGGAAACCCAGCGGGATGGAGACCAGCCCCGGGTTCTCCAGCGGGAAGAGATGGAAGTCCACACCGGGGAAGAGGGCGTCGGGGCGTCCGGAGACCACGGGCGACAGCACCACGAGGACCAGGGCGGGGACCAGCCCCCCGTAGACGGCGCAGACCGTTCCCCGGGTGGTGAACCGGGGCCAGAACAGCGAGTACAGCAGCGCGGGCAGGTTCGCCGAGGCGGCCACCGCGAAGGCGAGACCCACCAGGAAGGCGATGTTCTGGCCCTGGGCGAACAGGCTCAGGGCGATCGCCACCGCGCCGATCCCGACCGCGGCGAAGCGCGCCACCCGCACCTCCTCGTGCCCGGTCGCCGGGCCGGCGTGCTTCCCGCTGCGGCGCAGCGTGGCGTACAGGTCGTGCGCGACCGACGCCGACGAGGCCAGGGTGATCCCGGCGACCACCGCGAGAATCGTGGCGAAGGCCACCGCCCCCACGACGGCGAAGAGAACCGTTCCGCCTGTCGAACCGGCTCCGCCGCCCAGCTCCTCGGCCAGCAGCGGTACGGCGGTGTTGCCGGCCGCGTTGGAGGTGCGCACGGCGTCCGAGCCCACGACCGCCGCTGCGCCGAAGCCGAGGACGATCGTCATCAGATAGAAGGAGCCGATCAGCCCGATCGCCCACACCACCGACCGGCGGGCCGAGCGGGCGGTCGGCACGGTGTAGAACCGCGACAGGATGTGCGGCAGCCCCGCCGTGCCGAGCACCAGGGCGATCCCGAGGCTGATGAAGTCCAGTTTCGAGGTCCAGCTCCCGCCGTACTTGAGGCCGGGGGACAGGAAGGCGCTGCCGTGACCGCTGCCGGCCGCGGCGGAGCGCAGCAGGCCGTTCAGATCACCGTGGAAGCGGATCAGAACCAGCACGACCAGCGCGATGGTGCCGCCCATCAGCAGCACGGTCTTGACGATCTGGATCCAGGTCGTCGCGCGCATCCCGCCGAAGGACACGTAGATGACCATCAGACCGCCGACCCCGATCACCGTCCAGGTACGGGACGCGCCGCTCTGGCCGCCGAGCAGCAGCGCCACCAGGCTGCTCGCGCCGACCATCTGCGCGACCAGATAGAGCACCGAGACGATGACCGAGGAGGTGCCGGCCGCGATCCGGACCGGTCGCTGCCGCATACGGGCGGACAGCACATCGGCGAGGGTGTAGCGGCCGCAGTTGCGCACCAGCTCCGCGACCAGCATGAGGACGACGAGCCAGGCGACCAGGAAGCCGACCGAGTACAGCATCCCGTCATAGCCGAACAGCGCGATGAGGCCGGAGATGCCGAGGAACGACGCCGCCGACATGTAGTCGCCGGCGATGGCGAAACCGTTCTCCATGGGGGAGAAGAGCCGGCCCCCGGCGAAGAACTCGACCGACGAGCTGCGCCGCCGGCCGGCCCAGGCGGTGATGGCCAGGGTCACGGACACGAAGACCGTGAACAGGACGAGGGCGAGCCCCTGATGCTCGTTCGCCGGATCTGCCAGGTAGCGGACCATCAACGCATCCGCTCCTGGGTGTCCCAGCGGAGGTCGAGCGCGGCCCGGTCCCTGCGCAGCCGTGCGTGCCGTGAGTAGGCCCAGGTCAGCAGGAAAGTGGAGGCGAACTGCGCCAGCCCGGCGACCATCGCGACATTGAGTTCACCGGCCACCGGGCGGGCCATCAGGCCGGGCGCCGCCGTGGCCGCCACCACGTACAGCAGGTACCAGCAGAGAAAGGCCGCCGCCGCCGGAAAGGCGAACCGGCGGTACTGGCCGCGCACTTCCCGGAACGCGGCGCTCCGCTGCACCTCCAGGTAGATCGCGGCCCGGTCCTCCGCCGTTCCCGCGACGGGCGCCGTGGGGGGCGCCGGCACAGGTGACGGCGCCGGAGTCGTCGGGTCCGGTACCCAGAGACCGGCGGCCAGAGCGTCGTACCAGGGGTCGTCCACCCGTAGCGCGCCCGGGTCGACCCCGTCGTGCTTGTCCACCGAACTCTCCTCGCTTCACAGGCCGATTGGCCGTGCGCCCAAGCATGGACAGAGTGGGAAGATCCGGTGCTAACAAGCTGAAACGTTCACTCCATCAGGTGATGCCGTGCGTAGGCATATCCGACGGTCCGCCCAGTGCACCTCCACCCGGGGTGGTGGAGCACTGGGCGGCGGAGGACCGGCCGGCAACCGCTAGGCGTCGATCCGGGACCGGTCGAGCGTCGCCGCCGAGTTGGTGATGAATTCCTTGCGCGGCGCGACCTCGTTGCCCATCAGCAGGTCGAAGGCCTGCTCGGCGGCGTCGAGGTCGCCGATGTTGATCCGGCGCAGGGTGCGGTGCCGCGGATCCATCGTGGTCTCCGCGAGCTGGTTCGCGTCCATCTCACCCAGACCCTTGTAGCGCTGAATGCCGTCCTTGTAACGGACGTTCCGGCGCTGGAGGTCGAGCAGCGTCTGCCGCAGCTCGTTGTCCGAATAGGTGTAGATGTACTTGTCCTGCCCCTTCTTGGGCTGGACGAGCTCGACGCGGTGGAGCGGCGGCACGGCCGAGAAGACCCTGCCCTGCTCGACCATCGGACGCATGTAGCGCTGGAACAGCGTGAGCAGCAGGCAGCGGATGTGAGCGCCGTCGACATCGGCGTCCGCGAGGAAGATCACCTTCCCGTAGCGCGCCTGGTCGATGTCAAAGGTCCGGCCCGACCCGGCTCCTATCACCTGGATGATGGCGCCGCACTCGGCGTTCTTCAGCATGTCCGAAACCGACGACTTCTGGACATTCAGGATCTTGCCGCGGATCGGCAGCAGCGCCTGGAACTCCGAGTTCCGGGCCACCTTGGCCGTGCCGAGCGCCGAGTCGCCCTCGACGATGAACAGCTCGGTACGGTCCACGTCGTCGCTGCGGCAGTCCGCGAGCTTCGCCGGCAGCGAGGACGTCTCCAGCGCGGTCTTCCGGCGCTGCGCGTCCTTGTGCTGCCGGGCCGCGATACGGGTACGCGCGGCGGCGACGGTCTTCTCCAGGACCGCCCGTGCCTGCAGCTTCGTGTCGCGCTTGGCGGAGGTCAGGAACTCCTTGAGCTCCTTGGCCACGACGTTGGCCACGATCCGGTTGGCGGCCGAGGTACCCAGTACTTCCTTGGTCTGGCCCTCGAACTGCGGCTCGGCCAGCCGGACGGTGACAACGGCCGTCAGACCTTCCATCGCGTCGTCCTTGACCACGTCGTCCTCGGCGACCCGCAGCAGCTTGGCGGAGCGCAGCACCTCGTTGACGGTCTTGGTGACCGCCCGTTCGAAGCCCGTGACATGGGTGCCGCCCTTGGGGGTGGCGATGATGTTGACGAACGACCGCGCCACGGTGTCGTACCCGGTGCCCCAGCGCATCGCGATGTCCACGGCCAGCTCACGGGTGACCTCGGTCGCCGTCATGTGGCCGCGGTCGTCCAGCACCGGGACGGTCTCCTTGAAGATGCCGGTGCCGGTCAGCCGCAGGACGTCACAGATCGGCTTGTCCTGGGAGAGGTACTCGCAGAACTCGCTGATGCCGCCGTCGTAGTGGAAGACGTCCTCGACGACCTTGCCGTCGCCCTCCAGGTCGCGCTCGTCGCGGACGACGATGGTCAGCCCCGGCACCAGGAAGGCCGTCTGGCGGGCGCGCTGGTGGAGGTTCTCCAGCGAGATCTTGGCGTCCTTCAGG
The DNA here is from genome assembly GCF_030063355.1 of Streptomyces sp. PH10-H1. Classification (GTDB taxonomy): domain Bacteria; phylum Actinomycetota; class Actinomycetes; order Streptomycetales; family Streptomycetaceae; genus Actinacidiphila. Next base: position 54,379 of record NZ_JASISZ010000009.1, read on the forward strand.
AAGATCTGCCGGTCCGCCCAGTAGCGCACACGGGTGCCGGTCCGCGCCCTGGCGACCTTCTTCGTCTTGTTCAGACCACTCGCCGGCTCGAAGGAGGAGTCGGGACCGGCTCCGGCGAAGGCGCCGGGCACGCCGCGCCGGAAGCTGATGGCGTGGGTGTGGCCGCTCCTGTCGACCTCGACGTCGAGGCGGGCGGACAGCGCGTTGACGACCGAGGCGCCGACGCCGTGCAGGCCGCCGGAGGCCGCGTAGGAGCCACCGCCGAACTTGCCGCCGGCGTGCAGCTTGGTCATCACGACCTCGATGCCCGACAGGCCGGTCTTGGGCTCCAGGTCGACCGGGATGCCGCGGCCGTTGTCGCGGACCTCGACCGAGGAGTCGTCGCGCAGGAATACCTCGATGCGGTCGCAGTGACCGCCGAGGGCTTCGTCGACCGAGTTGTCGATGATCTCCCACACGCAGTGCATGAGGCCCCGGCTGTCGGTGGAGCCGATGTACATGCCGGGGCGTTTGCGGACGGCCTCCAGCCCCTCGAGGACGAGCAGATGCCGCGCGGTGTAGTTGGAACCGTCGCGATCTGCGCCCGTCAGCAGCGCGGAGGACGGCACGGATGTTTCGGCGGTCACGCGGGCAGCTCCTCGATGAAGTTCTTCAGCCGTATCGGTGAGAGGGTACCGAGGCCAGGTACGCCAGTTGTGCCGCGACCCGGTATCCGGGCCCCAGAGTAGCCCCTTATCGATCGTGTGTTCGATACCTCATTTGAGTGATACACATGTCACGTTCCCAATGACGCATGAACCATTTAGGCTCCGGGCACGTCCTCACCAACAGCCGGCAACCCAGCCGGAGGACACAATCGGACAAGCGCCCCAAACGCGACAACTTCCGCATCAGAGGCCAATCCGCTACCAACAGGTAGCATCCAGTCACTTCGAAGTCAGATTTCGAGGAAAAGCCACGAGCGGGAACGTTTTCGGCCTGGTTGGATGTTGACCCTGGTACGACAGCTCGTCGAGCTAGAGAAGAGGCGACGTGACTACAGTTCTGACCCCCGCGAGCCCGCTGACGGCGGCGGACCGCTGCGACCGTTGCGGCGCCCAGGCATACCTGCGCGTCGTCCTCATCAGTGGCGGCGAACTGCTCTTCTGCGCGCACCACGGGCGCAAGTTCGAGCCCGAACTCAAGAAGATCGCTGCGGAAATACAGGACGAAACCGGCCGACTCACCGACACCCCGGCGCAACCGGTCGAGGACGAGCACTGACACATCGCACCTGCGACGAGCTCGGATCGACGGGCGGCCGGACCCTCTCAGGGGCCGGGCCGCCCGTCGGCTCTTCCGGGCCCGTCATGTGTGCTGCGCGACCAGTTCGCTGATGGCGGACACCCGGGTGTACACACCGGGGTACCTGGCCTGGGCGCAGCCTGTACCCCAGGAGACCAGCCCCACGAGCCTGTCGCCGACGACCAGCGGCCCGCCGCTGTCGCCCTGGCACGCGTCCTTGCCGCCCAGCGGCTCGCCGGCGCACAGCATGGCGCTGCGGAGATACGTACCGTCCGCGTTGCCGGGGTAGGCCTGCTCGCAGACCTGGTCGGCCAGCAGCGTGACCCCTGCCGACCGCAGGACCGGCGAGTACGCCCCGGTGCCGATGGTGTCCCCCCAGCCGTACACGCGGGCCCCAGAGCCCGCCTGATAGGCCTGTGGGTCGCCCGGGCCGGCCATGGCGATGGCCGAACCCGCCGCGAGCGGGTGCTCAAGTGTGATGACCGCCACATCCCCGGCGTTCGTCACCGGGTCGTACCCCGGATCGACCCATACCTGGCGCAACCGCACTTCCTGGCCGTCGTTGCTCCGGAGATCGATCCGGTCGGCGATGACGCGCAGATCCCCCACCGCCCGCCAGTCCGCTCCGAGCACCCCCCGGCCGAAGCAGTGCGCCGCCGTGATCACGGTCGAGGCCGCCACCACGGTCCCGCCGCAGAATTGGCCGGATCTCGACTGTCCGAAACGGTTTCGGCTCGCCAGCGCCACCACCCACGGCTGCCCACCGGCAGCGGCCGGATCGCCGCCGATGATCACTCCCTTGACGTCCGCCGTGGCAGCGGGGACCCCGGGCGGCACCACCAGCGCGGTCAGCAGCACCGCCAGCCCGCTGAGCGGCATCCGGAACCTGGAACGCATACGGCCTCCTGACCCTGTGGAGCACTCTGGAAACCCAGAGTGATCCATAGGACCGGAGGCCGCATCCGCAGGACTGATGAAGGATCAGTCCAGGTAGTCGCGCAGAACCTGCGAGCGCGACGGGTGCCGAAGCTTCGACATCGTCTTCGACTCGATCTGCCGGATCCGCTCGCGCGTGACCCCGTAGACCTTGCCGATCTCGTCGAGCGTCTTCGGCTGCCCGTCCGTGAGGCCGAAGCGCATGGAGACCACGCCCGCCTCCCGCTCGGACAGGGTGTCCAGCACCGAGTGCAGCTGCTCCTGCAGGAGCGTGAAGCTGACCGCGTCGGCCGGTACGACCGCCTCGGAGTCCTCGATGAGGTCTCCGAACTCGCTGTCGCCGTCCTCACCCAGCGGGGTGTGGAGGGAGATCGGCTCGCGGCCGTACTTCTGGACCTCGATGACCTTTTCGGGGGTCATGTCGAGTTCCTTGGCCAGCTCCTCCGGGGTGGGCTCGCGGCCCAGGTCCTGGAGCATCTGGCGCTGCACACGGGCCAGCTTGTTGATGACCTCGACCATGTGCACCGGAATACGGATGGTGCGGGCCTGGTCGGCCATCGCGCGGGTGATCGCCTGGCGGATCCACCACGTGGCGTACGTGGAGAACTTGAAGCCCTTGGTGTAGTCGAACTTCTCGACCGCACGGATCAGGCCCAGGTTGCCCTCCTGGATCAGGTCCAGGAACAGCATGCCGCGGCCGGTGTAGCGCTTGGCCAGCGAGACCACGAGACGGAGGTTGGCCTCCAGCAGGTGGTTCTTGGCCCAGCGGCCGTCCTCGGCGATGATCTCCAGCTCGCGCTTGAGCTTGGGAGCGAGCTTGTCGGCCGCCGCCAGCTTGTCCTCCGCGAACAGGCCGGCCTCGATGCGCTTGGCGAGCTCGACCTCCTGCTCGGCGTTGAGCAGCGGGACCTTGCCGATCTGCTTCAGATAGTCCTTGACCGGGTCGGCGGTGGCCCCGGCCACCGCGACCTGCTGAGCGGGAGCGTCGTCCTCGTCGTCGTCGGAGAGCACGAAGCTCTCGGACTCGGGCTTATCCGACTCCTCGTCACCCTTGCCGGGCTTGGCCGCCTCGTCGACCTCTTCGCCGTCGGCGTCGTCATCGTCCGAGGACTTCTTGGCGGCGGTCTTCTTGACCGCGGCCTTCTTGGCGGCGGTCTTCTTGACCGCAGCCTTCTTGGCCGCCGGCTTCGCGGCGGTGGCGTCGGATTCTTCGATCGAATCCACCGTCTCGGCCTCGACAGCCCCCGCGGGAGCGGTGGCGGCCTTGGCGGCGACGGTCTTCTTGGCGACGGTTGCCTTGGTGACGACCGTCTTGGTGGCGGTGCGCTTTGCCGGGCTCTTGGCTGCGACGCTCTTGCGAGTGCGCTTGGGCTCCTCAGCGGCACTGACCATCAGCGTCACACCTTCCTCATCGAGGACCTGGTTGAGGCTGCGCAGAACGTTCTTCCACTGGGTTGCCGGAATCTGGTCCGCTTCGAAGGCCCGACGCACGTCGTCGCCGGCGATCTGCCCCTGAGCCTTACCCCGCTCGATGAGCGCCATCAGAGACTCGGACTCGGCGATCTCCGGCGGGAGCGTACGGGATGTGCTGGCCGACACGAACAACCTCTCGGAACGATGGGAACGACTCGGTGGAACCGCTCAGAAACACAGCGTCAGAACTGTCGCTGCTATTCCTTGTGCGGCCACCACCTCTTAAGTCATCGCGCTGCCTCGCCAAGCGTTACGCCCGGCCCACGTGGCCCGAGTCACACCCCATACCGCCTGTAAACATCTGATAGCGGGACACTCTTCGCGCATGGGACGCCGTCGGCCCCTGGCCGATGGTCCGGGGCCGGCGGCGGCTCGGCTGTACGGTCAGTGCTCGCGGCGGTCAGTGCTCGCGCGGTGACGGGACGACGTGATCGGCGGCGGGGGCCTCGGTGTGGACGGCGAGCAGCTGCCGCATCGCGGCCTCGGCGGATGCCCCGTCGCCCGACGCGAGCGCCTCGACGATCCGCCGGTGGAGGGTCACGGCGGGCTCGCCCGGGCGCTCGCAGCCGGTGACCGGGCCGCCCGACACATGCAGGGCGGAGGACACGATGCCCGCCAGGTGCTCGAGCATCCGGTTCCCGGCCACCTGCAGCAGCAGGGAGTGGAACTCGGAGTCCGCCCTGGAGAAGGTCAGGGAATCACCCTGGGCGGCGGCGTGCCCCATGATCTCCACCATGTCCGCGAGGCGCTGCTGCACGTCTTCGCGGCCGTGTCCGGCGGCGAGCCGCGCGGCGAGCGGCTCGATGGTCCAACGCAGTTCGAACAGTTCGCGGCGCTGGTCGTCGCGCTGCGGTCCGAAGGCCCGCCATTCGATGATGTCGGGGTCCAGCAGGTTCCAGTCGGCGACCGGACGGACCCGGGTCCCGACGTTCGGCCTGGCACTGACCAGGCCCTTGGCCTCAAGGACGCGCAGGGACTCGCGCACCACGGTGCGGGAGACCTCGAAGCGCTGGCCGATCTCCTCGGGGACGAGCGGCCGGTCGGCGCCCAGATCCCCGGAGACGATCATCTGTCCGAGCTGCTGGACGAGTTGGCCGTGCAGCCCGCGGCCACGGCTGCCGCCGGCCCGGCGGCCGACCCGGCCCATGTCCGAGTCCGAACCGTCCCAGGAGGGAAGGCCGGGGCGGTCGACACCTGAGGCGTCGGCGTACGAGTAGCGGTCGAGCTCGGCCGGGCCAACGATGCTGGTGTCGGCGGAACGAGCCGTGGTCATCAGGGTGTGCGCAAGGGTACTCACGCATCCTTTGTCGGCGATGCCACGGCGGGCCTTGAGGGCTTTGCTGAAAAGCACACGAAAGGGTGAGCGCTCATCACCTGATAATTGACGCTTTATCGGAATGAAACGCCCTGCATGACAGGCCAGGAACACAGTTCCGTTTATCCGACCGCGAGTTGGGCGGCGTCAACGGCTGCGGCCGCGCAACACCGTTGCGAGGTGCGCGCAGAGAAGTACGGCCAGCGACAACACGAAGGCGCAGCCGACCGGTTGCACGGCCACCGCGGCGACACCGGCGGCGGTGCTGCCGGCACCCCCCGGCCAGCCTCCGACGACGCTGCCCAGGGCTCCGGCCGCGTCGATCAGCCGCCCGCCCTCGCGGCTGTGCACGAACATCCCGACGGCCGGGGCCACGAGCAGCGGGATGGTCAGGACCGCCGCCATTCCCAGCGCGGTGGTACGGAAGACTCCGGCGGCCAGCAGCCCGGCCCAGGCGCAGCCGACGGCGAGTCCCGCCCAGCCGGCCGCCTGCGCGGGCCGGTCGGTGGGCAGCGGCACCTGGCCCGGATCGAGGACCACGCGGAGCACGGCGGTATCGAACACCGCGGCGGCGGCCGCAAGCAGCAGGGCGATCACGCCGCTCACCACGAGTTTGGCGGCGAGCAGGCGCAGCCGCCTGGGCACCGGCACCTGGGCGGGCGCCAGCGCCGGATACCGGAACTCCTGCCCGTAGGCGAGTGCGCCCAGCAGACCCGCGCCCATCGCGGCCGGAGGCAGCGGCAGCCGGTCCACCCAGCCGGACATCATCGACAGGGCCGACGATTCCCCGGTACGTGCGAGAACCAGCGCGCCGGCCACCGAGGCGAGGAGCGAGACGGCCGCGATCCACCACGGCGTCCGGACGCCGCCGAGCCGGTGCAGTTCGTACCGCAGCGCCTGGGCGGGGGTGGCCGGCTGGACGGCTCGCCGGGCCCGCGCGGGGGACCGGGGTGCGGGGGGAGCGGCGGAAGCAGCTGCCGGTGCGGTGGGCGCGGCGGCGGGCTCGCGCCCGTCGGCGCGGCACAGCGGGGCGACCGGACCGAGGTCGGCGACCTCGTCCGCCAGCCGGTGCAGCAGGATTCCGTTCCGGTAGGCGATCTCCCCGATGTGCGCGGAGGTGGTGCCGTAGATGACCAGACGGCTGCCGGCGGCCTCGGCGATCTCGGTCCCGCCCTCGGTCAGGACGCCGGCGAGCCGCTGGGCGTGCGGGGAATGGACGGCCACGTGCGGGCGCAGCCGGGTGCGGGTGAACTCCTCGGCGGACTGGTCCGCCACCAGCCGGCCGCCGTCGATGGTGACCACCCGGTCGGCCGTCCTGGCCATCGCCTTGGCATCGCGTCCGGTGACCAGCACGGCCCCGCCGTCCGCCGCGTAGGCGCGCAACAGCGCGTGCACCCAGGCGGCTTCCCGGGGGGACAGGCCGAACGACGGCTCGTCGAGGAAGAGGGTCCGCGGGTCGGCGAGGAGGGCCGCCCCGATGCCGAGCCGTCGGTACATGCCCAGCGAGTACGTGCTCAGGCGCTGGTCGGCGAGGCCGGTGAGGCCGACCACGTCGAGCACCTCGTCGGCGCGCGCCGCGGGCACGCCGAGCGCGGCGGTGAGCATGCGCAGATGGCTCCGCGCGGCACGGCCGGGATGTCCTGGCACATCGCCGAGGAGGACACCGACCTCGCGGGAGGGGTACGGGACGCGGTGCAGGGGAGAACCGTCGAAGAGGGTGACCCCGCGGCCCGCCTCGAGTTCGAGCATCAGGCGAAGGGTGGTCGATTTGCCCGCGCCCGGCGCTCCGAGCAGGCCGGTGACCTGCCCGGGACGGACCTCGAAGGTGAGGTCGTCGACCGCGGGCGGACCGTTACGGCGGGGCATGCTGGTCAATCCGATGGCCTGGATCACCCCTGCACCATAACGCTATAAATCAGACCTCTGGTCGCAACATGGGCGGATTGAGAAGAGCAGCTCCTCCGGCCTGGAACAACTGGGCGGGGCGGCCGCCCTGACGGGTCGTCGTACCACCGGTCGGCACGAGGAAGCCGACGGTGCCCGTTACCTTGCGGTGGAAGTTGCGGGGATCGAGAGCCACGCCCCACACCGCCTCGTACACCCGCCGCAGCTCACCGACGGTGAACTCGGGCGGGCAGAACGCGGTGGCCAGCGAGGAGTACTCGATCTTCGACCTGGCGCGCTCGACGCCGTCGGCCAGGATCCGCGCGTGGTCGAAGGCCAGCGGAGCGGCCTCGCCCGCCATGTCCAGGCCGTCCTGTTCCAGCAGCGAACCGACCGGGGCCCAGCGGGCGCTGCGCGCGTCGCCGCCTGCCCGGGGCGCGGGCAGGTCGGGTGCCAGGACGAGATGAGCGACGCTGACCACCCGCATCCGGGGATCCCGGTGGGGATCGCCGTAGGTGGCCAGCTGTTCCAGATGGGCCCCGCTCTGGGCGCGCAGGCCGGTCTCCTCCGCGAGTTCGCGAGCCGCGGCCTGAGACAGGTCCTCGTCGGCGCGGACGAACCCGCCGGGCAGCGCCCACCGCCCCTGATAGGGGGGTTCACCGCGGCGGACCGCCAAGGCGCACAAGGCGTGATGGCGCACCGTGAGCACGACCAGGTCGACGGTGACGGCAAACGGCGGGAAGGCCGACGGGTCGTAGGGCGACATGGCGCGATCATAGTCGTCTGCCTGACGATAAACAGCAGGTTGGCTCCCCTGCTCGTGCCGTTGTTCACCCCGTCGCCCGTACGCCGTCACGCCGCCCGCGCGTCGGTCACGCCGTCGGTCACGCCCCGAGCTGGAGGGCCGGTGCGGCTTCCTCGACCATGGCCATGCCGAGCCTGCTGACCCGCACCGCGAACGGCTGCTCGTCCACCCGCAGGCCCGAGAAGCGCACCGCGCCGAGCGGAGCGCTGCTCATGGGACGTACCGCCACGACACCTCCGGGCGCGTCGGGGCGTACCCCCGCGAGTGCCGCCAGCAGATGGACGGCGCCCGCGGCGGCGACGGCGGCCGGGCGGCAGGCGGTGGGGTGGGGCAGCGGCGCCCGGTCGGCGGCACGCTGTTCGCCCGCGTACATCTCGGGGAGCTGCCGTCCGAAGGTCCCGGCCGCGTCGATGACGCCGCGCAGCAGCGCGGCCGCCTCCTTCTCGTATCCGGCGGCGGCCAGACCCGACACGGCGAGCGCGGTCTCGTGCACCCGCACCGCGCCGCCGCGGTGGCCGAACGGATTGTGCCCGGGCGCCCTGGCCGACAGCGTCCGCAGGCCCCAGCCGGAGTCGAGGTCGGGTGCCCCGAGGAGCCGGGCGAGTTGCTCGGTGCGGACCTTGTCGAGCAGACCGGGGGCCAGGGCGCCGCCGCCGAGCAGCCCCGTGTCGAGGAGGTGCGCCGCGGCCGAGCCGAGGTGGGTCAGCTGCCTGGTGCCGTCCGGGGTGAGCGCGGCGGCGGGCCATCCGCCGCCGCGGTCGTCGACCCAGAAGTCCTCCCGGAACCGGCCCCGCAGGCGGGCGGCGTGCTCGCGCCAGGCGGCGGCTCCGGGACGGCCGAAGGCGTCCAGAAGGTCGGCGCCGTGCAGCGCCGCCCGATGGGCATGCGCCTGCACCTCGCAGCGGAGCGGGCCGCCGGGGGCGGGATCCGGCACATAGCCCGCCGCGTCCGTGACGGTGCGCAGCCAGCCGAGGCAGCGCTCCGCCGCGGGCAGCAACAGCTCGGCCTCGCGCTGCGGCAGCCCCCAGCGCCGGGCCTCGGCCAGGACGGTCACGAACAGGAGCGTGGCTTCGACGCCGGAGCAGCTGGGAGGCAGCTGGGGCCCGGCGTGCCGGAGCACGCCAGGGATCCTGCCGCTGTCCGGGTCCTGGAGACGCGCGAGGGTGCGCAGGGTGCCGGCGGCGAGCCGGGTGCCGAGCGGCAGCAGTATCCGGGCGGCCCACAGGGCCTCGGCGGGTGCCAGTCCCATCCGCCAGGGGGCTCCCGCCGCCACATGCACATCGACGGTCCGCGCCGGGTCACGCAGCAGCAGTGCCCGCAGCCCGTCCAGGCTGCCCCGCAGCAGGACATCGCCCCTGGCGTCGTCGCAGGACAGCTCCGCCGCGGACCAGGGCGTGGGCGCCCGGTCGGCGCGCACGGGCGCTGACGTGGCGGCCCCGTTCGCCGTGGATTCCCGCGACACCCTCAGCTCGAACGTCCTGCTGGCTCCGGGGGGCACGGAGAGATCCCAGCGCAGCAGTCCCGCCGAAGCCAGCACGCTGGCGGGAGCCGGGTGCGCGGTGACCCTGACCCCGACCCCCGCGTGCGACCAGCGCAGCCCCGAACCACAGACACTGGCGGGCAGATCTGGTCCCGCCCGTCCTGCGGCGACCGCGCCGAGTTCCGCGAGATCGGTGCTCAGCGCGACTTCGAGAGGAATCCGGAGCGCGATCGGCCCGGTGTTGAGCACGGTGATGCGCTCGGAACCGTCGGCGTCCCGCAGCCGCTCCACCATGACCGCCGGATCGGGGCCGGCATCGGCCGGGCTCCGCGCCACCGCCACGAACCGCGCCCGGCCAGCACTCAGCAGCGTGCCCTGTACGGGAACCGGCTCGGCTCCGGCGAGCCGCAGTTCGCAGCGGGCCAGCACCCGCCGCCCCTCCTGGTAGAAACCCTCGAGACCCTGCCCGCGCATCTGGCCGTGCTCTGCGGAGACGGCGAGCGAGGGAGCCGCGACACAGATCACCGAGGCGTGCACGGGCTGCGGGCCGGAAGCGGTCCGCGGCAGAGCGGTCGAAGACAGGCCGGTCAGGGGCGGGGCGGTCGGGGGCGGGTTCACATCCCGGTGAACGGCCGTGTGGGCACGCGGGTCACGGCCCGTCTACCGTTCCTGGACAGGGATCGCATCCCCAGGTATCAGCCCGCACCACCGGAAAGAGACGCCATGGCCGTGTACCGCCAACCCGGCACCGTACTGACCGACCACACCTTCGACGTACCGCTCGACCACGCGGCCCCCGGCGGGGAGCGGATCCAGGTGTACGCCCGCGAGGTGGTGGCCGCGAGCCGGGAGCGTGAGCCGCTGCCATGGCTGCTGTTCCTGCAGGGCGGACCCGGCGGCCGCTCGCCACGCCCGCTCGGCCGGGACACCTGGCTGACACGGGCTCTGGACGACTACCGGGTACTGCTCCTCGACCAGCGCGGCACCGGCCGGTCCACTCCCGCCAACCGGCAGACCGTGCCCGCGCGTGGCGACGGCGCCGCGCAGGCGGAGTATCTCGCGCGCTTCCGGGCCGACTCGATCGTCCGGGACTGCGAACTGATCCGTCGTGAACTGCTCGGCGGGGACGGCCAGTGGAGCCTGCTGGGGCAGAGCTTCGGCGGCTTCTGCGCCCTGACCTACCTGTCGCTGGCTCCCGGGGGTGTGCGGGAGGCGTTCATCACCGGCGGGCTGCCGGGGCTGCGCAGCGAAGTCGGCGACGTATACCGGTCGGCGTTCCCCCGGGTGGAGCGCAAGAACACCGCGCACTACGCGCGCTATCCCGAGGATGCCGACACCGCGCGGGCCGTCGCCCGTCACCTGCGCGACCATGAGGTGACACTGCCGGACGGCGGCCTGTTCACCGCGGAGGCATTCCAGGCGCTGGGCATCCTGCTCGGCACGGGCACCGGGTCCCACACCCTGCACTATCTGCTGGAGGACGCCTTCATCCCCGGCCCCGCCGGCCCGGCACTCTCGGACAGCTTCCTCGCCGAGGCGCACAGCAACCTCTCGTTCGCGGCCAATCCGCTGTACGCCGTGCTCCACGAGTCGATCTACGGACAGCGCTCGGTGTCCCCGGGGTGCACCGGCTGGGCGGCGCAGGCCACGCACCTGGAGTTCCCGCAGTTCGACGTGGACAAGGCGCTGGCGGGCCACGGGCCGGTGCTGTTCACCGGAGAGATGATCTACCCCTGGATGTTCGCCGGCGACCCCGCGCTCATCCCCCTCCAGGAGGCGGCGCGGCATCTGGCGCTGCGCGAGGACTGGCCGGACCTCTATGACGCGGCTCAACTGGCCCGCAATGAAGTGCCGGTGGCGGCGGCCGTCTACCACGACGACATGTACGTCGACACCGCGGATTCGCTGGCCACGGCACGCTCGGTGCGGGGGCTGCGCACCTGGGTCACCGACGAGTACGAGCACGACGGTCTCCGGGTGAGCGGCGGCCGGGTCCTCGACCGGCTGATCCGACTGGTCCGCGGCGAGCTTTAGACGCCTCGATCACGCGCTGCCGCCGCTCCTGGCGCAGGCACCGGCGCAGCGGCTCGGGGTCCAGCCCCTCGTTCACCGAATGATGGAGCAGCCGGGCGAAGGTGTATCCGGGGTCGAGATCGAGCGCGCGGCCGAGCGCGACGCGCGCCTCCGGCTCGTCCCCCGACGCCCAGGCGACCCAGCCGGCCAGCGTCAGCGGAGCGGCGGCGTGGTCCTCGTACGGTCCGACGCAGCGCCGGGCCAGGGCCCGCCACAGACGCAGGGCGGGATCGGTGTGCGGAGGCTCCATCCACTCCGCTGCCCGGTCCCGCGCGGTGCGGTCCTGCAGGCCCAGGATGATCTCGGCGGCCTCCTCGTCGCCGAGCAGCGCGTCATCGCGCTTGTCGCTGCGCGTCGCGTCCCCGTCCGCCGGTGTGGCCCGGAAGCGTTCGAGTGCCGCGCCGACGAGGGTCAGGGTCCGGTGCCGGACGGCCTCGCAGTCGCCCACGTCAAGGATCCGCGGCACGAGTTCGGCGCAGGCCATGTCGATAGCGCGCGCCTGCGCGGAGGTCCGCTCCGAGGGCGGCGGGACGAGCCGGGCTTCCATCTCCCGCAGCGAACCGCGTACATGGATCCCGGCGTACGCGGCGGCCGCGGCCATCACGGAGTCCCCCGAGGTCGTGATGGTGAATCCGTCGACCGGACAGCATCCGGTGCCGGGACAGCAGTACGACCACCAGCGGCCCGCTGAGACGCACAGCGCCTCGACCACCGGCACGTCCAGGGCGCCGCAGGCCGTGCGCAGCCGCTGGGCCAGCGGCCGCAGGCGCTCCATGGCCTGGGACGGCCGCTCGCCCTCGGCCGGGTCTTGGCACAGGAACAGCACGATCGAGCCGGCCCGGTCGCCGCGCTGCTCGCTGCCCCGCACCAGGCAGTCCGCGAGCTGAGAGGCGACCTCGGGCCATTCCTCGGGATCCTCGGGGATCCCGAGGCGCAGCCGGCCACCGAACCGGCCGTGGTCGCCGTGCAGGGCGACCATGACGATGGAGTCACTCGGATGGAAGCCCATGAGGTATGGCAGGGCGTCCGCCAGGTCGGCCGGGCTGCGCAGGGTGACCTTGGGATCGTTGTCGGAGCGGGGCGATTCGCTGTGCTGTGTCATAGCCCGACGGTCCCGCAGGCCGACGATCTCCGCCAGGCCCCCCCGAAAACCTGTGGATAACTTTCGGCCCGAGTTATCCACAGGTCCGGGGCACGGTTCGCTTGTTGTCGGGGGCATCGGGTTGCATGGGGGCATGACTGACTCCCCCTCCGCGCTGCGTTCCGCGGCCGACACCGTTCTGAGCCGCCTCGTCGGTGACCCCACCGGCACCGCCCGGCTGCGCGAGGACCAGTGGCTGGCGGTCGAGTCGCTGGTGGCGCACGGCCGCCGGACGCTGGTCGTGCAGCGCACCGGGTGGGGGAAGTCCGCGGTGTACTTCGTGGCCACCGCCCTGCTGCGCCGGCGCGGCGACGGGCCGACAGTGATCGTCTCGCCGCTGCTGGCGCTGATGCGCAACCAGGTCGAGGCCGCCGAGCGGGCCGGCATCCGTGCCCGCACGATCAACTCGGCCAACACCGAGGAGTGGGACACCATCGAGGCCGAGGTCGCGGCGGGCGAGGTGGATGTGCTGCTGGTGAGCCCGGAGCGGCTCAACAATCCCGATTTCCGCGACCAGGTACTGCCCAAGCTCGCCGCGACGACCGGACTGCTGGTCGTCGACGAGGCGCACTGCATCTCCGACTGGGGCCATGACTTCCGGCCGGACTACCGCCGGCTGCGCACGATGCTGGCGGACCTGCCGCCGGGAGTCCCGGTGCTGGCCACCACCGCCACCGCCAATGCCCGGGTGACCGCCGATGTCGCCGACCAGCTGGGCACCGGCACGGCGGGGACGGGTGACGAGGGCGCGCTGGTGCTCCGCGGGCCGCTGGAGCGCGAGAGTCTCTCGCTCGGGGTGCTCCGGCTGCCGGACGCCGCACACCGGCTGGCCTGGCTCGCCGATCATCTCGAGACCCTGCCGGGCTCCGGCATCATCTACACGCTCACGGTCGCCGCCGCCGACGAGATCACCGCGTTCCTGCGCCAGCGTGGATACCCGGTGGCCTCGTACTCGGGCAAGACGGAGAACGCCGACCGGATGGCCGCCGAGGGGGACCTGCTGGCGAACCGGGTGAAGGCCCTGGTCGCGACGTCCGCGCTGGGCATGGGCTTCGACAAGCCGGACCTCGGATTCGTCGTGCACGTCGGGTCGCCGTCCTCCCCCATCGCCTACTACCAGCAGGTCGGCCGCGCCGGGCGCGGTGTGGATCATGCGGAGGTGCTGCTGCTGCCCGGGCGTGAGGACGAGGCGATCTGGCGCTACTTCGCCTCTCTCGCGTTCCCCAGCGAGGAGCAGGTGCGCCGCACCCTGGAGGTGCTGGCCGCCTCCGACCGCCCGGTGTCGGTCCCGGCGCTGGAGGCGCGCGTGGATCTGCGCCGCTCCCGGCTGGAGATCATGCTCAAGGTCCTGGATGTGGACGGGGCGGTGCACCGCGTGCGCGGCGGCTGGACCGCCACCGGACAGCCGTGGGCGTACGACACCGAGCGGTACGCCTGGGTCGCGCGGCAGCGTGAGACAGAACAGCAGGCGATGCGCGACTACGCGACGGCCACCAGCTGCCGGATGGAGTTCCTGCGGCTCCAGCTGGACGACGAAGAGGCCGCGCCGTGCGGCCGCTGCGACAACTGCGCCGGTGCCCGGTTCGGCATCGAGGTCTCCCCCGCGGCGCTGGACGCCGCACGGGCGGCGCTGGGCCGGCCCGGCATCGAGGTGGAACCACGCAAGATGTGGCCGACCGGGCTGCAGGCGATCGGGGTCGACCTCAAGGGCCGTATCCCGGCCGGTGAGCAGGCCAGGTCCGGACGGGCGCTCGGCCGGCTCTCGGACATCGGATGGGGCAACCGGCTGCGTCCGCTGCTGGCCGAAGGCGCACCGGACCAGCCGGTCCCCGGCGACGCGGCGGACGCAGTGGTGCGGGTGCTCGCCGACTGGGCCAAGGGGCACGGAGGCTGGGCGAGCGGCGAGGCCGACGCCCCGCAACGGCCCGTCGGGGTCGTCACCATCGCGTCCCACACCCGACCGCAGCTCATCGGCACCCTCGGCGCGCGCATCGCCGAGGTGGGCCGGATGCCGCTTCTCGGCCAGATCGCCTACGTGATGGACGGCGGACCCGGCCGGGTGCCGCGCAGCAACAGCGCGCAGCGGCTGCGGGCGCTGCACGGCGCGTTCACCGTCCCCGCGGAACTGGCCGCCGCCCTGGCCGCGACACCGGGCCCCGTCCTGCTGGTGGATGATCTCGCCGACACCGGCTGGACGCTGGCCGTCGCCGCCCGGTTGCTGCGCAAGGCGGGCGCCACGGCGGTGTTCCCGCTGGTCCTGGCCGCGCAGGGGTGACGAGTATCGACGTTTGAGACGACGGGTGGGATCTATCCGACGGACAGGTATATACCGGCCAGAAGCTTCGGGCGCCCGTTGCCGCTCGCAGTCGCGGGGGGAAGAATTGGCGGCGGATCCCCTTCCGGCTCATCGAGCCCCTGACCGTCGTGCGCCTGCGCCCGGTCGCCGGGTGCATCCACGAAGGGAGGAACGTGAGCCTCGGTTTCGCTCCGGAGACCACCACCCGTGCCTCCTCCCGACTCTCCCGCAGTCTGGAACCAGCCGAATGGACGGCGGCGGGAATCCCCTTGCTCGCCAATCCGCGTGATGTCGTCAAGGACCTGCACTCCCGGCATCTCCCGGCCCCGACCACCGCCGTAGTCGCGGTCTTCGATCCGCAAGGGCGGCTCACCGCCAGCGCCTCGTTCACCGGCAGGGCCGGAGTCGTCGACGGATGGGAACACCGCAACGCGATCCTTGCCAACCTGCGCCGCGTGCTCCCGCACGATCTGCGGCGGCGCACACCGGTGCGGACCGCGGTGCTGCTGGTGTGCCGCGACGGCGCCCCCGGCTGGACCGAGCGGGACGGCGCCTGGATGTGGGGCCTGCGCGACGCCTGCACGCTGCACGGCCTGCGCTGTGGCGCGTACGTCACGCTCACCCAGGACGGCTGGCATGTGCTGGGTGAGAACCGCGCCGGCCGCACCCCGAACTCCACGCCGTGGTCACAGCGGCCGGGCGGCGCAGCGGCCCTGCGCCCACGGGGGGCACCGGAGGCGCTGCGCCGCACGACGGCTCGTTGATCAGGCCTTCTCGGCGAGCGGCCCATCGATCAGCCCGTGGTCGCCGCACACGATCAGCAGCGTCCCGGCGCGGGCCAGCGCGGTGGGCAGCCCCAGCGCGGTGGTCCCGTCGGTTCCGCCGTTGACCGCGACGACCACGACCGGACGGCCGGCGGCGCGTTCGGCCGTGATGCCGGCATAGAAGACGTCGTCACCCGCGTCGTGCTGCGACCAGTAGGACGCGTCGCCGAAGGACAACTCGTGTGCGGCCCAGGGATGGTGATCACCGGTGGTGAGCACCAGGATCTCGCCGGGGGCGCGGCCGGTGTCCAACAGCAGGTCGACCGCCTCGTCGGCGGCGTCGATCGCACCGCCGGCCGAGGCCGGGATGAGCTGGATCTGCGCTGTGGCGACTGCGGCCCCGGTCTCGCCCGGCGAACGCGGAGCCGGCGGCGGCGCAGCCGTGACCGTGGCAGAAGCCGTCGTGGCGGGCCCGCGGGCCGGGCCGGGCCGGCCGGGACCGGCGTTGGGCGCATAGCCGCCGCGCGGAGGCGCGGGGCGGGGTGTAGGACGGGGACCGGGGACCGGACGGGGGGTCGACGCGCTGCGGCCTGCGGCCGGAGTTGAGCGGGGACCCGGGACACTCTCGTGAATCTGAGGCTCCTCGGGGATGAGAGGCATGGGCTGATGTCTATCAAATACGCCGCGGTTGCGCAGCGGTGGGGTGGTCAGAAATTGAAACCGAGCTGCTCCCCAGCGTCCGCGGGGGCCCGGACCTTCTTCAGGTGCCGCCAGCGCGGCAGCGCGTCGAGGTACGCCCAGGACAGCCGGTGGTGCGGCGTGGGACCGAGTTCCTCCAGGGCCGCGCGGTGTACGGGCGAGGGGTATCCGGCGTTGTCGGCGAAGCAGAACGGGACGTGGTCCGCGCCCAGTTCGGCCATCGCGGCGTCGCGGTGCACCTTGGCGATCACCGAGGCGGCGGCCACCGCGACACACGACTGGTCACCCTTGATGACCGTGCGCACCCGCCATGGCCCGCCGAGGTAGTCGTGCTTGCCGTCGAGGATCACCGCGTCCGGGCGCTCCGGCAGTCCCTCCAGCGCGCGTACTGCCGCCAGCCGCAGGGCGGCGGTCATGCCGAGGGTGTCCACTTCCTCCACGCTCGCGTGGCCGAGGGCGTAGGAGGTCACCCAGTCGGCCAGCAGCGCGGCCATCTCCGTCCGGCGCCGGACGGAGATCAGCTTGGAGTCGGTGAGTCCTTCGGGCGCGCGGCGCAGACCGGTGACGGCCGCGCACACCGTGACCGGGCCGGCCCAGGCACCACGTCCCACCTCGTCGACGCCTGCGACGATTTTCACGCCGAGGGTGGCGCGCAGGGAGCGTTCGACGCTGTGAGTGGGAGGTTCATACGGCATGGCGCCCACCAGGTTACTCCCCTGTCAGGGGCGAAGCAGCGGGAGCATCACATGATCCACCACATCGGCCATGTCCTGCTCGCCGATCCGGCGGTCCCCCATCTTGGCGCGGTACATCATCAGCGCGGGCGCCACATCCGCGACGATGGCCTCGGCACGCACCGTGCCCCGGGTGATCCCGCGCCGTACGACGGCGAGGATGAGTTCCTTGCCGGGCTCGATCACACCCTGGATGATCAGGTCGACGAAGGGCTGGGCGGCGGCGTGGTCGCATTCGTCCAGAACGGGCCCGCAGTGCGATGCCGCCCTGCGAGTACATCGCCTCCCGCATCCGCATGACCAGGCACGGCAGATCCTCGCGGAGGGCTCCGAGGTCCGGCGGATCACCGATCTGCGGCAGCCCGAGCCGTAGCGCGTCGGCGACCAGCGCCCCCTTGGACGGCCAGCGGCGGTAGACGGCCGCCTTGCCCGTCTGCGCGCGCGCCGCGACCCCCTCCATGGTCAGCCCGCCCCAGCCGACCGCCCCCAGCTGTTCCAGAGCCGCGTCGAGGATCGCGCGTTCGAGGACCGGCCCGCGGCGGCGCGGCAGGACCGGCCGCGCTCCGGACACGATTTCCCGCGAAGTACCCATCGGCAAACCTCCGTTGAAGCCCGTAGCGAACGGCGTCGTTCACTACATCACCGATAGGGGATCGTCTGCGACGAGTCCGGCCGGAGGACCGGGCGCTTCGCCATGTTCGGCGCCATCACAGCGACCGGCGGTACGGCCTCACTCGTGTACGGGTTCATCCGGGCCGCCGTCTCCGGCTGTCCTGACGGCCCATACCGCAGTGTGCGATCAGTCCAGGCCGTCGGTGTCGATGTGCAGGGCCCGCCGGGCGTCCCAACACGGGGTGGCGCTCACCAGCGGCCGGTCCGCCAGGATCGAACGGGCCCGGGCCTCGCTGAGACTCGTGGCATACCAGGGCTCGCCGTTGTCGAGTTCCTGCTCGATCGCCGACAGCGCACAGGAACGCATCGGCTCGGGGAGCCGGTCCAGGGCCGGCACCGCGTCGGCGGACAGGGTCCGCACATACGCCAGGTCGATCCCCTGCGTGCTCCGGTAGTGGTTCACCTGCTGGTCCGCGATGAGTCCGTCGGGCGAGACGAGGCCGAAGGCGAGCACGCCGACCGCGACACTCGCGGCCACCGCGCGCGGCAGCCAGCGTGCCCCGAACACCCCGGCGACCATGATCATGAAGATCACGACGCCGAGCCACAGCTCGATCCCGGCCACCGAGATCCGCAGCCGGGTGAGCCCGTACGCGTCGACGTACAGCTGCATCCTGCGCAACGCGGAGACGACGACGACCAGTGCGAGCGCGCACAGCGTGCCGAGCACGGACCGCACGAGGAGCCGGTCGCGCGTGCCGCCGCGCGGCGCCCAGCGCAGCGCGAGCGCGATCACCACGAGGGTCAGGACCGTGGCCCACAGCAGCTGCCAGAAGCCCTGCCGGGCGTACTCGGCATAGGTCTGACCGGTCTCGCTGAGCACCTTGTCATACCCGCCGAAGAGCACGGTGAGCTGTACCGCGTTGAACACGGCGAAGAGCGCCACGAGGACGATGAGCGGCAGCGCCCATTCCGTGCGGCCCCGCGCGCGGCCCGGCGACGTCTCGATCCGGTCCCAGCGGCGGGGCGCGGCAGCGGTGCGGGCGGCGGCCAGCGCGCCCGCCAGGCCGAAGGCGAAGTACAGGAAACTCAGCGGGTTGCCGCTGACGGACACATCGGGCGTCAGATCGCCGAGGAGACTGGCGAAGGCCGCGTCGGCTCCCGCGAAGAGCGCGCCGAAGACCACCAGGAGCCCCACGGCCACCGCGGTCGTGCGCAGTACCGGCGCCCAGCGTTCCCGGCTCTGCTTGCCCGCCGCACGGGCCCGGATCTCGCGCACCGCCCAGCCCACTCCGGGTCGGAGCGCGTTGCCCCACATGCCGACCGCGCCGAGTGCCACACCGAGCCAGCTGCGGCCGCCGTGCAGGGCGAGCGAGCCGAGGGCGAATGCCGTGGCGATGGCCAGGAACGTCGGCCATCCGGCGTCACGCAGCGCGGGAACAGCCAGCAGGCCGATGCCGCCGACGGCCCAGAGCAGCGTCCAGGGGCGGATCCGGCGGCCGACGGCCCGGGCCGCCACCGCGGCACCGGCGGTGGCCGGTACCGCGATGATCAGCAGGTTCAGACCGAGGCCATCGCCCAACAGCATCGCGCACAGCACAGCGGTGGCGAGCGCCGCCCAGATCACCGGAGGACGGATGGATCCCGGGTCCTTCGGCCGGCTGTCGAACAACCACTTGGGCGGTGGCAGCGGCGCGGGCGGGCGGTACGGGTTCCAGGACCCCTGAGAATGCGACGGGTGCTGCGGCAGTCCCCGCGACGGCCCCGTCGGCCGTGGGACCGCGTACGGGTCGCTACGCAGAACCGGCGCGTTCGGCCGGTCGGAAACAGGCCGGTCGGAAACGGCATCGGACGGTGTATCGGACATGGGACCCCCTCCCAGCCGGCGCCGCCGCGGAGTAGGGAACGGGCGGCCCGGCGTAGTGTCAGCGCGTGCCGTGTCCATGATCAACGCGGCGGCGTGGCCCACGTTATGCCCTGCTCAAGCGGTACAGCGATCGGTGCCGCCGTTGCAGCAGTTCTGTGACGTGGGAGGGGGCGGCGAGGGTCTCAGGCCTACGGGTCTCCGGCCGCCGCGGGCTCCGCGGCCCACGTCGGGAGCGGTTCGGTGCGCTCCAGCCATTCGCGCGGCGGCTGCCCGGTCGGCCGGGAAGCGACGATGCCGCCGACGATCGCACAGGTGGTGTCCACATCACCACCCGCCTTGGCCGTGGTCCAGAACGCCTGTTGGTAGTCGTCCAGATGCCGCGCCGCCGCCCACAGCGCGAACGGCACGGTGTCATGCGCACTGGTGCGCCTTCCGCAGCCGAGCACCGCCGCCACCGTCGCCACGTCCGCGTAGTCGAGCAGATCGCGCGCACGCCGTATCCCGGCCTTCACCGCGCTGGTCGGCACCAGGTCCAGCACCGCGCCCAACAGTGCCGAGGGGTCCTTCGGACCGTCCGGATCGGCGACCAGCGCCGCCATGGCCGCGACGGCCATCGCGCCGACCACGGCCTCGCGGTGCTGGTGGGTGGTGTACGCCGAGATCTCGGCCTGGTGTGTCGCCTGCTCGGCATCGCCGGCGTACCAGGCGCCCAGCGGAGCGACCCGCATGGCGGCCCCGTTGCCCCACGAGCCCTGGCCGTTGAACAGGCCTGCGGCCAGTTCGCGCCAGTCGGCGCCCTCCTGCCGGATCAGCCGCAGCATGCGGTTGACGGCCGGGCCGTAGCCACGGTCGAAGTCATGGTGCTCCGCGAAGGACAGCGCCAGGGCGTCCTGGTCGATGCGGCCGTGTCCGGCCAGCACGGCCAGCACGGAGCAGGCCATCTCGGTGTCGTCGGTCCACTGCCAGACGCCGGGCGGCAGCCCGCCGCTCTGAAGGGCGCTGTAGTTGGAAGGGACAAAGAACTGGGAGCCGAGGGCGTCGCCAACGGCCAGCCCGCGCAGACTTGCCAGGGCGCGGGAGGTGCTTTCGGTGTCAACTGGGTGAGCGGTCATCGCGTCGGAAACTCTGACATCGTGCCTGATCCGGGTCAATCACCCTGTGCGCAAACTCACCTGCGAAATCCGTCATCCGTCATCGGGTCGGGGAGCCGCCACCGCTCGAAGGGCCGGTCGAGCGTGTAGCGGCCCGAGGGACCGATGAGCAGCGCGCGGGTCTCGGCGTTGCCCGGGTTGGACAGCGACTCGAACTCCTCCACCGTCCAGTGGAACCATCGCATGCAGAACAGCCGCATGGTCAGGCCATGAGTGACCAGCAGGACGTTCGGTGGGAAGTCCGCCTTGTCGAAAGCCCGGTAGAGGGTTTCCAGGAACGCACCCACCCGGTCGTACACATCGGCGCCTGACTCGCCCTGTGCGAACCGGTAGAAGAAGTGCCCATAGGTGTCCCGGGCCTTGCGCTGCCGCTGGACGTCCTCGACATCCTGCCAGTTGCCCCAGTCCTGCTCACGGAGCCGGGGCTCCTCCATCGCGTGCGTCAGCGCCGGGTCGAGGCCGAGTCCGCGGAAGGTCTGCCAGGTGCGGCGGTAGGGCGACACGAATGCCTGCACCGGCTCGTCACCGAACAGTTCTCGCAAGCGCTCCCCCGTCACGGCGGCCTGCTGCCAGCCGGTCGCGGTGAGCTCAAGGGCATGGTCCGGCACCCTCTCGTAGATGGTGTCGTCGGCATTGCCTTGAGACTCTCCGTGCCGGATCAGCACGATGTGGCGAGGTCGGCCCATGCTGATCACCCTATTCCCAGGCCGGATCCCGGGCGCGCCGGTGCGACGACAACCGGCTCAGAGCGCGGACGGAACGAGCCGGGAACCTCCGTCCACGGCGAGCACGACGCCCGAGGTGAACGTGGCATCGACGAGGTAGGCGATGGCATCGGCCAGGTACTGTGCCCGGCCGACCCGGCCAACAGGCGCCGCCTTGGCGTAGGCGTCGAAGGTCTGCTGTCGGGCGGAGGGGTCCAGCCAGTCCCACCAGGGAGTGTCGATGATCCCTGGCGAGACGGCATTGACCCGGGCCGGGGCGAGCTCGACCGCCAGCACCGGGACCATGGCCTCGACCGCCGCATTGACGGCCGCGAGACCGGCCGTGCCCGGTATCGCCGCGCCGGCCGAGCCCGCCGTGACGAAGGTCAGCGAGCCATCGGAACGCAGCACCTCCATAGCCGCTTGGGCAGCGATCGTCTGGGCGATGAGCTTGCCCTCCGCCGCCTCCCGCAACGCCGCAGCCGGTATGGAGCTGAACGGCCCGGCCGCCGTAGCTCCGGTGACCGCGATCACCGCATGGTCGATCCGCTCCAGGCCACCGAAGAAGGCACGCATCGCCTCTTCGTCCCGGGCATCGACCGACGCGCCCGTGGCCCCCTTGCCGAGCCGTTCCAGGGCGGCATCCAGCCGCACCGGGTCACGCCCGGTGACGACCACCTCGCGCCCTTCCAGCAGCTGCCTTTCGGCGGTTGCGAGCCCGATGCCCGAGGTACCGCCGACGATCACGATCCGTTCGCTCATTACCCACTCCATTTACAAGACACGGTGACTCGTTAAAGATATGCGAGACATCATGTCTTGTAAAGTGGCGGCATGACAGGAACTTCAGCACGCGGCAGACCCCGCAGTGAGACCGCGCGGCGCGCCGTGCTGGACGCGGCCCTGGAGCTGTGCCAGCGCGATGGCTACCAGGCGTTGACGATCAAAGGGATCGCCGAAACCGCCGGCGTCGGGCGGCAGACCGTCTATCGCTGGTGGCCCACGAAGGAGGCCGTCCTGCTGGACGCGCTGCGCGACCTCGGTCTGCGCAGCAGCGAGCAGCTCGACCCCGACAGCGGTGACACCCTGCGCGACATCGAGACCCTGCTCGACGCGACGTTCAGCCTCACCCAGCGGCTGACCGGCAAGGCCCTCGTGGGCCTGATGGCCGAGGCGCAGCACGACCCCGCGCTGTCGGCCAAGCTGCAGGGCACCGTCATCGGGCCGCGCCGGGAGGCGTTGCGCGCCGTCCTCGCCCGTGGTGTCGCGCGCGGCGAGCTCGGCGACGGGGGCCTCTCGCTCGACCTCGCCGTCGACTTCGCGTTCGGGACCATGTGGTACCGGCTGCTGAGCCACCACGCCCCCGTGGACACCCGGCTGGCCCAGGAGCTCGCCGGGGCCCTGGGCAGGATGCTCCGCGCGGCGCCCTGAGTTGCAGAGCTCTGAGTCGCGGCGCCCTGAGCCGTGGCGCCGCACCGGGCGGGCGGCGGAGGCAGCAGCACCCGCGCCAGCACCCGCACCCGCACCCGCACCCGCACCGAACGGTGCGGCCCCGGACTGATGTCAGTGCCGCGCGCAAGACTGAACGGGTCACCGAGGACCGCCTACCGCTCCGTCACACCGTCCACGCCTGCACGATGTCCACAAGGTCGCCCGCCACCGAGATCACATCCGTGTCCAGCTCGACGCGCTCCGCCAGCCTCGCCACCGAGGCGGGCCGGTACTTGCCGCGCTCATTCGCCGAATCCCACATCGACAGCACCAGGAAGTCGCTCTCCGAACCCTGGGCGAAGACACCGCGCAGCAGTCCGGGAGAGCCGGCCATCGCCGGGTTCCACACCTTCTGCTGCATCTGCGTGAAGTGCTCGCCCCGTTCCGGCCGCACCCGCGAATGCGCGACGCGCAGCAGGTCGGCGTCCGAGAACCGCGCCAGGAAGCCCACCCGCACATCGAGCACATGCTCGAAGAGCAGCACCCCGAGGTTCTCGTACGAAGCGGCCTGCGATCCCGCGAGCCGGTCGTGCGACCCGTCCATGAAGGCGTCGTAGGCGGCCCTGCTGTCCCAGAACGCGAACAGGTGCGCCACACCCGGTTGCGCACGGCTCCAGCCGCCGCCCTGACCCCGGAATCCCGGCTCTCCCCGCAGCCCCGCCCACTTCCGCTGCCCCCGTTCGAACCCCGCCCGGTCCACGACCCCACAGCGAATCCACTTCACCAGCACCGCGCCATCCTAAGTCCGCGCGGTGCCCCTCCAGCGCCCGCTCACCCCGTCAATTCCCCTTCCGGGATGGCGAATACGATCGGCCCGTCGATGCTCTCTGCCCCCGCCTCCTCGTGGAGGACTCCACAACCGGCAGCGAGGCCCTGCCGGCCCGGGCCGCCGGACAGGACACCGCCATGGACGACACCCTCGTCGAGTTGCGGTCCTACTGAGTCAGGCGCGCGGTGTCGGCCGCGTCCAGGACGATGCCGAAGATCCGTTCCAGGATCTCCGACAGCTCCTCGGCCGACACCTTGCGCCGCTCATCCGCACCGCCGACGCCCGGTCCACCGCCGACGCCCGGTCCGCCCGGTCCGTCCGCGTGCGTTGTCGTCAGCTCGTCCCGCACCAGGGAGTACCTCACCTGCGGGGTGAGCCGCTGCACCACGATCTGCCCGGTGAACCGTGACAGCGGATGCGTCGAGGTGTAGTGGTTCATGATCACGAAATCCACCGGATACAACGGGGTCGGCGCGAACGCGTACAGGTCGGACCACCCCTGCGGCCCCCGCGAGCGCAGCACACGTACACCGCCCGGCTCCTCGGCGATCGCGAAGCACCAGCCGCCCTGCCGCATCCGGGTGCCGGTCCGCAGCTCGATCGGCTCAAGCATCCCCGGGCCGCCGAAGCCGGTGTCGGCGAGCCATTCCCCGCCGTCCACGACGACCCGCAGCAGTACATGCGTGATGGGCCGCAGCGTCGGCTCCGCCGTACGGACCCGGGCGCCGTGCGCCGTGAAGACGAAGCCGAGGCGTTCGAGCACCGCCGCGAAGAGGGAGTTCTGCTCGTAGCAGTAGCCGCCGCGCCGTTCCTGAACGAGCTTGCGCTGCACGCTCTCCAGGTCGATGGAGACCTCCCGACCCAGCACCACCTCCAGGTTCTCGAAAGGGATTGCCGCGACGTGCGCGCGGTGCAGTCCCCGCAGCGTCTCCAGCGTCGGTTCCAGCCCGCCCGCGTATCCGGTCCGCGCCAGATAGGCGTCCAGGTCGATCAGCTCACCGCCCCAACCGGGTTCGTCCGGGGGGCCCGCCGGCGAAGCCGTCACAGCGCGGCCCCGGATTCGAAGCGCTCACCGGGCTTCAGCAGGTGCAGCCGGTCACTCAACCCCGCCTGCTGGAAGGCGTACACGAGGGTGTCGCCACCCTGCGTGAAGTGCCCCCAGTGCTCGAAGTGCAGCGGTACGACCTGCCGCGCGCCAAGGATCTCCGCCGCCTCGGCGGCGTGCACGCTGCCGAGCGTCAGGTCGGCGCCCGGAAACAGCGGGGTCTGCGCGGCGCCTGCGAACAGCACGGCGACGTCGAACGGTCCGAACCGCTCCGCGATGTCCCGCACGACCTTCAGCGAGGCGTTGTCCCCGCTCACGTACACCGTGGGCAGGCTCTCGCCCGACAGAACGAATCCGGTGACCTCACCCACAACGGGCTCACTGCCGTCCGGCCCGTGCTGCGCCGGCACGCCGGTGATACGGAGGGTGCCGCCGTCCGGGCGGGTCAGCTCGGTGTGTTCCCAGTTCGCAAGTGCGGTGACGTTTCCGCCGATTCGCTCCAGCGCGGAACCGGTGGACAGCGTCAGCGGCACGCGTGCCAGGTAGTCCCGGCCCGCCGTGTCGAGATTGTCCGGGTGCTGGTCGTGCGACAGCAGCACGGCGTCGACGTCCCCCACCGCGTCCGCGTCGATCGCCGGTCCTGCGGTCTTCACCAGCGAACGCGTGCCCACCGGGTACTCCCCCGGCGCGTCGAACGTCGGGTCGGTGAGCAGTCGCAGTCCCCCGATCCCGATCACCGCGGTCGGCCCGCCCACGTAATGGATGTTCAACTCGGTCATGGCAACTGCCCTCTGTCGTCAGCGGTAGCTGTAGCGGCGCACCGTGCGGCTTCGCGCATCATCTCGCCCGCGTCCCTTTCAACGGGGACAAGCCACTCAAGATCACGCGTATTCCCGAGCCCGCATCTGCCGCATCCGCCGCCACCGTTTCCCCGGACCGGGCGCGAGAAGAGGCCTGGTGCCGCTCTCGCCGGCACCAGGCCTCTCATCACTCTCGAACAGCTACTTCAACACCGGGCGCACGCCAGGGATACTGGGACCTGCTGGGAGCCATAGGTACGCCGAGTTCGACTCATCTCCCAGCGGCCGTGGGGCTCTGCTCGAGCCAGTTCAGGCTGGATCTTGGGTTGGGGCTGGGGCTGGCGGCCAACCGCTGGGCGACCGCGCGGCCTGCGTCTCCGCAATCGTTGAAGACTTTGCCAATGTGCTCGGTCAGCACGCATCTTTCGCAACGACCGCCCGAGTGGAGCCGGTCCTCGAGTCCGCATCGGGTGCAGGTGCCACCGACATCGACGCCGAGGCATTCGCTGCAGACTCCGGGGGTGAAGAGGACGCGCCCGGTCTTCCCGCAGCGGCTGCACTCCTCCCATCGACGCATTGCCCGATCTCGGCAGCTGGAGCATCTCGGGCCGTCTGGGAGGAAGTTGATGCCGTGGTCTCTTCCGCAAGTGACGCATACCGCCAATCGCACGCTGTCGACGTCTGCGGCCTCCACAGGGTTTTCGCCCACCGTGGCGAACGTCGCTGTGGCCTGCGCGATGCAGCCGAAGCACCAGCCGGAACGGCCATGGGTCCTCAGTCGAGGGATCAGCCGCTCTTGTCCGCAATTGGCGCAGGTCTCCAAGGGGAGTCGGGCGCAGGACTTGCAGAGCGGTCCGTCATCGGTCCGGGCGGAGACAGGACGGTGCCGTAGACAACCACGACACTGCTCCACAGGGGTCTGATCCTGTGGAGTCCTGCCGGGCACATCGATCTGCTGGGATCAGCGCTCCGGGTTTCGGCACCTGGCCGAACGCCGCCTGACACCGCTCGATCCACGGGTACTGCGGGTTGACGCCGTACTCGCAGAACCGGCGAACCACCCCTTGGCGGCTGCCCAGCATAGACAGTGCGATCTCACGTTCGCGCATGTCAGCCGACCATTCGTCGACGTCCTGAGCAGTGCACTTCCAAGGCCAGGCGTCCGACCACACGACGAATCCGCGAAGCATCTGCAGGAGCTTGCCGACTGATTGCCGATCCCTGCCGGCCGCCAGAAGCATGGTGCCGTAGCCCCGCAGCATGTCGGCGAAGAACTCCGCCTGCTCCCCCTGTTGAGGGCTTCCCTGCACGAGACGAAGGCGACTATCCGCTACAAGACCTCTTCCGGTTTAACCGGTGAAATACCGGTTAAACCGGAGACTGGCATGTGAGGGCTCTGCGTCAATAGCAAGGAGGTCCGGCCAAAAGGCCGGACCTCCTCACAAACCCAGCATGACCAAGAACTCAGCCGATGCGCCGAGTTCCGGTTAGACCGGATGACTTCGGGGAGTCAGCTGCAGCCGCTGGTCGAACCGCAGCCCTCGCAGAGGTAGCAGCTGCCCGCACGGCGCATCTTCGTACCGCAGGAGAAGCACAGCGGGGCGTCGGCGTTCATGCCGAGCTGGATCTCCAGCAGCTCCGTGGAGTTGTGCGCCTGCTTGGGTGCCGGGACGGCGGCCAGGGTCTCCGGCGCGGCGACGGCCACCGGCTTCGAGACCGGGGCCGGTGCGGCCGGGGCGGGCTTCGGGGCCGGGGCGGGAGCCAGGGCCTCCACATGGCGCGGCGCGGACTGCGCCAGGCCCTCCACGTCGACCTCGTCGTCGCCCGGCTCGTAGGAGCCGGTGTCGAGGTGGCGCTGACGTTCGCCGGCCGAGTGGATGCCGAGCGCGGAGCGCGTCTCGAACGGCAGGAAGTCCAGCGCCAGACGGCGGAAGATGTAGTCGACGATCGACTGCGCCAGCCGTACGTCCGGGTCGTCGGTCAGACCTGCCGGTTCGAAACGCATGTTCGTGAACTTGGAGACGTAGGTCTCCAGCGGCACGCCGTACTGCATGCCCACCGACACCGCGATGGAGAAGGCGTCCATCATGCCCGCGAGGGTCGAACCCTGCTTGGACATCTTGAGGAAGACCTCACCGAGACCGTCGTCCGGGTAGGAGTTGGCGGTCATGTAGCCCTCGGCGCCACCGACGGTGAACGAGGTGGTGATCCCCGGGCGGCCCTTCGGGAGGCGCTTGCGGACCGGGCGGTACTCGACGATCTTCTCCACCGCGGCCGGGACGGCGGCCACGGCCGCCGGCTCCTTCTTCTTCGCGGAGAGCGGCTGGCCGACCTTGCAGTTGTCGCGGTAGATCGCGAGCGCCTTCAGACCGAGCTTCCAGCCCTCGAAGTAGACCTCTTCGATCTGCTCGACGGTGGCCGTCTCGGGCACGTTGACGGTCTTGCTGATCGCACCGGACAGGAACGGCTGGGCCGCCGCCATCATGCGCACGTGGCCCATGGCGGAGATCGCCCGCTCGCCCATGGCACAGTCGAAGACCGAATAGTGCTCGGTCTTCAGCGCCGGGGCGTCGATCACGTTTCCGTGCTCGGCGATGTGGGCGATGATCGCGTCGACCTGCTCCGGCTGGTAGCCGAGCCGCCGCAGCGCCTGCGGGACCGTGCCGTTGACGATCTGCATGGAGCCGCCGCCGACGAGCTTCTTGAACTTGACGAGCGCCAGGTCGGGCTCGACGCCCGTGGTGTCGCAGTCCATCATCAGGCCGATGGTGCCGGTCGGCGCGAGCACGGAGGCCTGCGCGTTACGGAAGCCGTTCTTCTCGCCGAGGCGGAGTACGTCCTGCCATGCCTCGGTGGCCGCCGCCCAGACCGGTACGTCCAGGTCGTCGCTGCGCAGGGCCACGGCGTTGGCGTCGGAGTGCTGCTTCATGACGCGCTTGTGGGCGTCCGCGTTGCGGGCGTAGCCGTCGTACGGGCCCACCATCGCGGCGAGCTCGGCCGACCGCTTGTAGGAGGTTCCGGTCATCAGCGAGGTGATGGCTCCGGCGAGGGCGCGGCCGCCGTCGCTGTCGTACGCGTGGCCGGTGGCCATCAGCAGGGCGCCGAGGTTGGCGTAGCCGATGCCGAGCTGGCGGAAGGCGCGAGTGGTCTCGCCGATCTTCTCGGTGGGGAAGTCGGCGAAGCAGATGGAGATGTCCATCGCGGTGATGACCAGCTCGACGACCTTCGCGAAGCGGTCCGCGTCGAACGACTGGTTGCCCTTGTCGTCGTCACGCAGGAACTTCATGAGGTTCAGGGAGGCGAGGTTGCAGGACGAGTTGTCCAGGTGCATGTACTCGCTGCACGGGTTGGAGGCGGTGATCCGGCCCGTCTCCGGCGAGGTGTGCCAGTGGTTGATGGTGTCGTCGTACTGGATGCCGGGGTCGGCGCAGGCCCAGGCGGCCTCGGCCATCTTGCGGAAGAGCGACTTGGCGTCGACCTCTTCGATGACCTCGCCGGTCATCCGGGCCCGCAGGCCGAACGAGGCGCCGGTCTCGACGGCGTTCATGAACTCATCGTTCACGCGGACGCTGTTGTTGGCGTTCTGGTACTGGACGGACGTGATGTCGTCGCCGCCCAGGTCCATGTCGAAGCCCGCGTCGCGCAGGGCGCGGATCTTCTCCTCCTCCTTCACCTTGGTCTCGATGAAGGCCTCGACGTCCGGGTGGTCTACGTCCAGGACGACCATCTTGGCCGCGCGGCGGGTGGCGCCGCCCGACTTGATGGTGCCCGCGGAGGCGTCGGCGCCGCGCATGAAGGAGACAGGTCCCGACGCGTTGCCGCCGGAGGAGAGCAGCTCCTTGGAGGAGCGGATGCGGGAGAGGTTCAGGCCGGCGCCCGAACCGCCCTTGAAGATCATCCCCTCTTCCTTGTACCAGTCGAGGATCGAGTCCATCGAGTCGTCGACGGAGAGGATGAAGCAGGCGGAGACCTGCTGCGGCTGAGCGGTTCCGACGTTGAACCAGACCGGCGAGTTGAAGCTGAACACCTGGTGCAGCAGGGCGTAGGTCAGCTCGTGGTCGAAGATCTCGGCTTCGGCCGGGGAGGCGAAGTACCCGTTGTCCTCGCCGCCCTTGCGGTAGGACTTCACCACACGGTCGATGAGCTGCCGCAGGCTCGACTCGCGGGTCGGGCTGCCGACCGCGCCGCGGAAGTACTTGCTGGTAACGATGTTGACCGCGTTCACCGACCAGGAGTCGGGGAACTCGACGCCACGCTGCTCGAAGTTGATCGAGCCGTCGCGCCAGTTGGTCATGACGACGTCACGGTGCTCCCAGACCACCTCGTCGTAAGGATGCACGCCAGGCGTGGTGTGGATGCGCTCGATCCGCAGGCCCTTGCCGGCCTTGGGTCCCTTGGTACGGGAACCCCGTGCCGCGCCGTTCGTCGTCTCAGTCATGTGCCGCCTCCCAATACAGGCAAAACGCCTAGAAGTGCGCGGATCATCCCGCCGCACGGTTCGTTGTCCTACGCCTCGGCGCAGCGCGCCTCGGCAAATCTGTGGGTACTGCCGCTCTTCGGTTGCTCTTCGGTTGCTCGTCGGTCGCCGCTCAGTCAGCGGCGGGCGCGGGCGCGGGGACCCCGAGGTCCTCGTCGAGCCCGCGGAGGTTCGTGGGTGGGAGCTGCTCGCGCAGTTCCACGATGGCGGCCTCGAAGTCCTCGAGCGAGTCGAAGGCCCGGTAGACCGAGGCGAAGCGCAGGTACGCGACCAGGTCGAGATCCTGCAGGGGGCCGAGTATGGCCAGACCCACGTCATGGGTCGAGAGCTCGGCGCTGCCGGTCGCCCTGACCGCCTCCTCGACGCGCTGCCCGAGCTGGGCGAGCGCGTCCTCGGTGACGGGGCGGCCCTGGCACGCCTTGCGTACGCCGGCGATGACCTTGTTCCTGCTGAACGGTTCCGTGACGCCGCTGCGCTTGATCACCATCAGGGAGGCCGTCTCCACCGTGGTGAAACGGCGGCCGCAGTCAGGGCACTGGCGCCGGCGGCGGATCGAGGTGCCGTCGTCCGTGGTGCGGCTGTCGACCACGCGGCTGTCGGGGTGTCTGCAGAAGGGGCAGTGCATGTTCTCCATCCCCTCCTTCATCCAGCCCGTACCGGCGGGGCCGAGCGCACGAAAATGACGCCCCCCGGGCCTTGTCACGACCCCCGGGAACAGCCCCAAGCATAGGCGATGCCCTGGGTTGTTGAAGCCCGGGGGACCACTACTGGTGGGCGGCTGGCACTTATGTAACCACTAGATCTGGTGCCAGAGGCCCAACCGCGTCAATCCGCGTGTCGTGTCGCCGCGGCGGGTCGGAGCCTACGCGACGTGTCGCCTCGGCGTGGGGGAGGCCGGTGATGCGACACTGGTGCCGCAGACCGCCGGGGACCCCGGCTCCCCTCAGTGAATCGAATGATCGTTCGATCAATACACCCGATACCTTGATCGCGTCAGGTGATTTACAAAATTTCACTCGAACGTGTGTTTGGCGCAACCTTTCGAAACCAACTACCGTTGTACTAACTGTCCGCGACAGCTGAGCGGGCCGACCGCACGCAGTTCATGCGGTCGTAGGACGTGGAGACCTTGCCGCCGGGCAGTCTGCGAAGCGTCTGTCACAGGGAGAACATCTCGAGAGGGGCCGCCGTGACCACCACCGCAGACACCGCAGCATTGACCGCCCAGGACCGCTCCCAGGATCGGCTCAGCCCGATGGACGCGATGAACGACGAAACGCCCAAGCCCGCCCGCTCCCTCCCCGGCCGGCCGCCCGGTATCCGTGCGGACAGCTCAGGACTCACCGACCGCCAGCGCCGGGTCATCGAAGTGATCCGGGACTCGGTCCAGCGTCGCGGCTACCCGCCGTCCATGCGCGAGATCGGCCAGGCCGTCGGCCTGTCCAGCACCTCATCGGTCGCCCATCAGCTGATGGCTCTGGAGCGCAAGGGATTCCTGCGCCGCGACCCCCACCGTCCCCGTGCCTACGAGGTCCGCGGCTCCGACACCACCCACTCGCAGCCGACCGACACCACCGGCAAGCCCTCCGCGTCGTATGTGCCGCTCATCGGCCGGATCGCCGCCGGCGGTCCGATCCTCGCCGAGGAATCGGTCGAGGACGTCTTCCCACTCCCCCGCCAGCTGGTGGGTGACGGCGAGCTGTTCGTCCTCAAGGTGGTCGGCGACTCGATGACCGAAGCCGCCATCGTCGACGGCGACTGGGTCACCGTGCGGCGCCAGCCCGTCGCGGAGAACGGCGACATCGTCGCCGCCATGCTCGACGGCGAGGCGACCGTCAAGCGCTTCAAGCGCGAGGACGGCCATGTCTGGCTGCTCCCCCACAATGCCGCATACCAGCCCATCCCCGGTGACGAGGCAACGATCCTCGGCAAGGTGGTGGCGGTGCTGCGCCGGGTCTGAACGGACCCCTCACGACCGGGCCCCGGAACCTCTGCGCCGGTTCCGGGGCCCTGCCATGTCCTCAGCCTGCGGCGGGCACACCGTCCGTGACCTCATCCGCGGCTGCCGGATCAGTGGTCACCACATCCGCATCCGCCGTAGCCGCATCCGCGGTATCCACATCCGACATATCCGAAGTCTCCGGATCCGCCGCAGCCGTGACGGGTTCGGCGGCCTTGGCCGTGGCCGCCGCGTCGATGGCCGCCAGCGAGCGGCGGACCTGGTTGCGGTCGGTGGTGTACCAGAGGTCGGGCATCGAGGCCCGCAGGAAGCTGCCGTACCGCGCGGTGGCGAGCCGCGGGTCCAGGACGGCGACGACGCCGCGGTCGCCGGACGCGCGGATCAGCCGCCCGGCGCCCTGCGCCATCAGCAGCGCCGCATGCGTGGCGGCCACCGCCATGAAGCCGTTCCCCCCGCGTTCCTCCACGGCCTTCTGCCGGTCGCTCATCAAGGGGTCGTCGGGACGGGGGAACGGGATCCGGTCCATCACCACCAGCTGGCAGTTCACCCCCGGAACGTCCACGCCCTGCCAGAGCGACAGCGTGCCGAACAGACAGGTGGCGGCGTCCTCGGAGAAAGTGCGGATCAGCTCGCCGAGCGTCTCCTCGCCCTGCAGAAGGACGGGGTTCTCCAGCCGGGCCCGCATGGCCTCCGCCGCCGCCTGTGCGCCGCGCATCGAGGAGAACAGCCCCAGCGTGCGGCCGCCCGCGGCCTCGATCAGCTCGGCGAGTTCATCGAGCATGTCCTCGCGCTGGCTGTCCCGGCCCGGCTGGGCGAGGTGCTTGGCCACATAGAGAATGCCCTGCTTGGGATAGTCGAAGGGCGAGCCGACATCGATGCCCTTCCACGGCGGCACGTCCTCGCCCTCGATCCCCTCGGGAGCCAGCCCGAGCGATGCCGCGACCCCGTTGAAATCGCCGCCGAGCTTGAGGGTGGCAGAGGTGAGCACCACGGAACGCTCGGCGAAGAGCTTCTCGCGCAGCAGTCCTGAGACGCTGAGCGGGGCGACGCGCAGGGACGCGCCGAAGCGGTCGTGGCGCTCGCACCAGACCACGTCGTACTCCGAGCCCTGCACGATGCGCTCCGCGACCTCATAGACATGTTCGACCGAGGCCAGCGCCTGCTTGCGCACCGCGTTCTCGTCCTGGACGGACTTGTCGCGGGTCTCGCCGATCGCGGTGATCACCTGACGGCAGGCGTCCCGCAGCGCGGCCAGCGCGTAGCCGAGATCCTCCGGGATCTCCTCCAGACGCCCGGGCAGCGCCAGTTCCATCAGCCGCTCGAAGCCCTCGGAGGCGCTGAGCAGCGCATCGGCGGCCTTCTCGTTGACCAGCTTGGCGGCCCGCCGGACGGCGCGGTTGACGCTGCCGGGGCTGATCTCGCCGGTCGCGACACCGGTGACGCGGGAGACCAGCTCATGGGCCTCGTCGACGATGAGGACCTCATGACTGGGCAGTACCGGCGCGCCCTCGATGGCGTCGATGGCCAGCAGGGCGTGGTTGGTGACGACGACATCCGCGAGCTTGGCGCGCTCGCGGGCCGCCTCGGCGAAGCACTCCGCGCCATAGGCGCACTTCGTGGCGCCGAGACACTCGCGCGAGGTGACGGACACCTGCGACCACGCCTTGTCCGAGACACCCGGCGTGAGTCCGTCCCGGTCACCGGTCTCGGTCTCGTCCGCCCAGTCGCGCAGCCGGAGCAGGTCCTTGCCGAGCTTGCTGGTGGGCGCGGCGGCCTCGAAGGGATTGAAGAGGCCGTCCTCCTCGTCCTGCGGCACCCCTTCGTGCAGGCGGTGGAGGCAGAGATAATTCGACCGGCCCTTGAGCATGGCGTACTGCGGCTCGCGGCGCAGCAGCGGCTTCAGCGCCTCGACGGTGCGCGGCAGGTCGCGCTCGACGAGCTGCCGCTGCAGGGCGAGGGTGGCGGTCGCGACGACCACCCGCTCGCCATGGGCGAGGGCCGGGACCAGATAGCCGAGGGACTTTCCGGTGCCGGTGCCGGCCTGGACGAGCAGATGGGCATTGTCGTCCACTGCGGTCTCGACGGCCTGGGCCATCGTGACCTGGCCGTGGCGCTCCACACCGCCGACGGCGGTGACGGCTGCGTGGAGGAGTTCGGTGAGGGCGGGCTTCGTCATAGGGCAACCAGCCTAAGGGGGTCCACTGACAACGCGCTCCAGTCCCCGGATGGTGTGATCGTTCGCCGCCCGGAATCCGGCACCTCGTGCCCACTCCGGTGCCAACTTCTGGCGCATGTCGTTCGAGACGGCCGGGGCCGTCGGGGAAGAGGAGCCGCAGCGCGCGGCCGGGCGCGTCGCGGCGGGTGACACCCGGCCGGAGCCCGCCGCCCCGGACCGGGTGGATGATGCGGGTGAACTCGTCCTCCCGGCCTCCCGCCGTGGCACGGCCGGCCGACACCGCCGACGCCGCTCTCAGGGCCCGCTCAGCGGATTGCGGACGGTGCCGTGCACGGCGGCGTGCGGACGGTCGGGGCGGTCGCGGTAGCCGTCGAGATGCAGCCGGTTGCGGTTGAGACACAGCCGCTCGATCCGCGGGGTGAGCAGATCGAAGGTCGCGAACCTCTCCTTGAGCTCCGGGAAACGGTCCTGGTGACGGAGGATTCCGTCGCGGACCATCGCCCAGAACTCGCCTTCCGGGACTCCCAGCTGCTCCTCGCACAGCGGCGCGAGGTAGCGGAAAACACCGATGAACAGCCCGGAGTGGATGAACTGGGTGAGGAAGGCGGGGGGTTCGGTGAGCAGCACCGCGCGCACGTCGTCGGGCATCGCCGCGTGTTCCGGCAGCGGTTCCGCGGAGATGTTGACATCGTCGACGAAGTCCTTGACGGCGAGGCGGACGGGAATGTCGTGCTCGTCGAAGACGACGATGGCGTTCTCCCCGTGCGGGGAGAAGACCGTTCCGTACTGATAGAGGAAGTGCAGCAGCGGGGGCAGCAGGGCCGCGAACAGATGCCGCAGCCAGACATGCGGCGCGAGCCCGGAACGCTCGACCAGCTCGGCGGTGAAGGAGCGCCCGTCCGGGTCGGTGTGGAGGAGTGCCGCGAGCGTACGGGCCCGCTCGCCGGGGTCGAGGTGACCGTTGAGCGGCTCGCGCCAGATACAGCCGAGGAGTTCGCGGTACTGGTACGGCACGCCCGGGATCCGGTCGTACAGCGGGTGTTCGACGGTGATGGAGGCGACCTCGCCGAGCAGGATCACCCGGGTCTCGTCCCGCAGGAACGGGTCCGCGTCCCACAGTCCGTGCACCCAGGCGGTGACGGCCGGCGCGGCGAGCGTGCGCTCGGTGGGCAGCCCGCGCCAGACGAGGGTGTTGAGGACGGACAGCGGAAGCTTGACGGTGCGGCGGTCCGGGCGGCTGGTGTTGAGGAAGGTTCTGATGGACTGCTGGGGCAGCCGCAGGTCGTTGTCAGTGGCGAGGGGGAGGATGGATCCATCGGCGAGGGCGGCGGCGAAGAGGGGGGCGATCGTCTCGTCCCACTGCCAGGGGTGGACGGGCAGCAGGAGGTAGTCGGCGGGGTCGCGCCCGTGGCCGGTGATGGTGCCGGCGAAGGCGTCGAGTACGTCCGGGGGGAGTTCCTCGGCGTAGAGCCGGTCGGGGGTGGCCAGGGCGGCGACGCCCCGGTACTGGGCGAGGTCGCGGTGGACGGCGATCCAGGGGAGGCGGTGGTGCTGACGGGCTTCGGGGGCCCATTGGGCGGTGTCGGCGGCGGAGAAACCGAGCCGGCCCTTGTTGGCGACGAGCCAGGGGTGGCCTGTCTGGTGGCCTTCGAGGTCGGCGTAGTCCAGGTCGGCGAGTTCGGCGGCGGTGATCGCGGTCGCGTCGAGCCGGACATCGGCCGACAGGGTCGCCAGGAGCTCCCGGATCAGGTGCCCGGTGGTGTCGCCCGCCAGGGCCAGGACGGTGTCGTGTCCGTGGGTGAGGAAGTGCAGCGGGTCGCCGGTGGGCGTGATGGAGCCGGCATCCACGTACCAGCTGCCGTAGGCGCCCCGGCGGGCGCGGAAACGGTAGGTGACGCCGTCGCCGAGCGGCAGCCGGTAGGCCGAAGAGCCCGCTTCGGGGCCGAGGCCGGGGCCGGCGCCAGGATCGGAGACAGGGCCGGAGACAGGGCCGGGGTCGGGGTCGGGCTCCGGTGAGATGACGGCTTCGTACGCGTACTCGGCGAGCATCTTGGCCAGCAGCCGTCGGGCGGCACGCTGCCAGTCGGCGCCATGGAGCGGCGGCGGGATGGGCAAGGTCGGTGCTCCTCTGCTGGGGACGGTGGGACGGTTGGCTGGAGGAGGGGTCGGCGGGAATCGGGAGGGCTCGGCAAAGAGTGCGGGACCGGGACGGGGGACCGGAGAAGGACGGCTCGACAGGGGTTCAGCGGGGTTCAGCGCGATTCAGCGAGGGCTCAGAGGAGGTGTCGCACAGCGCGGTCGCGAATCATCAGTGCGGCTCGTTTGCCGGGCAGCTCCACCTCGGCGGAGAAGCGGAAGCCCGCGGCGAGGAACGCGGCGACAGAGGGGGTGTTGCGCAGGTCGGGTTCGGCGATGACGCGCGCGCAGGCGGGCCGGTGGTCGAGCACATGGTCGGCGACGGCTCGCAGCAGGGTGGTGCCCAGGCCGCGGGCCCGGTCGGTGACGCCCGCGATGAGCAGATGCAGTCCGGTGTCGTGAGGGCGGGAGGGGTAGTAGCGGGAGACGAGGTCGAGATCGGCCCGGTAGATCTCCCAGTAGCTCATGGGTGTGCCGTCGAGAACGCCCAGGCACGGGACGCTGCGGCCGTCACCGTCGAGTTGTCCGCGCAGATGCTGCTCGGTGATCTGCGGCGGTCCGTCGAGTTCCCAGAACTCGGCCACGGCAGGGTCGTTCATCCAGCCGGTGATCATTGGCAGATCGCGCTCGACGAGCGCGGGCACGAGGTGGAAGGTGCCCGCCCGGGTGGTGGCCGGGCCCCATTCCCCGACCTCGCCGAGCAGACCCCCCTCCGCGGACGGGGACCCGGCGGCCGGGGGCGTCACGGCGAAGAGGGCGAGGACCTCGGGCGTCAGAGTCAGGTCCAGGGTGTCCTCGGCGTTGGAGTCGGCGGGCGGCAACACGGCTCCCTCCTCTCCTGCGGTCGGGCCGCTCAGGCGGCCAGTGGGTTGCGGATCGTCACATAGACGGACTGGGTGTCGACGGGGCCGACGAGTTCATCCATACCGTGCAGCCGGGTCAGCAGATTGGCTTTGCAGCGCAGGGTCGGGTTCCCGAGCAGCTGGGCCGGGAGGCGTGAGCTGCCGGTGGCCGCCGCCCGGTCGAGGAATCGGCGGAAGGCGGCGAGAAGCAGGTGCTCGTCGGCCAGCCCCTGGGAGCCGAACGCGCCGATGAGGCCGAAGACGTTGTTGATGCCGAGGTAGTAGGCGAAGCGCTCGTCGGCGACCTCGTCCGCGACGAAGGTGTCGCTCCCGGAACCGATCCCGGGCAGCCGGCGCTCCAGTGCGGCCCGGTGGGACTCTCGGAAGTAGTAGCCCTGGTTGTCCCGGTAGCGGCCGCCCGACGGCCAGCCGTCCGCGTCCAGCAGGACGAGGGTGTTCTGCTGGTGGGCCTCGAGGGCGATCCCCGCCTCCCCGTCCAGCCACAGGACGGGACGGACGACGGCGTCGAGATAGCGCAGGAACCACTCGGCGGCCACGGCGGCGGCCGACCGGCCGGTACGGGCCGCGAGGCGGCCGGTGAGGTCGGCCAGCCGCGAGCGCAGGGCGGGCGCGCCCGGCCCGGGCCAGGGGCGCGGCGAGGTGAGCCCCGCCACGCAGTGAGCCTGGTCGCCGGGGCCGAACGGGTTGTGCCGCAGCACGACGTCGAGGCCCTGGAGAGGCGCGCCGCCGGGAGCGTTCACCGCGAGCCAGGCGGGGTCGCGGACGATGTCGA
The DNA here is from genome assembly GCF_030063355.1 of Streptomyces sp. PH10-H1. Lineage (GTDB taxonomy): Bacteria > Actinomycetota > Actinomycetes > Streptomycetales > Streptomycetaceae > Actinacidiphila. The sequence continues at coordinate 92,086 of NZ_JASISZ010000009.1, forward strand.
AGCCGGGGTGCGCGGCGCGCCACTGCTCGGCGAGCCCGCTGCGCAGCAGCCGGTGCACCTCGGTGCCGCGCTGGAGTTCCTTGCGGAGGTTCTCGCGGCGGGAGTTGGTGATGCGCAGGGCGAGCGAGAGCTTGAGCATCGCGGGGGCGCCGGACCGGTAAACGGTCCGTACGGAGGAGGTGGGATGCCAGGGGCCGCCGAGCGGGCCGAGGTCGCGCAGCCGTCCCGAGTCGAGGAGCTCCCGTACGTCGGGCCGGTGCTGGACCTCACGGGCCTGCCAGGGGTGCAGGGGCAGCGCGGCGGCGCCGTCGGGGAGTTCGAGGCCGGGGCCCGCGAGATCGGTGAGGAGCTGCTCGGCGGGGATGGTGCGGCCGCGCTCGGTCCAGGCGGAGTCGGTGGCGAGGAGGGAGCGGTCGACGGCGAACCAGTGGAGCGGGAAGGAGCCGCGCAGTTCGGGTGAGTAGGCGCGCGCCTCGGCCTCGGAGAGCCCCTCCCGGCCCTTGGGCGTGGGGTGCAGCGGGTGGCCCAGGATGAGCGCCTGCTCGGCTTCGAGGAACGGTTCGGTGGCGGCGGGCGCGGCGGGGTGCGCCCGGCGGTCGGCGATGAACAGGGCGGTGCGGCGGGCCGAGTCGACGACCCGGCCGACCAGATCGGCGCCCTCGGCCGGGTCCGTGCCGCCCTCGCGCGCCAGCAGCGCGGCCAGGGAGACCGCGGTCAGCGGGATCTCGTCGGCGATGGCGAGCCGGGCGGTGCCGAACCGGTGGTGACCGGTGGCTGACCAGTGCCGGATCTGGACGTCGAAACCGGTGCCGCTGGCGGGGAGCGGCACGCGCAGGACGCCGTCCCGGGGTTCGGTGACGGCCGTCTCGCGCACCCAGCAGCGAAGCAGGTTCTCGGTCGCCGCCGCGTCGGCCGCCGCGTAGGCGTCGGACCGTTCGAGGGGATCGGGCCCGCCCGGCAGCGGCAGCGCCCGCCGCGTCTGCGGAGGTACCACCGTCGCGCTGTCGGCGGCAGGATCGGCGTTCGTGCCGGGACGTGCGCTCATGCCGGTGCTCCGTGCTTCGGTGGGGCCGCTCGGCCCGGAGGTCGGGGTGCCCTCGGCTGTGACCTGCGGACTCGTCATGCGCGCTCCTCCACTGCTCCGGAACCCGCGGGGACACCGGAAGCGCCCGGACCGACAGGAGCGCCGGAACCGCCGGGAACTCCCGAGCCCCCGGTGGTTCCCGAACCGCCCGTCGTCGTCGCCCGTTCGGCCGCCGCGATGGAGTCCGCGAGGCGGTCGAGCACCGCCTCGGCCTGCTCATCGGTGATGGTGAGCGGGGGCAGCAGCCGGACCACGCTGCTGTGCCGGCCGCCGAGTTCGATGATGAGACCGCGGCTCAGTGCCTCCTGCTGCACGGCGGCGGCGAGCCGGGGCGCGGCGGGCAGGGACCCGTAGTCGTCGGGTTCGGCCTCGGTGTCGACGAGTTCGACGCCGATCATCAGGCCGCGGCCGCGCACATCGCCGATGCAGCGGTGGTGGGCGGCCAGTCCGCGCAGCCGGGCGAGCATCCGGGCGCCGAGGGCGGCCGCGCGCAGGTCGAGGCCGTGCTCGCGGACGTACCGCAGGGTGGCGGTGCCCGCCGCCATGGCGAGCTGGTTGCCCCGGAAGGTGCCCGCGTGGGCGCCGGGCCGCCAGGTGTCCAGCTCCTCCCGGTAGACGATGACGGCGAGCGGGAGGCTGCCGCCGATGGCCTTCGACAGCACCATCACATCGGGCACGATCCCGCTCTGCTCGACGGCCCAGAAAGTGCCGGTGCGCCCGACGCCCGTCTGCACCTCGTCGACGATCAGCGGGATTCCGCGCCGGGTGGTGATCTCCCGCATCCGGCGCAGCCACGCCTCGGGGGCGGGGATCACACCGCCCTCGCCCTGCACCACTTCGAGCAGCATTCCGGCGGGCGGCTGAACGCCGCCCTTGGGGTCGTCCAGCACGCTGGCGGTCCACCGGGCGGACAGCTCCGCCCCGCGGTCGCCGCCGGTGCCGAACGGGCAGCGGTAGTCGTACGGATACGGGAGCCGCGTCACCCGCGCGTCGGCCTCGCCGACGGTGGCGCGCGCCGCCGTGTCCCCGGTCGCGGCCAGTGCGGCAGCGGTCATGCCGTGGTAGGCGCCGGTGAACGCCAGCAGGCCGCCGCGCCCGGTGGCGTTGCGGACGAGTTTGATGGCCGCCTCGACCGCGTCCGTGCCGGCCGGTCCGCAGAACTGCACCCGTCCGTGGTCGGCCAGTTCGGGCGGCAGGGTCTCGAACAGGGCCGTGGTGAAGGCGTCCTTGACCGGGGTGGCCAGATCGAGGACGTGCAGCGGGGCCTCGGAGTCCAGCACCGCGCGGATGGCCTCCAGCACGACCGGGTGATTGTGCCCGAGCGCCAGCGTCCCCGCGCCGGACAGGCAGTCCAGGTAGCGGCGGCCGTCGGCGCCCTCGACCGTCATCCCGCGGGCTCTGACCGGTACGACCGGCAGCGAACGGGCGTAGGTACGGGCCGCGGATTCGCGCAGCGACTGCCGTCGCAGGATGCCCTCCCCCGCCACGAAGTCGTCTGCCGGCGCGGTCAGTCGGTCCGGCACGCTCGAGATGGCGGCCACGTGCTCACTCCTCCGGTTGACGTCCCCATCCGCACTAACGACGCGCCGATGGTCCGATCACGGTCGGTTGGGAGATCTTTCACACCGGAACCGGCGACCCTCCGCGGACCGTCCTCCTCAGCACCCGGCATAGTGGGGGACCGCCCCTTCGCCGGGGCTGCATTGCCGTTAACCAACCAGGGGGACCCAACCCATGCCATCCATAAGCCGGCCACTGGCCGCCGCCGCGGTCGCGGCCCTGCTCGCGGCCTCGGTCACCGCCTGCGGGCCGTCCAACGACAAGGCGGATCCCAAGCCGAGCCCCTCGGTGACGAGCGCGGACGGCTCGAAGCTCCCCGCCCTGCCCACCAGTCTCGGTGACCTCGAGAAGCTGAAGAAGGCCTACAAGGACGGGGCCTGGAAGAACTGGGACAAGGCCAAGTGGCTGCGTGAGGCCTCGGACTTCATCAACCCGGTCATCGACGGTCTGTGGGACAACGACCGGATGAAGGGCGCGGAGCAGAACGACAAGAAGGTGCCCGACGACGTCGCAGCCGACAAGGGCAAGACCGATCCGGTGCCCGCGGTCAACAAGGCCCAGGCCGTGGCTGCGCCCTATCACGAGAACGGGGCCGGCGACGGAAAGATCTTCTTCGACGGCCCGAAGGGCTCGATGGTCTGCTCCGGCACCGTGGTGAAGGACCCGGCCCACCCCGGCAAGTCCAACCTGGTGTGGACGGCGGGTCACTGCGTGCACGCCGGCGGTGAGGGCGGCTGGTACCGCAACGTCATCTTCGTCCCGTCGTACAACGACGGCGGGAAGACCGAGGCGCAGCTGCAGGGCGCCAAGCGCGACACGCTCGCCCCGCTCGGCGTCTTCTGGGCCGACGGCGCCGCCACTTCGGACCAGTGGATCTCCACGGGCGCGGAGACCGGGGGCAAGGGCTCCGCGTACGACTTCGCGGTGCTGCACGTGGCCCCGGACAAGCAGAGCGGCACCAAGTCGCTCGAGGAGACGGTGGGTTCCGCCCTCCCCGTCTGGTTCGACGCTCCGTCCGCGACGAAGATCACCAAGATCGGCGCCTGGGGCTACCCGGCCGCGCCGCCGTTCGACGGGCAGCGGCTGTTCAACTGCACGGGCAAGCCGGGCCGGCTGTCGCTCTTCGCCGACCAGCCGACCGAGTACCGCATCGGCTGCACCATGACCGGCGGTTCGTCCGGCGGCGGCTGGTATGCCAAGAACCCGGACGGTCAGGTGGCGCTGGTCAGCAACACCTCGATCGGCCCGATCACGGCGACCTGGCTGGCGGGCCCGCACCTTGGCGCCGAGGCCAAGGCCGTGTACGACAAGGTGAGCAAGCAGTTCACGTAACACCCTGAGTTCACACGAGGCACGTACGGAAGGGCCCGCCCCCACCGGGGACGGGCCCTTCCGTACGCCTGCCGGCGGTGAACCGGTCTGTGACCGGTCAGTGCTTGGTGACGAGCGCGAACGACTCGAACTCGGCGGCCAGTTCCTCGTGCACCCGCGCCTTGAGGAGTGTGCCCTCGCCGGTGTGCTCCTCGGAGAGCACCTCGCCGTCGGCGTGCGCCCGGGCGACCAGCGCGCCCTGGGTGTACGGCACGAGGACGTCGATCTCGACCTCGGGCCGCGGCAGTTCCTCGTCGAGCAGGGCGAGGAGCTCGTCCATGCCCTGGCCGGTGCGCGCGGACACCGCGATGGCGTGCTTCTCGTTCCGCAGCATGCGCTGCAGGACGAGCGGGTCGGCCAGGTCCGCCTTGTTGATCACTACGATCTCACGCACCTTGAGCGCCTCGACCTCGCGGAAGACATCCCGCACGGCGGCGAGCTGCTCCTCCGGGACCGGGTGCGAGCCGTCCACCACGTGCAGGATGAGGTCGGCTTCCGCGACCTCCTCCATGGTGGAGCGGAACGCCTCGACCAGGTGGTGCGGCAGGTGCCGTACGAAACCGACGGTGTCGGTCAGGGTGTACAGCCGCCCGCTGGGCGTCTCGGCCCGGCGCACGGTCGGGTCGAGGGTGGCGAACAGGGTGTTCTCCACCAGGACGCCCGCGCCGGTGAGCCGGTTGAGCAGCGAGGACTTGCCCGCGTTGGTGTAGCCGGCGATCGCGACCGACGGCACCTTGTGCCGCTTGCGCTCCTGCCGCTTGAGGTCGCGGCCGGTCTTCATCTCCGCGATCTCCCGGCGCATCTTCGCCATCTTCTCGCGGATACGGCGCCGGTCGGTCTCGATCTTGGTCTCACCGGGACCGCGGGTGGCCATACCGCCACCGCCGCCGGCTCCGCCACCGCTGGACCCGCCGCCGCCCATCTGACGGGACAGCGACGCACCCCAGCCGCGCAGCCGCGGCAGCATGTACTGCATCTGCGCGAGCGAGACCTGGGCCTTGCCCTCACGGGACTTGGCGTGCTGGGCGAAGATGTCGAGGATCAGGGCGGTGCGGTCGACCACCTTGACCTTGACGACGTCTTCGAGATGGATGAGCTGGCCGGGACTGAGTTCACCGTCGCAGACGACCGTGTCGGCGCCCGTCTCGTGCACGATGTCCCGCAGCTCCTGGGCCTTGCCCGAGCCGATGTACGTGGCCGGGTCCGGCTTGTCGCGGCGCTGGATCACGCCGTCGAGCACCAGGGCGCCCGCGGTCTCCGCGAGGGCGGCGAGCTCCGCGAGGGAGTTCTCCGCGTCGTGCACCGTGCCGGACGTCCACACACCGACGAGGACGACGCGCTCCAGACGGAGCTGCCGGTACTCGACCTCGGTGACGTCCTCCAGCTCGGTGGACAGACCGATGACGCGCCGCAGAGAGGCGCGCTCGGAGCGTTCGAGCTGAGCGCCGTCCCGCTCTTCGTCGATCTCTTGGCTCCAGGCGACGTCCTCTTCCATAAGGGCGTCGGCCCGAAGGCTCTCGGGGAGGCGCTGTCGGTCATTCGAAGAGGAGGAAGAGGAGGTCATTGGATCCTTTGGTCGATCGGCTGGAATGGGTGACGGGCGTGTTGTCCGTCATAACGATGGTCGCACGCCCGCCGCCGCGGGTCACGCGGGTTTCACCGCCACTGACGCGCGGGTCCTGGCCGGGCCGGCCACCCAGTCGCGGTGGCCGGGCATCGGCGGGGTGACGGCCCCGTACAGCCAGGCCTGCAGGAAGCCTCCCAGGTCACGGCCCGCGACCTGGGAGGCGAGGGCGGTGAAATCGGCGGTGGACACGATCCCGTCGCGGTGGCCGGCCACCCAGGCCCGCTCCAGCCGCTGGAAGGCGGGGGCGCCGATCTCCTGGCGCAGCGCGTACAGGGCGAGCGCCCCGCCGCCGTAGACATTGCTCCGGAAGATGCCGAGCTTGCCCTGGTCGGGCGGCAGCGGGGCGGCGGGCGGGCCGTCCGCCTTCCGCACCTGGGTGTCGACGGCGTAGGCGGCGCGGACCTGCTCGTCGAGGTTCACGCCGTACTTCTCCGCGCTGTACAGCCACTCGTACCAGGTGGCGTGGCCTTCGTTGAGCCAGACATCCGACCAGGTCGCGGGGGTGACGCTGTCGCCGAACCACTGGTGGGCGAGCTCGTGGACCATCAGCGGGGCGGCCAGGTGCTCGGGCGCGAGCAGGACGCGGCGCTCGAAGAGCGAGAGGGTCTGGGTCTCCAGCTCGAAGCCGGTCGTGGTGTCGACGCTGAGAATCCCGTACGTCTCGAACGGGTAGCGGCCGACCTGGCCCTCCATCCAGCGGACCTGGCCCGGGGTCATCGCGAGCCGGGCCTCCAGCCGGTCGCGGTCGGCGGCGCCGACCACATCGCGCAGCGGCAGCCCGTGCGGACCGGATCGGCGCAGTACGGCGGAGCGGCCGATGGAGACCTGGGCGAGTTCGGTGGCCATGGGGTTCGCGGGGCGGTACGTCCAGGTGAGGGCGGGGACGCGCGCGGCCTTCCCCGCGGGGGCGGCCTTCCCCGCGGGGGCGGCAACGGCAGGGACGGCGGTGGGCACGGCGTCGGGAACGCCGTTCGCGACGACGGTGAGGTCCCCGGGCGCCGTGACATGGAAGGTGAAGGCGGCCTTGTCCGACGGGTGGTCGTTGCACGGGAAGACCCGGTGGGCGGCGTCGGCCTGGTTGGCCATGGCGAGCCCGTCGGCGGTCCGCACCCAGCCGGAGTCCGCGGCCCGCGGATCACTGGTGTGGGTGACGGTGATCCGGAGCGTGCCGCCGGCCGGTACCGGCTCCGCGGGGGTGACGACAAGCTCCTCGCGCTCTCTGGTGTACGTCGCCGGCCGCCCGTTGACCTGCACCGATTGAACCGTGCCGTTGGCGAAGTCCAGATGGAAGCCGGTCAGGGGCGCCAGGGCGCGGGCCTCGATGCGGGTGACGGCGTCCAGTGGCCGGTCCTGGCCGTGGTAATCGAAGGCGATGTCGTAGGAGGCCACGTCGTAGCCGGGGTTGCCGAGGTCGGGGTAGAGCCGGTCACCGAGCCCTGCCGGTGTGCCGGTGGACGGCGGACCGCCGGGCAGCTCCGCTCCGGTCAGGGTCAGCGTGGCGGCAAGGGCCGCCAGCACGGCGCCGCTGCGCGGCGTGATGGGGATCATGCGCTACGGCTATCAGGGGGCGGCGGGCGCGGACGCGCGACGCGCAGCACCACGCCCGATCGGCCCCGGACGGTTCCCCTGGCCGTGTCGCCCGCCGTCTCATGCCGGGACCCTCGCCGGCCTCTCGCCCCCCTTGCCGGACCCCTCGCCGGGTCCTGGGCGCCGCCGTTACCGGCGTGCGGCGGCCATCGCCCGCTGGGCCCGGTAGACGTCGTACACGCCCGGGACGGACCGCATGGCGCGCATCAGGCCCGGCAGCGCCTCCGCGTCGGGCAGCTCCACGGTGTACGTATGGCGCACCCGGTGCTCCTGCGGTGGTTCGACGGAGGCGGAGACGATGCCCACGCCCTGGCCCGCGATGGCCTCGGTGAGATCCGCGAGCAGCCGGGGCCGGCCGAGCGCCTCGGCGAGCAGGGTGGCGCGGTAGCCGGCCCCCGCGGGGCTGCCGCCGCGCCACCGTACGCGGACGGGGGCGCGGCCGGCCCCGGTCATCCGCAGCGCGGTCGGGCATTCGTCGCGGTGCACCGCGACGGTGCCGCCGCGGATGACGAATCCGGTCACCTCGTCGGGCGGCACCGGCGTACAACAGCGCGCCAGGCGCACGGCGGCGCCCACCAGGTCGGTGACGGCGACCGGCTCGCCCTCGGCGGCGGTGTCCGCGCTGTAGGCGGGGCGCTCCGCCCGCGCGGCGGGCTCCTCGTCGGCCGGGGGCAGCGGGTGGCGTTCCAGCCAGCGGGTGACGGCGATACGGGCCGCGGGGGTGCGGACGTGCTCCAGCCAGTCGGGGGACGGACCGGAGGCGCCGGTCTCGTCCAGCAGGAGCTGCACGATGTCGCCGTCCCGCAGCTTGGTGCGCAGCGGCGCGAGGCGTCCGTTGACCCGGGCGCCGACGCAGGAGTGGCCCCCTTCGCCGTGCAGGGCGTAAGCGGCGTCCACACAGCTGGCTCCGGCGGGCAGCCGGATCGTGCCGGAGGTGTCGCCGCCGTGGCTGGAGAAGACGGTGACCTCACGGTCCTGGGCGAGGTCGGCCCGCAGGGCGGTCCAGAACGTGTCGGGGTCGGGGGCGTCGCGCTGCCAGTCGAGCAGGCGCGACAGCCAGCCCGGCTGGGTGGGGTCGACACGTTCGCCGTCGGCTGCCTGGGGTGTCTCGGCGACGGTGTGCGGATTGCCGAGCGCGATGACACCGGCCTCGGCGACCCGGTGCATCTGCCGGGTGCGGACCAGGACTTCGGCGATCCGGCCCTCCTCGTCGGCGACGGCGGTGTGCAGTGACTGGTACAGGTTGAACTTGGGGGCCGCGATGAAGTCCTTGAACTCCGCGATCACCGGGGTGAAGCAGGTGTGCAGCTCACCGAGGACGGCGTAGCAGTCGGCGTCCTCGCCGACGAGCACCAGCAGGCGTCCGAAGTCGCAGCCGCCGAGTTCTGTGGCGCGGCGTTTGAGCAGGACCCGGTGGACGGAGACCGCGTGCCGCGGCCGGATGGCGACCTCGGCGGCGATCCCGGCCTCACGCAGAACGGCCCGCACGGAGACGGCGACGGCCGTCAGCGGGTCCTGGCCTGCGGCGTTGGCGAGGATCATGGCGCGGGTGCGGGCGTACTCCTCCGGGTGGAGGATCGCGAAGACCAGGTCCTCCAGCTCGCTCTTGAGGGCCTGTACGCCCAGCCGTTCGGCGAGCGGGATGAGCACATCGCGGGTGACCTTGGCGATCCGCGCCTGCTTGTCGGGGCGCATCACCCCGAGGGTGCGCATGTTGTGCAGCCGGTCGGCGAGTTTGATGGACATGACGCGTACGTCGCTGCCGGTGGCGACGAGCATCTTGCGGAAGGTCTCGGGCTCGGCGGCCGCCCCGTAGTCGACCCGTTCCAGCTTGGTGACGCCGTCGACGAGATAGCAGACCTCCTCGCCGAACTCCTCCCGCACCTGATCGAGTGTCACTTCCGTGTCCTCGACGGTGTCGTGCAGCAGAGAGGCCGTCAATGTTGTTGTCTCCGCGCCGAGTTCGGCGAGGATCAGGGTGACCGCGAGCGGATGGGTGATGTACGGCTCGCCGCTCTTGCGCATCTGGCCGCGGTGCGAGGTCTCGGCAAGCAGATAGGCGCGCCGCAGGGTCTCGATACCGGCCGCGCCGACCCCGGGATGGCGGGTGCGGTGCACTTTGGCGAGGTGCTCGATGGCGTCCGGCACGCGTTGGCCCCTGCCGCCGGCGGGGAGGCCCCATTCGCGTCCGCCGGGGCCGAGCAGCGCCGCCCTGCCGAGCCGGCGCAGATCGATCCGGCGCAGTCCGCGCCTGCGGCCCTCATCGTCGGGGGCGGGGGCGGCATCCACTGCGTTGTCCGCGCTCATCGGGCACCTCCGGCAGCGTCAACCGGCGGCAGGCGCACTCCACGGAGAGTGGGGGCCGCGCCGGTGCTTGATGCTATCGAGCCCATCACGTGCGGCAGGGGCGCTCTCGCCCAGAGTGATCCCCATCACCCGTTCGAGGGAACGTGTGCGGGAAGTCGGTACGGAAGGCCGGTTCGGGAAGCCGGTACCGCAAATGTGTGCCGGACGTCAGGCGTTCGGTGCGTCCAGCCACTCCGGGGCGATGGTGCCCTCGGCGACGATCACGGCCGGGCCGGCCATCTCGATACGGCCGTCGGTGGATTCGGTGATCACCAGCCGGCCGCCGGGCACATCCACGGTGTACGTGACGGGGCGTCCGGTGACGGCCGGGTCGGCGCCGTCGCGGCGGGCGGCGGCGACCATCACGGCGCAGGCGCCGGTGCCGCAGGAGCGGGTCTCACCCGAGCCCCGCTCATGGACACGCATCGCCACATGGCGTTCGCCGCGGTCGACGACGAATTCCGCGTTCACACCGGTCGGGTACGCCGCGGCGGGTGTGACGGCGGGCGCGGCCAGCAGGTTTCCCGCGTCGTCGAGGCTGTCGACGAAGGCGACGGCGTGCGGATTGCCCATGTTGACGTTGCGCGCGGGCCAGCGGCGGTCGCCCACGGCGACGGTCACTTCCCCCTCGGGCAGCACGGCGCGGCCCATGTCGACGGTGATGTCGCCCGGGACGCCGTCCGGGCCCGTCTTGGCGATGTGCACCCGGCGGACGCCGGCGCGGGTGGCCACGGCCAGCTCACCGGCCCCGGTGAGCCCGGCGCGCTGCAGGTAGCGGGCGAAGACCCGGACCCCGTTGCCGCACATCTCGGCGATGCTTCCGTCGCTGTTGCGGTAGTCCATGAACCACTCGGCCTCGCCGGCCATGCCGACGGCCTCCGGATGGGCCGCGGAGCGCACCACCCGCAGCAGCCCGTCGCCGCCGATGCCCGCCCGGCGGTCGCACAGCCGGGCAACGGCCGCCGCGGACAGCTCGATGCGGCCGTCCACGTCGGGGACGATCACGAAGTCATTCTCGGTGCCGTGGCCCTTGAGGAAGGGCAGGCTCTGCTGCGCGGTGGTCACGTTGGTCACACGGACAAGGGTAGTGCCACGGCGCCGGCGCGATTCAGCGCAGGCGGGCCACGCGCACGATGGCGAGGAACGCCAGCAGCCCGCTGATCAGCGTGTAGGCGACGATGTAGCGCCAGTCCGCGCGGCGGCCGGAGCCGCGGGCGGGCAGCCCGGGCCAGGTGTAGCCGACCCGGCGGGCGGCCATGATGCCCCAGCCCGCGGAGCAGCAGCTGAGCAGCAGGCCGAGCATCGCGACGACCGCGCCGCCGTCACCGAACTCGAAGGCGAGCGGGAAGGCGAACATCAGTGATCCGCCGACGCCGAGGGCGACGATCGGGGCGAGCTGCCAGATCCGCAGCCGCCGCTGGGGCCGCAGCTCGACCGGAACGGTTTCCGGCTCGGGCAGGGAATCCGTCCCGAGCAGGGAATCCGTCTCGGCGTCGTGGTCGGGTGACGTGTCGCGGGGACCGGCTTCCATCGCCACGCGCCCTCCCCAATCTCCGACGCCGAAACTCGATGCTCGATGATGGCACGGCCGCGTGGGCGCCTCATCACGCTGAGGCGTCCCGATGCCATCACGTGATCAGGCTGTAACCGCAGCCGCGACCAACGTCAGCGCCTGATCGGTGAGTTCCGTGCCGCGCGCGGTGAGCCAGTGCACCCGCTGATCACGGCGGAACCACGAATCCTGGCGCCGCGCGAAGCGCTTGGTGGCCCGTACGGTCTCGGTGCGCGCCTCCTCGTCGGTGCACTCCCCCGCGAGGGCCGAGAGCACCTGCTGGTAGCCGAGCGCCCGCGAGGCGGTGCGTCCGTCGCGCAGTCCCACGGCGTCCAGCGCCCGTACCTCCTCCATCAGACCGGCCTCCCACATCCGGTCCACCCGCAGCGCGATGCGCTCGTCGAGTTCGGGCCGCGGCACGTCGACGCCGATCTGCACGGTGTCGTAGACCGAGTCGGGGCCCGGCAGATTCGCGGTGAACGGGCGGCCGGTGATCTCCACCACCTCCAGCGCCCGGACGATCCGGCGGCCGTTGCTCGGCAGGATGGCGCGCCCCGCCTCGGGGTCGACGGCGGCGAGCCGGGCGTGCAGCGCGGCGGAGCCGTGCTCGTCGAGCTCCACCTCCAGCCGGGCCCGGACGGCGGCGTCGGTGCCGGGGAACTCCAGCGCGTCGATGGCCCCGCGGACGTACAGCCCGGATCCGCCGACCAGCACCGGCGTTCGCCCGGCGGCGTGCAGCCGGTCGATCTCGGCGCGGGCGAGACGCTGGTACTCGGCCACGCTCGCGGCCTCGGTGACGTCCCAGATGTCCAGCAGATGGTGCGGCACGCCGTGGCGCTCGCCGGTGGTCAGCTTGGCGGTGCCGATGTCCATGCCCCGGTAGAGCTGCATGGAGTCGGCATTGACGACCTCACCGTTCAGGGCCTGGGCGAGGGCTACGCCCAGATCGGACTTGCCGGCCGCGGTGGGGCCGACGACGGCGATGACAACATCTTTGGTCAGGAGTACGGGGGGTCGCTCCCCGGGAGTGTGCAGCACCTGTCCAGTCTCCCAAACCTCTGAGCCCGCTCACGATCGAGGGACGTGACGGAGCGCGGCCGGACTCGTTGCCTCTGGAGAGATTCCGCTGGCCGGTTTCCGGGTTTTACGGACCGGCCGGACCCCCACAGCGCAACGAGGCGCCCCGGGCAACGCGGAATTTCGACCTCACGAGTATGGTCTGGAGTAGAAATGGGCGTTTTCGGATGGTTTCGGCGTCAGTCGGCCGACCCGTCAACCGAGACGGCGGAAGCCATCACTCTGACGGCGGATCCGGAGGACGTCGAGGCGGTCGCGGAGCCCGCCGAGGCGGAGGACCGGACGGAGCCGGACGGGCCCGCGGAGCAGGCCGGAGCGGCGGAGTCCGCCGAAGCGGCCGATCCCGTCGGCATCCCGAAGCAGCAGTCCACCGCGGAGGCCGCCGACAGCGAGGCCGGTGAGGGCGCCCGTACATAGCCGTCCCGAGGGAAGGTGCCGGATGAGCCTCAAGGACACGCTCAAGGACAAGCTGGGACTCGCCAAGCACAAGGCGGGCGACTTCGCTCAGCAGCACGGAGACAAGATCGAGTCCGGAATCGACAAGGCAGCCCACACGGTGGATTCCAAGACCGGCGGAAAGTACACCGACAAGATCGAGACGGGCGTGCACAAGGCGAAGGGTGCCTTGGACCACCTGAAGGGCAAGGAGGAAGGCGGTCCGGACACCGAGGAGAGCGGTCCGAACACCCCGGCCTGACCCTCAGCACCGGCGCGGGAAGGCCGCGGGCGCTTCGGCCCTGCGGCCTTCGACGCCCGCCCTCAGCCGTCCGCCGCCACCCGCCGGGGCACCTTACGTCCAGGTGGCGACAAAGTAGCCGACGCCGTACGGCGCGTCCTCGTAGAGCAGCTGTCCGGCCAGCCCCGCGCCCTGCGCGGCCCCCGCCAGGACCTGCCAGGGGGCGCGTCCCGCCGCCTTGAGCGTATCCGCGAGTTCCGCGTCCAGCGCGGCCAGGGCCGCCGTGTCGGCCGCGGCCAGCGCGGCGGCGACCGAGGCGTCGAAGGGTTCCGCGCGCTCGTCCAGATAGCCGGGCGCCTTGACGGTGCGGCAGGCGCTGCCATCGCCCATCACCAGCAGCGCGACCCGTTCCGCCGCTGCCGCGATCATGGCGCCGGTGGCGGCGCAGCGGTCCTGTTCGAGCGGCTCTCCCACGCCCAGGCCCTCCACCGGAGCGGCGGCCCAGCCCCCCAGCAGCCAGGCGGCGACGGCCAGCGAGGGCGGCAGCAGACGGCCGGCGGCCCCGGGCTCGGTGCCGGGCTCGGCGCCGTGGGTGCCAAGGCGCACGTCGAGCTCCACTCCGAACTCGCGGAACGAACCGCGCGAGCCCTCGGGGTGCGGCCCCCGGACGGACTGCTCCGCCGGGCCGATCACCACCAGCCGGTCCGGCCGGGACGCCGCGAGCACCCCGATCGCATCGGCGCACGCGGCGCGCAGCGCGTCCAGCTCGGGCGCGGCACCGGCCGCCACCTCGGGTACGAGCAGCGGGGCGGACGGACAGACTGCGGCGGCTACGAGCATGACCGCAGCCTAGTGCCGGGACCGGCAGGTTCCCCGGGTTACGCGTCCCTCGGCCGCGCTGCCCTCAATCTCCCCCAGCTAACGCTGGGAGGTGCCCCTGGACGGCTGGAAATCCAGCCCGTCCAGGGCGACGTCAGTCGCGGCCGCAGCCGCTCTCCACTACCGGCAGGGGCGCCGGGGCGCCGATCGTCGGCAGCCCCAGCATCACGCCGGCCGGCGCCTGGGGAGCGGCGTTGCGCTGCTCCCACGCGTCACCGGCCCGCGTACGCCGCACGGCGAGCGCGGGCCGCTCGGCGAGCAGGTGGTGCGGGGCGGCGTAGGTGATCTCCACCGTGGCCATGTCACCGGGGCGGGGGGCGGCGCCCGCCGGCTTCTCGAAGTGCACGAGACGGCTGTCGGGAGCGCGGCCGGACAGCCGGTGGGTGGCGTTGTCCTTGCGGCCCTCGCCCTCGGCGACCAGCACCTCCAGCGTGCGGCCGACCTGCGTCTTGTTCTCCTCCCAGGAGATCTGCTCCTGGAGGGCGGACAGCCGCATGTAGCGCTCCTGAACGACTTGCTTGGGGATCTGCCCGTCCATGTCGGCCGCCGGGGTCCCGGGGCGCTTGGAGTACTGGAAGGTGAACGCCTGCGCGAAGCGCGCCTCGCGCACCACGTGCATCGTCTGCTCGAAGTCCTCCTCGGTCTCGCCGGGGAAGCCCACGATGATGTCGGTGGAGATGGCGGCGTCCGGCATGGCCGCGCGCACTTTCTCGATGATGTTGAGGTAACGGTCCTGCCGGTACGAGCGGCGCATCGCCTTGAGGATGGCGTCGGAACCGGACTGCATCGGCATGTGCAGCTGGTGCATCACGTTCGGCGTCTCGGCCATGGCCGCGATCACGTCGTCGGTGAAATCGCGCGGGTGCGGGGAGGTGAAGCGCACCCGCTCCAGGTCCTCGATCTGCCCGGTGGCGCGCAGCAGCTTGGAGAACGCCTCGCGGTCGCCCATGCCCGAGCCGTACGCGTTGACGTTCTGCCCGAGCAGGGTGATCTCGACGACGCCCTCGGCGACCAGTGCCTCGACCTCGGCGAGGATGTCGCCGGGCCGCCGGTCCTCCTCCTTGCCGCGCAGCGCGGGCACGATGCAGAAGGTGCAGGTGTTGTTGCAGCCCACCGAGACCGAGACCCACGCGGCATAGGCGGACTCACGGCGGGACGGCAGCGTGGAGGGGAACGCCTCCAGCGACTCGGCGATCTCGACCTGCGCCTCTTCGGCGATCCTGGCCCGCTCCAGCAGCACCGGCAGCCGGCCGATGTTGTGGGTGCCGAAGACCACATCGACCCAGGGGGCCCGCTTCACGATGGTGTCGCGGTCCTTCTGGGCGAGGCAGCCGCCGACCGCGATCTGCATGCCGGGCCGGGCCGCCTTCTGCGGGGCGAGCTGGCCGAGGTTGCCGTAGAGCCGGTTGTCGGCGTTCTCCCGCACCGCGCAGGTGTTGAAGACGACGAC
This sequence comes from Streptomyces sp. PH10-H1, assembly GCF_030063355.1. Classification (GTDB taxonomy): domain Bacteria; phylum Actinomycetota; class Actinomycetes; order Streptomycetales; family Streptomycetaceae; genus Actinacidiphila. The sequence goes on from NZ_JASISZ010000009.1 coordinate 107,295, forward strand.
GTCCGCCCCGTCGGCCCCCTTGGGCGCGCGGACATAGCCCGCGCCCTCCAGAAGGCCGGACAGCCGTTCCGAATCGTGCACGTTCATCTGGCACCCGTAGGTGCGGACCTCGTATGTCCTCAAACCAGCCACCTCACCGCTCACCCGACCAGGGTACGGGGGGTGCGGGGGTACGAAGAGCCGCGGACCGCCCCGCCCGCGCCACCCCGTACCGCTCGCCCCGCCCCGCCCTTACCGCTCGCCCCGCCCTTCCCGTACCGCTTGCCCGTCCCCGCGCCCCGCCCCCTCCGGCTCGGCCGGCGCTATCCACGACGGCTCCGGCCTGGCAGGATCCGCACCATGAACCTCCCCCACCTCGGCAGACGCCGCGCGCTGCAGTCGGTCCTCGCGGCCGCCGCCGCACTCGCGCTGCTGCTGTGGTGGCTCCTGCCGTCCCGGGGGCCCTCGTATCCACACGAACCGGTCTCGTTCTCCACGGGCGTGGCCGCCGGGGTGTACGAGACCTACGGGAAGATGCTGAAGAGCGATCTGCGGGAGCAGCTGCCCGGGGTGACGGTCAACCTCGTCCAGTCGCACGGCTCGGTGGACAACGTGAAACGGGTCGCCTCGGGGCGGGCCGACTTCACCATCGCCGCCGCCGACGCCGTCGCGAACTACCAGGGACCGGGCAAGGACCGGCTGCGCGCCTGCGCGCGGCTGTACGACGACTACATGCAGCTCATCGTCCCCAAGAACTCGGCGATCGCTTCCGCCCGCGACCTGCGCGGCAAGCGCGTCGGGGTCGGCCAGGCGGATTCCGGCGTCAACCTCATCACCCGGCGGCTGCTGGCCGCCGCCGGGGTCGACATGGCCAAGGACCTCACCGCCGTGCCGGTAGGTATAGACACGGCGCCCGCCCTGCTCAAGGCCGGGAAACTGGACGCGTTCTTCTGGTCCGGCGGCCTGCCGACCACGACCGTCACCGATCTCGCCAATTCGAGCAACGTCAAACTAGTCCAGCTCGGCGACCTGGTGGACAAACTGCACGCCATGGGCGACCCGATGGGCTACTACCGCGAGGCGGTGATGCCCGCGGACGCGTATCCCACGATGCAGCACGGCCTGTCGGTGAAGACCATCGCCGTCGCCAATCTGCTCGTGACGACCGACCGGGCGGACACCGGACTCGTCGAACGGCTCACCCGCGCGGTGATCGACAGCCGCGACAGGATCGGCAGCAAGGTCCACGCCGCCCAGCTCGTGGACCTGCGCACCGCGGTCTTCACCGACCCGCTGCCCCTGCACGAGGGCGCGCGCCGCTACTACCGCTCGGTGAAGTCTTAGGGCCTGTCCGGCTGCCGGACGTGATCCTTCCGCTCGCGCGTCAGGGTCCGGGCGGCCTCTCGCGATCGGCCGGCCAGGCCCTAATCTCTACGCATGCGTAACGGGGGCACACCAGGCGGCGGGCCCCACACCCTTGTCGACGGCCGGTACGAGCTGCAGCGCCCGCTGGGCCGTGGCGGCATGGGCGTGGTGTGGGAGGCGTACGACAACCGGCTGGGACGCCAGGTCGCGGTGAAGGAACTGCTGTTCCGGGGCGCGGTGGATCCCGATACGCAGGCCCAGTGGGTGGAGCGGGCGCGGCGGGAGGCGCGGGCCATCGCCCGGATCGGGCATGAGCACGTGGTGGCGGTGCACGATGTGATCGAGGCCGACGGCCAGGTCTGGATCGTGATGGAGCAGGTCAATCCGCGCTCGCTGGCGGACCAGTTGCAGGAGCACGGCCGGCTGCCCGCGCTGCAGGTGGCCCGGGTCGGCCTCGAGGTGCTGCGCGGGCTGCGGGCGGTGCACGCGGCGGGAGTGCTGCACCGGGACGTGAAGCCGCACAACATCCTCTTCCGGCGGGACGGGCGCGCGGTGCTGATGGACTTCGGCATCGCGACGTTCGAAGGCGCGGCCCAGGTGACGCGGATGCACGAACTCGTCGGCACCCCGCGGTACCTGGCGCCGGAGCTGTGCACCCCGCAGGGCCGGTCGCCGCACGAGGCGACGCCCGCCGCCGATCTGTGGTCGCTCGGGGTGGCGCTGTACGAGACGGTCGAGGGCCGGGCGCCCTTCCGCGGGCCGACACCGTACGAGGTGCTGGAGGCGGTACGCGAGGCCGAGCCGCCGCCGATGGAGCACTGCGGACCCCTGCGGCCGCTGATCGAGGGCCTGTTGGTGAAGGACCCGGCGGCGCGGCTGACGGCGCGGCGGGCCGAGCAGTTGCTCCAGCATGTGGCTCAGGAGACACCGCAGCATCCGATGTCCTTCTACCCGGCGGACGGCCGGCCCCCGGAGGCGGAGTCCTCCTGGGCCCGCCGTACCGGCGGCTACGGCGGCACGGACACCGCCGACACGGGCGCTACGGGCACTACGGGCACGGACGCCATCGGCTCGGGAGGCTCGGACCCGGACGCTTCCGTGGTGAGTGATTCGTCGAGTGAATCGTTGAGTGATCCGCGGTCGGGCCCGGGCGGTTCCGACGGCCTCGGCGGCGGCTCCGGCGCGCACCCGCCGCCGGTCTCCCTGCCGCCCGCCCGGCGGCCCGCGGACGGTCCGTCCCGCGGCCTCACCGCCCGGCTGCGTGGTCCGCTCAGGTGGCCGGCCGCGGCGCTGGCGCTGGTCGTGCTCGTGACGGCCGGCTGGTTCACGGTGGACCGCCTCACCGCGTCCGCCGGCCCGTCCCTCGACAGCTCCGCCACCATCCGGGCGGCCAGGGAGCGCGGCTTCCTGCTGGTCGGGGTGAAGGGCGACCAGCCGGGGCTCAGCGAGCGGTCGCCGGGGTCCGAGGGCGGCTTCCGGGGGTTCGACATCGACATCGCGCGATCGGTGGCCGCGCATCTGGGCTTCGACACGGTGCGTTTCGAGGTGGTGAACACCCAGAGCCGCGAGTACCGGCTCAGCACCGGGCAGGTCGACCTGATAGTGGCCAGCTACTCCATCACCCAGGAGCGCAAGCAGTCGGTGGACTTCGCCGGCCCGTACTACGTGGCCGGGCAGGACTTCCTGGTGCCGGCCCGCGCGACCGGCGTGAGCGGGGTCGCCGACCTGGACGGCCGCAAGGTCTGCACCGTGCAGGGCTCCACGCCGGAGGCGCGGTTGCGCACCGGATACCCGCGCATACTGCTCGAACCGCGCGCCTCGTACGGGATGTGCGTCACCGACCTGCTCGCCGGCACGGTGGACGCGGTGTCCACCGACGACGTCATCCTGGCCGGCTACCGGGCCCAGCACCCCGCGGAACTGCGGCTGCTCGGCGCCCCGTTCGGCAGCGAGCAGTACGGCGTGGGACTGCACAGGGGCGAGCCCGCCCTGCGCGGCGCGGTGTGCGATGCCATCCGCGACGAGATCTCCTCGGGCCGCTGGAAGGACTCGTACGACACCTACCTCAAGCCGCTCGCCCCGAAGGAGCTGGCGGACCAGCTGCCCCCGGACCAGACGGAGTGCGGCTAGAGCGCCTGTCCGGGCGGGCCGTTCAGGCCCTGGGCCGGTCCTGCTGAGCCGTGCGCGGGATGGTGAGGGTCACCGCGAGGCCGGTGGGCTCGTTCGCCGCGAAGGAGAGGCGGCCGCCGCCCTGGGTCAGGAGGATCCGGGCGATGGAGAGGCCGAGCCCGGAGCCGTCGATGTTCTGGTGGCGGGGGCTGCGCCAGAAGCGGTCGCCGACCCGGTCGAGCTCCTCCTCGGTCAGCCCGGGGCCGCCGTCCGCGACGGTGACGGTGACCTCGTCGCTCCCCCCCGCGACCAGCACCCGGACGCTTCCGCCGCGCGGAGTGAACTTCAGCGCGTTGTCGATGACCGCGTCCAGGGCGCTGGACAGCGCCACCGGATCGGACCAGCCGGTGACGGCGGCCTTGCCCGTGTACTCCAGGGCGACGCCCTCCCGCTCGCCGACCGGCCGCCACGCGCCGATGCGCCCGGCGACGAGCGCGGCGATGTCGATGGCGGCCAGGTCCGCGTCCGCGTGCTCCGCCAGCGCCAGGCCGAGCAGGTCGTCGAGGACCTGGGCGAGCCGTTTGCCCTCCTCCTGGACGGAGGCCACTTCCCTGTTGCCCTCGGGAAGTTCGAAGCCGAGCAGCTCGATCCGCAGCATGAGCGCGGCCAGCGGATTGCGCAGCTGGTGGGAGGCGTCGGCGACGAAGGCACGCTGCTGGTCGAGCACCTGCTCCACGTTGTCGGCCATCTCGTTGAACGAGCGGGACAGCCGGCGCAGTTCCGGCGGCCCGCCGGCCGCCGCGACCCGGGATTTCATGCGCCCGGTGGCGATGTCGTGGGTGACCCGGTCGAGAATCGCGACCGGACGCAGCACCCAGCCGGTGAGCCGGAAGGCGAACAGCACGGCGATGGCCATCGCCGCCAGCTCGCCCGCGCCGAGCAGTAGCCAGCCGTGCAGGATGCGCGAACGCAGTGCCCCGGTGGGCGATTCGGTGAGGACGACGGCGACGACGTCACCGTCGCGGATGATGGGCGAGGCGACGGCCAGGGTACGGCGCTGCCAGGGCCACACCTGCGCCGGGTCGTGGCTGCGGCGGCCGGCCAGCGCCGCGCTGAAGGCGTCGTACGCCTCACCCTGGGCGGGGACCGCCCAGTCCTCGGGCGCCACGCCCATCGCGGTGAGATCGCGGTAGAAGACGCCGACGCGGATGCCGTAGAGCTCCTCGTACCGGCTCAGCTCCGAACGCAGCGCGTGCAGCCGCTCGGCGTCGCCGACGACGCTCGCGGACTGCGGGGTGCGCGCGGTGACGAACTGGGCGAGCGACGCGAAGCGCGCGGCGTCGTCGATGCGGTCGACGACGACGCGCTGCTGCTGGGCGGCGGCCATGCTCGCGGCCAGCGGAAAGCCCAGGGCCAGCAGGACGCCCGCCATCAGCGCGAGGAGCAGGGGGAGAAGGCGTGAACTCAACGGGTGCCGGCTCTCAGACGGCGGGAACGACGAGCCGGTAACCGACTCCGCGCACCGTCTCGATCACGGACGGCAGCCGCAGCTTGGACCGCAGCGAGGCGACGTGCACCTCCAGGGTGCGCCCCGTCCCCTCCCAGCTGGTGCGCCAGACCTCGCTGATGATCTGCTCACGTCGGAAGACCACGCCGGGCCGCTGGGCAAGCAGGGCCAGCAGGTCGAACTCCTTGCGGGTGAGCGCGATCGGCTCGCCGCTCACCATGACCCGCCGGGTGGGCAGTTCGATCTCGACGGGACCGAGCCGCAGCCGGCCGGACGGCGGCCGCTCAGGAGCGCCGGCCACGGCGGACGCGGGCGCGGCGGCGGGGTCCGTGGCGGGCCGCAGCGGGGGCCGGCGGCCGACCGCATGGATCCGGGCGAGCAGCTCACCGGTGTCGTACGGCTTGACGACATAGTCGTCGGCGCCGAGGTTGAGGCCGTGGATCCGGGACCGCACATCGGAACGGGCGGTGACCATGATGACGGGGGTGGAGGTGCGGCGGCGTATCCGGCTGCACACCTCGAAGCCGTCCTGGTCGGGCAGGCCGAGGTCGAGCAGCACACACCCGTAGGACGGGCCCTGGGCGGGCAGCAGCGCGCGCAGCGCCTCCTCGCCGCTGCGGGCGTGGGTGACGTCGAAGCCGTGCTTCGCGAGCACCGCGGACAGCGCGGCGGCGACCCGGTCGTCGTCCTCCACCAGTAGCAACCGCATCGGTTCACCCTCCTTCCCGCGTCGGCGATCGGTCCGCATCGGTCTGCATCGGCCGGCTGTCGTCCGTGCGTCTATCGTCCGTCTTTCGTCTGTCGGTCGTCTGCCCGTCGACCATCCGTGTGCAATCGGTTGCTTACCCGGAATACAGGCTGATCGACGAGGGGCGCGTCAAGGGAGCACCGGTACCTGCCGCGGACTGTTATGCAGCCGGTACGCACGACCACACAGGGCTTATCATCCGTGGCGGACAGTATCCGAATCGTGATCCTCAAGTTCAGCTCAGATGTAATGGCGCTCGCCATCATGCATCACTAAGGTCTGGCGAACCGACGAGATGGAGCACAGGCCGATGACCGAAGTCTCAGTGACCAAGGACGCCGTGCCGGCGACCGACGACCTGGTCGTGCTGGGAGGCGTGAACAAGCACTTCGGCGCCCTGCACGTGCTCCAGGACATCAACCTGACGATCACCCGCGGCGAGGTGGTGGTCGTCATCGGTCCCTCGGGGTCCGGAAAGTCCACGCTGTGCCGTGCCATCAACCGGCTGGAGACGATCGACTCGGGCTCCATCACGCTGGACGGCAAGCCGCTGCCCCAGGAGGGCCGGGAACTGGCACGGCTGCGCGCCGATGTCGGCATGGTCTTCCAGTCGTTCAACCTCTTCGCGCACAAGACCGTTCTCCAGAACGTCATGCTCGGACAGGTCAAGGTCCGCAAGACCGACAAGAAGGACGCCGAGGCACGGGCCCGCCAGCTGCTCGACCGGGTGGGCGTGGGCGAGCAGGCGGACAAGTACCCGGCACAGCTCTCCGGCGGCCAGCAGCAGCGCGTGGCCATCGCCCGCGCCCTCGCCATGGATCCGAAGGTCATGCTCTTCGACGAGCCCACCTCCGCGCTCGACCCGGAGATGATCAACGAGGTGCTGGAGGTCATGCAGCAGCTCGCCCGGGACGGCATGACGATGATCGTCGTCACCCACGAGATGGGCTTCGCCCGCTCAGCCGCCAACCGGGTGGTCTTCATGGCCGACGGACGGATCGTGGAAGAGGCGACGCCGGAGCAGTTCTTCAGCAATCCCCGGAGCGACCGGGCCAAGGACTTCCTGTCGAAGATCCTTCACCACTGACGGCGTCCGGGCGCCCAACGCCCGACGAATGGCCGACGCCTGACGACGGCCGGCCCGCTTCGCACTACGACTCACCATGACTTTTCACCACGACTTCGCACCACCGACGACTGACGACAGACGACCCAAGGGATGTCCCCATGAAGTTCCGTAACTCCGCCGCGGCCGGGCTCGTCGTACTGGCGCTGACCCTCACCGCGACCGCCTGCGGCGGCAAGTCGGGCACGCCGTCCGCACCCGGCGCCACGCCCACCAGCGGCACCAACGCCCCCAAGCTGCCGACGTACACGACGAAGACCGGCGTCACGATCGACTCCGCCGTCCTGAAGCGCGCGCAGCAGCGCGGCAAGCTGATCATCGGCGTCAAGGCCGACCAGCCGTTCCTGGGCTTCCAGCCGCCCGGCACCAACGACCGCAACGGCTTCGACATCGAGATCGCCAAGATGGTCGCCGCCGATCTCGGCTTCGGCCCGGACAAGATCGAGTGGAAGACCTTCGACTCCAGCCTGCGCGTCCCGGCGATCAAGAAGGGCGACGCGGACTACTACGTCGGCACCTTCACGATCAACGACGCCCGCAAGAAGGACATCTCCTTCGCCGGCCCGTACTACATCGCCGGCCAGGACCTGCTGGTGGCCAAGGACAACACCGACATCACCGGCCCGGACAGCCTCAAGGGCAAGAAGGTCTGCAGCATCACGGGTTCCACGCCGCTGGAGCGGATCAAGGACCCGAAGTACGGAGCCATCGTCAACGCGCTCGGCAAGTACTCCGACTGCGTGCAGCAGCTGCAGACCGGCCAGGTGGACGCGGTCACCACCGACGACGCGATCCTCAAGGGCTACGCGGCCCAGGCACCGGGCAAGTTCAAGGTCGTCGGCAAGACCTTCTCCTCGGAGCCCTACGGCGTCGGCCTCAACAAGGACGACAAGGCGCTGCGCGATGCGATCAGCAACGCGCTGCAGGCGCACGAGGACAACGGCGACTACAAGAAGGCCTACGACGCGACGCTGGGCCTGTCCGGCTCGCCGTACAAGGCGCCGCCGGCCCTGGACCGCTACTGATCCGCACGCTTCTCCCGGCATCCCCGCCGGCCGGCCGCTGCGCCAACCCCCG
>NZ_JASISZ010000009.1:115215-150215 GCF_030063355.1 Streptomyces sp. PH10-H1
GTAAACGGGTTTTTCCCAGCGGCGGCCCGGCGGGCCGCCACGCCCTCGTGAGGCCATTCCCGATGCTGCTTCTCTCCGGGGCGCGACTCCTCGTACCCCCCGCACGCCCAGGACCGACGATGCCTTCCTGCCCGATACGGGCGAACCGGCGAGGTGAGCCACGATGAACGTCCTGTTCGACAATTTCGCCCTGTTCCGGCAGGGGTTCTTCGGCACGCTGTCACTCACCGCCGCCAGTGCGGTGCTCGCCCTGCTGCTCGGCATCCTCATGGCCGCCTTCCGGGTCTCTCCCGTGCCTCCGCTGCGGGCGTTCGGCACGCTGTGGGTGACGCTGCTGCGCAACACGCCGCTGACCCTGCTGTTCCTCGTGGCCACCTTCGTCGTGCCCGAGGTCTTCGCCACCGGCCTCACCTCGTACCAGCTGGCGGTGCTCGCCCTCGGCTTCTACACCTCGGCCTTCATCTGCGAGGCGGTGCGCTCCGGCGTCAACACCGTGCAGCTCGGGCAGGCCGAGGCAGCGCGAAGCATCGGCATGACGTTCACTCAGATCCTGCGGCTGATCATCCTCCCGCAGGCGGCCCGTACCGTCATCGCGCCGGTCGGCAGCCTCATGATCGCGCTCACCAAGAACTCCGCGATCGCCGGAGCGTTCAGCGTCACCGAGCTGTTCTCCGTGCAGAAGCTCCTCAGCGACGAGGGTCTCAACCTCACGGTGATCTTCATCTGGATCGCCCTGGCGTATCTGATCATCACCTTTGCGATCAGCGGCCTTTTCCGGCTGCTCGAGAACCGGCTGGCGGTGGCCCGATGACGGCGAGTGTCCTGTACGACGCCCCAGGACCCAGGACCAGACGGCGCAACCTGATCTACACGGTCATCGGCAGCCTCGCGCTCGCCGGACTGCTGGTCTTCATGGTCATGCGGCTCGACTCCAGGGGCGAGTTCCACTCCTACATGTGGACCCTGTTCCAGTACAGCGGGGTCCAGCAGCAGATCAAGGACGGGGTGATCGCCACCCTCAAGGTGTTCGCGCTCGCCGCGGTCGCCTCGCTCGTCCTCGCCACGGTGTTCGCCGCCGGGCGGCTCTCGGACCACCGGGCGGTCCGGCTGGTCGCCGGTGCGGCGGTGGAGTTCTTCCGCGCGCTGCCCCTGATCATCATGATCTACCTGCTGTGGGCGACCGCGTTCGAGCCGTTCCAGGCCCTGGTCATCGGCCTGACGCTCTACAACGGCTCGGTCCAGGCGGAGATCTTCCGGGCCGGCATCAACTCCGTGCCCAAGGGCCAGAGCGAGGCCGCCTACGCGCTGGGCATGCGCAAGACCCAGGTCATGCTGACCATCCTGGTCCCGCAGGCCGTGCGGGCGATGCTGCCCAGTATCATCAGCCAGCTCGTGGTGACCCTCAAGGACACCTCCCTCGGCTACCTGATCGCGTACACGGAACTGCTGTACGTCGGCCGCATCCTGGCCGGCAACACCCCGACCCCCGGCAACTTCCCGTATGTTCCGGTGCTGCTCGTGATCGGCACGATCTACATCGCGATGTGCATGGCGCTGTCCGGAGTCGCCACCTGGGTGGAGAAGCGGTCCCGTCGCAGCCCCAAGGGCGCGCCGCCCCCCGCCCCGGAAGCCAAGGCCCTGGTGGCCACCGCGGAGTGACGATGCGCCGGTTCGTTGGGTGACGGTGCTCCGGGCGTCGGGTGACGGTATGTCGCTCGTGAGACGTGACGATGCGTCGGGCGTCAGGTGACGGTGTGCCGGTCCGCACCGCGCCGACGTATCGCCGTCACTTGACGCACGCACTCGCAGTGGATTGCATACGTATCGTGACTGCACATCTTCCGGGGACCGCCCTGTGGACCCGGTGATCGTCGCCGGGGCGGGCCCCGTGGGCCTCGCCCTCGCGCTCGCTCTGGCCAAACGCGGTGTCCCGACCATCGTCCTCGACGAAGCCGAAGGTCCGGCCGACGCCCGTGACGAGCTGCGCCATCCGCGCACCACCGTCCTGGGCGCCGATACCGCCGCCCTGCTGGAACGTCTCGGCTACCCCCAGGTGTACGAGGACGGCACCACCTGGACCGGGTGGCGCACTCTGCGCCGGCGGCAGGAGGTACTGCGGATCGGCTTCGGTCCAGAACCCGGCGACGAACCGTCTCCGGTGCACATCTCCCAGCACCGGCTGGAACGCGGGCTGCGCGAGGCGCTGCACGGCCACGGGCTCGTGCGGATCGTGACCGGCTCCCGCGTCGACGCGCTCGACGAGGACGCCACCGGGGTCACCGTGCACACCCGGGGCGCGGACCGCACCTGGTGGCGCGGCAGTTACCTGGTGGGCTGCGACGGGCCGCGGTCGACGGTCCGCAAGCTGCTCGCGGTGCGCTTCCCCGGGAAGACCGCCGTCGACCGGCACGCCGTGGCCGCGCTGCACGTCGAACTCCCGGAACCCGGCGTGGCCCTGCTGCACCGCGATCCCCCCGGCGCCACCGGCCAGGAGGTGACAGCCCGTCCGCTGCCGGACGGCATGTGGCGGTTCGACTGGCTGCTGCCCGCCCGCGGTGATGTGCTGACCGCCGATGAACTGGTGACGCGGGTGCGCGCCATCCTGACTACGTGGTGCGGCAGCGTCGTACCGTACGAACTGGTGGGCTCGGCCGAGTATCCGGTGCACCAGCGACTCGCCCGCCGCTGGCGGGTGGGCCGGTCGTTCCTCGCCGGCGACGCCGCCCACCTGATGGGCGCACTCGGCGCTCAGAGCGTGGAGGAGGGCCTCCGGGACGCCGAGAACCTCTCCTGGAAGCTCGCGCTGGCCTGGCACGACGGCGCGTCCGACACCCTGCTCGACAGCTACCAGGCGGAGCGGCGCGAGGCGGTCGGCGCCCGGCTGCGCGCCACCGACCAGGCACTGCCGCTGGTACGCGCCAACGGAACCTGGAACGCGATACGCCATTCGCTGCTCTCCGGCTCCACCCGCGGGCACGCCGAACTGCTGACCGACAGCCACCTCGGCCGGGGACCCGCCGCCTCTCCTCCGGTCTATGGGCGGTCACCGCTCGCGCTGCCCGCGCCGCGGCCCGGCGGTGGCGGCAGTGGCGGCGGCCGGACCACCGGGTCACCGCTGGTCGCCACATGCGCCACTCCCCCGGGCGGTCCGGTCGTCGATGTGGCGGTGACGGCGCTCGACGGCACCGTCGGCCGGCTGCGCGACCGGCTCGGCCAGCAGCTGCTGGTCGTGCTGATCGCACCGGGCACCGGTGTGTGGGACAGCAGGCACTGGCTGACAGCCGGTCTGATGCCGCGGCTCGCGTCGGCGGTCGCCGCGCTGCCGATGCGCGCCGAGCTGCTGGTCGCCGAGGGCTACCCCGGCGCGACGGCGCACAGCGTGCTGCTGATCCGCCCGGACGGCCACCTGGTGACGGCCATGGTCGGCTGCCGCCCCGCCGAGCTGTACTCCTACGCGGACCTGGCCCGCGGCGGCCCCCCGCACCGGACCGCTCCGCAGGACGCCCCGCAGGACGAGCCGGTCAGCGGGCGGATCCCCTAGGGCCGGGGGCGGCCGGGACGGAACGCGGCGGGAAACCCGGGCAGGGCCGGAAGCTCAGCACGGGCTGCGGCCCGGTCAGGCCAGGCCCGGCTCCTCGCCTTCTTCCTCCAGGGCCCTGCGGACCACCCGGAGGGCGACACCCTCCGGATAGCCCTTGCGGGCGAGCATCCCCGCGAGGCGGCGGAGGCGCTTGTCGCGCTCCAGCCCTCGCGTCGTCCGGAGCTTGCGGTCCACCAGGGCGCGGGCGGTCTCCTCCTCCTGCTCGGAGTCGAGCCGGCCCACCGCCTCGCTGACCAGTTCCGCGTCCACCCCCCGGGTGTGGAGCTCCCTCGCCAGCGCCCGGCGGGCCAGGCCCCGGCCGCGGTGCCGGGACTCCACCCAGGCGTTGGCGAACGCCTGGTCGTCGATCAGTCCGGCGTCCTGGAACCGCTCCAGCAGGTTCTCCGCCACCTCGTCGGGGATCTCCCGTCGGCGCATCGCGTCGGCGAGCTGCTTGCGGGTACGGGGGTTCCCGGTGAGCAGGCGCAGGCACAACGCCCGCGCCTGCTCCTCGGGGCTGAGCGGCGGCTCTTTCGAGGCCCTCGACTCGGAAGAGCCGCCGCGATCGGGGTGCCGGCTCGCCATGGCCTCAGGCCTTGGCCGCGGTGGCCTTGGTCGCCTTCACTGTCTTGGGCGCCGGGACATCGGCCTTGGCGGGAACGGCCGCCGGACCCGCCGCGTCCGCACCCGGCTCCGCGCCAGGGGCTACGGTCCGGACACCGATGCCGAGCTTGTCCTTGATCTTCTTCTCGATCTCGTCGGCGAGGTCCGGGTTGTCCCTGAGGAAGTTACGGGCGTTCTCCTTGCCCTGGCCCAGCTGGTCGCCCTCGTACGTGTACCAGGCGCCGGCCTTGCGGACGAAGCCGTGATCGACACCCATGTCGATCAGGCCACCCTCCTTGCTGATGCCGTGGCCGTAGAGAATGTCGAACTCGGCCTGCTTGAAGGGCGGTGCGACCTTGTTCTTGACGACCTTGACGCGGGTCCTGTTGCCGACCGCGTCGGTGCCGTCCTTGAGCGTCTCGATACGGCGGATGTCGAGCCGCACGGAGGCGTAGAACTTCAGCGCGCGGCCACCGGTCGTGGTCTCCGGCGAGCCGAACATCACACCGATCTTCTCGCGGAGCTGGTTGATGAAGATCGCGGTGGTGTTGGACTGGTGCAGCGCACCAGTGATCTTTCGCAGCGCCTGGCTCATCAGCCGGGCCTGCAGACCCACGTGCGAGTCGCCCATCTCACCCTCGATCTCGGCCCGCGGCACGAGGGCGGCCACGGAGTCGATCACGATGAGGTCGATCGCGCCGGAGCGGATGAGCATGTCCACGATCTCCAGCGCCTGCTCGCCGGTGTCCGGCTGGGACAGCAGCAGGTTGTCCGTGTCGACACCGAGGGCCTTGGCGTACTCGGGATCCAGCGCGTGCTCGGCGTCGACGAACGCCACCGTGCCGCCGGCCTTCTGCGCGTTGGCCACCGCGTGCAGCGTCAGGGTGGTCTTGCCGGAGGACTCCGGCCCATACACCTCGACCACACGGCCGCGCGGCAGACCGCCGACACCGAGGGCTACGTCCAGTGCGGTCGACCCGGTGGGGATGACGTCGATGGGTTCGTTCGGCTTGTCGCCCAGGCGCATGACAGCGCCCTTGCCGAACTGCCGTTCAATCTGTGCGAGTGCGGCGTCCAGCGCCTTCTCGCGGTCGTTACCTGCCATGGGCTCCACCCGGGATGTTTGAGTCGATCGCTTCACGTCCACGACGCTAGTCCCTGCCACTGACAATGCGCCTGGACGTCGCTCCGAGCTGTGGAAAACCTCCGCGGAGAACCCGCCCGGAATACCTATGAGAATGGATGTTCGATTTGCGTGTCAAGCGCGGGGCCTCAGGTGCGGCGGCGCAATCGCAGCCGCAGCCGGGCGGCCGATGCGGCCCGTGCGGCCCCCGCACTCCCGGGTCCGCCACCCGTCTTGGCGACCGCGATCTCCCAGGCCCGCAGCGCCTCCGCCTGCCGCGCCGGCGGCAGCACCGAGCACAGCGCCCGGCGCAGCCGCGGCCCGTCGGCCACTAAAACGTGAACAGCACCATGGTGAAGAGCTGGAAGACGCTCCGAGGGGGGTGGCCGACAGCCCCCACACATTGCTCGCCCTGTTCTGCAGATAGGTGCGCACCCAGTCGGAATGCAGAGAACGCGATCAGAATGTTGATCAGCAGCCCGGCCACCTGGTGGAACGCCCAGTAGGCGAACTGGAAGCAACCCACCAGCGCCAGCGCGAGCATCATCGCCCGCGGCAGCCACTGCGGCATCCTCGTATGCGGAGCCGGCGCACTATGTCGCGCTGAACAGCGCTTTCGTCGCTTCCTGCTACGAGCCCCCGGTCTGGCCGCGCGGGACAGAAAGCACGGGACCAACCCTCCGTCGGCTCAGCGCCGCCCCGCCGGCACATCCATCGCCACACACACCGCCCGCCACACGTCCTTGGCCTCCCACCCGGCCTCCAACGCCTCCCACACCGTCCGCCCGCCCAACTCCGCCATCACATGATCCCGCGCGAACGAATCCGCATACCCCTCCCCGAAATGCGCCCGCATCCGCTCCCAGAACACCGTCAACCTCATGCGCCCAGTATCGCGTGCGTCAACTTCGGGGCCGGGGGATCCCGCACACGGGGGCTTGGGGTCGCACGGCCGGGTGCTCCCTTGTGCCAGGCGTATGCAGTGGGGGGATGGCGCCCTACTGTGCGGGCATGCCAGGAACTCCCCTCGCGCGCGCCGGGCACTTCGTGTGGCTGACCGCACGCGTGCTCGAGCAGCGCAGGTTCGCGTACAGCTTTCTCGACGGTCCGGACGAGGCGGTCGAGGCCGCGCTCAACGCCTACCGCAATGACGACGGCGGCTTCGGGCACGCCTTGGAGCCGGATCTGCGGGGGCCGGTGAGCCAGCCGCTGCATACGGCGCACGCGTTGCGTGTGCTGGACGGGATCGGGCGGTGCGGCGGGCAGCGGGCCGAGCGGGTGTGCCGTTATCTGACGGAGGTGTCGACCGCGGAGGGGGCGCTGCCCGCGGTGCACCCGTCGTTGCACGGCTATCCGTCGGCGCCGTGGATCCCGGTGGTCGATGAGCCGAAGGGTGATCTGCTGGCGACGGGTCCCGTGGTGGGGATGCTGCACCGCAACGGGGTTTGGCACGCGTGGCTGTTCCGGGCCACGGACTTCTGCTGGGCGGCGATCGACGCGCTGGACACGACGCATCCGTACGAGGCCGAGGCGGCGGTGGCGTTCCTGGACTCCGTCCCGGACCGGGCGCGGGCGCGGGCGGCGGCGCACCGGCTGGGGCAACTGGTACGCGAGCAGCGGCTGGCGGTGCTGGACCCGGACCGGGCGGACGAATACCCGGTGTCCCCGGGGTACGCGCCGGGCGAGTACCACTTCGCGTACGACTTCGCGCGCACCCCGGACTCGCTGGCCCGGCAGTGGTTCACCGACGCGGAACTGGAGCGGTCGCTGGACTTCCTGGCAGCGGAGCAGGGAGAGGACGGCGGGTGGCCGATGCGCTGGCGCGCATGGGCGCCCGGTACCCGGCTGGAGTGGCGGCCGATCATCACGATCGAGGCCCTGCGGACGCTGCGCGTCTACGGCCGCGACATCTGAAACCGGAACCGGGGCCGGGAACCAGGGCCGGAACCGGGCTAGCCGGTCAGGGCCCGTACGGCGGCGGTCACCAGGACCGCCGCGCCGATGACCACCAGGAAGGGCGCGCGCAGCAGCAACGCCACGGCCGCCGCGGCGAGACCGGCGGCGCGGGCGTCGACGACGAGTTTCAGCCCGCTCGTGCTGAACGTCTGCAGCGCGGTGAGTGCGGCCAGCAGGGCGAGGGGGACGAGTGCGGCGAGCCGCTTCACCAGGGGCCGCTCCAGGATGCCGGCGGGCACGGAGAGCCCGAGCAGCTTCACGGCGTAGCAGCCGAAGGCGGTCACGCCGATGGCGATCCAGGTGCTCATCGGTCCGACTTCCTCGTGGGTGCGGTGGGCGCGGTGGGCGCGCTGCGTGGGCTGCGGGCGCCGCGTGTGGCGGCCAGGACGACGGGCGCGGCCAGTGCCGCGACGAGTACCGGTACCCCGGCGGGCAGCAGTGGCAGGCACACGAGGGCGAAGATGACGGCCAGTCCCGCCACCATGCGCTCGCGACGGCCCTTCACCATGGGCGCGAGCAGCGCGAGGAAGACCGCGGGACCCGCCGCGTCCAGCCCCCAGCCGGCCGGATCGCCCAGCGCGGAGGCGCCGAGGGCGCCCAGGAGCGTGGTCAGGTTCCACAGCAGGTAGATGCTGGCGCCGGTGACGGTGAAGCCCAGGCGCGCGCTGCGCCGGTCGGGCTGCGCCAGCGTCACGGCGGAGGTCTCGTCGATCACCCATTGCGCGGCGAAGGGGCGCAGCGCCCGGGGAAAGCGCAGCAACTGGGACAGCCGCAGCCCGTAGAACGCGTTGCGCGCGCCCAGGAAGAACGCCCCGGCGGCCGCGGCGAACGGGCTGCCGCCCGCGCCCAGCGCGCTGACCAGCGCGAACTGCGAGGCGCCGCTGAAGACCAGCAGGGAGAGCGCGCAGGTCTGCGCCACGGTCAGTCCGGCCCCTGCCGAGGTCACGCCGAAGGCGAAGCCGGACAGCCCGACCGCGACGCCGACGGCCAGCGCGTCCCGGACCACGGCGGACGCGGGCTTCGCCGCCGGCCCCGCAGGCCCCGCACTGGTATCGACATCCGCATCCGGATCCGCATCCGCATCGACAAGGCCGACCTTCGTACGCGCCGCCGCCGTTCTCGCGTCCTCCGTACCGTCCGGTCCACCGCTGTCCCTGTGTATGCGCGCTGCTCGTGTCACCCACCGCACGTTAGGGAACGAGTTCTGTTCCCGTCTTGTACGTTCTTGCGCGCTCGCGCCGGTAGGCGCCCGGCGGTACGCCCACGATGCGCGTGAAGTGCCGGTTCAGATGCGGCTGGTCGGTGAACCCGACGGCGAGCGCCGCCTCGGCGGGCGGGGTACCGGTGTCCAGCATCCGGCGGGCCGCCCGTACCCGCTCGCCGGTCAGCCAGGCGTGCGGTGGAAGCCCGTAGGCGCTTTTGAACGCCCGCAGCAGCGCGAACGGCTTGGTGCCGAGTTCCGCGGCCAGCTGTTCCAGCGTCGGCGGCCGCGCGATCCGCTCGACCAGCAGTTCCCTGGCCCGCCCGGCGGCGAGCGACCCGGCGGAAAGCGCCGTGCCCGACGCGGCCGGGGCGGCGCCGTAGCGGCGCAGCAGCCGGGCGACGGCGATCCGCAGCAAGGTGTCGGCGGCGAGCGCGTTGTCGCGTTCGGCGGCACCGTGGATGTCCGCTATCAGCCGGGCGCAGTCGGGGTCGTCGAGGACGGTGTCGGTGAAGGTCGGAGTGCCGTGCGATCGGGACATCTCGGCGGCGACGGCCGCCACCACGTCGATGGCCGGGTAGAGGACGCTGTAGGTCCAGCCGGCCGCGGTTCCGGCGTACGCGGAGTGCGGCGTCTCGGGATTGATGAGGACGACGCCGCCCGCGCCCGCCCGCATGTCTCCGCCGGGCATCCCTATGCCTTCGATGCCGCCGGTGACCGCCGCGATCACATACCCGTCGTGGGAGTGCCGGGAGAACGTGTGACGCACGTACCGCGCGCGCAGCAGGTCCACGCCGGGCAGCTGCGGATGCTGCCAGTGCCGTGCCTGCTCACGCGGTTCCATGGATCCATTCTGCCGTCGGGTGGCAGGCCCGCGAGGCAGCCGGGGCCACCAGCCCTTCGGGTCCCGGGAAGCAGGCCCGGCGGGAGAGGATCCGGCGGACGGCTCCCGGAGCGGAGGGGACCCGGCGACGGCTCCCGGCCCGGTCCGGCGGGCAGTCCCGGGGCCGTTGTCAGTGGGGCGGGGCAGGATGGGGACATGTCGCGACGGAAGAGCCAGGGAACGCCGGAGGAGGACCCGGCCGCTGCCCTGGAAGCCTTCTCCCCCGCCACCCGTGCGTGGTTCACGGGGGCGTTCAGCGCGCCCACCGACGCCCAGGCCGGTGCCTGGCGGGCGATCGGTGAGGGTTCGGACGTCCTGGTGGTCGCGCCGACCGGCTCCGGCAAGACGCTGGCCGCCTTCCTGGCGGCGTTGGACGGGCTGGCGAGCGCCCCGCCGCCCGCCGAACCCCAGCGCCGTTGCCGGGTGCTCTACGTATCCCCGCTGAAGGCCCTCGCGGTCGATGTGGAACGCAATCTGCGCAGCCCCCTCACGGGCCTGCGCCAGGAGTCCGTCCGTCTCGGCCTGCCCGAACCCGAGGTCAGGGTCGGGATCCGCTCCGGGGACACGCCCGCCTCCGAACGCCGCACCCTGGTCACGCGTCCGCCGGACATCCTCATCACCACCCCCGAATCGCTCTTCCTCATGCTCACCTCCGCGGCCCGCGAAGCGCTGCGCGGCGTGGAGACCGTGATTCTGGACGAGGTGCACGCCGTGGCGGGTACGAAGCGCGGGGCGCATCTGGCCCTGTCGCTGGAGCGGCTGGACGAGCTGCTCGACCGGCCCGCCCGGCGGATCGGGCTCTCCGCGACGGTCCGGCCCGTCGACGAGATCGCCCGCTATCTGTCACCACAGCGCAAGGTGACGATCGTCCAGCCGGCCTCCCGGAAGAAGTTCGACCTGTCGGTGGTCGTTCCCGTCGAGGATCTGGGCGAGCTGGGCGGCTCCCCCGTCGCGGATCACAGCGGGCCCGCGGCGGGGCAGGAGCAGCGGGCGTCGATCTGGCCGCATGTGGAGGAGCGGATCGCGGATCTGGTGCAGGCGCACCGCTCCACCATCGTGTTCGCCAATTCCCGCCGGCTGGCCGAGCGGCTGTGCAACCGGCTCAACGAGATCGCCCACGAGCGGGCGACCGGGGAGCCGCTGCCCGACACCGCGCCGCCCGCCGAGATCATGGCCCAGTCGGGCGCCGCGCAGGGCGCGCCCGCCCTGCTGGCCCGCGCGCACCACGGGTCGGTGTCCAAGGAGCAGCGCACCCTGGTCGAGGAGGATCTCAAGGCGGGACGGCTGCCCGCCGTGGTCGCGACCTCCAGTCTGGAACTGGGCATCGACATGGGCGCGGTCGACCTCGTCATCCAGGTGGAGTCGCCGCCGTCCGTCGCCTCCGGGCTGCAGCGGGTCGGCCGGGCCGGGCACCAGGTGGGCGCCGTCTCGACCGGTGTCGTCTTCCCCAAGTACCGCGGCGACCTCGTGCAGGCCGCGGTCGTCACCGAACGGATGCGTACCGGCTCCATCGAATCGCTGCGCGTTCCGTCGAATCCGCTGGACGTCCTGGCGCAGCAGATCGTCGCCATGACCGCGCTCGACACCTGGGACGTGGACGAACTGCTCGCCCTGGTGCGCCGGGCGGCGCCCTTCGCGGCGCTCCCGCACTCCGCCTACACGGCGGTGCTCGACATGCTGGGCGGCCGGTATCCCTCGGACGCCTTCGCGGAGCTGCGGCCCCGCATCGTCTGGGACCGGGTCGCCAACACGGTCACCGGCCGCCCGGGGGCGCAGCGGCTGGCCGTGACCTCCGGCGGCACCATCCCGGACCGCGGGCTGTTCGGCGTCTTCCTGGCCGGCTCCGACCCGAAGAAGGGCGGTGGCCGGGTCGGGGAGCTGGACGAGGAGATGGTCTACGAGTCCCGGGTCGGCGATGTCTTCACGCTGGGCACCACCTCCTGGCGGATCGAGGACATCACCCGGGACCGGGTTCTCGTCTCTCCCGCGCCCGGGGTCCCCGGGCGGCTGCCCTTCTGGAAGGGCGACCAGCTGGGCCGTCCGCTGGAACTCGGCCGGGCGGTGGGCGCGTTCGTCCGCGAGGTCGGGCGTCTGGGCCCCGGGGAGGCCCGCGAACGGCTGACCGCGGCCGGGCTCGACACCTGGGCGACGGACAATGTGCTGGCCTATCTGTCGGAGCAGCGGCAGGCCTGCGGCCACATCCCCGACGACCGCACCATCGTCGTGGAGCGCTTCCGTGACGAACTGGGCGACTGGCGGGTGGTGGTCCACTCCCCCTTCGGGGCCCAGGTACACGCGCCTTGGGCGCTGGCGCTGGGTGCCCGCCTCCAGGAGCGGTACGGGCTGGACGCCCAGGTGATGCACGCCGACGACGGCATCGTGCTGCGGCTGCCGGACGCCGACCTGATGGGCCTCGATCTGCTCGACGCGGAACCGGCCCGGCAGGGCACCGAGTTCGACAGCGACCAGTCGCCGGTCGGCGCCTCCGATGTCGCCTTCGACAAGGGCGAGGTCGAGCAGCTGGTCACCGACCAGGTCGGCGGCTCCGCCCTGTTCGCCTCCCGCTTCCGCGAGTGCGCGGCCCGCGCGCTGCTGCTGCCCCGCCGCACCCCCGGCAAGCGCACCCCGCTGTGGCAGCAGCGCCAGCGCGCCGCCCAACTCCTCCAGGTCGCCTCGGACTTCGGCTCCTTCCCGATCGTCCTCGAAGCGGTCCGCGAGTGCCTGCAGGATGTCTTCGACGTGCCCGGTCTCGTGGAGCTGATGGGCGACATCGAGGCACGCCGGGTGCGACTGGTCGAGGTCACCACACCCGAGCCCTCACCCTTCGCCCGCTCGCTCCTCTTCGGCTACGTCGCGCAGTTCCTCTACGAGGGCGACTCGCCGCTCGCCGAGCGCCGCGCCGCCGCCCTGTCGCTGGACTCCCGGCTGCTGGCCGAGCTGCTGGGCCAGGCCGAGCTGCGGGAGCTGCTCGACGCCGATGTGCTGGCCGAGCTGGAGCGCGAGCTGCAGTGGCTGTCGGAGGACCGCCGGATCAAGGACGCCGAAGGCGTCGCCGACCTGCTGCGGCTTCTCGGCCCGCTCACCGACGCCGAGTTGGCGGCTCGCGGCACGGAGCCGGGCTGGGCGCGAGAGCTGGAATCCGCGCGCCGGGCGATCCGGGTCCGGATCGCCGGAAGCGACCACTGGGCCGCCGTCGAGGACGCCGGGCGGCTGCGGGACGCGCTCGGCACCGCGCTGCCCGTCGGCGTCCCGGAGGCCTTCACCGAACCGGTCAAGGACCCGCTCGGCGACCTGCTCGCCCGGTTCGCCCGTACCCACGGACCGTTCACCTCCGTGGAGGCCGCGCGGCGCTTCGGCCTCGGCACCGCCGTGGTGGACGGCCTGCTGCAACGCCTCGCCGCGGGCGGACGCGTGGTGCAGGGCGAGTTCCGGCCGGGGGGGGCGGGGCACGAGTGGTGCGACGCGGCGGTGCTGCGCCGGCTGCGGCGCCGTTCGCTCGCCGCGCTGCGGCAGGAGGTGGAGCCGGTACCGCCCGCCGCCCTGGCCACCTTCCTCCCCCAGTGGCAGCATGTCGGCACCCACAGCCTGCGCGGCCTCGACGGGCTGGTCCGCGCCGTGGAGCAGCTGCAGGGCGCCGAGGTGCCCGCCTCCGCGCTGGAGAAACTCGTCCTGCCGTCCCGGGTCACCGGCTACACCCCGGCGATGCTGGACGAGCTGACCGCCTCCGGAGAGGTCCTGTGGTCCGGCGCGGGGGCGCTGCCCGGCAAGGACGGCTGGGTGTCGCTCCATCTCGCCGACACCGCGCCGCTACTGCTCAAGGAGCCCCAGCCGCTCGAGCTCTCCCCGCTCCACCAGGCCGTGCTCGGCGCCCTCACCGGCGGCTACGGCCTCTTCTTCCGGCAGATCGCCGACCAGGTGCGGGCCGCCGGCGCCGCCCCGTCCGACCCGGAGCTGGCGGACGCCGTCTGGGACCTTGCCTGGTCCGGGCGGCTCACCAATGACACCCTGGCCCCGCTGCGCGCCCTGCTCGGCTCGGGACGCACCGCGGGCTCCACCGCGCACCGGGCGCCGCGTGCCGTCCCCCGTGGCCGGTACGGCTCGCTCACGGGCCGGGCACCGCGCGCCACCGCGTCCCGTACCGGGCCGCCGACGACAGCCGGCCGCTGGTCGCTCGTGCCGCCCCACGAGACCGACCCCACCCTGCGGGCTCACGCGCTGGTCCACACCCTCCTGGACCGGCATGGGGTCGTGACGCGCGGCGCGGTCGCCGCCGAGGGCGTCGAGGGCGGCTTCTCCGCCGCCTACCGGGTGCTGGCGGCCTTCGAGGAGACCGGCCAGACCCGGCGCGGCTACGTGGTCGAGGGGCTCGGCGCCGCGCAGTTCGCGATGGACGGCGCGGTCGACCGGCTCCGCGCGATCAACACCGCCCGCGACCGCGAGGAGGGCACGCGGACGGGCCGGCGGGCCGTCGTCCTCGCCGCCGCCGACCCGGCCAACGCGTACGGCGCCGCCCTGCCGTGGCCGGCACAGCCCGACGGGGTGACCCACAAGCCCGGCCGCAAAGCGGGCGCCCTGGTCGTCCTCGTCGACGGCGAGCTCGTCCTGTACGTGGAGCGCGGCGGCAAGACGCTGCTCGCCTGGCCCGGTGACGAGGACCGGCTGCGAGCCGCCGCCGACGCCCTCGCGCTGGCGGTCCGGGAGGGCGCGCTCGGCCGTCTCACCGTCGAGCGCACCAATGGCGAGTCCGCCCTCACCTCGCCGCTGGGCCATGCCCTGGAGACCGCGGGTTTCCACGCCACACCGCGCGGGCTGCGACTGCGGGCATGATGGGGAGGTGCCCGAAGGAGACACCGTCTGGCTGACCGCCCGCCGACTGCACGAGGCCCTGGCGGGCCAGGCCCTCGTCCGCGCCGACCTGCGCGTGCCGCAACTCGCCACCGCCGACCTCGCGCACCACCGCGTCACCGAGGTGGTCCCGCGCGGCAAGCACCTGATGACCCGGTTCGATGACGGCTGGACGCTCCACTCCCATCTGCGCATGGACGGCTCCTGGCACCTCTACGCGCCGGGCGAGCGCTGGCGCGGCGGCCCGCTCCACCAGGTCCGGGCCGTGCTGGAGACGCCCGCCCGGCTGGCGATCGGCTACCGCCTCCCCGTCCTCGAGCTGCTGCCGACCGCCGAGGAGGACAGCGTCGTCGGCCATCTCGGCCCCGATCTGCTGGGTCCGGACTGGGATCCGGCCGAGGCCGTCCGGCGGCTGCGCACCGAGCCGGGCCGACCCGTCGGCGAGGTGCTGCTCGACCAGCGCAATCTGGCAGGCATCGGCAATGTCTACGTCTCCGAGCTCTGCTTTCTGCGCGGTGTCACGCCGTGGACGCCGGTCGGCGAGGCCGCGCCCGAAAAGCTGGTGGCGCTCGCCAAGAGGCTCCTGGAGGCGAACAAGGCCCGCCCGGGCCACATCACCACCGGGGACCTGCGGCGCGGCCGTACCCACTGGGTCTACGGCCGCGAGGGCCGGCCGTGCCTGCGCTGCGGCACCGCGATCCGGCTTTCCCAGCACGGCCCGCCGGAACGCGACCGCGTCGCGTACTGGTGCCCCCGCTGCCAGCGAGGCCCGTACCCGGACGCGCATCCGGACCCCCAACAGCACTCGCGCCCGGACCACCCGCACCCGCACCCGCACGCTAATTGACGGGCCGTCAGATACGGTCGTACCGTCTCGTCATGCCCTTGAAGGCGTACGACCTCACCGGACGCACCGCCCTGGTCACCGGCGCCGCGAGCGGGATCGGCCGCGCGTCCGCCGTCCTGCTGGCCGAAGCCGGCGCCACCGTCGTCTGCGCGGACCGCGACGGCCCCGGCGTGCGGGAGACCGCGGAACTGATCGAGAAGGCCGGCGGCGCCGCCCGCGCCCGGCAACTGGACGTCACCGAACGGGCCCAGATCGCCGAGACCGTCGCGGAGACCGTCCGCGACCACGGCCGCCTCGACATCCTGGCGGCCATCGCGGGGATCATGCACAGCAGCAGCGTCCTGGAGACGGACGACGCCGACCTGGACCGCGTCCTCGGCGTCAACTTCAAAGGTGTGCTGCACAGCGCCCAGGAGGCGGCCCGTGCCATGACCGCCCAGCAGTCCGGCAGCATCATCACCATGGCCTCCGGCGCGATCGACACCGGCGCTCGCGGCCTGCTCTGCTACAGCGTCTCCAAAGCCGCCGTCGTGCAGCTCACCAGGACCCTGGCGACCGAACTCGGCCCGCTCGGCATCCGCGCCAACGCCATCGCCCCGGGATTCATCCGCACCCCGATGACCTCCCATTACGGCACCGGATCCGACGGCGTCTTCGACGAGACCACCCAGGCGCGCGCCGAGGCGTCACTCGTGCGGATGGCGCCGCTGGGACGGGTCGGCACCCCTGAGGACGTGGCGGGAACCGTGCTCTTCCTCGCCTCCGACGCCTCGGCCTTCACCACCGGCCAGATCCTGCGCCCGAACGGCGGGGTCGCCATGCCCTGGTAGCGGACGCGCTGATGGCCGCCGATGCGGCTGACGCGTCTCGTACGGCCTCCGGGACTCATACGGCTGATGGGGTCCGTACGGCCGCCCGGGGCGGCGTTCCCGCGGGGCCGGCAGTGCCGCCGCCTTCCGACGGCGCGCGGCCGCGCGCTGCGGCACGGCGTGCAGCGGTATCAGGCCCAGTCCCCAGCCGCCCGCCGCCACCGCGCTCTCGACCGGCCCCGCCTGGCCCGGCTGCACGGCGAGCCGCAGCGCGGCCCACCACCACAGAATCCCCAGACTCAGCGTGACGATCCACCGGACCGCCCTGCGGGACCACAGACTCCGGACCATCTGGAGCTGGAGTACGCGCATGGCCGCCTCCTTCGGAACCCCGAGGTTGCGGCGGGGAGCCCCCGAGAGGCTCCCCGTACAAAGGTGCGATGCCCGCTTCCCAAGATCGCTAGCCCTCTGCCGTCGCACCTGCCCCGACGTTCACCCGATGGGAGCAGTGCACCGCCACTACCTGCAACGATACCGAGACCCATCGTGACGGAACGATCATCGCAGGCCACCCGCGACCATCCGAGGCACCCGAGCCCGCCCGCGCCCCGCTACACGTTCTCGGCCTGGAACATCCAGTGGAACTTCTCGAGGTCGGCCGTGAGGCCGATGATGATGTCCTGCGTGACCGGGTCCGCATCCGCAGTCGACCCGATGCGCTCGCGCATCCGCCCGATCAGCGAGTCGAGCGCCGCGACGAGGATGCCCACCGCCTGCGTGTCCTTGATCCAGCCGTCGGTGACCGTGTCGATCCCGCTGGTCTTCGCGACCGTCTCGGCCCGCCCGTCCGCCGTGACGCCGATGGCGGAGGCCCGCTCGGCCACGGTGTCGGCGTGCAGCCTGGCGGTGTCGACGACCTCGTCGAGCTGCAGGTGGACGGAACGGAAGCGCGGGCCCACCACCGTCCAGTGCACCTGCTTGGACACCAGCGCCAGATCGACAAGATCCACCAGCGCGCCCTGCAGCGCCTCACCGACGATCTTGCGGTTCTTCTCGGACAGCGGGCTCTTGACGACAGTCATGCGGAATCCTCCTACTGACTACGGGACAAGCAAATCGTCCGTTAAACGCCTTTAACTCCGTTATACCTACCCTGCCTCGTCCCGCCGTACCTGGCAAAAGACCGGGACCCCGGTCGGCGATGCCGACCGGGGTCCCGGTGAAAGACGTCTGGAGTTGTTCGGGTGTCAGGCCGCGACCACGTCAACGGCCTCCGCGGGCGCCTTCGGCGCCTTGATGGTGACCCGCTCGGTCGTGACGGATGTGACAGAGGTCACCGAGCCGAGCAGTGGTCGCATCGGCGCGGCGGCGGGCTCGGAAGCCGCCGACTGGGCCAGCTCCGCGAGCGACAGATCATCGCTGACCTCACGCATCACCTCGGACATCGGAACGTCCAAGGCGTCGCAGATCGCGGAGAGCAGCTCGGAGGATGCCTCCTTCTGCCCTCGCTCCACTTCTGACAGATAGCCCAGGGACACCCGGGCGGAGGAGGAGACCTCACGCAGAGTGCGGCCCTGACGTTGGCGCTGCCGACGCAGCACGTCACCAAGCAGGCGACGGAGCAGGATCATCGGTGGCTCCCTCCTCGGACCGCGAATCCGGATCCTTCTTGCCCCACCGTACCGCCTCGGGCACCGGCCGTGCGGGGAGCGATGACGTGTTCACTCAGGGCTGCAAACATCCCTGCCCCCCGTCTTCTTCCCTATTCTCCGCCCGCATCCCTGTCGTGAGGGACTCCGCCAGCAGAGCGAGCGCGGCGGCCACACTGGCGGCGCGGATCTCCGGGCGCCCGCCCTCAAGTCGCAGCGGGGTGACCGCTGAGCCTTCGGGACCGGCCACCGCCACGTACACGGTGCCGACCGGCTGCCCGTCCTGCGGGTCGGGACCGGCGACCCCGGTGGTGGCCAGGCCCCAGTCCGCTTCCAGTCTGCTCCGCACTCCCTCGGCCATCTCGAGGGCCACCTGAGGGTCGACCGCGCCTCGAGCGGCCAGCAGACCCGCGTCGACGCCGAGCAGCTGGTGCTTGAGTTCCGTCGCGTAGGCCGTCACAGAGCCACGGAAGGTCCTTGAGGCACCCGGCACGGCCGTCAGCTCGGCGGCCACCAGCCCGCCGGTCAGCGATTCGGCGACCGCCAGGGTGAGTCCCTGGCGGTCGAGCAGCCGCAACACTTCGGCTGCGGTCATCCGTTCTGCTGACGCTGCCGCTGCGGCGGGGACTCCGGCTCCGGCTGGGAGTGCGCCCGGGACTGCGGCTCGGAGTGCGAGAGGGACTGCGAGGGGGACTCACCCTGAGCCTGAGCCTGAGCCTGCGCCTGCGGCTGTGACTGCGCCTGGGACTGCAATGGAGCCGGCGTCGGGGACTGCGGCTCGGAGTGCGACTGAGCGGCCTCGCGCTCGCGCTGAGCGGCGAGCCCGGCCCGGCGCAGCACCACGGCCTGCCGGATGTAGTCGAGGCCGGTGACGACCGTCAGGACCACCGCCGCGGCCATCGCCACGGCGCGCAGGGTCGCCAGCGGCCCGGTGAGGGCCAGGATGTACATGCCGACCGCGATGCCCTGCGTGAGCGTCTTGAGCTTGCCGCCGCGGCTGGCCGGGATCACTCCGTGCCGGATCACCCAGAAGCGCATCAGCGTGATGCCGACCTCCCGGAAGAGGATCACCCCGGTCACCCACCACGGCAGATCGCCCAGCGCGGACAGTCCGACGAGCGCGGCGCCCATGATCGCCTTGTCGGCGATGGGGTCGGCGATCTTGCCGAAGTCGGTGACCAGCCCGTAGCGCCGGGCCAGCTCTCCGTCGAAGAGGTCGGTGATCATCGCGATGGCGAACGCCGCCCACGCGAAGGAGCGCCAGGCGGGGTCGTGGCCGCCGTCGTGGATCAGCAGCATGACGAAGCCGGGGACCAGGACCAGCCGCACCATCGTGAGCACGTTGGCGATGTTCCACAGCCCGGCCTGGCGGACCACGGGGTCGCCCATGTGGTCCGGGGTGGCCGCGGCGGGCGCGGGGACTCCGGTCATCTGCCCGTCTCCTCCGCAAGACTTCCGCTGCCGCCGGTGAGCGGCTCGGCCACCAGGTCGACACCCTCGGTGTCGATCACCTTCGCCGTCACCATCATGCCCGGCTTCAGCCCCTCGCAGGAGGTCAAGGACGTCTGTCCGTCCGTCTCCGGCGCCTGGTGGTCGGCGCGGCCGACCGCTTCGCCGGTCTCCTCGTCGATGGACTCGACGAGCACCCGCACGGTCGAGCCGAGCCGCTCCAGGGCGCGCTGCGCGGTCAGCTCCTCGGCCAGCCGCGACACCCGCGCCAGCCGTTGGGCGACGGTGTCCTCGTCGAGCTTGTCCCCGTAGCCGGCCGCTTCGGTGCCGTCCTCGTCCGAGTACCCGAAGACGCCGATGGCGTCCAGCCGCGCGGCGCCGAGGAAGCGTTCCAGCTCCTCCAGGTCCGCCTCGGTCTCACCGGGGAAGCCGACGATGAAGTTGGAGCGCACACCGGCCTCGGGGGCCTTGCCGCGGATGGTGCCGAGCAGTTCCAGGAAGCTCTCGGTGCTGCCGAAGCGGCGCATCGCGCGCAGCACTCCGGGTGCCGAGTGCTGGAAGGACAGGTCGAAATACGGCACGACCTTGTCGGTCGACGTGAGGACGTCGATCAGGCCGGGCCGCATCTCGGCGGGCTGCAGGTAGCTCACCCGGATCCGCTCGACGCCCTCGACGGCCGCCAGCTCGGGGAGCAGCGTCTCCAGCAGCCGGATGTCGCCGAGGTCCTTGCCGTACGAGGTGTTGTTCTCGCTGACCAGCATGACCTCGCTGACGCCCTGCTCGGCCAGCCAGCGCGTCTCGCCGAGGACGTCGGAGGGACGTCGGGAGATGAACGAGCCGCGGAAGGAGGGAATGGCGCAGAAGGAGCAGCGACGGTCGCAGCCGGAGGCCAGCTTCACCGAGGCGACCGGACTGTTGTCCAGGCGGCGGCGCAGCGGCGCGCGGGGCCCGGACGCCGGGGCGACGCCCTCGGGGAGATCGGCCGGCGCAGGCGCCGGCGCCTCCTGCGCGTGGCCGGGCAGGGCCACCTCGGCGGCCTGCCGCTCGGCGGGGCTGATCGGCAGCAGCTTGCGGCGGTCGCGCGGGGTGTGGGAGGCGTGCACGCCGCCGGCCAGGATCGTCTGGAGGCGGTCGGAGATGTCCGTGTAGTCGTCGAAGCCGAGCACGGCGTCGGCTTCCGGCAGCGCCTCGGAGAGTTCCTTGCCGTACCGCTCGGCCATGCAGCCCACGGCGACGACCGCCTGGGTGCGGGCATGGCCCTTGAGGTCGTTGGCCTCCAGGAGGGCGTCCACGGAGTCCTTCTTGGCGGCGTCGACGAAGCCGCAGGTGTTCACCACGGCCACATCGGCGTCCGCGGCGTCGTCGACCAGCTCCCAGCCGTCCGCCGCCAGACGGCCGGCGAGTTCCTCGGAATCCACCTCATTGCGGGCGCAGCCGAGCGTGACAAGGGCGACGGTACGGGGTGCGGGCATAGGCTCAGCCTACTTTGTCCCAGCCGTCCCTCTTACGTTCACCCAGCCTGAGGATCACCGGGGGTGAAGGTGAGCCGGACCACCTGGCCGTCCGTACCCGCAGGACCGAGGTCCTTCCCGTTGACGAAGAGCCTGATGGCGCCCGCGTCACCGATCACCAGCTTGACCTTCTTGGCGTCGGTGAAGGTCTTGGACTCGCCCTTGTCCAGATTGCCCGCGTAGAACTGCCGGCCGTTGCTGTCCGTGGCCTGGATCCAGCTCTTGCCGACGTCAGCCGTCAGCTTCACGGTGACCTTGCCGGCCGGGACGGCCGCGATCGCGCTGTTCGACGGCTCGGGCTTGGGGTCGGCGGGCTTGGGGCTGGGCTTGGCCGTGGTGGCGCTCACCGACGGCTTCGCGGCGGTCGCCGGCTTGCCGCCACCACCGCCGTTGAACGAGGTGAAGCCGACGAATCCGACGACGGCGACGATCGCCGCCACCATCGCCGCGGTCCAGTTCGGCCGGCGGCGCTCGGGGCGGATCCGCTCGGCCTCGTAGAGCGGCACGACGGGGACATGGGCGGCGGCGCCGCCGTGTTCGTCGGAGTACTGCTGGACCAGCGGCTCGGGATCGATGCCGACGGCGCGGGCGAGGTTGCGGATGTGGCCGCGGGCATACACATCGCCGCCGCAGTTGGAGAAGTCGTCCTGTTCGATCGCGAGCACGATGGGGGCGCGCACCCGCGTAATGGAGCTGACCTCGTCAATGGTCAGCCCGGCGGCGAGGCGGGCCTGGGCAAGGGCACGACCGACGGAGGGCCGGTCGTCGGAGGGCGGGTTGCCGAGGGACACGAGGAAGCCTTTCGGGCTGCAGCCACCTGCTGGAGATTCAGTCTAGGGGGGGTACGAAAGAGTGGGGCAAGCGGACAGCCGGTCTTTGTCCGCCATCAGGATTGCCGGACCGTTTGCCACCGGGTCTCGTACGTGCCTGACAGTCGGCCATATGTCGTCCTCCTGCATCAACTTGACGCACGAACAGGAGAAACGGTTGCCCCGCGGACTCTTACGAGTGAGCATCTCCGCGGATGACGGCCAGCACCCCATCCAATTCGTCCGCCTTGACCATGACATCCCGCGCCTTCGAACCTTCGCTCGGTCCGACGATTCCGCGCGATTCCATCAGATCCATGAGCCTGCCCGCCTTGGCGAATCCCACACGCAGCTTGCGCTGCAACATCGAGGTCGAGCCGAATTGCGTGGATACCACCAGTTCAGCCGCCTGGCACAGCAGGTCCAGGTCGTCCCCGATCTCCTCATCGACCTCCCGCTTGGGCCCCGTGCCGACCATCACGTCCTGCCGGTACGTCGGCGTCAGCTGGTCCTTGCAGTGCTGGACGACCTTCGCGATCTCCTCCTCGGTGACGAAGGCGCCCTGCATACGGGTCGGCTTGTTCGCGCCCATGGGCAGGAAGAGCCCGTCGCCCCTGCCGATCAGCTTCTCGGCGCCCGCCTGGTCCAGGATGACCCGGCTGTCGGCGAGCGAGGAGGTGGAGAAGGCCAGCCTCGACGGCACATTCGCCTTGATCAGGCCGGTGACGACATCGACGCTCGGCCGCTGGGTGGCCAGCACCAGGTGGATGCCGGCGGCGCGGGCGAGCTGGGTGATGCGGACGATCGAGTCCTCGACGTCACGCGGCGCCACCATCATCAGGTCGGCCAGCTCGTCGACGATCACCAGCAGATACGGGTACGGGGAGAGCTCGCGCTCGCTTCCCGGCAGCGGCTGGGTCTTGCCGGACCGCACCGCCGCGTTGAAGTCGTCGATGTGCCGGAAGCCGAACGCGGCCAGGTCGTCATAGCGCAGGTCCATCTCGCGGACCACCCACTGCAGCGCCTCGGCCGCCCGCTTCGGGTTGGTGATGATCGGTGTGATCAGGTGCGGGATGCCCTCGTACGCGGTCAGCTCCACCCGCTTGGGATCCACCAGCACCATCCGCACCTCGTCCGGGGTCGCCCGGGCCATGACCGAGGTGATCAGGCCGTTGATGCAGGACGACTTTCCGGAGCCGGTGGCGCCCGCGACCAGCAGATGCGGCATCTTGGTGAGGTTGGCCATCACGTAGCCGCCCTCGACGTCCTTGCCGAGCGCGACCAGCATCGGGTGGTCCTCACCGGCCGCGTTCGCCGAACGCAGCACATCGCCGACGTTGACCATCTCGCGGTCGCTGTTGGGGATCTCGATGCCTACGGCGGACTTGCCAGGGATCGGGCTGATGATCCGTACGTCCGGGCTGGCGACCGAGTACGCGATGTTCTTGGCCAGTGCGGTGATCCGCTCGACCTTGACCGCCGAGCCCAGCTCGATCTCATAGCGGGTGACGGTCGGGCCGCGGGTGAAGCCGGTGACCGTGGCGTCGACCCTGAACTCGGTGAAGACCTGCTGCAGCGAGGCGACCACCGCGTCGTTCGCCGCACTGCGGGTACGGCCGGGGCCGCCACGGTCCAGCAGGTCAAGGGAGGGCAGCGAGTACGTGATGTCGCCGGACAGCTGCAACTGCTCGGCGCGCGGCGGAAGCGGCTCGACCGGGTCCGGGGTCCGCTTGGTCAGGTCCGGGACGCCCGAGCCGGAGGACGGCTCGGCCGCGTCCTCGGCACGGGCCGCGGGCACCGCTGAACCGGTCGCGCCACCCGGTGCACCCGCCTTACCCGTCTTGATGCCGCTGCTGAGACCGGCCAGCAGCGGTGACGGCTGCACTCCGTGCAGCACCGCGCCGTCCAGCGCCGCGGCCGCGGCGGCCGCCACGTCCACCGCGTCCATCCCGGCGGTCTGCGCGTAGTCCTGCTCGCCGGGCTCGGCCCGGCGGCGCGGGCGGCGGCGCGGCCGGGGCTCGTCGGCCGGATCCTCGTCGCCGAACTCCCCCAGGGCCGCCAGCTCAGCCATGCCCTGGTCGTGCTTGGTGAACCGCAGCGAGGACCTGCGCCGGGGGGCTTCGTCCTCCTCCCAGTCCGGATCCTCGTCGAACAGCTCCTCCATCGGAACGGAGTCCAGGTCCGGCGGGGTCTCGTACAGCCCGAGCTTGGTGCCGAGCAGCCGCAGTCGCTGCGGAATGGCGTTGACCGGAGTGGCGGTCACGACCAGCAGCCCGAACACGGTGAACAGCAGCAGCAGCGGTACGGCGAGCGCCGAGCCCACCGTGTACAGCAGCGGCGAGGCGGCCGCCCAGCCGATCAGTCCGCCCGCGTCGCGCAGCGCCGCGGCGCCCGCGTCCCGGCTCGGGGAGCCGCAGGCCAGGTGGATCAGGCCGAGAGCGCCGATCACGAGGGTGGACAGGCCGATGACGATCCGCCCGTTGGCCTCCGGCTGTTCGGGATGCCGCATCAGACGGACCGCGACAAGGCCGAGCAGGATCGGCACCAGCAGATCGAGCCGGCCGAACGCACCGGTGACCAGCATCTCCACGAGATCGCCGACCGGGCCGCGGAGATTGGACCAGGTGCCGGCGGCCACGACCAGCGTCAGGCCGAGCAGCAGCAGCGCCCCGCCGTCCTTGCGGTGCGCGGGATCGAGCCCGCGTGCGCCGCGCCCTATGCCGCGGAACACCGCGCCGATGCCATGGGCGACTCCGAGCCACAGAGCGCGCGTCATGCGGTACACGCCGCCGGTGGGCGACGGGGCCGCCTTGGGTGCCGGCGGAGCGGCGCCCTTCGGCGCACGGGGGGCCGCCGCCTTCCTGGCAGCAGGTTTCCGCGCTGCGGTCTTCTTCGCCGCGGATTTCTTGGCCGCAGGCTTCGCCGGAGCTTTCTTGGCAGTGCCGCCGGGCGTACGTGAGGCCATGGTGCCGAGATTACCTCCGAAGGACCGACGGGACACGTGTGCGTCGGATACCCCCGTCCGTGTCGCGCCTCGTGCGGGCCAAGGGTGACGCAGCGTCAACGGCTGGGGTGGTGCTCAGTCCTGCGAGGGAAACCTGACGCGGCCCTCGCCGGTGCCCGGCTCCAGTGCGTCCAACGCCCGCCGCAATCCGGTGAGCTTGCGCTCCAGATGCGCCGCGGTCGCCACCGCGGCCGCGTCCGCCGACTCGTCGAGCTGCTTCGACAGCGCCTCGGCCTGCTCCTCGACGGCCGCCAGCCGGGCCGACAGTTCGGCGAGCAGCCCTGCGGGCTCCTTCGCTCCGTTGACACCCGGCGCCGCGCCCTGTTCCAGCTGGAGCCGCAGCAGCGCCGCCTGCTCCCGCAGCTGGCAGTTCTTCATGTACAGCTCGACGAAGACCGACACCTTGGCGCGCAGCACCCACGGGTCGAAGGGCTTGGAGATGTAGTCGACCGCACCGGCCGCGTAGCCGCGGAAGGTGTGGTGGGGACCGTGGTTGATCGCGGTGAGGAAGATGATCGGGATGTCGCGGGTACGCTCGCGCCGCTTGATGTGGGCGGCGGTCTCGAATCCGTCCATGCCCGGCATCTGGACATCGAGCAGGATCACCGCGAAATCATCGGTGAGCAGCGCCTTCAGCGCTTCTTCCCCGGACGCCGCCCGCACCAGTGTCTGATCGAGCGCGGAGAGGATGGCCTCCAGCGCCAGCAGATTCTCCGGCCGGTCATCGACCAGAAGGATCTTGGCCTTCTGCACCATGGCCCGCCCTCCTCGTCCCGGCACCACACTGGTGGCCGCCCCCGGGGACGACTCCCTTGCGCCGCCCGTCCTTGTGCCGGTCATGGTAGCCGCACCTGCCGTTCGCCACACCCTGTCACCGCCATGTCACTGTGCACGAAGCAGAAACGCTAGCGGAGACCAGAAGGTTCCCTGGATCCCGCCCCCTCACACCTGATGGGACACACCGCGTCAACAGTCCATCGTTCAACGGGGTGTTCCACGGGCATTCATCCACTGCTCCATGAGGCCCAGCAGGTGATCGGTGTCGACCGGCTTGGTGACATAGTCCGACGCCCCGGACTCGATACTCTTCTCCCGGTCGCCCTTCATCGCCTTCGCCGTGAGCGCGAGGATCGGCAGCCCGGCGAACTGCGGCATCCTGCGGATCGCCGTCGTCGTCGCATAACCGTCCATCTCCGGCATCATGATGTCCATCAGCACGATCGCCACATCGTCGTGCTGCTCCAGGACCTCGACCCCCTCACGGCCGTTCTCCGCGTACAGCACCGTCAGCCCGTGCTGCTCCAGCACGCTGGTCAGTGCGAAGACATTGCGGATGTCGTCGTCCACGATGAGCACCTTCTCGCCGTGGAACCCGCCCGCGAAGCGCGCGTACCCGTCGGAATGCGTCCCGTCGACCCACGACTCCTCCAACGGCACCTCCGCGGGCTGTCCGGGCAGCGCGGGCAGCTGCACCTGGGGCGCCGAGCGGCGGCGCAGCCGGGACAGGCTGCCGCCCGCCAGGCGGTTGCGGGTGGGCGTGTGGTGCTCCGACTCGCTGACCCCCTCGGCTCCCGGCAGCTGCGGATAGCCGTGCGGCGGCAGTTCGGCGCTGCTGAGCGGCAGGTAGAGGGTGAACGTGGAGCCGCGCCCCGGCTGGCTGTCGGCGTGGATCTCGCCGCCGAGCAGCCGGGCGATCTCCCGGCTGATCGACAGCCCCAGGCCCGTACCGCCGTACTTCCGGCTGGTGGTGCCGTCGGCCTGCTTGAACGCCTCGAAGATCACCCGCATCTTGCTCGCCGCGATCCCGATCCCCGTATCGGTCACGGAGAAGGCGATCAGCGGCTGGTCGGCGTCGCGCAGCGCCCCGGACTCCAGCAGCTGCTCGCGGATCGACTGCGGGGCCTCGGCGCCCGCCGGCCGGATGACGAGTTCGACGGAGCCGCTGTCGGTGAACTTGACCGCGTTGGACAGCAGGTTGCGCAGCACCTGCAGCAGCCGCTGCTCGTCCGTGTGCAGGGTGACCGGCAGTTCCGGAGAGACCCGGACCGAGAAGTCCAGGCCCTTCTCCGCGGTCAGCGGACGGAACGTCGCCTCGACGTAGTCGACGAGCTGCACCAGCGCGATACGGGTCGGGCTGACGTCCATCTTGCCCGCCTCGACCTTCGACAGATCGAGGATGTCGTTGATGAGCTGCAGCAGGTCCGAGCCCGCGCCATGGATCGTCTCGGAGAACTCGACCTGCTTGGACGACAGATTCCCGTCGGCGTTGTCGGCGAGCAGTTTGGCCAGGATCAGCAGCGAGTTGAGCGGGGTGCGCAGCTCGTGCGACATGTTGGCCAGGAACTCGGACTTGTAGCGCATCGAGACCGCGAGCTGCTCGGCACGCTCCTCCAGGACCTGCCGGGCCTCCTCGATCTCGGTGTTCTTCACCTCGATGTCACGATTCTGCCGGGCCAGCAGCTCCGCCTTCTCCTCCAGCTCGGCGTTGGACAGCTGCAGCGCCTTCTGCCGGTTCTCCAGCTCGCCCGACCGCTCCTTGAGCTGCTCGGTCAGTTTCTGGGACTGCTCCAGCAGTCCCTCGGTCTTGGTGTTGACGCTGATCGTGTTGACGCTGATCGCGATGATGTCGGTGATCTGGCTGAGGAAGTCCTTCTGGATCTGGGTGAACGGCTGGAAGGCGGCCAGTTCGATCACCCCCAGGATCCGGTCCTCGAACAGCACCGGCAGGACGATGACATGAGCCGGAGGCGCCTCACCGAGCCCAGAGACGATCTTGAGGTAGCCGGGCGGCACGTTCTCGACCAGGATCGAGCGCTTCTCCATCGCGGCCTGCCCGATCAGTGCCTCACCGGGCAGGAACGTGGTGGGCATGGAGCGCTTGGAGAAGGCGTACGACCCGACGAGCCGCAGCTCGTACGCGGCCTCGTCGTCCTCCCCCGCCCCGAGTTCGGAGCCGTCCCCGATCTCCTCGGCGAGGAAGAACGCGCCGTGCTGCGCGGAGACCACCGGGGTCAGTTCGCTCATGATGAGCGCGGCGACGTCGCCCAGGTCCCGGCGGCCCTGCATCAGGCCGGAGATACGGGCCAGGTTGCCCTTGAGCCAGTCCTGCTCCTTGTTGGCGAGCGTGGTCTCCCGCAGGCGGACGATCATCGTGTTGATGTAGTCCTGGAGTTCCAGGATCTCGCCGGCCGCGTCCACGTCGATCCGCAGGTTGAGGTCGCCGCGGGTCACCGCGGTGGCCACCTGCGCGATGTTGCGGACCTGGCTGGTCAGGTTGTTGGCCATCAGGTTCACCGATTCGGTGAGGTCCTTCCAGATGCCGGAGACGTCCGGCACCCGCGCCTGGCCGCCGAGGCGCCCCTCGGTGCCCACTTCGCGCGCCACCCTGGTGACCTCGTCACCGAAGGCGGACAGCTGGCCGACCATCGTGTTGATGGTCGTCTTCAGCTCCAGGATCTCACCGCGCGCGTCCACGTCGATCTTCTTGGAGAGATCGCCCCGGGCGACCGCGGTCGTCACCATCGCGATGTTGCGGACCTGGCCGGTCAGGTTGGAGGCCATGCCGTTCACCGACTCGGTGAGGTCCTTCCATGTGCCGGCGACGCCGGGCACGCGGGCCTGGCCGCCGAGGATGCCCTCGGTGCCCACCTCGCGGGCCACGCGGGTGACCTCGTCACCGAACGCCGACAGCGTGTCCACCATCGTGTTGATCGTTTCTGCGAGCTGCGCGACCTCGCCGCGCGCCTCGACGGTGATCTTCTTGGTGAGGTCGCCGTTGGCGACCGCCGTTGCCACCGCCGCGATCGAACGCACCTGGTTGGTCAGGTTGTTGGCCATCAGGTTGACGTTGTCGGTCAGGTCCTTCCAGATGCCCGATACGTCCCGCACCCGGGCCTGCCCGCCCAACTGGCCCTCGGTACCCACCTCGCGGGCCACCCGGGTGACCTCGTCACCGAACGCCGACAGCGTGTCCACCATCGTGTTGACGGTGGTGACCAGCGCGAGGATCTCGCCCTTGGCGTCGACGGTGATCTTCTTCGACAGATCGCCGCTGGCCACCGCGGTCGTGACCTCGGCGATGTTACGGACCTGGCTCGTCAGGTTGTTCGCCATGAAGTTGACGGACTGCGTGAGGTCCTTCCAGGTGCCGCTCACGCCCTTGACCTCGGCCTGGCCGCCCAGGATGCCCTCGGTGCCCACCTCGCGGGCCACCCGGGTCACCTGCTCGGCGAAGGACGACAGCTGGTCGACCATCGTGTTCAGGGTGTTCTTGAGCTCGAGGATCTCGCCCCGGGCGTCCACATCGATCTTCTGCGACAGGTCACCGCGCGCCACCGCCGTGGCGACCTGCGCGATGTTGCG
Organism: Streptomyces sp. PH10-H1; assembly: GCF_030063355.1. Taxonomy (GTDB): domain Bacteria; phylum Actinomycetota; class Actinomycetes; order Streptomycetales; family Streptomycetaceae; genus Actinacidiphila. The sequence goes on from NZ_JASISZ010000009.1 coordinate 143,847, forward strand.
GACCTGCGCGGTGAGGTTCCCCGCCATGCCGTTGACCGAATCGGTCAGATCGCGCCACACGCCGGCCACTCCGGGCACCTGCGCCTGACCGCCGAGGCGGCCCTCGGTACCCACGTCCCGCGCCACCCGGGTCACCTGGTCGGCGAACGAGGACAGCTGGTCGACCATCGTGTTGATGGTGTTCTTCAGCTCCAGGATCTCGCCCCGGGCGTCCACATCGATCTTCTGCGACAGGTCACCGCGCGCCACCGCCGTGGTCACCTGGGCGATCTGCCGGACCTGGGACGTCAGGTTGCCGGCCATGAAGTTGACGGAGTCCGTCAGGTCCTTCCAGGTGCCCGCGACGCCGTCCACCCGCGCCTGCCCGCCGAGCCGGCCCTCCGTACCCACGTCCCGTGCCATCCGGGTCACCTGGGCCGCGAAGGACGACAGCTGGTCGACCATCCGGTTCACGGTGTTCTTCAGTTCCAGCATCTCGCCGGAGACATCGACGGTGACCTTCTGCGAGAGATCGCCGTTCGCGACCGCCGTCGTCACCTGCGCGATGTTGCGCACCTGACCGGTGAGGTTGCGGAAGGCGGTGTTCACCGAGTCGGTGAGGTCCTTCCACGTCCCCGCCGCGCCCGGCACCTGCGCCTGCCCGCCGAGCTCGCCCTCGACGCCGACCTCGCGCGCCACCCGCGTCACTTCCGCGCCGAAGGACGACAACTGGTCGACCATCGTGTTCACGGTGTTCTTCAGTTCCAGCATCTCGCCGGAGACATCGACGGTGACCTTCTGCGAGAGATCGCCGTTCGCGACCGCCGTCGTCACCTGCGCGATGTCGCGCACCTGTGCGGTGAGGTTGCGGAACGCGGTGTTCACCGAGTCGGTGAGGTCCTTCCACGTCCCCGCCGCGCCCGGCACCTGCGCCTGCCCGCCCAGCAGGCCCTCTGCGCCGACCTCGCCCGCCACCCGGGTCACCTCGTCGGCGAACGTCCGCAGCGTCTCGGTCATCGCGTTGATCGTCTCGGCGAGCTGCGCGACCTCGCCACGCGCCCCGATGGTGATCTTCTGTGACAGATCGCCGTTCGCGACCGCCGCCGTCACCTGCGCGATATCGCGCACCTGGGCCGTCAGATTCCCGGCCATGAGGTTGACGGAGTCCGTCAGGTCCTTCCACACCCCGGCGACGTCCGGCACCTGCGCCTGGCCGCCCAGCTCACCCTCCGTACCGACCTCGCGGGCGACACGCGTCACCTCGGAGGCGAAGGATGACAGCTGGTCCACCATCGTGTTGACGGTGTTCTTGAGTTCGAGCATCTCGCCGGCCACATGAACCGTGACCTTCCGGGACAGATCGCCCTTGGCGACCGCCGTCGTCACGAGAGCGATGTCACGTACCTGGGCGGTGAGCCGGGACGCCATCGTGTTGACGGAATCCGTCAGGTCCTTCCACGAACCCGACATACCGCGCACCTTGGCCTGGCCGCCGAGCTTGCCCTCGGTACCGACCTCGCTGGCCACCCGGGTCACCTCGTCGGTGAACGCCGACAGCTGGTCCACCAGCCCGTTGACCGTCCGGCCGACCTTGAGGAACTCACCACGCAGCGGATGCGCGGAACCGTCCGCGCCCTGGGACCGCAGATCCATCCGCTGTTCCAGATCGCCCTCCGCGACCGCCGACAGCACCCGGCCGACCTCGGAGACCGGCCGTACGAGGTCGTCCACCAGAGCGTTGGACGCGTCGATCGCCGCCGCCCAGGAACCCTCACAAGCGCCGGTCTCCAGGCGCTCCGTGAGTTTTCCCTCACGGCCGACCACCCTGCGCACCCGCGCCAGCTCTCCCGTCAGGTGCTGATTGCGGTCCGCGACCTCGTTGAAGACGGCGGAGACCTCCGCCATCAGCCCGTCGCCCGACACCGTCAACCGCTTGCGGAAGTTGCCATCCCGCATGGAAGCCAGTGCCGCCAGAAGTCTGTACAAGGCAGCCGAATCCACCTCGATGGTCCCGTTGGCGCGGGAACGCGCGTTCTTGGCACGCGAAACTGCGCCTCGCACCGATGCGCTGGACTCCACCGTGTCCCTCCCGGGGGGTCGACCGAAATGCTTGTGATCTGCCTCTTCGCCATGCCCAGTGTTTCACTATGCCCGCACCAGGCCGTAACGGTTCGGCAGCTTCGCACAGGACCGGTCGCACGATCGGGGCAGAAACACCCGGAACCGGCGCACGCGCCATCAGCGGAGGTAAGTAACCTGGCATCCGGTTGCCCGCCATAGACCGGGCCTACACCTCACGGGGGCCGCCGGTGACGGCGCAGGGAATCGAAAGCGAGACCGACGACAGCGTCCAGGGGCGCACAAGGAGTTCTGTGATCACGGCGCGGGCAGCGGCCACCTTCCAGCCGGTCGGGCGATCGGTCGCCCTCGCCCGCGCCTTCGTCCGCGACACTCTGCAGGGCTGGGGGTTCTCCGACATCGTCGACGACGCCGTCGTCCTCACCAGCGAACTCGTCACCAACGCCGTGGTCCACGCCGGAACCGCCGCTGACGTACAGTGCCTGCGCTACGACACAGCAGTACGAGTCGAGGTCGCCGACCGGTACCCCGAGCGTGAGGTCCCCCTCCAGAACGCCGGACTGCAGCTCCGCAACCCGGACAGCGAAGGCGGCCGCGGCCTCGTGCTGTGCTCCGCGCTCGCCAGCCGCTGGGGCGTCGAGTACACCCCCGCCGCCAAGCACGTCTGGTTCCAGCTCGACCTCCCGGAACGCTCGGCGGGCACCCGCTCCGCCAGTCCCGCACTGCCCACCGCGGCCCTCCCGCTCACCGACGAGCGGGTTCGCGTGGCCGTCATCCAGGTCGACCGCCGGGCCACCGTCACCCGCTGGAACGACGACGCCACCGACCTCTTCGGCCACACCTCCGACCAGGCCGTCGGAAAGCCGCTGACCGAGCTCACCGCCTGGCCGCAGACCCCCGGCACCGGCATCGGCCTCGCCGAGGCGCTGCTGCTCTCCCGCTGGGAGGGCACCTATGGACTCCGTGGCGCCGACGGCCGCGTACAGCCCGTCTACGGCTCCCACCTGCGGGTCCGCGACACCTCCGGCGAGCCCTCCACCGTCTGTCTGCTGGTCCGCGCCGACGAGCGGGCGGTCCTGCAGAGCCCCTCGCGCGGCCCCGTCCCCTCCAACGCCTCCGCCGGCGACCGCGGCAAAGCCGCTGACGCCTTCGAGGTCTTCATCGGCTCCCCCGCGCCCGACGACCTCGACGGGCTCCTGCAGCGCACCGTGGAACGCGCCCGCGACATGCTCGACGGCGACGCCGCGTACCTGCTGCTCGCCACCGACGACGAGACGGAGCTGGAGGTACGCGCCTCCACCGGACTGCCGTCCGCCCGCCAGCGCTTCGCCCGCGTCCCCGTCGAGGCCGGCACCGGCCGCTACGGCAGCGCCAGGATGCCCGCCGTCCACGAGGACCTCAACGCCGTCCCCGGAGCCGTCCCGCTGCTCGCGGGAACCGGCATGCGCTCCATCGTCACCGTGCCGCTGAAGGTCGAGGGGCGCCTCACGGGCTCCCTCGGTGTCGCCGCCGAGGCCCCCGGCCGCTACTCCAACGAGGAAGCGCTCCGGCTGCAGTTCGCCGCCGACCGCATCGCGCTGGCCGTCGAGAGCGCCCGCCTCACCGAGCTGGAACGGCTGCGCCGCGGCTCGCTGTCCTTCCTCGTCGAAGCCTCCGACCTGCTCGCCGGCACCCTGGAACGTGACCAGACTCTCGCCCTCATGGCGCAGATGACCGTGCCCACCCTGGCCAGCTGGTGCGCCGTCTACACCATCGCGGAACAGTCGGAACCCGAACTCGCCTTCGTGCTCCACGAGGACGAGGACCGGATCGACGGCATCAAAGCCCTGCTGGCGAAGTTGAACCCACCCGCCCCCGAGCCGACGCCCGGCGCCCGCATCTGGACCGCGCCCTCCGACGCCGCCCACTCCACCGCCCTGCGGGCCTCCCTGCGCAGCCTCGGTCTCGGTGAGGCGGGCCGCCCGGCGACCGGACCCGGCACCGCGCTCGCGACCGCCGCCGCGGTCGGCGGCGAGACCGTCGTCCTCCCGCTCGTCGCCCGCAACCGCGTGATCGGCATGCTCACCCTCGGCAAGCCCGCGGACGAACGCTTCCGCCAGGAGATCCTCGAACTCGCCGAGGACCTCTCCCGCCGCGCCGCGCTCGCCCTCGACAACGCCCGCCTCTACAGCGAGCGCACCGCCATCAGCCAAGCCCTCCAGCGCAGCCTGCTGCCCCCGGGCCTGCCCCCCGTCCCCGGGGTCGAGGTCGAGGTCATCTACCGGGCCGCGGGCGAGGGCAACGAGGTCGGCGGCGACTTCTACGACCTGTTCCCGATCCGCGACGGCTGCTGGGGCTTCGCCATCGGGGACGTCTGCGGCACCGGCCCGGAAGCCGCGGCCGTCACCGGCCTGGCCCGGCACGCGATCCGGCTCCTCGCCCGCGAGGGCTTCGGCGGACCGGCCGTCCTGGAGCGGCTGAACGCCGCCATCCTCGACGAGGGCGCCCGCAGCCGCTTCCTGACGCTGCTCTATGGCGAGTTGTGGCCGCAGCCCGACGGCAGCGCCGTCCTCAAGGTCGTCTGCGCGGGACACCCGCTGCCCCTGCGACTGCGCCCGGACGGCACCGTCGAGCCGGCCGCCGACCCGCAGCCCCTGCTCGGCGTCCTGGAGGACCTGGAGCTGGTCGAGCAGACCATCACCCTCGACCCGGGTGACGTCATGCTCTGCGTCACCGACGGTGTCACCGAACGCCGCGAGGGCACCCGCATGCTGGGCGACGACGGCCTCGCCGATGTCCTGGCCACCTGCACCGGCCTCACCGCGGGCGCGGTCGCCGCCCGGATCCTGCGCGCCGTGGAACGCTTCGCCTCCGACGCGCCCTCCGACGACATGGCCATTCTCGCGATGCGCGTCCCGGCCCTGCCCGGAAACTGACGGACCGGCAGAACGTACTGCGAGCCCGTAGAAGGTGCAGCGGGCCGGCAGAGACCTACAGCGGGCCCGTAGAACATAGAGCGGGCCCGCACAGACAAAAGGCCCCCCGCCAACAGGCGGGGGGCCTTTCTCTTCTGGGGCCCCCATGCGGAATCGAACCGCAGACCTTCTCCTTACCATGGAGACGCTCTACCGACTGAGCTATAGGGGCTCGTCGACATGGAAAATCTTAACCCATGAATGACCATGCCCGGTAATCCGCCCCCTGCCGCCGCCCGCTCGGTTCAGAGCAGGCCGCCGAGCGCGTTGCAGGCGTCCGCGATATGCGTCAACTCCCGCTGGGTGAGCCCTGAATGCACCGGCAGCGAGAGCGCCTGCGCCGCGGCCAGTTCCGTCTCCGGCAGCTGCGCACGGGACCGGTGCGCCGCCAGCCGGTGCACCGGCGTGGGGACGCTCACGGTCGCCCGTACCCCGCGCGCCGCCAGCGCCCTGGCGAAGGCGTCACGGTCGGGCCGGCCGTTGCCCGGGATCCGCACCGTGTAGTGGTGGTAGACGTGGTGCGCCCCCGGCTCGACGTACGGCACTATGACCCCCGTCAACACCGAGTCCAGGAACCAGGCGTTGGCCCGCCGCCGGGCGATCTCCCCCATGCCGCCCGCCGGTTCTTCCTCCTCGACCAGCTCCTCGACCAGCGCGATTCCCTGCCGCGCGGCCACCGTGCCGAGCTCCCGCATCGGGGCGGGATGACCGAAGAGGTGGACGGCTATGACGGCCGACGTCCGGGGCGTGAGAGCCGCCTCCACGAAGGCCGGGTCGAGGCAGTACGTCCGGGGGTCGATATCGGCGAATACCGGCCTCGCACCCACCATCACCACCGCTGCGGCGGCGGACTCCGGAGCGAAGGACGGCACGATCACCTCGTCGCCCGCACCGATACCCAGACCCTGCAGGGGCTGCCTGTCCATCATCAACTGACGCACGTCCCTACCTCCACATGTCGAGGGGCCAAGGTTCCCGCCGACACATGAACATGAGGTGACAGACAGCAAAAAAGCCCCAACCCCTGAGCCGAAGCTCGGGGGTTGGGGCTGAATGATTGTTCGGCGGTGTCCTACTCTCCCACAGGGTCCCCCCTGCAGTACCATCGGCGCTGAAAGGCTTAGCTTCCGGGTTCGGAATGTAACCGGGCGTTTCCCTAACGCTATGACCACCGAAACACTATGAAGTTAACCAACCGGATGATGACACGGTTCGTTACCTCAGAACTACACAGTGGACGCGAGCAAAAAAGTTAGACAAGCCCTCGGCCTATTAGTACCAGTCAGCTCCACCCGTTACCGGGCTTCCACATCTGGCCTATCAACCCAGTCGTCTACTGGGAGCCTTAACCCCTCAA